>CAKTBG010000012.1 GCA_934533135.1 uncultured Faecalibacterium sp.
GGCAAGGTCATTCAGGACATCTGCGCCACCTGCAACTGCAAGATCGACGTGCAGGAGGACGGCCATGTGTTCGTCTCCGCCGTGGATCAGGAGGACGCAAAGCGCGCGATCTTCACCATCAAGACCATTGTGGAGGATCCGGAGATCGGCGCGATCTACAAGGGCAAAGTCACCCGCCTGATGAACTTCGGCGCATTCGTCGAGATCGCTCCGGGCAAAGAGGGTCTTGTCCATATCTCCAAGCTGGACACCAAGCGTGTGGAGCGTGTGGAGGATGTGGTCGCTGTGGGCGACGCCATTGTGGTCAAGGTCACCGACATCGACCAGCAGGGCCGCATCAACCTGAGCCGCCGCGACGCCATCCTTGCGCTGGAGGCCAAGAAAGCCGCGCAGCAGCAGTAACCACTGGCATAGGCCGGATCGCATGAAAAAGGACTCCCGCTCGTTCCGTTTGCGGAATGGGCGGGATTTTTGCGTTTAGTTTTCGTGTTGAAGGATCCATTGCAAAAGGTCACTGCAATCGGCACTGCCGGATGCAACGCGGAGAATGATCGAAACAAGTTCTTCCTGCGTGTGTTGCAGTTCAATTCCGTTCAAAGCCAGAAAGACCAGCATTGTATGCGCACCGATTCGTTTGTTTCCGTCTACGAAGGGATGGTTTTTGACAAGGCCATATCCAAGTCGTGCAGCTTTTTGCTGAACAGAGGGATACGCCTCGACGCCGGCAAAGCTCTGGAACGGCGCAGCGAGTGCGGATTCCAGAAGACCTGCATCCCGCAGACCGGAAGAACCGCCGGTTTCGGCGATGAGCTGTTCGTGAAGCAGGAGAACCTGACGCTTGCACAGTGTTTTCATTTTGCAAGTTCCTCATACGCTTTGCGGTTTTTGGCGATCAGGCGGGAAGAGAGAGCCAGAACATCTTCGTCGTCGGAGTCCAGCAGCTTTTCGGCCTGACTGAACTCAACGATCAGATAACGCGGTGCGTTGTTCTTTAGGATCACGGCTGAGCCGTGTTCGTCCACCAGCCGTGCAACGCGGGAAAAATTCTGGTTTGCCTCGGTGATCGAGACGAGATTGTTGGTGTTGACCATCATGAAAATCACCTCCAGTACGTTTAGTATAACACAATAATAGGATGAATTCATCCTAGAAATGAAATTTCACAAATTCAAAGGGTTTTGTGAAAACAAAAGTCACGTCCTTGCCGTTCGGGGTGGGGTGTGTTAAACTGAAGGAAACGAAAAATCCGCGTCCATTGGCGCGAAACCTTGGAGGATAAAACATTGAAGCGTTCAACCTTTATCCGCGGAACGATGTCGTTCATGGCGGCGGCCGTGCTGTTTGGGGAGATGCCGCCGCGGGTGTCCGCCGCATCACCCGAACCGTTCCAACTGCCCGAAGCATCCCCCGAAGCAATCGAAGAACCTGCCGCATCCGCGACCACCATCGGCGGAGCCAATACCGTCCTTATCCCGGCAGAAGAGGAAAACTGCCTGAGCTGGCTGTTCGGGTTTGGCAGCAAGATCACCCTGCCGTATCTGAACATCAAGGGCAAGGGTCTGCGCAAAAATGTGACCCTGAACCTTGTGGATTGTCTGGTGGGCATCGCCTATACAGAGCTGGGCTCCATCGGCAGCTTTGTCAGCGCGGCGCAGGCGCAGCAGGCATGGCGGGCACAGGCCGTTGCCATCCACTCCTATCTCGAATACCACAAGCAGTATGGCTCCTCGGCCAATGCCCTGATCTACACCCCGGTGGATCAGATCCCGGCGGAGACCCGGTCGGCTCTGAAAAAGGCCGTCGAACCGGTCAAAAACGAGATCCTGACCTACAACGGCAGCGTCATCGACGCAGTGTGGTCGGCCAGCGCAGGCTACAACACCCAGACTGGTCAGTACGGCAGCTGCGCCAGTGTGGACGCATGGGGCACCGATGTGCCCTATCTGCAGAGCGTGGAAAGCCCCTATGAGGAGCTGTACCACAACAAGATGCGGCGGATCATCGGCAAGGATTACACCTATGTGGAGTATACCGACAGCCGCACCGGGCAGCCCTATGAGAGCGCGGACACCACCCACAAGGATCTGGGCGGTTTTGTGCTGTACAACACCTTTGTCTCCAACGGCAGGAGCTACCGCTACATCGGCCAGTTCGTCAGCTCCCGGTATTGCTTTGATTTCGGCACCGATGCCAACGGAACCCCGGCCATGCACTACTACGGCTATGGCCATGGCGTGGGCATGAGTCAGTGCGGAGCCGTGGGCTATGCGGCCGAAAAAGGCTGGAACTACAAAAAGATCCTCAAACACTACTATCCGGGTGCTTCCCTCAGCCGGGCAAAGAGTGGCGGCTTGTTCGGCTGGCTGTTTGGCGGCTGAGAAACTTTCCGGAAAAACGCTGGAAAGCAGAAGGAATTCGGGAAAATCGCTTCTCAAACGGAGCGAGATTTGGTATACTATACACGTTTGTAAAAATGTTTGTGGATAATGGGAGTATTGTCCATCCGAAGTGGAGTAATCGAAATGCAGTTGGATAAGGAAAAGGAACTCAAACAGGAGCAGGAACGCTGCCGGATGCTGGCACGGCAGATCGCCCGGGAGCTTGCGCCCCGCACGGTGCGGCTGACGGCTGGATACGACCTGCTGGAAGCAGCCCTGAAGGAAGAAAAGTTCGTCTTTGCCCCGGAAGAAGAGGCGGCAGAGCTTTTGATCGTGACCGACCCGGAACAGGCCGACCTGACCGGGCTGGAAAGCAAAACGATCCTGCTGGCAGGCCGCCATGCCGAAGAGGTGGCCGCCGCTGCGCAGCAGCTGGCCGGGCAGGGCTACTACCGGAGTTTCCGCTGGAAGTGCCGGGATCGCTCGATGGCAAACGCCCTGTTCTGCCGGCAGGCCGAAGCCCCGGAGACCGCCGCGCTGATCGGCGGTTACGAGCAGGAGGTCGCTTATCTGCAGGAGCAGACCCTGCGGGCTGAGAAGGTCAGCACCGAAACGGTGGCGACCATCGAGCGTCTGCGCAGCGACCTCGCCCTCAGCCGCAGCCATGAGCAGCAGCTGGAGACGACCCTGAACAACGTCACCGGCTCGACTTTCTGGAAGATCACCTGGCCGATGCGGTACCTCGTCAGCAAGAGCCGCCAGATCTGGCATACGTTCCCGCTCTTTGTCTTTTTTGCGACCCTGCACGAGATCGGCATTTCCGGCGTCATGGAGCAGGCGAAAGCCCGCCGGGAGTACGGCAGGCTCTTCCCGGGCAAGGTCATGCCCGCCGACCGGTTTGCCGCGCCGGAGCTGCTGGTGAAGCAGGCCGGAAATCAGCCCGACGGCCCCAAGATCAGCATCGTGGTGCCCCTCTACAACACCCCGCAGAACTTCCTCGAAGAGCTGCTGGATTCGGTCCAGAACCAGACCTACCGCAACTGGGAGCTGTGCATGGTGGATGCCGGTCAGGATGAGAACGTTGCGCGCATCGTCAAGGGCCGCGCCCGCACGGACGACCGCATCCGCTACCAGAAACTGGACAGCAACGAAGGCATTGCAGGCAACACGAATCAGGGCTTTGCAATGGTGCAGGGCGATTACATCGCACTGCTGGATCATGACGATATCCTGCACCCCTGTGCGCTGTGGTATGCGGCGCAGGCCGTCGTCGAGCAGGGAGCCGACTTCGTGTACACCGACGAGGTGACCTTTGAGGGCGACATCGACCATCGGACGGTCTACCACTTCAAGCCGGATTATATGCTGGACAACCTGCGCTCCAACAACTATATCTGCCACCTGAGCATCTTTAAGGCCAGCCTGCTGGCCAAGGTCGGCGGCGGCGAACGCGCCGCGTACAACGGCAGTCAGGATTACGATCTCTACCTCCGCCTGACCGAACAGGCCGAGAAGGTCGTCCACATCCCGCACCTGCTCTATTATTGGCGTTCCAGCCCCACCAGTGTGGCAAGCAATATTTCGGCCAAGCTCTACTGTCTGGAAGCGGCGGTCAAGGCTCTGTATGCCCACTATGAGCGGGTCGGCGTGCCGGTGGACGCCGTTACCATGATCCCCAACACCCCGGGCTTCTACAAGACCGATTACACCATCACCAAGCCCGGCCGGGTCAGCATCCTGATCCCGACCTGCGACCACATCAACGATCTCGAGACCTGCATCGAGTCCATCTATGCCCGCACCACCTACCCGGATTTCGAGGTGATCCTGATCGAGAACAACAGCAAGGATCCCGAGACCTTCCGCACCTATGCACGAATGCAGAAAGAACATCCGGACAACCTCAAGGTCGTCACATGGGAGGGCAAGGGCTTCAATTACAGTGCCCTGAACAACTTCGGCGAGAAGTACGCCACCGGCGAATACATCCTGCTGCTGAACAACGACACCGAGGTCATCACCCCGAAGTGGCTGGAAGAGATGGTCATGTATGCCCAGCAGGAGCGGGTCGGCTGCGTCGGCGTCAAGCTGCTCTACCCGGACGATACCATCCAGCACGCCGGCATCGGATTCGGCTTCCTGACGCTGGCCGGCCATATGCACAAGAACTTCCCGGCGGGGCATCCCGGCTACATGGGGCGTCTGGTCTATGCGCAGGACGTCTATGCGGTCACGGCAGCCTGCATGATGGTGCGCAGGGAGGTTTACGAGCAGGTGGGCGGTCTGGACGAGAGCTTTGCCGTGGCCTTCAATGACGTGGACTTCTGCGTCCGCGTCCGGGAGGCAGGCTACACCAACGTCTTTACCCCCTTCGCCCAGCTGTACCACTACGAGAGCAAGAGCCGCGGTCTGGACGAAAGCCCTGAGAAGCGGAAACGGTTCGTCTCGGAGGTGGAGCGGTTCCAGAAACGCTGGAAAGCCCAGCTGGAAGCGGGCGACCCCTGCATGAACCCCAATTTTGACCGGATGAAGGAGGACTTCACCTTCGACATCCAGCCGCTGAAATGAGCAAGATGAAAACGACAAAACGAAAAGAGGGACCCCGGTGGAGCTATCCGCGTGTATCGTAACGTATAATTGCTGTGAAGAGGCGATCCGTGCCGCACAGACGGTGCTGGATCATACCCGCCGCCACCCGCTGACCCTCTATCTGGTGGACAACGCCAGCCCGGACGGAAGCGGTGCAACGCTGCAGCAAGCTGCCGGGAACGGCGTGCTGGCCTGCGCGGAGCACCAGAAGGTCGTGGTGGTCTGCCGCGAACACAACGGCGGTTTCGGCACCGGCCACAACACCGTGCTGCCGCTGCTGACCAGCGATTACCATTTCATCCTGAACCCGGACATCCAGCTGACGGCAGATACCCTCAGCGATCTGGCCGATTGGATGGCGCAGCACCCGGATGCGGTGATGGCACGCCCTGCGCTGCAGTTCCCGGACGGGCGGGAACAACGGCTCCCGCTCCGGCGGTGCAGCCTCCGCCCCATGGTCTACCGGCAGCTGCCCTTTCTGAAATTCTGGGCGAAGTACAATGAGCGGTATCTCATGGCCGACCAGGATCTCTCGCAGCCCACCGAGATCGAGTTCTGCACCGGCAGTTTCTCGGCGGTGCGGACGGCAGAGTTCAAGGCTGTGGGCGGCTTCGACGAGCACTATTTCATGTACGTCGAGGACGCCGACCTGACCCAGAAGATGCGCACCACCGGCAAAGCCTATCTGGTGCCCCAGTACACCGCCATCCACGCATGGCACCGCGCCGCCCACCGCAGCCTGAGACCGGCTCTCTGGCAGACCGGCAGTCTGCTGCGCTATTTTGCGAAGTGGGGCTTCCGATTTTAACATCCCGAACGGCTTTTGCAGAAAATTTTCTGCAAAAGCCGTTCTTTTCTTGCTTTTTTTGGATTTTGATAGTAAAATAAAGTGTAAAACTATCTCATGCCGTCCGCAGCCGCAGGCGGCGGCTGGTTTTACCCAACATTGTTGACAGCGGACGCAGCTCCGCTTTGAATCCATACGAGGTCTGGGATGCCAGCCCTCGTAAAGCTGCACAACTTTTTTCATCATCAGTTAAAGGAGTGCGCAAAAATGAAAGGTATCATTCTGGCCGGCGGTGCCGGCACCCGGCTTTATCCGTTGACGATGGTCACCAGCAAACAGCTGCTGCCCGTCTACGATAAGCCCATGATCTACTATCCTCTGTCCACCCTCATGCTGGCGGGCATTCAGGATATCCTGATCATCTCGACCCCCACCGATACGCCTCGTTTTGAGGCTCTGCTGGGCGATGGCAGCCAGTACGGGATCCATCTCCAGTATAAAGTTCAGCCCTCCCCGGATGGTCTGGCACAGGCATTCATTCTGGGCGAGGAGTTCATCGGCGACGACTGCTGCGCCATGATCCTCGGCGACAACATCTTCTACGGCAACGGCTTCTCGAAGATCCTCAAGACCGCTGCGGCCAACGCAGAGAACAAGGGCCGCTGCACCGTGTTCGGCTATTACGTCTCGGATCCCGAGCGGTTTGGCATCGTGGAGTTCGACAAGGACGGCAAGGTGCTGAGCGTGGAGGAAAAGCCCCAGCATCCGAAGTCCAACTACGCCATCACCGGCCTGTACTTCTACAACAAGGAAGTCGTCCAGATGGCAAAGCAGGTCAAGCCCTCTGCCCGCGGCGAACTGGAGATCACGACCCTGAACGATATGTACCTGAAAAAGGACGAGCTGGACGTCCAGCTGCTGGGCCGCGGCTTTGCATGGCTGGATACCGGCACGATGGACAGCCTCGTGGAGGCTGCGGACTTCGTCCAGATGATCGAGAAGCGGCAGGGCATCAAGATCAGCGCACCGGAGGAGATCGCCTTCAAGTACGGCTGGATCGACCGTGACACCCTGCTGGAAAGCGCAGAGCGTTACGGCAAGAGCCCCTATGGTCAGCATCTGAAGAATGTCGCAGACGGCAAACTGAAATACTGAGCGCAAATACGAAGCGAAAGAGGCATCTTATGAAAATCATTGTTACAGGCTGCAAGGGTCAGCTGGGAACCGAGATCATCAAGCAGCTGCGGGAAGGCAGAAGCGAGATCGGTGCCATCCCCGAGAAGCTGCTGAATGCAACGGTCATCCCGGTGGATCTGCCCGAGCTGGACATCTCCAACTACAAGATGGTGGATGACTTCATCCGCCGTCAGCGTCCGGATGTCATCATCAACTGCGCTGCCTTTACCAACGTGGACGGCTGCGAGGTCAACCATGATGCAGCATTCAAGGCCAACGCTATCGGCCCCCGCAACCTTGCACAGGCTGCCGAAAAGACCGGGGCCCGGCTGGTCCATGTCTCCACCGACTATGTCTTCTCCGGCCGCGAAAACGGCGGCGTCGCACAGGATGAGGCCACTCTTCCCGGCCCCATCAGCGCGTATGGCTCCACCAAGCTGATGGGCGAGAAGTATGTTGAGCAGTTCTGCCACCGCCACTTCATCGTCCGCACCGCATGGCTGTACAGCTACTACGGCAAGAACTTCGTCAAGACCATCGTGAACGCCGGCCGCAAGTTCGGCAAGCTGGAAGTGGTCAACGACCAGTGCGGCAACCCCACCAACGCCGTCGATCTGGCGCACGAGATCCTGCAGCTCTGCGTGACCCACGAGTACGGCCTGTATCACTGCACGGGCGAGGGCATCTGCTCCTGGTATGATTTCGCATCCGAGATCATCCGTCTGTCCGGCGTGGACGCAACGGTGGCTCCCTGCACCAGCGAGGAGTACAAGACCAAGCACCCCGACAGTGCCGACCGCCCGAAGTGGAGCGCACTGGACAACCGGATGCTCCGCTGCACCGTCGGCAACGATGTCCGCCCGTGGCAGGACGCCCTCAAGTGCTTCTTTGCACATTGGGATGGCGACAATGGGATGAAATAATCCTCTCAGTCGCTTCGCGCCAGCTCCCCCGAAGGGGGAGCCATTGGCATATCGGTTCACGTTCTGCTGACCGAGCAAAGTTTTGACTTCCGTCAACTTGAGTGCCCTGCTGTTTTAGATCCATGGCTGCAAAACAAATGATTCTGTTACAGATGCTGTGGATCTTGTCCGCAGGGCCAGCAAGCTGAAAAATTGATACAACCTTTTTCGTTCTGCTTGGACTTGTCCGGCCTGCCAAGGCCTCTCCCTTTGGGAGAGGTGGCATCGCAAAGCGATGACGGAGAGGGCTATGACGCTGAAAACAACCAAAACTGAGGAACAATCAATCATGAAAACTTATCTGATCACCGGCTGCGCCGGCTTTATTGGCTCGAACTTTGTTCACTATATGCTCAAAAAGTACCCCGAGATCCTGCTGGTCAATCTCGATAAGCTGACCTATGCCGGCAACCTCGAGAACCTGAAGGACGTGGAGGGCGACCCCCGCCATGTCTTTGTGCAGGGCGATATCTGCGATAAGGAGCTGGTCGAAGGCCTGTTTGCAAAGTATGATTTCGATTATGTCATCAACTTTGCCGCAGAGAGCCACGTCGATCGCTCCATCAAGAACCCCGAGATCTTTGTCCAGAGCAACGTCATGGGCACTGTGAACCTGCTGCAGCGCGCCAAGGAAGCTTGGTACGACGCCGACGCCAAGACCTGGAAAGAGGGCAAGAAGTACGTTCAGGTCTCCACCGATGAGGTCTACGGCGCACTGGGTGCCGAGGGCTATTTCATGGAGACCACGCCGCTGTGCCCCCACAGCCCCTACTCTGCATCCAAGGCCAGTGCCGATATGTTTGTCAAGGCCTTCCACGATACCTACGGGATGCCCATCAACATCACCCGCTGCTCCAACAACTACGGCCCCTATCAGTTCCCGGAGAAGCTGATCCCCCTGATGATCAACAACGTCAAGCACCACAAGCAGCTGCCCGTCTACGGCGACGGAATGCAGATCCGCGACTGGCTGTACGTTGAGGATCACTGCAAGGCCATCGACATGGTGGCCAACGGCGGCAAGATCGGCGAGGTCTACAACGTTGGCGGCCACAACGAGCGTCCCAACATCTTCATCGTCAAGACCATCATCAGCCAGCTGCACGACCGCCTGAAGGACGACGGCATCAGCGAGGATCTCATCAAGCACGTCGCCGACCGTCTGGGCCACGACCGCCGTTACGGGATCGACCCCAGCAAGATCAAGGAAGATCTGGGCTGGTACCCCGAGACCCCGTTCGAGAAGGGCATCGTCCTGACCATCGACTGGTACCTCGCCCACGAGGAGTGGATGGATCACATCACCAGCGGCAACTATCAGAAGTATTACGAGGAAATGTATAAGAACAAATAAGCGTTCTTGACGGCTCCGATAAGATGACAAAAACCAACTCCTGCTTGGGAAATATCCCGGCAGGAGCTGGTTTTTGCGTATAGAAGGTTCTGTCATCCTCAAGAATGAGAGAATGGCAGAGAGGACAAAAATCAGGTCGAAATTTGATGCAAGGTGACAAAACGGCCGCTGCGTGTAAATCGCAGCGGCCGTTGGTCGTTCTAGGGAGACAATGCGAGAGATCAGCCCAAGCTGACGCCCATACGACGGGCGGCGGTGAGCAGCTCGCAGTTTTCGGGAACATTGCGGGTCTTGCCAGCGATGTCGTCGAGACGGTTCTGGGTGACGTGGTTGTTGACCATGGCGACGGTCACACCGTAACGCTCGATCTCCACCAGCTTGGCGGCATAGCTGCCGAACTCGGTGGCCAGCACGCGGTCATAGGCACTGGGGCTGCCGCCGCGCTGCATATGACCCGGGATGCAGACACGGGTCTCCATGCCGGTCTTTTTCTGGATGGCGGCGGCAATGCGGTTGGTGGCAGTTGCGCCGTAACCGGCCTCGACACGCTTGGCCATCCATTCCTTCCGCTTCAGCTTGGATTCCTCGACGTTGATCGCGCCCTCGGCGACGGCGAGGATGGAGAAGTTGGAGCCCTTCTTGGCGCGGCGTTCCACGGCGTCGCAGACACGGTCGATATCGTAGGGCATTTCGGGCAGCAGGATGATGTCGGCACCGCCAGCGACGCCTGCGTAGAGGGTCAGCCAGCCAGCCTTGTTGCCCATCAACTCAATGCACATCACGCGGCTGTGGCTGCCGGCGGTGGTGTGGATGCGGTCGATGACCTCGGTGGCAATGTCCACAGCGGTATGGAAACCGAAGGTAACGTCAGTGCCGTAGATATCGTTGTCGATGGTCTTGGGCAGGCCGATGATGTTCAGCCCCTCCTGCGAGAGGAGATTGGCGGTCTTGTGGGTGCCGTTGCCGCCCAAGCAGAGCAGGCAATCGAGCTTTGCGTCCTTGTAGGTCTTTTTCATGGCCGCGACCTTGTCGATCTTGTCCTCCTCGACCACCCGCATCATCTTGAATGGGGTGCGCTTGGTGCCGAGAATGGTGCCGCCCAGCGTCAGGATGCCGCGGAAGTCGTCCTCGCACATCTCTTTGTAATCGCCTGTGATGAGGCCGTGATAACCGTTCAGGATGCCGACGATCTCCACGTTCTCTCCCATGCGGGCATACAGAGCTTTGGCCACACCGCGGATGGTGGCGTTCAGGCCCGGGCAGTCGCCGCCAGAAGTCAGGATGCCAACACGTTTTTTCATCTAAGATCCCTCTTTTCCTAAGATTCCGTGCGCAATGCGCGTTAAAAAGATACTATAAGAGTATTCCCAAAGTGGGCGAGTGTCAAGAGCGGGATGAAAAAAATCCTGTCCGGATGCCGCACCCGGCGGGCGTTTGGAGGCAGGAGAAAAAGTGTCAGAAAAATTTGAAAAAACAGTTGACAACAAGGGCCTTAGGGAGTATAATATCCCTTGTCAGCGGCGAGCATCGCTCCTGACAAACCGAATATTGGGGATTTGCATAGTGGTAGTGCGGTAGACTCTGACTCTACTTGTGGGAGTTCGATTCTCTCATCCCCAACCAGACCGCAGCCAAAAAGCTGCGGTATTTTCGGGGCATAGCGCAGTTGGTAGCGCGCTTCGTTCGGGACGAAGAGGCCGTGGGTTCAAATCCCGCTGCTCCGACCAAAAAGAACCAGTACACATTCGTGTACTGGTTCTTTTTCTTTGTCGGAGCAGTGGGATTTGAACAGGGCGGCGGTGCGCAGCACCGCAACCAAAGCCCCAGTGGGGCTTTGGTTAGCCCGCGGGTCCTAGAAAATTAGGAACGTCTACCGGGGTGACTACTGCTGGTACACATTTGTGTACCTGTCTTTTTTCTTTGTCGGAGCAGCGGGATTTGCAACGACGACGACCGCCGCCTGAGGCGGAAACAGGGAGGAGTTGTTGGGGCGGCGTTCTGATTTTTTGAAGCCCCCGCCGTGGGATTTGCCCCCCACAAAAACACCCCGCTTTCGCTGCGCCTTACGCACAGAGGAAGCGGGGTGTTTTGCAGGATAAAGCAGGGCTTTATTCCGGAGCCTTCATGCTTTCGACCATGCTGATCTGCTTGACATGGCGGCGCATGACGAAACAGACGGCGAAGGTAAAGGCCATGGTCAGCGCGATGCTGATGAGGTAGCTGCGGGGTGCGATGGTGCGGATGAACATCATCCGATCCATCTCGATGGTGCGCACGATGAACTGATGCAAGGGAACGCCCAGCCCGAGACCCACCAGCGAGCCGATGAGAGCCAGCAGGTCGATCTCCCGGAAGATGTAGCGGTAGACCTCTTTGTCGTAGAAACCGAGGACTTTGATGGTCGCCAGCTCCTTTTTGCGCTCGGCAAGGTTGACCGAGATGAGGTTGTACAGGACGACTGCGGCCAGTGCGCCGGCGCAGAGGATGACCAGCCCCACGACATAGTTCAGGCAGACGATGAGGTTGGAGAGCATTCCGGTGGTGTCGGCGGTAAAGGTGACGCCGGAAATGTAGTTGCAGGCCAGCAGTCTGGCGCGCAGCGCGTCGGTGTCATCGGTGGACGTACAGGTGGTCTGGCTGAACACGGTGTTCCATTCCACCGGCGTGGAGCCGCAGTACCGTGCAAACTGCTCCTGCGAGAGGTAAAGCCGGGCATAGATGTAGTTTTCGGTGATGCCGGTCAGGGTCAGCTCCATCCGGCTGCCGGAGGGCGTTTCCACCCAGAAGGCGTCGCCGACACGCAGCCCCAGCTGGGCGGCGGTCTTTTCGGTGAGGATGGCACTGTCCGCGCCGAATGCGATGGCGTGATGCCCCTGCCGGGTACGGAAGGTGTTGTACTGCGTCAGGAGGGCGTCGTCCTCAGCAGCGATCAGGCTGACCGTCTCCACCGTGCCGTCGGCGTTGTAGATCGAGACGGATTTGGAGTAGAACTTGCCCCAGCTCTTGACCTCGCTGCTGCGATCCAGCACGTCGGCCAGACCATCCTCCACGGTCAGGGCTTTTTCGCTGCTGAGGGAGATGGTCAGGTCGTTGTGGGTCAGCTCGGCACACTGCTTGTCCACGATGGGAAGCAGCGAATCCTGAATGCCGAAGCCGATCAGCAGCAGCGCCGTGCAGCCTGCCACGCCCAGAACGGTCATGAAAAACCGCTTTTTATAGCGGAACAGGTTGCGGGCAGTGGTCTTTTGGGAGAAGGACATCCGCTTCCAGAGCGGAGTGATGTATTCCAGCAGGATCCGCTTGCCGGCCACCGGCGCGCGGGGCAGCAGCAGGGAAGCGGTCTTTTCGTGCAGAGAGGAACGGCAGGCCAGCCATGTGGTCAGGCCGATGACGGCTGCGCTGATGCCGAGACCGGCCGCAGCCATGCCGGGATAAAAGGCCAGCTGGAAGGTCGGAACGTCGAAGATCATCCCGAAGGCGTTCCAGATGATGATGGGGAACACCGTAAAGCCCAAGGCCATACCTGCAACGCTGCCGAGGATGCTGGCAGAGAGGGCATAGAACAGATACTTGGCGGCGATCTGGCCGTTGGAGTAGCCCAAAGCCTTGAGCGTGCCCATCTGGAGCCGGTTTTCGTCCACCATGCGGGTCATGGTGGTGGAGGCCACCAGAGCCGCCACGAGGAAGAAGAACACCGGGAATACCCGGGCAATGGCGGTCATCCGGTCGGTATATTGCTCAAAGGTGACAAAGCTCATGGTGCTGGTGCGGTCAAGGATGTACCATTCGCCGTTCTGGATGTCGCTGATCTGTTCCTCGGCATCGGTGATCTGCTGCAGGCCGTCGGCCAGCTTCTGCTGGGCGTCGGCTTTCTGCGTCTCATATTCGGCGCGGGAGTCGGCCAGCTGCTGCACGCCGGAATGGTATTCCTCCCAGCCGGAATCCAGCCGCGTGCGGGCGTCCTCCAGCTGCTGCTGCGCCGCGGCAAAGGCGGAATAGGCCGTTGCCGTGCCGGTGTTCATCGAGAGCTGCCCCTGCAGTAGGGAGAGCTTCATCTTCCGCAGAGCGGCTTTGGCCTCGGTGACGAGATCCGCATTGGACAGGCTGGGGGAAGAGATCAGCCCCTGCGCGTACATCTGTTGTTTCCCGGCGTCCAGCTGTTGCTGATAGCCGTCCAGCTGGTTCTTGATGTTGTCGTAGGAGTCCTGTGCCTTGGCAAGGGCATCCCGCAGCTCGATGTAATCTTCGTCGGCGGGTTCGGCCTCGTCGAGGGCTTTCCGGGCGTTGTCCAGCGCGGTCTGGGCGTAACCCAGAAGCGGTTGGGCGACTTTCTGGACATTGACCAGAAGCTCGATCTGCTGCAGCTGATCCTCAAACGCAAGCACCTGTTCCTCGCCGGTCAGCAGCTGGGCGGCACTGCTCTGCAGGGTGCCGGGCAGCGCGGCCTGCTGCTGGGCGAGCTGGGCTTTGCCGGAGGTGTATTCCGCTTCACCGGCGTCCAGCTGGGCTTTGGCCGAATCCAGCTGCGCCTGCGCTTCGTCCAGCTGGCGTTCCGCATCGGCAAACCGGGCTTCGGCTTCGGCCTTCTGGTCGTTGTAGGTCTGCTTGGCTTCGTCCAGCTGGGCGTTGGCCTCGTCGATGAGCTGCGCCCGGCGGGTCTCACACTGGGCGTCGCTAATGGCGGTCAGCCGGTCGGCCACCGCATCCACGGCCTGCTGGTATTCGTCCGAGAAGTTGTCATACAGACCGGCATTCTCAGCTTTGATATAGCAAATGGTATAATAATCGGCGGTCAGACTGCCCTGCGGCACAAACACGATCCCGTCCAGCGTGCCGTCTCCGGCGTTGGTGGACTCGGCGTCGGTCGAAAAATGGGTGGGATCCTGCACATTGCCCACCACCGTGAAGGTCTTGGCAGACAGCCCGTCGGTGTCATCCGGCACGGTCAGGGTGGTGCCCAGCTCGATGGCGTCGGCGTAGCCGAGGACATGGACCACGCATTCGTCGGCGGCCTCGGGCATCCGGCCGTTCCGGAGGATCAGCCGGTTCAGGTTGTCGGGAGTGTCGGCTTCTGGGTCTGCCGGAAGCTCCTGAAACCGCACCACAGCGGGGTCGCCGCGGTTGGACCACTGCGCCTCGGCGTCCAGATACTTCACCGGCTGGACGGCCTCCACGCCTTCGGTGGCGCGGATGGCGTCGATGTCCTGCGCCGACAGCCCCAGCGTGGAGAGCACCCGGAGGTCAAAGACATTCTGCTGGACGTAGTACCGCTGGGCGGCACTGCGCATATCGGGGGCAACGCTGACCAGGCCGGTCAGCATCATCACACCCAGCAGGACGATGCCAAAGAGGGAGATGACCCGGCTCATGCTGCCTTTCATCTCCCGGATGATATTTTTACGATAACTTTTCCGCACTGTAATCACCACTCGATCTGTTCTACGGGGATGGGATGGGCGTTGACCTGATTGGAGAGGATCTGGCCGCTGCGCACCTGAATGATCCGGTCGGCCATGCCGGTGAGAGCCGTGTTGTGGGTGATGACGATGACGGTGCGGCCCGTCTCGCGGCAGGTCTTTTGCAGCAGGGCAAGCACCTGCTTGCCGGTCTTATAGTCCAGTGCGCCCGTTGGCTCGTCACACAGCAGAAGCTTGGGGTTTTTGGCGAGGGCGCGGGCGATGGAGACGCGCTGCTGCTCGCCGCCCGACAGCTGGGCGGGGAAGTTGTTCAGCCGCTCCCCCAGACCCACCTGCCGCAGGGTCTCGGCGGGATCCAGCGGGTCACGGCAGATCTCGCTGGCCAGCTCGACGTTTTCGAGGGCGGTGAGGTTCTGCACAAGATTGTAGAACTGGAACACAAAGCCCACGTCGTACCGGCGGTAGGTGGTCAGCTCCCGCTCGGTGAAATGGCTCACATTCTGTCCGTCCAGCCAGACATTGCCCTCGTCGCAGGTGTCCATGCCGCCAAGGATGTTCAGCAGGGTGGTCTTGCCTGCGCCGGAAGGCCCGACGATGATGCAGAATTCGCCTTTGTCTACATAAAAGTTCAGATGATCGGCGGCAGCGATCTTGACACTGCCGGTCTGATAATATTTGGAAACACCTTCAAACTCTACAAAATGTTCCATGATGTGCCTCCCTTGCACGGTATTTTTCTACCCTCTATCATAGCATAAATTTGCGTGGGTGCGCCAGTGGGCACGCAGGGATTTTGCAAAAAGTTTAGAAAGCCCTCTCAGTGAAGCCCTCTCCGTAAAGCCCTCTCAGTCAATGCTTCGCATTGCCACTGTCCTCCCTCTGTCGCTTTGCGACATCTCCCTCCGGCCGGAGGGAGTCTTTCCCGGAGTGGGAGCCAAGTTTTGCCTTTCCCAAAGTGGGAGCCAAGTCTTGCCTCTCCCTTCGGGAGAGGTGGCATCGCGCAGCGATGACGGAGAGGGTCAAAAAGACCCCGGAGACTGAAAACAGCCTCCGGGGTCCGATCCAAGGAAAAATATTCAGGAGAATGGTATCGCCGTGAGGGGATCAGGCGGTAGCGGAATCAAACGCTTTTGCAAACGCTTCGTACTGTGCGGTGGTGTAGGCGTCCTCGCTGGTCTCCCAGTTGACGTACTTGTAGTTGCAGGGACCAAACATGGCGTTGATCTTGCTGTACTCGTTGACGTGGGTCAGGCACCAGCGGACATCATAGTAGCAGGGAACGGCCAGAGAGTGGTTGATGAGGTAAGCCTCAGACTTTGCAAAGGCCTCGTAGCGGGCGTCGGTATCATCGACAATGGCATTTGCGGCGTTGACGAGGTCGGTGAACTCCTCAAACGAGGCGACCAGATCCTTCTGGTAATCCGCAGGAGCATCGGCGACGATGGGGATGTTGGAGTAGGCAATGGCGTAGTAAGCGTTGTCGTCGTGCAGGATCTCCTGACCGACGAAGTTGACGGGGTCGCCGAAGTCTGCGCCCCAGCCATTGATGACGAAGGCGTGCATCTTCGGGGTACGGACTTCCTTGGTGAAGGAAGAAACGTAGGTGCGCAGATCCAGCTGGATGAAGTCCTCGCCGAAGCTGTCGATGAAGCACTGCTTCAGGACGGTGGCATTGTCCTGCGCGACGGTGTTGCCGGCCACGAAGTAGAAGGGGGGCTTGACGGGGAAGGTGACGCCGATGGCGGTCAGCTCTTCCATGGCCTTTTCCTTCAGAGCCTTGATGGAATCGGGGGTGGACTTGCGCAGGTGGATCATGGTCTCACCGTCGTAAGCTTCGTTCTCGATGCCCAGCTCCTTGGCGACCAGAGTGGTGTAATCCTCGCCCTTGGAGTTGTAGCAGACGCCCTTCATGGTGTAGAAGTTGTTCTCGCACTTGAGGGGGTTGATCTTGTTGAAGCGTGCGTAGTAGGGGATCAGGTTGACGCCCTCCTGGAAGCAGCGGCGGAAGCTCTCGTTGGCCACGGCCTTGTTCCAGTTTTCGTTGGGGGAGCCGTCCTCGTTCAGGCAGTAGTAGTTGAAGTGGAAGTCGTAAGCGTACTTGGTCGGACGCTTCTCGCAGAGCTGGTCGTTGTAGGGGTTGGAAGCATCGGCCTGAATGGTGGTCAGGGTGCTCTCGCTCAGCTCCAGCTCATCCAGCTCACGGTTCTGATACAGCTGATAGCCGACGGTCAGGTCGGAGATCATATTGACGGTGACACGGTCGAAGCGGGTCACATTGTCGGCGTCGTAGTAGTTGGGGTTGGGCACGAAGCTCTTGGTGTTGTCCTGCACGAACTCCTCGATGAGGTAGGGGCCGCAGCTCCACATCTGGTCGTAGGTCACGCCGCGGAAGCCGTCGACGCCCAGCTCGTCGATCAGAGCCGGAGGTGCGGGGTAGCAGCAGACGTAGCTGGCCACGGTGTCGAAGTAGGGGCAGGGGTTCATGCAGGTGAAGACCACCGTGTAATCGTCCGGGGCTTCGATGCCGACGCCGGCAGCCAGCATATCCTCATAGGTCAGGGCATAAGCGGCGTCGTTGTCCAGCGCGTCGGTCTTATCGTAGTAATCGGTCGCACCGACCACGGTAATGGAAGGCATGGAGGTGTTGGCGGCCTCGTTCTTCTTGGCGTTCAGCACCCACTCGAAGCCCACAAGGAAGTCCTTGGAGGTCAGGTGATCCTTCACTTCGCCGTTGATATCGACCCAGTCCACATCATCCCGCAGATGGAAGGTCCAGACCGAGGCATCGTCGTTGTGCTCCCAGCTCTTGGCGATGGCCGGAACGACCTTGCCGTAGCTGTCGAAGCTCAGCAGACCATCCCACATGTTGGTGGAGACATTGAAGTTGGTGGCCAGCTGGCTGTACAGCATATTCCAGCTCTCGATCTCACGGCCGGAAACCTCGTAGGTGACCAGCTCACTCAGGCCGCTGCCGGAGGCAGCTGCTGCGCCGGAAGAAGCCGAAGCACTGGCGGAAGCAGAACCTGCCGTGCTGGAAGAGCCGCCGCCGCAGGCAGCCAGCAGACCGGCGGCACCCACGACGCCTGCGCCCTTGAGGAAGCTGCGGCGGTTGATGGTACGGTTCTCAAAATCGATGTTCATAAATCTTTCCCTCCCATAGTTCTGAAAGGCGTTCTGTGTGGCGTGCTCCACCTTGTATCCTGTTTCTCTTTCCCCAGAAACCAGCAAATGGATACAAAAAAGGCGCAGAAACAGATTTTTAATACCTGCATCTGCGCCTTTGCAGAACCCCTTCGGTGACTGCATTTTATCACGGTGAAGTGCTATTGTCAAGAAAGCCGAAAGGATTTAAAGACTGAAAATATTAAGTTTTGCGCTTTTCTGAAATGAAGAAACTTCATTTTGGTAAGCGGATGCCCTCTCAGTCACCTGCGGTGACAGCTCTCCCATGGCGGCATGCCCTCTCAGTCAGCGCATTCGCGCTGCCAGCTCTCCCAGAGGGAGAGCCATTGGCATATCGGTTCAGTTTATTCGGATTGAACAAAGTTTCTCATAACGCAAAATACCGGGCCCCGTTGTCCAGATACACAGCTTCGATGCCGTGAATCCAGACCGCAGGGCCCGGTATTTATTGTAATTGTAAGCTTATATCAATCAGCGTGGGCTTACCCGGCCTGCCAAGGGCTCTCCCTTTGGGAGAGCTGCCGCGAAGCGGCTGAGAGGGCGTTTAGCCCTGCGTTGCCTGATCGTAAGCCTTGGCAAAGGCCTCGTACTGGACGGTGGTGTAGGCCTCTTCGCTGGTCTCCCAGTTGACGGCCTTGTAGTTGCAGGGGCCGTACATGGCGTTGATCTTGCTGTACTCGTTGGCGTGGGTCAGGCACCAGGTCACATCGTAGACCGTGGGGCAGGTGAGGTTGTTCTCGAGGAAGAACGCCTCCGCCTTGGCAAAGGCGGCGTAACGGGCAGCGGTGTCATCGACGATGGCCTTGGCCTCATTGACCATATCGGTAAAGGTCTCGAACGCGCTGACCAGATCTGCCTGATAATCCGCCGGATTCTCGGCCACAGAAGCGATGTTGGTCAGGTTGCAGCTGTAATAGGCGTTGTCGTCGTGCAGGACTTCCTGCGTGAGGAAGTTGACGGGGTCGCCGAAGTCTGCGCCCCAGCCCATGTGGATGAAGCACTGCTGCTGGGGAGCCACGATCTCCTTCATGACGGAGGAAACATAGGTGTCGATGTCCAGCACGATGAAGTCGTCGCCAAAGCTGTCGGCGAAGCACTGCTTCAGGACGGTGGCACTGTCCAGCGCAGAGGTGCTGCCGGCCACGATGTGGTAATGGCAGTGGACGGGGAAGGTGACGCCGATGGCAGACAGCTCCTCCATGGCCTGCTTCTTCAGGTCGGCAATGCCGCTGCCGCTGCGCAGGCGGATCATGGTCTTGCCGTCGTAGGCCTCGCCGTCCAGACCCAGCTCACGGGCGACCAGCGTGGTGTAGTCGGTGCCGTCGGGGGTGTAGGCCAGACCCTTCATGGTGAAGAAGTCGTTCTCGCACTTCAGCGGGTTGATCTTGTTGTAGCGTGCGTAGAAGTTGGTCAGGTCGAGACCCTTGTAGAAGCACTGACGGAATGCGGTGTTGGCAATGGCCTTGTTCCAGTTCTCGTCGGGGGTGCCGTCCTCGTTGTTGCGCTGATAGTTGAAGATGAAGCAGTAGCTGAACTTCTTGGCACGCTTCTCGCACAGCTGGCTGTTGTACTCATTGTTGGGGTCGGCGGTGATGGTGGTCAGGGTGCTTTCGCCCAGATCGATCTCATCCAGCTCACGGTTCTGGTACAGCTGGTAGCTGATGGAGCCGTCGGAGATGATGGTGATGGTCAGACGCTCGAAGCGGCTGACGTTGCCGGCGTCGTAGTAGTTGGGGTTGGGGATGTAGCTCTTGGTGTTGCCCTGAATGTACTCCTCGACCAGATACGGGCCGCAGTACCACATGGTGGTGTTGTCGCAGGCACGGAAGCCCTCGATGCCCAGCTCGTTGATCAGATCCTCCGAAGCGGGGTAGAAGCTGTTGTAAGCAGCCACGGTGTCAAAGTAGGGGCAGGCATTGGGGCAGGTGAAGACGAGGGTGTAATCGTCCGGAGCCTCCACGCCGATGCCGAAGCTCAGCATATCCTCATAGGTCAGGTCGGCGGCAGCATCGCCCAGCTCCTTGGTGTGCTCGTAATACTCGGCAGCACCCACGACGTTGTCGTTGGGCATGGAGGTGTTGTTGGCCTCGTTCTTATAAGCATTCATGACCCACTCAAAGCCGACCAGAAAATCCTTGCTGGTGATGTGGCCCTTGACCTCGCCGTTGACATCGACCCAATCGACGTCGTCGCGCAGGTGGAAGGTCCAGACGGTGGAATCCGCGTTGGGCTCCCAGCTCTTGGCGATGGCCGGAGCCACCTTGCCGTAGCAGTCAAAGCTCAGCAGGCCATCCCACAGGTTGGTGATGACGTTTGCATCGGAAGCCTGCTGTGTGTACAGCATATTCCAGTTCTCGATCTCGCGGTTGGAGCTTTCCCAGCTGATGAACTCGGTCAGCGGGGTGGCACCGGTGGTGTTGGGGGCAGCGGCAGCAGAGCCGGAAGCGGCAGAGCTGGCCGTGCTGTTGGAGCTGCCGCCGCAGGCAGCCAGCAGGCCGGCTGCGCCGACGACACCGGCACCCTTCAGGAAAGAGCGGCGGTCAAGCGTGTGAGATTCAAAATGGATGCTCATTGGATTTGATCCTCCCAGATCGCGCAGAAACAATTCTGCGTCCTTTTTCTTGCTTTTTCGTGTATGGGATCCGGCCTTTGCGTTTTCCTCTCGCACAAAGGAGGGCAGCGGCCGAACCTTGGCTATTCTAGCACCGGACAGAAAAGAAGTCAAACCCGGAGACCCGCAAATCGGAAACCGGACGACCCGGTATACTTCTTAAAAAAGAAGACTTTTTTGCCGGAAGCTTTTCTTTTCAAAAGACTGTACGCGGGAAACGGACAGTGAAACTTGTGAAAACAAAGAAAACGGCTCGCATCTTTGCCGCCCGGGGGTTAAATAAGTTTCAACTGAATTTGTACAAGATGTCAAAAATTGACCGCCCTGCCCCGAAAAACCCTCGTCCAAAGCGGAAAAGCTTTGCATTTCGGGGGCAAAGGAGTATACTGAAGATAAAAACCTCTCCGTCATCGCTTACGCGATGCCACCTCTCCTAATAGGAGAGGCCTTGGCAGTCGATTTTAGCTTCATCTATCCGCCAGAGGCTCCCCTACTAGGAAAGACTCCCCCGGTCGGGGGAGGTGGCACGTTAGTGCCAGAAGGGGAACGGCTGTCGAGCGAATGCGAGACTGAGAGGTTGATTATAGTAGATTATAAATAAAGGAGAGCAAAGCGATGCAGGCAACGATCCAGAACGACTATTTGACCCTGACGGTAGACACCCACGGTGCCGAGGCCGTCAGCCTGAAAAACGCAGCGGGCGAGGAGATGATCTGGCAGGCAGATCCGGCGGTCTGGAGCCGCCACGCGCCGATCCTGTTCCCATGGACGGGCAAGCTGACCGGCGGCACGTTCACCCACGGGGGCAAGACCTACAAGGGCGGTCAGCATGGGTTTGCACGGGATCTCGAGCACACCCTGCTCAAGGCCGAGGGCGACACCATCCAGCTGGAGCTGCGGTCGGACGACACCCTCAAGGCCGAGCGGTTTCCCTTTGATTTCGTCCTCACCAGCACCTTCCGGCTGGAGGGCAGGACCGTCCACCACACCCTGACCGTCCGCAACCCCGGAGACACCGAGCTGCGGTTTGGCATCGGCTACCATCCGGCTTTCTGCGTGCCCTTCGATGCCCGGCACACCACCGAGGATTACGAGTTCCGCTTTGACCAGCCCGAAAGCCCCATGGTGCTGGGGACTCACCCCAACGGCCTGCTGACCGGCGAATGCCGGTATGTCTGGAAGAATCAGCAGACCATCCCGCTGACGGACGAGCTTTTTGCCCACGACAGCTTCTGCATGGCGGGTCTGCGCACCAAGACCCTCGGCATCTACGAGAAGGATACCGGCCGCAGCGTGGTCTGCGATGTGGCCGGGTATCCGTACTCCCTGATCTGGAGTGCTGCCGCGAAGCCGGTGCGCTTTGTCTGCATCGAGCCGTGGCAGTCGCTGCCCGGTGCGGAGGTCGATCCGCAGGAGTGGAACGAGCGCGCCGCAGCTGCCTGCCTCGCCCCCGGCGAGGAATATTCCACCACCCTCAGCACCACGTTTGACCGTTAAAAAGCCCTCTCAGTCGCCTTCGGCGACAGCTCCCCCAAAGGGGGAGCCCTTGGCAGGCCGGGCAAGTCTGAGCGCATAACAAAAACAACCGGGCCCTGCGGTCTGGATTCACGGCATCGAAGCTGTGTATCTGGACAACGGGGCCCGGTATTTTGCGTTATGAGAAACTTTGTTCAATCAGAATGGACTGAACCGATATGCCAATGGCTCCCACTCTGGGGGAGCTGGCACGGCAACGCCGTGACTGAGAGGGCTATCAAGCTGCCATGCTGCTGGCCCAATGTGCAACGTCGGCAAAAAGGCCGCGGACATAGGCTTCGGCAGGATGGGTGTTTGCGGTGGTGTAGGTCTCCTCGCTCAGGACGGTGCTGAACAGGAAGTTGCTGATGTAGGCGTAATCATCACGCTGCTGGACCTTGTTGGTCAGAGAGTTGGCAAAGAGCACGACATCCATGCCGTCCTCGGTGTAGGCAAAGGCCTGAACGCTGCCGTTGCAGTAAGCAGCGTAACCGGCAGCACGCTCTTCGGTGTTGGTGGGGATGAAGCCCTCCGTCGGGGTGCGGGTCGGGTCGCTGGCGACCAGAATGGTGGCATTCTCGGGAATCGCCGAGAAGTAGCCCAGACCATAGCCGTAAAGGATGCCGTCGTTGTCCGCAATGTAGCTTGCGTTGACGAGGCTCTCATTCGGGTAGACGACCGGGGTCAGGCAGTCCATGGCACCGCTCAGCGTGGTGCGCTTTGCGCCCGGAACGACATCGACGGTCGCACGAGAGCCGTAGCCGATGTAGGGCAGGCCGTTCTGGACGGCGGTCTTTGCGTCAGCTTCCAGAGCCGATGCGCCTGCCACAGCGTCCGCCTTGGTGACGTCGCTGGTGGTGTCAAAGTTCATCAGCTTCATGGCTGCCTGATCGTAGTTCCAGTTTGCAACGCTGCTGACCTGATTGGAATAACGGAAGCCGGAGGTGTTCTCCGTGGCCTCGCCCGGCACATAGACCGTGGGAGACTTGGAGATGACCTGCGCGTTCACTGTGCCGGAAATGCCGGTGGCGGAGAGGAGGTACGCATCCTTCACGGTCAGGAAGTCGGCATAAGAGCAGATGAAGTCGCCCTTGTACTTGCCCTCCGTGACCATGCCGACGGTCTTGCCTGCTTTGAGCAGGGCGTTGACCGCGGAGGTGGAAGCCTCGGATGCGTTGGAAAGGATCACATCTGCGCCGGGGGTGCCGGTAAAGACGGTCTTGATGTTCTTGGCGACGTACTTGGCGGCAGCGTCGTAGTCCATCTGGCTGCCGCAGGCAGATGCGATGGTCTCGTAAGCGGCAGGCTCGGCAACGGTCACCATGTCAAAGCCGCGGGTCTGGTTGAAGCTGGTGATGCCCTCCGAATAGAGGACGGTCCAGCCGTTGATGAGGGTGCCGTCGTACAGGGCACCGTTGGCAACGCTGCGCTTGGCCTGATACATCGGCACGATCAGGGTGCCGGCAGGGTAGGTGACGCCGTTGTACTGGAAGGATTTCGTGGTGATCTGTACCTTGACGTCATTGCGGGTCAGCCAGACCATCATGGCAGAAGCCGCCTCGAGGTTGGTCTGATTTGCACCGTCCAGCGGGATGATGTAGCACTCCGGGTAGAAGTTGCCGTTCTGCCCCTCTGCGGTGTACTCGGGGCGGAAGACGTCCATCTCGGCACCCTCAACATCGTACTGGTCGCAGAGCCACTGGCCGACCTGATCGAAGGAATCGGAGTTCAGATTGTGGACGCCGCGCTGGAAGATGGTGACCTGCGACTGCAGGTAGCTCAGCTTGTTCTCGGCAATGTAGTGAGACTGGTTCAGGCAGCCGTACTGAACCGCCTGTGCGGTCTCATTGCAGTAAGCGGGCAGCTCGACGGTGTAAGCCACCGTGCCCTGCAGCATGGCAAACTGCGGGGTGTAACTGGTGGACATATCATCCCACGGATCTTCCCAGTAGGTCTCGTCGCCGTTGCCGGTGTAGATCAGGTAATCGCGCTGCGGGATGACGTAGCTGTTGTAATCGGCGTTATTGGCCACAGCACCAATGCCCAGAGCCTCGCCGCCGCTGATCAGGTGGTTGGCCAGCAGGTCGTACTCAAAATTCGGCTCGTGCGGGGGGTCACAGGGCTCGCATTGGAACGCTTTGACCCGGCCGTGGAACTCCGCAAGAGACACCGGATTGTAGGTGCTGATCAGCTTCTGCATATTGGCGGTTTCCGAGGTGGTCTGGAAGGAGTTGTCGCGGTTCAGGTCGTAACCGTTGGAGGAATGGCGGGTCAGGTAGGTGCGGCCATCGACGTTCTCTTCGGGCACGAGGATGAAGAACACGTCCTTCAGCAGCTCGTCTTTGACGTTGATGGTCTGGTCTGCCATGGTGTAATAGGTTTCGAGATCCACTTTGCCGGACAGACCGTTGTTGTCCACGGTCAGGTAGCCCAGATAGCTGGCCTTATCCTTGACGAGGTCGGGGATCGCAGTGCTGCCCTCTGCCCCGGCAGGACCCAGCTCCTTGGCCAGCTCTGCCTCGCCCGCGGCGGTGAAGCCGGTCAGGGTGTTGTAGGAGATGGTCTTTTCGGAGGTGATCATTTTCGCGAAATCCAGCACACCGTCGGTGGCAGCCACTTCGTTGGAGTGGATGTTGGAGTACAGGACGGGAACGCGGATGTCGTTCAGCGTGCCGTCGGCGATCTGTGCCAGAACTGCATCGGGGTCATGCTCCGCCTTCTCGGTCAGAGCCAGCCAGTTGTCCACGCTGGACTTGGAGTCGGCCACGATCAGATAGGGCATATCACGGCCTGCGGTGGACTGCCCCATCGAGAATTTCTCGACGTACAGACCGTTGGCGGTGCCGGTGGCAGCGATGTCGTCCAGATCCTTGTAGATCTCCCACATGGTGCTGAAGTTCTCGTAGGGAGCCACCTTGATCGGGGCGGTACCGATGGCACTGCCGTTCATCTGGGCGGTCAGGTTGAAGTAGCCGCACAGGTCAAGGTAATAGCCGCCCGCCACATGAGGCACGCTGTAGTCGCTGGTGGTGACCTCGCCGGTGGAGCGGTTGGTGTTGTAGAAGTAGTTGTTGGCGTGGAAGGAGACGCTCAGCACGACGGCACCGTCTGCCTCACCTGCGGTGAGCTGCAGGTCGGTGAACTCCTGCTCGCCGTCTTTCTGGGTCGTCCACTGATCCAGTGCGCCGCCGTCATACTGGTTGGGATAGAGCTCCTCGTTGACGTACGGGCGGTCCTCGTCGCGGTCGAGGGAGATGCAGATCTGCCCGGCGGCAATGGCCGCCTCCAGCGCGTCCTTGCTGACGCCCTGCACCGGGATGGTCACGGAGATGTCCTTGCCCTCGCCGGTGGACACCAGCGGGATGACGGCGTCCACGGCAAACTGTGTGCCCAGCAGCGGGTCATCGGTGGGGTTCATGTCCTTGGTGCTGGCGTTGACGGCCGACGCCGGAACGACGGCCAGCGACAGCACCAGAGCCAGAGTCACCGCGAGAGAACAGACTCTTGCGATGAATGTGGATGAATATTTTTGCATTGTGTTGCTCCTTTCATGATGCCGGGGCTTGCCCGCTGCATCCAATGTCCTGCCCCTCTGCCTGCCGGTCGGCGGACAAAGTAACGAGATACAGCTTAACAGAAACAACACTTCGCGTCAATGAAGTTGTGAAAATTTCATGTAAACGGGGCTGAATATTTATGCACGGCAAGTATACAAAATCGAAAAGAGCCAGCGCACCGGATAAATTTCCATGGTGCACTGGCTTCGGAATTTCGCTGTTATGCAGTTTTTTGGGTGAGCCACTTTTCAACGGTCGATGCACTGAACCCGACCAGGTCGGCGATCTCTTCGATCGTTTCTCCCTTCATCCAGAGCTTCAGAGCCATGACTCTTGCCTGCTCCAATTTGCCGTCTTCCATTCCTTCTGCATAGCTCTCATCCCGGAGTTCTTCCATCACTTTACACATTTCGCTCACTCCTTTCGAGGTTTCTTTCAGATAGCGGGTCCGCTCGGCTAAAAGCGTGAAATTCATGTCGGAGGCATTGGTACAATTGAAATCGTGCATCAGCCTGCCGATGTCCGAGTCATCCCGGTATTCCCCGTTTACATACAGAATATGCGCGCCGTCGTCAAAGGGCTGCGACAATGTAAGGTTCATATTCTGGATGACATACACCGGTTTCCCGGCTTTATAGCAATCTTTTTCGGTGATAAAAATCACATAGGTGTCGGGCAATTCCCGATAATCCTGTTTTTCATCGAGGTTTTCGACGTCCATCACGCTGGAATGATACCGGGCGCGATGCGGGTCGGCACCATTGTCCGAACGCTGGACTTCCAGATCGTACTTTTTGCCGGTACTGTCGGTTGCGTAAGCGTCCAGACAAATCGACCGTGCACCCGTGACCCGTTTCAGATCCGCTTGGGTCTCACATTTGGTCAGCGTCAGATCCGGCTTTCCGGTGATGATCCGCAGGACAAGCTGAGCCAGCGGAAGATTTTCCTTGAACAGCCCGCGCATGAAGGTGTCGTCGATGGGGCGGAAACTCTGCAGGCGGCGCAGGTCTTCCTGATGCCGCTGTTCCTGTTTCTGCTTGTCGGATCGGTTCATGGGCTGTCCTCCTGTTCGGCAAAGCTTCTGTGCCTTTATTTTACCATAGAGCGAAGGTTTTGGCAAGCGGACAGAGAGGTGGAAAGAGGAAAGTCTCAATCCCGCGATTTTCCATACCACGCGGTCGAGAGCCGCCAAGATGCGGCATAAAGGACGAGGGAGAGGGCAACGACACCCAGAAGGACGGGCAGGGAAGCACCGGCCATCGCGTGACCCAGCGCGTCGTCGCTGGAAACGCTGAAGCCCAGCAGTCCGGCGAAGAGCGCGACGATGACGAAATAGAGATAGCGTGCCTTGGTCGAGCCGAACCGGAAGCTCAGGAGCAGCAGCCCGGCGTTTGTGAGAAGAGGTGCGCAGATGGATTCGACGAGGAGCAATGCGGTGTAATCGCGGTTCAGCCTGCCGCCGAAAGCGGCCAGAACGATGCCGGAGCAGACCGTGCCGAGGAGGGTGCAGAGCAGACCGAGCAGGTACTTCACACCCGTCAACTGCGCCTTGCGGACCGGGAAGGCATAGCTGTACTCCACCCAGCCCGCAGACTCATCATAGGCGAACAAGGTCATGGGAAAAATGCCCAGCAGGAAGCAGGCGTAGACAAGGAAGCCCGGACATTCTTCGCCGTGAGCCAGCATAACGGCCGACGCGGTGAACATGGCGGCTGCCGCCAGCAGGATGGTCTTTCCCAGTGCGACCAGCTGATACCATTCCTTTAACAATAAGCCTTTCATGTGCGATCCTCTCCTTTCACCATCTGGACAAACAATTCTTCGATGCTCACCGGCGTCAGCAAACTGCCGTCAGGCATCCCATCCCGGCGGACAAGAGCCTCGGCACCATAGGGCGTCGTCCGCTGCCGGAGAAGAGCGGCGGGGTTTAGTTCTTTCAGCTGCTCCGCAGCACCGTGCCAGAGCGCATATTTCTCCCGCAGGGTATCTTTATCCTCGCAGAGCAGCAGCTGCCCTTTGTGGAGAAAAGCGATGGTGTCGCAGAGCTTTTCAAGGTCGCTGACAATGTGCGAAGAGATGAGGATGGCATGGTTCTCATCCCGGGCAAAATCCAGCAGCAGGTCGATCAGTTCATCCCGCACCACCGGATCCAGACCGCTGGTGGCCTCGTCCAGAAGCAGCAGCTTCGGATGGTGAGCCAGTGCAACGGCAAGCCCCTGTTTCATCTTCATGCCGCGGGAATAGTCTTTGAATTTTTTCTTCTCCGGCAGGGCAAATCGTCTGCATAATTCGGCATACACCGCCGCATCCCAGGTTGGATAGATGCCCGCCATGACCTTTCCTACCTGTGTGGAGGTCATGCTCTGCGGGATGCCCGGGGCGTCCAGCACCACCCCCAGATCGGATTTGGTCCGGGTGAAATCGGCACTGCGGTTGTCTTTCCCGAGAACGGTCACGCTGCCGCCGTCGGCCTCACAGCTGCCGAGGATCAGCTTCATGGTGGTGCTCTTGCCCGCGCCGTTCTCGCCGACCAAGCCGCAGATGGTGCCGCCGGGCAGGGTCAGATCCAGCGGCCCGAGAGTGAAGTCTTTGTAGTGTTTTGTCAGTCCACGAATTTCCAGTGCGTTCATGTCCTCAATCCTCCCAGAGCAGACCGAGCATTTCGGTCAGCTCATCTTTTCCCAGCCCGCAGGATGCCGCCAGATGGACGGCTTCTGTCAGATGGCTCTCGATCTTTTTCAGATTCTCTTCCCGCAGCAATTCGGTGTTTTTGGGTGCCACAAAGAAGCCCTTGGCCGGGATCGCATATAAAAAGCCCTCTTTTTCCAGCTCGTCGTAGGCGCGCTTGGTGGTGATGACGCTGATCCGCAGATCCCGCGCCAGCCCCCGGATGGAGGGCAGAGCCTCGTCGGTCTGGAGTGCGCCGCTCAGGATCTGGTTCTTGATCTGGTTGTAGAGCTGTTCGTAGATCGGCGCACCGCTTTTGTTGTCGATGAATAGATTCATAGCAGGTCTCCTTGCAGGATAATGCACAGTCTGTACATACACAGTATATACAGTAAGCACAAGCTTGTCAAGGGGAAAATCTCCGCGGGAGTCCTATCTTTTTTCACAAAATCATGTTACAATAAACTGTATCTGTAAAAAAGGAGTACCTGCGATGAAAAAGCTGACCCAAATGTACAAAGGCTATATGTTCCACCCGATCTTATACAAGACCGTCACCCGCACATCCATTGTGGCGGTGCTGATGCTGCTGTGGGATCGGTATGTCAGCGACGGGTACTTTACCATGTGGCAGGCACCCGGCCTGCTGCTGGGCGTCGGCCTGCTGGCGTGGGCGTGGATCGACTACCTGCGTCTCGACGGTGTGACCATCCACCACCTGCTGGAAGAGCTCAAGGGCGTCAAGCCCAAGAAAAAATTCTACGCCACCAAATCCATTGTGGATTATGCGGACGAGAAGATCGTCTCCTTTGAGGAGCTGGATCCCGAAGAGCGGATCTTTTGCAGTATGCTCTCGAGTCTGGTGCTGGGGCTGCCGCTGGTCATTGTCGGCATCGTCTCCGGGCTGCGGTAAGGAGGCGAGAGGATGGAGGAAACACAAAAGCGGCTGGTGGTCGGCATTCTGGCTCATGTGGACTCGGGCAAGACCACCCTTTCCGAAGCCATGCTCTACCGCTCCGGTGCCATCCGGAAGCTGGGGCGGGTCGATCACAAGGACGCCTTTCTTGACACCGACCGCCTCGAAAAGGCGCGCGGCATCACGATCTTTTCCAAGCAGGCACTGCTGACGGCGGGCCGCACCGCCATCACCCTGCTGGACACCCCCGGCCATGTGGATTTTTCCACCGAGACCGAGCGGACGCTGCAGGTGCTCGATTATGCGGTGCTGGTCGTCAGCGGCACCGACGGCGTGCAGAGCCACACCGAAACGCTCTGGCGGCTGCTGCGGCGGTATCATATCCCGACCTTTGTGTTTGTGAACAAGATGGATCTGCCGGGGCCGGGGCGGGAGGCGATCCTCGACCAGCTCAGCCACCGCCTTGGCGAGGGCTTTGTGGATTTCGGAGCCGCCCCTGCGGAACGAGACGAAGCACTGGCTCTCTGCGACGAGCGGCTGATGAACGCAATGCTGGACACGGGCTCCCTGACGGCGGAACAGATCGTTCCGGCCATCGCCCGGCGGCACGTTTTCCCGTGTTGGTTCGGTGCGGCTCTCCGGCTGGACGGTGTGGATGCACTGCTGGCCGGACTCGATGCCTACACCCGCCCGGCCCCGGTACGGGATGCCTTTGGTGCCAAGATCTTCAAGGTCTCGCAGGACGAGCAGGGAACCCGGCTGACATGGCTGCGGGTGACGGGCGGGCAGCTGAACGTCAAAGCCCAGCTTACCGGCGAGGCCGACGGTGAGCCGTGGAGCGAAAAAGTCAACCAGCTGCGGCTCTACTCGGGCGCGAAATACACGATGGCAGATACGGTCTATCCGGGGCAGGTCTGCGCTGTGACCGGCCTGACCCGCGCCAAGCCCGGCGAGGGGCTGGGGGCAGAGCAGGACAGCGACCTGCCGGTGCTGGAACCGGTGCTGAGCTATCAGGTGCTCCTGCCCGAAGGCGTGGACGTGCCTGCCGCCCTCGGCAAACTGCACCGCATCGAGGAGGAAGAACCCCAGCTCCATGTGGTCTGGAACGAGACGCTGGGTGAGATCCATGTCCAGCTGATGGGGGAGATCCAGCTGGAGGTGCTGAAAAGCCTGCTGGCCGAGCGGTATGGGCTGGACGTTGCATTCGGCCCGGGCGGGATCTTATATAAGGAGACCATCACCGAACCCATCGAGGGGGTGGGGCACTACGAACCGCTCCGGCATTATGCCGAAGTCCACCTCAAACTCGAACCTCTCCCGCGGGGCAGCGGGATGCAGTTTGCGGCCGACTGCCGGGAGGAGATGCTGGATAAAAACTGGCAGCGGCTGGTGCTGACGCATCTGGAAGAAAAACAGCACCTCGGCGTCCTCATCGGTGCCCCGCTGACCGACATCAAGATCACCCTCATCGCCGGAAAAGCCCACCTCAAGCACACCGAGGGCGGTGATTTCCGGCAGGCGACCTACCGGGCGGTCCGGCAGGGGCTGATGATGGCGCAGTGCCAGCTGCTGGAGCCGTGGTATGCCTTCCGGCTGGAAGTTCCGGCGGAAAACGTGGGCCGCGCCATGAACGACATCCAGCGGATGGACGGCAGCTTTGACCCGCCCGAGACTTCTGCCGACGGGCAGACAGCGGTTCTGACCGGAACCGCGCCGGTCGCCACCATGCAGAGCTACCCGATGGAGGTGGTCGGCTACACCCGCGGACGGGGGCGGCTGAGCCTGACGCTGGACGGCTACCGTCCCTGCCACAATGCGCAGGAGGTCATCGCGGCGGCGGGCTACGCGCCGGAACACGACCTTGACAACCCGGCAGACTCGGTGTTCTGCTCCCATGGCGCGGGCTTTGTGGTGCCGTGGAGTCAGGTGCGCAACCACATGCACATTGATACCGGCTGGGGCAAGACGAAGCCCTCGCCCGAGGAAGAGACGGCTCCCCGGCAGCGTCGGATGGCGGCGTATCGGGCGACCCTTGAAGAGGACGCCGAGCTGATGAAGATCTTTGAGCAGACCTACGGCCCCATCAAGCGGGATCCGCTGGCGGCGTTCCGCCCGGTGCAGAAAACCGAGCGTCCGGATTTTGCTGCCGAGCAGTGGAACCTCGCGCCCGAATACCTGCTGGTGGACGGCTACAACATCCTCTTTGCATGGGAGGACCTGAATGCCCTCGCCAAGGAGAGTCTGGACGCTGCCCGGAAAAAGCTGGCGGACATCCTGTGCAACTATCAGGGATTCAAAAAGTGCGTCCTCATCCTCGTGTTCGATGCCTATCGGGTGCCGGGCAGCCCGGGCAGCATCGAGCAGTACCACAACATCCACATCGTCTACACCAAAGAGGCAGAGACGGCGGATATGTTCATCGAGCACGTCACCCACGAGATCGGCAAAGGACGCCGCGTCCGGGTGGCGACCTCCGACGGGATGGAGCAGATCATCATCCTCGGCCACGGTGCGCTCCGCATCTCGGCCCGGATGTTCCAGCAGGAGGTGCAGGAGGTCGAGAAAGAGATCCGCCGCTATGTACAGGGAGAAGAATGAGATGGAAGAACTGACGCTGGAACACGCACTTTCTTTGCTTCCGCTCCGCGAGCGGAACAGCCACAAGGGGAGCTTCGGCAGTGTGCTGGCCGTGGCCGGAAGCGGATGGTACCGCGGCGCGGCATCGCTGGCCGTGGAAGGTGCCCTGCGCACCGGGGCCGGCATCGTGACACTGGCCAGCGTGGAGCCGGTGCTTTCCGCCGTCGCTGCCCGCCTGCCCGAATGCTGCCTCTGCCCCTGCGAGAGGGGGGCTGAGGACGGCATCGCGCCGGATCCCGGCAATCTTGACCGCATCCGCCGCCAGAAAGCAACCGTTCTGCTGCTGGGGCCGGGCATCGGCTCGTCCAGTCTGTCGGCCGCCCGGGGGCAGGAAAGCAAGCAGCTGACGGAAACGCTGGTGAACGGCTTTCCCGGCAGTGTCCTCCTCGATGCCGACGGGCTGAACGCTGCTGCACTGCTGCTGGCCGAAGGCAAGCCCTTCCCCCACCCGGCGGGGGAGCTCATCGTCACGCCCCACCCGGGCGAGATGGCTCGGCTGACCGGCGTTTCCGCCGCAGAATTCAACCGTTCCGCCGACGCCCGTGCCAAGATCGCGCTGGAAGCTGCGAAACGGTGGAATGCCGTCGTCGTCCTGAAGGGGGCAGGCACCATCATCGCTGCGCCCGATGACCGTGTCCGGATCAACACCACCGGAAATCCCGGCCTTGCCCGGGGCGGCAGCGGCGATGTCCTTGCCGGGATGACCGCCGCGCTGCTGGCCTGCCATCTCCCCGCCTTTGATGCCGCCAGTGCCGCCGTCTGCCTCCATGGAGCCGCTGCCGACCGTGCCGCGGCATCCCGCGGCGAATATGGGATGCTGCCCCACGATCTCTTCCCGGAGCTGGGAACGATTTTGGCGCAAGCGAAACGATAACAAAAAATGGCGATACGATGTACATCGTATCGCCATTTTTATGCTGTTGTTTAGTACGCTACGCCCCAGTAGACCATGGTCTTGGCGGGCTTGCCGCAGCAGGGACAGACATCGCTGAGGTGCTCCTGCTCGAAGGGCATACAACGGCTGGACAGGCCAGCCTCTTCCTTCATCTTCATCTCGCAGGCCAGATCGCCGCACCACATGGTCTTGATGTAGCCGCTGTTGGCCTTGGCCAGCTCCTTGACTTCATCCATGGTGGTGGCAGACCAGGTGCGGGATTCGCGGTTCTGGAGGGCGCGCTCGTACAGATCTTTGCGCAGAGCCTCCAGCTGTGCGGGAATCGCGGTCTCCAGCTCGTCGAGGGAGACAAAGATCTTCTCGCGGGTGTCGCGGCGCACCAGCACACACTGGTTCTTTTCCAGATCCTTGGGGCCGATCTCGAGGCGGAGGGGCACACCCTTCATCTCCCACTGGGAGAATTTCCAGCCGGGGGCGTTGTCGCTGTCGTCCAGCTTGACGCGGGCGTAGTGGGAGATCTTCTCGGCCAGCTCAGCGGCCTTCTCGGAGACGCCGGGCTTGTGGGCGGCGATGGGCACCACCACGACCTGAATCGGTGCCACGGCCGGGGGCAGGATCAGGCCGTCGTCGTCGCCGTGGGTCATGATGATGGCACCCACCAGACGGGTGGAAACGCCCCAGCTGGTCTGGAACGGGTGGTGCAGCTGGTTGTCGCGGCCGGTAAAGGTCACGTCGTAAGCCTTGCTGAACTTATCGCCGAAATAATGGCTGGTGCCGCTCTGCAGGGCCTTGCCGTCCTTCATCATCGCCTCAATGGTGTAGGTGGCTTCGGCACCGGCAAACTTTTCCTTATCGGTCTTGCGGCCCTTGACAACGGGGATCGCCAGATCATCCTCGCAGACGGAAGCATAGCAGTTCAGCTGCTGCTGGGTCTCGGCCTCGGCCTCAGCTGCGGTCTCGTGGATGGTGTGGCCTTCCTGCCACCAGAACTCGCGGCTGCGCAGGAAGGGGCGGGTGGTCTTTTCCCAGCGGACGACGCTGCACCACTGGTTGTACTTCATGGGCAGCTCGCGGTAGCTGTGCAGCACGCGGGACCAGTGGTCGCAGAACATGGTCTCGCTGGTGGGGCGGACGGCCAGACGCTCCTCCAGCTTATCCGAACCGCCCATCGTGACCCACGCCACCTCCGGCGCGAAGCCATTGACCAACTCGCCTTCCTTCTGCAGCAGGCTCTCGGGGATCAGCACGGGCATGGCCACGTTCTCATGGCCGGTGGCCTTGAACCGAGCGTCCATGTCCTTCTGGATCAGCTCCCAGATGGCCTGACCGTAGGGGCGCAGGATGATGAAACCCTTGACGCTGGAGTACTCGACCAGCTCTGCCTTCACGCAGATGTCGGTGTACCACTGTGCAAAGTTTTCTTCCTGACTGGTGATCGCCTGCACAAGCTTCTTGTTGTCTTTTGCCATTTTAATTTTTCCTCCTAAGGCCGTGCGCCAAACGGCTTTGCACGCTGGTATGCGCTTTGCGTTCCGCACGAACCCATATTAAAAGCCCCACATCAGCCCTGCCGGATTGCAGAGCTGGGATGCGGGGCTTCTTGCAGTGTTGAAATCAGCCCTTCTGGTGGCTCTCCACAAAGTTTACCACATCGCCCACCGTGCGCAGGTTCTCGATGGCGTCATCGGGCACCTCGATGCCAAACTCGTCCTCCAGCGTCATCACCATATCCACGATGTCAAGGCTGTCGGCCTCAAAGTCGCCCATGATGTCACTGTCCATCGTGATCTTAGCGGGGTCGATGTCCAGCTGCTCCGCCAGCAGTGCGCGAATTTTCTCAAACGTATCCATTGTGCGGTCTCCTTTTTATGCTGTTACTTCAAAAACGTTGTGCGGCGGCCAGGCCGGAAGAATGCAGCGTTGACCCTGCGCCTTTTTGTCAAGATCCGGCGGTGGCGTTCCACCACGCACAAGTTCCTCTTCTTTTTTATATCCCAAGCCCTGCCCGTTGTCAAGCCCTGTTTTGCGATCCGGAGGGCTTCCGGCGATTTTTCACCGGAAAAATCGCCCAAACCCGGTTTTTTCGCTTGACAGAATCCGGTTTGCTTCTTATGATAATAGAGAAGAGTTTAGGGGGACTGACTGTTATGAAACGATCCTTTACGAAAATGCAGGGCTGTGCCAACGACTACATCTACCTCGACTGCCGGACTTCCGGTGTGCCCGAAAACATTTCGGCTCTGGCCGAGAAGCTCTCGGCGCGGCATTTCTCCATCGGTGCGGACGGCATCATCTGCGTCTGCGCCCCGGTGACGGAGGGGGCGGACGGCCGGATGCGGATCTTCAACGCAGATGGCAGCGAGGGCCGGATGTGCGGCAACGGGATCCGCTGTGTTGCGCAGTGGCTCCGGGATCACGCACCTGAATGTGCCGACAAACCGGTGTTGACCATCGACACCGAGAGCGGCACCAAGACCGTCCGGTATCAGGGCGGCGGATGCTGGCAGGTGGAGATGGGCGCGTACAGCACCCTGCCTGCCGATCTGCCCGCTGTGAACATGGGGAAGGACCCGCTGGTGGATGTTCCGCTGGAAGTGGACGGCAAAACGTGGCGGGTGACCTGCATCAATGTGGGCAATCCCCACTGCGTTGCCGTTGTGCCCGCCGTGGACAGCCTGAAGCTGGAGGAGATCGGCCCGGGGTTTGAGCATCACCCGAATTTCCCGGAGCGGATCAACACCGAGTTCGTCGAGGTCACCGACCCCACCCACCTGAAGATGCGGGTCTGGGAGCGGGGCAGCGGCGAGACATGGGCCTGCGGCACCGGCACCTGCGCGACCGTTTCGGCTCTGACCGAGCTGGGCATCTGCCCGCGCGGGGAAGAGATCCATGTCACCCTGCGGGGCGGCGTGCTGGTGATCCGGCTGCTGCCCGGCAATCGGATCCTCATGACCGGCCCCACCGAGACGGTCTGTGAGGGCGTTACAGAAGTTTGAAAGAGAGGGAAAGTTACCATGAAAATGAACAAGCACTACAACGAGCTGAAGGCCAGCTACCTGTTTGTGGACATCGCCCACAAGGTCGCCGCCTATCAGGAGGCACACCCCGACAAGGAGATCATCCGTCTGGGCATCGGCGATGTGACCCAGCCGCTGGCCAAGTGCGTGGTGGAAGCCATGCACGCCGCTGCCGATGAGATGGGCACCAAAGAGGGCTTCCACGGCTATGGCCCCGAGCAGGGCTATCCTTTCCTGAAGCAGGCCATTCAGGGCTATTATGCTTCCCGCGGCACCCGGATCGAGGAGGACGAGATCTTCATCTCCGACGGTGCCAAGAGCGATCTGGCCAACGTGCTGGGGCTGTTCGATGTGGACAACACCGTGCTCGTACCGGATCCCGTCTACCCGACCTATGTGGACGACAATGTGACCGATGGACGCAAGATCCTCTATGGCCGCACCAGTCAGGAGAACGGCTTCCTCGGGATGCCGGATGAAAACGTCAAGGCCGACATCATCTACATCTGCAGCCCCAACAACCCCACGGGTGCGGCGTACACCCGGGATCAGCTGAAAGAGTGGGTGGCCTACGCCAAGAAGAACAACGCCGTCATCCTCTACGATGCCGCTTACGAGTGCTTCATCTCCGACGGCGATCTGGCACGCAGCATCTTCGAGATCGAGGGTGCCCGCGAGTGCGCCATTGAGATCTGCTCCTTCTCCAAGATCGCAGGCTTTACCGGCACCCGCTGCGGTTACACCATCGTTCCGAAAGAGCTGGAGCGCGAGGGCATGAGCCTGAATAAGCTCTGGCTGCGCCGCCAGACCACCAAGTTCAACGGCGTGCCCTACATCGTCCAGCGCGCCGCAGCCGCCGTCTTTACCGAGAGCGGCATGAAGGAGATCCAGCAGAACCTCGACTACTACCGCCAGAATGCCAAGGTCATCGCCGACGCGCTGGATGCGTGCGGCGTGTGGTACTGCGGCGGCAAGAACAGCCCCTACATCTGGCTGCGCTGCCCCGGCAATATGAAGAGCTGGGAGTTCTTTGACTGGCTGCTGAACACCTGCGGCGTCGTCGGTACGCCGGGCGTCGGATTTGGCGAGTGCGGCGAGGGCTACTTCCGCCTGACCGCCTTCGGCGATGCCGAAAAGACCAAGCTGGCCGCCGAGAAAATCAAGAAGGCCATTCAGGAGCTGTAAGTTCCGCATAAAAAATCAGGAGCCGCATTTTTAGCGGCTCCTGATTTTTTATGCAATGCTTACTCCTTGGGGTCGGTCAGCAGCTCTTTGATGCTGGGCACGACGCCGCCGAGATTCTGCAGGTCGGAGGGGATGATGAGCTTGGTGGCCTTGCCGTTGGCGACCTTGGCCAGAGCTTCGAGACTGCGCAGAGCCAGCACCTTATCGCTGGGCATGGCCTCGTTCAGCAGGCGGATCGCGTCGGCGTTGGCCTGCTGGACGGCCAGGATCGCCTGTGCCTCACCCTCGGCCTCGAGGATGCGCTGCTGCTTGACGGCGTCGGCGCGGAGGATGGCGGCTTCCTTTTCGCCCTCGGCGGCGGTGATGGCGGCCTGCTTTTCACCGTCGGCTTTCAGGATGACGGCACGCTTCTCGCGCTCGGCCTTCATCTGCTTCTCCATGGCTTCCTGAATCTCCCGCGGCGGGATGATGTTCTTGACCTCGACACGGTTGACCTTGATGCCCCACTTGTCGGTGGCTTCGTCCAGAATGGCGGTGATCTTGCCGTTGATGACGTCGCGGCTGGTCAGAGTGTGATCCAGCTCCATTTCACCGATGATGTTGCGCAGGGTGGTGGCGGACAGGCTTTCGATGGCCGAAATGGGCTGGTTGACGCCGTAGGTGTAGAGCTTGGCGTCCATCACCTGAAAGAAGACCACCGTGTCGATCTGCATGGTGACGTTATCGCGGGTGATGACCGGCTGGGGCGGGAAGTCTGCGACCTGCTCTTTCAGGCTGACTTTTTTGGCGATCCGCTCAATGAACGGGATCTTGACGTGCAGGCCGGCCGACCATGTGGCCGAGTAGCTGCCCAGACGCTCGACGACGTAGACCATCGACTGCGGAACGATGACGATGTTGGTGACGACGATCAGCAACACCACAAAAGCCAGTGCGAGGAAAACAAAAAACGTGATCATGCGGATGCTCCTTTGTCAGCGGGTGGATGATTCGGTTCGGATCGGCTCGACGATGAGCAGAGTGCTGTGGATCCTGCAGACCCGGCAGGATTGGCCGGGGTGCAGGGCATCACCGGGTGCGGCGCAGCGGGCGTTCCAGTCCACGCCGTCCAGCCGGACCCGGCCGGTGGTTTCGGCCGTGACCGTCGTGAGGACGGTGGCTTCGCGGCCGAGGTTCCGGTCGCCGTTGGTGGCGGTGTGCCGGACGCGCAGCTTTTTGGCCAGCGGCCGGAACGCCAGCAGGCTCAGCGTGCTGACGGCGAGGAACACCACCGCCTGCACCCGGAACGAAACGGAAAACAGACAGGTCAGCAGTGCGGCGGCACTGCCGATCGCAAACCAGATGGAGGTCATGTTGAAGGTCATGCCCTCTAAGACCAGAAACCCGATGGCTGCGATAAGCCAGAAGATGGGATCAATCGACATCGGAACTCCCTCCTTTGGATGAGTGTACCTCTATTATACGGCTTCCCCCCGATGGAAGGTCAAGAGATTTTTGATGAATCGTTGCGCAGGCTACGAAATCAGGTGCCGAAATAGGAGAAGTGCATATAATCGTGGTTGCCGGTGGTGGAAGGCGTGGTGTAACCGGCCCAGGCATCCCCGCCCCATTCCCAGCCGTGGGCGGCAAAGATGCGGACCACCGAGCCGTCCTCCGGGATGGAGTAGGGGCTGGACGCCGGATCCCAGAAGGAGCCGACCACCACATTGCCGTACCGGATCTGGTAGTTCTCGTTGGGGTTGATGTCGATGGCGAGGCCGGGGTTGTGCTCGCTGGAAGAATTGTTGCCGCGCCAGCTGTACCCGCCTACGCTGTGGATGGGGAACTGCTCCGGGTCGTTGAAGATCTCGGTGAAGATCTGCACCACCTCATCGGCCAGCGCGGAGTGAATCCAGATGGAGGCAGTGGAAGCGATCTTGCGGTTGCCCGAGAGCTTCCAGACCGGGAAGGTGATCCGCGTCATGTGGGCGGCGGCTTCTTCCTGCGTGGGATAGCCGTAGTCTGCGTCGGCACTGCCGAAAACGTGCGCCCACTTTGCATCGTTGGAGCCGGGCAGATGATACCAGAAGCTCTCGTTCTGGATCTCTTCATAACTCAGCGCGTCCAGCGCGTACCAGCGGGAAAACTCCCGGTACTGCCCCCACGAGTCGGTCACGGGGGTCAGCGTCTGGAACGCACCATCGCCCCAGTCCACATCCACCACCATCTGGGCACCGTCCATCCGCAGCTGGATCTGGACATACTTGCCCAGAGCGGGAACGGCATCGAGGGTGTAGAACCAGTGTGCGCCGGTGCTGTCCTTGAGATAGAGGAAGAGCGGGCTGTGGAGCAGGCGGGAAGAGACGGGAACTTCCTGCGCACTGCCGGCGGCAGCGGAATAGCCCAGCACGATGGCCTGATCCTCATCGTAGGAGTCGCCCCAGTCGGTGGAGATCGTCTCCGAAGTGGCGATGGAGGCGGTGACCTCCCGGCCTGCCTGATTGGACAGCCGGACAGGGATGGTCTTGCTGCCGATGCCGCCGGGCTCGCAGCCCGTCAGCAGCAGGCAGAACAGAAATGCCGCCGCAAAGAAAACGCTGAAACGTCCTGTTTTGTTCATAGATCCTCCTAGCAATTGCTTTGTCCAACCTCTCAGTCGCGTCGTCCTCCCGAAGGGATGACGGAGAGGTTACCTATAATCGTAATAGCTGTGGTTCGGGTTATGCCCCACTTCCTCCACCACGATGGTGAAGCCCATGGGGTTTACCTCGGTGTGCTTGCCGCTGGCAAGCGGCTCCACGATGATGTGTTCGGTGCGGTTGACGATGATCTCGGCGGTCTCAAACGCGCCGACCCGCTGGTAGTGCAGCACACCGCCCTCTGCCCGCAAAATGCGGAGGGCACCGGAGTGGAACGCCTCACAGCTGTGGCGCAGCGCAGCCAGCTGCGCCAGCACCGGGCGCAGCCGTTCCTCGTGGGAATCCCAGCAGTAGAACGCCCGGTTGAAGGGGTCGCGGTAGCCCTGCATCCCGATCTCGTCGCCGTAGTACAGGCAGGGCACGCCGGGCAGGGTGTAGATGATGGCGTAGGCCATTTTCAGCCGGAGCAGCCCTTCCTCATAGGCGTCGCCGGTGACGCTGCGGCCGCTCTGCCACTCCCGGCCCCGGCCATTGGCCGGTTCGTCGGCGATGACGGTCAGTGCCCGCTCGGTGTCATGGGTGGAGAGGAAATTCAGAGCCGTATCCATGGCGGGGGCAGGGTAGTGCTCGCAGATCTGCAGGATCTCCTCGGAAGCCTGCTCCGCCGGTTTGCCCTTGACGAAATCGAGGACGGCGTTCTTGAAGGGATAGTTCATCACGCTGTCCAGGCCTTTGCCCAGCAGGTAGCTGCGGCGGTGGCCGAAGCCGAACTTGGTGGTGGCGTCCTCCCAGACCTCGCCCAGCAGAAATTTCTCCGGGCCGACCCGCTTGACGGCGGTGCGGATCTTCTCGATGAAGCTGTCGGGCAGCTCGTCGGCAACGTCCAGCCGGAAACCGGCGGCACCGCGGCGGAGCCATGTGTCGATCACGCCGCCCTCGCCGGTGATGAATTCGACGTAGGAAGGCGTTTCTTCGTTGACCTCAGGCAGCGTCTCGAAGCCCCACCAGCTGCGGTAGCCGCCCTTGAACTGGGGGCCGAACTCGTACCAGCTGCGGTAGGGGGAGTTGGGGTCACGGTAGGCACCGCCGTCTCCATAGCGGCCTTCCCGGTTGAAGTATCGGCTGTCGGAACCGGTGTGGCTGAACACGCCGTCCAGCACGATGCCGATGCCATACTTCTTGGCCTCCTTGCAGAGAGTTTCAAATTCCTCGTTGGTGCCCAGCAGGGGATCCACATTGAGATAATCGGCGGTGTTGTACCGGTGGTTGGAGTGTGCCTCGAAGATGGGATTCAGATAGAGATAATCGATGCCCATCTCGCGGAGATAGGGCAGCTTGTACTGGATGCCCTTGAGGTCGCCGCCGAAATAATCCTCATTGAGGTGGCCGCCGATCTCGTTGGGCTGCCAGAAGGGTTCGGCGTGTTTGTCGGCCTGATACAGCCGGTCGGGGAAGGGCATGGGCTTGTTCTCCACACCTTCGCAGAAGCGGTCGGGGAAGATCTGGTAAAAGACCTTGCCCTTGACGTTCTCCGGCGTCTGGAAGCTGGGGTCGTAGACGGTCAGCTGCCAGCAGTCGCCGTCTTTCCAGCTGAGGACACCGCAGTTGTCGGGGCCGCGCACGACCCGCCGGAAATCGGTGTAGAGGTCAAAATAGTAGAAATACAGCCCCACATCGCCCAGCGGAACTTCCACCGAGAAGTGGTTCTGGTGGGGGGTCTGCCCCTCAAAATTCATCCGGTAATGCACCGGAACATCGTATTTGCCCTCTTTTTGGAGGACGAGATGGGGATCTACGTACCCCAGTTCCTCGGGAATGCAGAGAGAGAGCTTGACGCTCTCGCCCGCGCGGACGGCTCCGAAGGGCTGCTTGAAACGGGGGTCGTAGCTGTTGAAGAGACAAGACAAGTGACGTCGTTCCTTTCTCAAAAAAGGGGCAGTTGCACGGATCCAACCTCTCAGTCGAGCTGACGCTCGCCAGCTCTCCTAGTAGGGGAGCCTTTGGCAAAATGGGAAAGTTTTCCTCTTTGCCAAGGCCTCTCCTCCGTAGGAGAGGTGGCATTGCGAAGCAATGACGGAGAGGTTGAACACCTTGAGCAACAGCCCCTCAATTTACGATTTAATTACTTGTTGGAGCCGGGAACCACCGGTGCATACCAGATGTCGCGGGCATAATCCAGAACGGCACGATCCGCGCTGAAGATGCCGCTGTTGGCGATGTTCTTCAGGCTCATCTGCGCCCACTTCTCACGGTCGGCGTACAGACGCTGCAGGTCGGCCTGTGCGCGGCGGTAATCCTTGAAGTCGGCCATGACCATATACGGGTCGCTGGTGCGCAGGTTCTCGGTGACTTCGTGGAAGTTCTCACCGTTCCAGCCGCGCTCGAGGAAGTTCAGGGCAGCGTTGGCCACATCGTCGCCCATGATGAAGGCGTTGGGATGATAGCCGACCTGCTTGAGGTTGTTGACCTCGGGGGTCAGCATACCGAAGATCAGCTCGTTCTCCTTGCCGGCGGCGGCGGCGATCTCAACGTTTGCGCCGTCCAGCGTGCCCAGCGTGATGGCACCGTTCAGCATGAACTTCATGTTGCCGGTACCGGAAGCCTCGGTGCCTGCCAGAGAGATCTGCTCAGAGACCTCGGCAGCGGGCATCAGGTGCTCGCTCAGGGAGACGCAGTACTCTTCCAGATACACCACGCGCAGCTTCTCGCGCACGGCGGGGTCGTTGTTGATCAGGTCGCCCAGCTTGCAGATCATGCGGATCATCTGCTTTGCCATGTAGTAGCCGGGAGCAGCCTTTGCGCCGAAGATGTAGGTCTTGGGGATGAAGTCGGCGTTGGGGTTCTCCTTCAGGTACAGGTACTGTGCAGCGATGTTCAGCGCATTCAGGTGCTGGCGCTTGTACTCGTGCATACGCTTGACCTGGCAGTCAAAGATGGAGTTGGGGTCGATGACCTGACCGGTGCTCTTTGCCAGATAGTTTGCAAAGTCCTTCTTGTTGGCCAGCTTGATCTCGTTCAGCTTCTTCAGCACGGTCTTGTCGTCGGCGTACTTGTTCAGCTTGGTCAGATCGGAAGCATCGTGCTTGTAGCCGTCGCCGATGGTCTCGTCCAGCAGCTTGCACAGGCCGGGGTTAGAGGCCAGCAGCCAGCGGCGGTATGCAATGCCGTTGGTCACGTTCTTGAAGGCGTTGGGCTTGAACAGGTAGTAATCGTGGAAAACGCTCTCCTTGATGATCTCGCTGTGCAGCTTGGAAACGCCGTTGATGCTGTTGGCGGTGTAGGCGCAGATGTTGGCCATGCGCACCTGATTGTCGCCGATCAGTGCCATGTAGTCGATCTTGCCCTGATCGCCGGGGAAGGCCTTTGCCAGCTCCTCGCGGGCGCGGCGGTCCATCTCCACCACGATCTGGTAGATGCGGGGCAGGGTCATCTTGAAGATGTCCACGTTCCACTTCTCCAGAGCCTCGGCCATAACGGTGTGGTTGGTGTAGGAGAACACCTTCTGGCAGATGCTGAAGGCCTTGTCCCAGTCAAAGCCGCACTCGTCCAGCAGGATGCGCATCATCTCGGGGATGGCCAGCGTGGGGTGGGTGTCGTTCAGCTGGATGGCGACCTTGTCGGGCAGGTTCTCCAGCGTAGCGTAGCTGGACAGGTGGTTCTGCACGATATCGCCGATAGAAGCAGCGGACAGGAAGTACTGCTGACGCAGGCGCAGGATCTTGCCCTCAACGTGGTTGTCGTTGGGGTACAGCACTTTGGAGATGAGCTCGGCGTTGGCGTTCTTGCTCATGGCGGTGTTGTAGTTGCCCAGAGAGAAGCTGGACATATCAAAATCGGGAGCCTTTGCCTGCCACAGACGCAGCTTGGCAACGCCCTTTCCGTCGTAGCCCTGCACATACATATCGGAAGGAACGGCCATCACGCTGTTGTAGTTGGTGTGCTGGATGTAGTGGAAGCCGTTGTCCCAGTTCTCGTGGATCTCGCCGTCAAAGCGGACTTCCACGGCCTGATCGGGGTGGCTCTTCAGCCAGACCTGACCGCCGGGCAGCCAGTTGTCGGCACGCTCCTGCTGCCAGCCGTCCACGATCTTCTGCTTGAAGATGCCGTACTCGTACAGGATGGAGTAGCCGGTGCCGCAGATGCCGGTGGTGGCCATGCCGTCCAGATAGCAGGCAGCCAGACGGCCCAGACCGCCGTTGCCCAGACCTGCATCCGGCTCTTCCTCAAAGATGCCGTCAATGCTGATGTCGGCATCGGACAGGGCCTTCTTTGCCACCTCGTCCAGACCCAGATTCAGCAGGCTGGTCTTCAGGCTGCGGCCCATCAGGAACTCCATGCACAGGTAGTACACCTGCTTGGTGCCGGTGCCAATGGCCTTGGACTGGAACTTCTTGTGGTTCTCGCTCATCATCTGGCGGCAGATCAGTGCCAGAGCGCGATAGATCTGCTGCTTGGAAGCAACGCTCAGGTCCACGCCGTACTCGCTGGTCAGCTTGTCCTGAAGAATTTTTGCAAATTCCTTCGTAGTCATAATGGAACTCCTATCCGCATACGCGTTCATAAAAATAAAGTTCTTGTGGTCTGCAAGGCCGTCTCCCCAATGCTTGTTGCCCGGCCTGTCACACAACGACGCCATTATTATAGTATGTTTGCACACCGATTTCAAGAAAAAGCCCCCATTTTTGCCGATACCACCATTTTTGGGGTTTACTTTCTGACAAATCTGCCAAAAATTCAAAAATACCACTTTTTCTCGCGCACTATTTATATTATAATAAGAAGCAGCGGAGCGGCCGTTTGCACCCGGATCGCGTCAAAAGGCCGGGTAATTCGGCGGGAAACTCCGCACAGCACGTTTCCTGCATCCCAAAGCCGCCGCTCCAGAACAACAAATGAGCGGGTTTGTGCAACAAAAACGCCGGAAACCGGCGCGGATTCCCGGAAAAACCGGCTGTGGTTTCAGATCGGCGGCGGGATCGCCCCAAAAAGAGAACGGATCCGGACAAAAGCGAGGACAATATGGTAAACAAAGTGAGAGTGACCATCGCGGGTGCGCCGTATGCCATTGCAACGACCGACCCCGAAGCGTATATCACCTCTCTGGCCAAAAAGCTGGACGAGGACATTACAAAACTGCTGGACGACAACGCCAACCTTTCGGTGACGAAGGCGGCGGTGTTCTGCGCCATGGATTATCTGGACGAGTACCGCAAGAGCGCGGGCAATGCCGAGAATATGCGCGGCCAGATCCAGGACTACATCGCCGACGCCGCCCGCGCCAAGATCGCCGAGGACAAGACGAATGCGGAAAATGAGACGCTCCGGCGTGAAAATGCGGCTCTGCGGGAGCAGCTGGCCCGGATGAAGGCCAAGGAAGCCGCCAAGGAGTCCAAAGAAGCTGCAAAAGCTGCGGCAGAAGGAGAGAGCCATGGCGAAGATTGAGATCCTTGCCCCCGTCGGCAGCGAGGAGATGCTGCGCGCCGCGGTGTTCAGCGGCGCAGATGCGGTGTATCTTGGATTTTCGGGCTTCAACGCCCGGACCGGTGCCGGGAATTTTGACGCCGACAGCCTGAAAGAGGCCGTCCGGTTCTGCCATGCCCGGGGCGTGAAGGTCCACGTGGCCCTGAACACCACCGTCTACGGCGGCGAACTGGCTGCGCTGGCCGATGCCGTCCGTGCGGTCGCCGCCAGCGGTGCGGACGCCGTCATCTGTCAGGATCTGGCTGTGGCGCAGCTTATCGGGCAGATCGCGCCCGACCTGCCCCGCCACGGCTCCACTCAGATGAGCGTCCACACACTGGAGGGCGCACGCGCATTGAAAGATCTGGGCTTTACCCGGGTGGTGCTGGCGCGGGAGCTGAGCCTGCCCGAAGTGGAGCACATCACCAAGCACTGCGGCATTGAGACCGAGTGCTTCATCCACGGCGCACTCTGCATGAGCATGAGCGGCCAGTGTTATATGTCGGCTTTTCTCGGCGGACGGAGCGGCAACCGCGGCTCCTGCGCCGGCCCCTGCCGCCTGCCGTTTGAGGCAAACCCGCTGCCGGAAGGCAAGCCGGGCCGCCTCCACCATCTTTCTCTGAAGGACAATTCCGCCATCGACAAGTTGGACAAACTGCAGGAACTGGGCGTAGCATCGGCAAAGATCGAGGGGCGTCTCCGCACGCCGGAGTATGTGGCCGCTGCCGTCAGCGCGTGTCTGGCCGGGCGGGAAGGCCGGGCGTATGACCGCGATCTGCTGAAAAATGCCTTCAGCCGCTCCGGATTCACCTCGGGTTATCTGGACGGCCGGATCGACGGCACCATGTTCGGCGTCCGGAGCGAAGCCGACGCCGAGCTGACCAAAAAGACCCTCCCGGCTTTGCGGGAACTCTACCGCCGGGAGCGTTCCCGGGTTCCGGTGCAGTGCAGGCTGGAGATCGAGGAGGGCGGTGAGAAGCTGACCGTCACCGACGGCGACGGCAACAAAGCCTTTGCCTACGGCGATGCAGAGCCGCAGCCGGCCCGCACCGACCCCACCGAAAGCATCCGCCGCAGCCTTGCCAAGACCGGCGGCACACCCTTTGAGGCAACGGAGATCACCGTGGAAATGGACGGCGGGCCGTGGTTTGTTCCCGGCAGTGCGGTCAATGAGCTGCGCCGGGAGGCACTGGATGCCCTGCTGAAAAAGCGGGAAGTCCTGCACCCCTACCCGATCCATGAGATCTCCCTGCCGGAGCTGCCCGCCCGCACCCTGCCCAAGCACCGCACCCTCCGCGCCCGGTTCGAGCGGTGGGATCAGGTGCCGGAGCAGGCCCTGAGCGGGGTGGAGTTCCTCATTCTGCCCATCGCACAGGCCGACCGGGTCCCCCGTGAGTGGCGGAGCAAGACCATCCTCGAGCTGCCCCGCGCCATGTTCGGCAGGATGGAAGAGGACACCGCCCGCCGGATCGCCGCCACGCAGGAGCAGGGCTTTGCCGGTTACGAGGCCAGCAACATCGCCCACCTGCGGCTCTGCCGCGGCCTGCCCCTGTCGGGCGGTTTCGGCCTGAACGTCACCAACCACCTTGCGGCGCAGTTCTATGCAGAGCAGGGGCTGAACGCCATCCTGATCCTGCCCGAGGTGAAGGACAGCGATATTTCGACCATTGCACCCGTCCATGGTGGAAAACCCGTGCCCACCGGCGTGATGATCTACGGCCATATGCCCCTCATGCTGACCCGCGCCTGCCCGCTGCAGAACATCCACGACTGCGCCCACTGCGACAAGACCGGCACGCTGACCGACCGCAAGGCGAAGAAGTTCCCGGTGCGGTGCGGCATGGGGGTGCGCACCATCTACAACCCGGTGCCCATCTATATGGGCGATAAGCCCGGTGCGCTGGCCGTGGATTACGGTGTGGCCTATTTCACGCTGGAGACCCGCGACGAAGCCGCCGCCATTCTGGACAGCATCCGCCAGCACGCCCCCTTTGCGGGCGATTTCACGCGCGGGCTGTACTTTAAGGGAACGAATTAAACCCCGCTCTTGGCTCTCCCTTTGGGAGAGCTGTCACCGTAGGTGACTGAGAGGGCGAGGATGCTGACAAATCGTAGAGACACGGCGATGCTGTTTTGAAAAAAATAATTGCATCGCAAGGTGGAAAACGCAGTCTGCACCGGGTTTGCCCTCTCAGTCAATGCTCCGCATTGCCAGCTCTCCCGAAGGGAGAGCCCTTGGCAAAGAGGAGAACTTTCATACTCTATTATAATAAGAAGGATACAAAACAATGGAACCCATTACGGTAAAATACAAAGTTCTGGACGAGCGGGCCAAGGTGCCCGCCTATGCTACGGCAGGAGCCGCCGCTGCCGATCTGTGCGCGGTGCTGGATGCGCCGCTGACGGTGCAGCCCCTGCAGCGGGTGCTGGTGCCCACCGGCCTTGCCCTTGAGCTGCCGGGTGCCCACAGCGTGGCACTGGTCTATGCCCGCAGCGGCCTGTCGATCAAACACGGCCTGTGCATGGCCAACGGCGTCGGTGTGGTGGACAGCGACTACCGCGGCGAACTGAAAGTTCCGATGGTCAACCTTGGCACCGAGGCCTATACCATCCAGCCCGGCGAGCGGGTGGCGCAGCTTTGCATCGCGCCGGTCTACACGGCCGCCTTTGTTCCGGCAGAGAGCCTCAACGATACCGCCCGCGGCGAGGGCGGGTTTGGATCGACGGGGAAATGACCCTCTCAGGCAATGCTTCGCATTGCCAGCTCATCCTCCCTTTGTCGCGAATGCGACATCTCCCTCCGGCCGGAGGGAGTCTTTCAAAGGGAGAGCCCTTGGCAGGCCGGGCAAGTTTGAGCGTAAACCGAAAACAGCATAGCCCTGCGGTTCAGGGCAGAAAGATGTTTTATGAAGTCTGATTTGATTCTAGCCTCCGGCAGTCCGCGCCGGAAAGAGCTTTTGCGCTTATACACGACGGATTTTGAGATCTGCGTCAGCGCGTTCGACGAGGCGGCCGTGACCGCCGACACCCCGGCGCAGCTGGTGGAAAAGCTGGCGCGGGGCAAGTGCCTGACCGTAGCGGCCGAGCACCCGGGAGCTGTGGTGCTGGGCTGCGATACGGTGGTGGACGTGGGCGGTGAAGTCTTCGGCAAACCCCACAGCGCGGAGGACGCCAAACGGATGCTGCGGGCGTTGTCGGGGGCGACCCACGCGGTCCACACCGGCGTCTGCGTTTCGGACGGCAGCCGTACCGAAAGCTTTGTGGACAGCTGCAAGGTGACCTTCTTCCCGATCTCGGAAGCCGAGATCGACGCCTATACCGCGACGCAGGAACCATACGACAAGGCGGGAGCCTATGCCATTCAGGGACGTGCAGCCCTCTGGCTGGATCGCATTGAGGGCGATTATTACACCATCATGGGTCTGCCGGTCAGCCGGGTGGTACAGCTGCTGCAGCGGTTTTGAACGTCAAAAAATGAAAAAATCTGAAAAAACTTCGCAAAACGCTTGAGAAAAGCGAGGGCTACGGCTATAATAATAAGCGTGTTATTCTGCCATGCGGCGGTCTGCGCCGCGAAAGCGTTTTGGAATAGACTGGAAGAGATTAAGGAGAGAGCTTCGCTATGAGTTTTTTTTCTAAGGATGTGGGCATCGATCTGGGTACCGCCAATACCCTCGTCTACATGAAAGGCAAAGGCATCATCATGCGGGAGCCGTCGGTCGTGGCTGTGGACACCAAGACCGATGAGGTCCGCTGCGTTGGCACCGAGGCAAAAGCCGTCATCGGCCGTACCCCCGGCAGCATCGTGGCCGTCCGTCCGCTGAAGGACGGCGTCATCGCCGACTTCGATATTACCGCCAACCTGCTCGAGAACTTCCTCAAGAAGGCCTGCGGCAACAGTATGTTCTCCCGTCCGCGGGTGGTCATCTGCATTCCGTCGGGCGTCACCGAGGTGGAACGCCGTGCCGTGCGGGAAGCGACCCTGAAGGCCGGTGCCCGTCAGGTCTCGGTCATCGAGGAGCCCATGGCAGCGGCCATCGGTGCGGGTCTGCCCATCAGTGAGCCGACCGGCAGCATGATCGTGGACATCGGCGGCGGCACGGCAGAGATCGCCGTGATCTCGCTGGGCGGCATCGTGGCCTCCCGCAGCGTCCGGATGGCAGGCGATATGTTCGATCAGGCCATCATCGCCTTCATCAAGCGGAAGTACAACCTGCTGATCGGCGAGCGCACGGCAGAGCAGATCAAGATCGAGATCGGTTCGGCCTACCCCATGGATCCCGAGATGACCATGGAGATCAAGGGTCGCAATCTGGTGGACGGCCTGCCCAAGAACATTGTGGTTCACTCGGAGGACATCCGCGAGGCTCTGCTGGAGTGTCTGGTCAAGATCACCACCGCCATCAAGGAGACGCTGGAGCGCACGCCGCCGGAGCTGAGCGCGGACATCATCGACCATGGCATCACCCTGACCGGCGGCGGTGCCCTGCTCCGCGGTCTGGATAAGCTGATCGAGAGCGAGACCGGCATCGACGTTCATGTTGCGGAAGACCCGCTGGACTGCGTGGCCAAAGGCGCAGGTGCTGTGCTCGACCATGTGGATGTCCTGCACGATGTGCTGGACACCGACGGCAGCCATATGTAATCAGAGGTGCGGATGGTCTGAGGCTATCCGCCCTTTTTGCAATCGGAGGAGAACGGGTTGAAAGACTTTTTCGATACATGGAAATTCAAGATCCTGATCGCCGTGGCGGTCTTTCTGGTGGGCATCATGGCCTATGCCGGTGCCAACGACCGGCTGACCGCGGCTCCGCAGGAGATCCTGAGCGTGGCGGCGGCCCCTTTCCAGAAAGCCGCGGCTTTTCTCAGCGGCGGTGCGTCCTCCCTGTGGGAAAAGTATACCCGCATCGACGACATCCTTGCCGAAAACGAGGCACTGTCGGCGGAAAACGCCGAGCTGCGCAGCCAGATGGTGGATTATGACCGGATCAAGGCCGAGAACGAAGCGTACAAAGCCCTGACCAACATCCAGCAGCAGCGGCCGGAGATGACCTATGTTTCGGCCTTTGTCATTGGCCGCGACCCGCTGGATTCCTTCTGGGGCTTCACCCTCGATCAGGGCACGCTGGACGGCGTGGCGGTCAACGATACCATCGTCAGCGACGAGGGCTATCTGCTGGGCATGGTGGTCGAAGCTGACCTGACCAGCTGCAAGGTCATGACCATCCTGCACCCCAACTTCAATGCCGCCGGCGTCGTTTCCCGCACCCGGGACAATGGCATCATCACCGGCAGCGCGGACTATGCGGCGGACGGCCTCTGCCTGCTGACCAACCTCTCCCGCGCGACCCTGACCCAGAAAAGCGATCAGGTCATCACCACCGGTCTGGGCGGGGTGTTCCCGGCGGATGTGCTGGTGGGCGTGGTGCAGGATCTGGTCCCTGAGGCCAGCGGCAAATCCATGATGGCCGTCCTCAAGCCGGGTGCAGACCCCAGAACGGTAAAACACGCTTTTATTATTACAAACAGTTGATGATTTGGAGGAGAAACCCATGGAATCACGCCGCAAGCGCAGCCGCAGCCAGATCTTCAAGTGGGGCTGTTATACGCTGCTGATGCTGCTGTGTACCGTCCTCCAGACCACGCCCGGGCTGTTCCAGTTCGGCGCGGCAAAACCCCTCTGGCTGCTGCCGCTGGCCTTGGCGGTGGCGGTGTTTGAGGGCGAGTTCGCAGGGGCACTGTTCGGGGCCGTCTGCGGGCTGATGTGGGATTACACGGCGGGCCGCACCGTCGGGATGCTGGCTCTGGAGCTGATGGTCCTCTGCTTTTTGCTGTCGGCGGTGATGCAGCTCTACTTCAAGGCCTCGGTGCCGAATTTCCTGCTGTTGGGCGGCGTGTGCGCCCTGCTGGTGCTCTCGCTGGACTGGCTGTTTTTCTACGAGATGCCGGGCTACAGCGGAACGCTCCGGCGGTATCTCTGGGTGGTGCTGCCCTCGGCGGCGATGTCTCTGCCGGTCTGCTGGCTGCTGTTTGGCTGGGTGCGGCGGATCCGGGAAGAATTCAAGATCGACAACGGCGTGGTCTGAACCAAGAAACACCCCCCGCGCCGGAAGGAGAACGGATGAACTCGAACGAACACAAGACGGTGACCCGCCGGATGATGGTGCTGATCGCCATTGCCGCGGTCATCATCGGACTGTATGGGATGCGCCTGATCTTTTTGCAGCTGGTCAACGGCGACAGTTTCCGGTCGCAGGCCACCAATACCACCGACTACAACTTTACCGTCACTGCGGCCCGCGGCGACATCGTGGACAGTGCAGGCCGACGGATCGCCACCAGCACCACAGGCTACAACGTGGTGCTCAGCAAGCTGCTGATGGGAGACGAGGATCTGGACGGGATGCTCCAACGGATCGTGGAGCTGTTGGAAGCCGATGGGGAAGGCTGGAACGACACCCTGCTCATCGGGGAGCCGGACAGCGCGGGAAACTATGCCTTCACCGCCACCGAAAGCACCGGCGACCAGCGCGCCCTCGCCGCCATCAAGGAAAATCTTGGGCTGCAGCAGTATGCCACGGCCAACGACGTGATGGAAAAGCTGGTGGAGGATTACAAGCTGGAGGGGTACCCGCTCCACTGGCAGCGGGTGCTGGGCGGCATCCACTATGAGATGCAGCTGCAGGCGTTTTCCAATGTCAACAACTTCGTCATGGCAGAGAACGTCAGCGAAAAGACCGTGGCGACCATCAAGGAAAACAGCCTCTCCCTGCCCGGTGTGGAGATCGTGGAGACCTCGACCCGCAGCTACGAGCGGGGCGACATCCTGCCCCATGTTCTGGGTCGGGTGGGAAAGATCACCGCAGAACGCTGGAAAGTGACCGACGAAAACGGGCAGGTGACCTACCCCCTGCGGGAAAAAGGCTACAACATGAACGACATCCTCGGCGTGTCGGGTCTGGAAGCCGCCTACGAGGATGAGCTGCGCGGCAAGGACGGCGTGGAGACCATCACCCGCAATTCGGACGGCGTGATCGTTTCCACCGCCATGACCACGGTGCCCGAACCGGGGCATACCGTTCAGCTGACCGTGGATGCAGCGTTCCAGAAAGCGGTGGACGATGCACTGGCCAAGAACATCGACCTCATCAACCGGACGTACAACGCAAACATCAACGCCGGCGCGGTGGTGGTGCTCAGCACCAAGGACGGCAGCATTCTGGCAGCCTCCAACTATCCGACCTTTGATCAGAATCTGTATGCCGCAAATTACACCCAGTACAGCGAGGATCCCAATCTGCCCCTCTTCAACCGTGCGCTGCTGGGGCGGTATACGCCCGGCTCGACCTATAAGCCCTCGGTGGCCATTGCCGCTCTCGACACCGGCCTCATCAACCGGTATTCCACGGTCTTGTGCAACGGTGTGTACAATTACTTCAAGGATTACCACCCCAAGTGTACCCGCCACGGGCACAGCGGCAACATCGACGTGGTGACCGCCATCAAGTGGAGCTGCAACATCTTCTTCTACGATGTGGGCCGCCGCCTGACCAGCGATGTCTACGACTCCTATGCCTACAAACTGGGTCTGGGGCAGAAGACCGGTGTGGAGGTCAGCGAGGCGCAGGGGCGTCTGACCACCAAGAGCGACTCCAACTACACGGATTCGCTGGAAGTGCAGGCCGCCATCGGGCAGGGCAACACGGTCGTCACGCCGGTGCAGCTGGCCACCTATGCGGGCACCATCGCCAACCGGGGCGTCCGCTACCGTACCCACTTCGTCAAGGCGATCCTGGATTCCAATACCGGCGCGGTGGTCGAGGAGACCCAGCCGGAGATCATGGATACCATCGAGGACAAGGGCGAGACCTTTGATCTGGTCAAGGAAGGCATGATCGGCGTGAGCCAGACTATCCCGGCTTTGGCCAGCTATCCCTATACCATCGCCTGCAAGACCGGTTCGCCCCAGCGCAGCGAGAGCTATTTTGTGGGCAATACCCGTAAGTATTATACCAACGCGACCATGATCGCCTTTGGCCCGGCGGAAGATCCGGAGATCGCCATTGGCATCGTGCTGGAATACGGCGGAGCGGGTGCCCGCACCGGAACCCTTGTGGCGGACATCTTCAACGCCTACTTCGCCCTGAAGGACGGCACCCTGACGCTGGAAGACGCATCGGCGTCGGCAGAAACCGGATCGGCAGAGACGGACGGCGCACAGGCGGACGGCACCGCAGCCGAGGGCGAAGCGGCCCCCGCCGCGCAGGATGCCCCCGCCGCAGAAACGGCTCCGCTGCCGCTGCCCTCCGATCCGGATGCGGCGGCAGAGGGCGACTGATTTTCAAAAAAATCGGTGTTTTTGGCCAAAAAATAGTTGTAAAATAAGACAAACTGTGATAACATGATAAATGCAAAGAATTGCCCTGCAAAGATCGGGGCGAAAAAGGAGAGGTTGACCGATGACCATTGCACTGATTGCGCATGACTCTAAAAAAGAGCTGATGGTTCAGTTCTGTACGGCATACTGCCGGATTTTGAGCCAGCATAAATTGGTGGCTACCGGTACGACTGGTAAAATGATCGCAGAAGCGACGGGTCTGCAGGTACAGCGGTTCCTCGCCGGTGTGCAGGGCGGCGACCAGCAGATCGCATCCCGCATCGCCTGCAACGAGGTGGATCTGCTGCTCTTCTTCCGCGACCCGATCAACGCCAAGCCCAGCGAGCCGAACGAGATGACCCTGCTGCGGCTGTGCGACGTACACAACATCCCCATGGCGACCAACATCGCCACGGCAGAAGTCCTGATCCATGGCCTTGAGCGGGGGGATCTGGACTGGCGCGATATCGTGCATTCCCAGAATTAACCCTCTCAGTCCGCTTCGCGGCCAGCTCTCCCAAAGCGTCATGCCCTCTCAGTCAGCGCATTCGCGCTGCCAGCTCCCCCGGAGGGGGAGCCACTGGCGTATCGGTTCAGCCTGAGCTGACCGCACAAAGTCTTAGATAACGCAAAATACCGGGCCCTGTTGTCCAGATTCACAGATGCGATGCCGTGAATCCAGACCGCAGGGCCCGGTTGTTATTGTAATAGGCGCAAGCTTGCCCGGCCTGCCAAGGGCTCTCCCTTCGGGAGAGCTGGCGAGCGTCAGCGAGACTGAGAGGGGTGCGCAGAAACTTTTACCAGCACATACGCCAGAACCAATCCTGCCGGTGCGCTGATCCATGTGGAGAGCCAGAAGCCGTTGAAGCCCACCAGCGGCACCAGAAGGATGCAGCAGAGCAGGTTCAGGCCGATCTGCCCGAGGTTGGAAAGGAGGTATAGCCCCATCTTCTGCGCCCCGCGGAGGCGGCCTTCCAGCAGGTGTTTTTGTGTCACGAAGAGGTAGCTCACCGACTCGAACGCCAGCAGGACGGCACCGCAGCGGGCGGTCTCGGCGTCGGTGGTGAAGAGCCGGAGCAGCGGCTCGCGGAAAAGAATACAGACGGTAACGACCAGAAGTGAATAAACAAATAGGATGCGTCTGCCCTCCCGCAGGCCGGTCTGCACCCGGTCGGGCTGGGCGGCAGCGGTGTTCTGCGCAATGAAGAACACGATGGACTGGATGAAGCCGTAAACCGGCATCATCAGCAGGCTGGAGACTTTGGACGCGCAGGAAAAGCCAGCGATGGAGGCGACGCCCAGACCGCCCAGCAAGCTTTGCTTGACCAGAGTGATGACGGTGCCGCTGGCCTGCTGTACCGAGTTGGGCGCGGCCAACGCAAAGATCTTTTTGGCATAGGAAGCCCGGAGCATCCCGGGGCGGAAGGGCGTGGAAAGGTCGTGTCTGCGCAGGTAGAACATCATGTACAAAACGCCCACGACCTGCGAGAACGCTGTGGCCGCTGCTGCGCCCGCCACCCCGAACGGCCCGACCAAGGCAAGGTCGAGCAGGACGTTCAGCAGGGAGGTGACGAGGACGACCCGGAGCGGCGTGCGGGAATTGCCGCAGCCGATCACCAGCTGCTTGGAAAGGTCGTAAGGCATCAAAAAGGGCAGGCCGATCAGGTAGACCCGGCCGTAGAGCACCGCCTCGTCGAGAATCTCGGCCGGTGTCTGGATGAGGCGGAGCAGACCGGGCAGGGAGAAGAAGCCCAGCACGGTCAGCAGCAGAGCCAGAACCTCGTCCACAAACAGCAGGTTGTAGAGCAGCTGATCCATCTCGGAGCGGGTGGCGGTGGGCTTGTTGGCGGCCACCAGCAGCCCGCCGCCCAGCTCCATGCCGCCGGAGAGGAACAGGAAGATCATCAGCACGGTGGAAGCGTTCGAGACGGCGGCCAGCGCGTCGGCGTCCAGCTTCAGGCCAATGATCATGGTATCGACCACAGTATAAAGCTGGGTCGCGATCATGCTGAGGATAATGGGCAGTGCGTACCGGAGCAATGCCGGAAGCACCGCCCCGGACAACAGCGAATTGTTTTCGTCTTGCGTGGAGATCACCTCTCTTGTAGAATTAAGTCTATCTTATCCGGTAAAGTGTAATGCGTCAAGCAGAAACTCGAAAAGAGAACAGGGCCTACGCTTTTACGAAAGATATTTTTTCTCGTTCTGAGCAAGCCTGACCGATATGCCAATGGCTCTCCCTCTGGGAGAGCCAAGAACGCGGCGGGAAAGCTCTTGCCTCTCCCTTCGGGAGAGGTGGCACGGCGGCAGCCGTGACGGAGAGGGCTAGGCTGTGTACAAGATTCCGCATCCTCGCCCTCTCAGTCTCGCTTTGCTCGACAGCTTGTCCTCCCTCTGTCGCTTGCGCGACATCTCCCTCCGACCGGAGGGAGTCTTTCAAGGGGAGAGCCAAGAACGCGGCGGAAAAGCTCTTGCCTCTCCCTTCGGGAGAGGTGGCACGGCGGCAGCCGTGACGGAGAGGGCTAGGCCGTGTGCAAAATTCAGCATGCTTGCCCTCTCAGTCTCGCTTTCGCTCGACAGCTCTCCCAAAGGGAGAGCCAAGAACGCGGCGGAAAAGCCCTTGGCTCCCACTTTGGCAAAGAAAAAAAGTATTACGATACTTTTGTGCAACCTGAAATTTCAAAAAATCAAAATTTCTCACTTGACTTTATGGCAATAAAGTGTATAATGCAATCAAACCGATGAGGCGGAAGAGAATCTGCACAGCGCGTCACAAGAGAGCCCGGAGGATGGAAACGGGCGGCAGCGGGGCAGAAATTCGTGGGCCGCCGAGGGCTGGGCAAACGGGGGGATCCTCCTCAGTAGCTTGGGACGGAAGCCTCCGTTACAGGGCAGGGGAGTGTTGGCTCTCCGTGAGGGGCTCTGCTGCAAGACGACGCAGAGCAAACAAGGTGGCACCGCAGAATCGTATTTTACCGATCCTGTCCTTGTGGATGAACACACAGGGACGGGTCGTTTTGTTATTTAGAGAACCCGTTCCGCAAGTGGAGCGGGTTTTTCTATTTGCCGCCCGCTCCAAGGAAAGGAGTACCGCTATGAAAACCATGAACCTGATCTCCCGCCGCAGCTTCCTGAAGGCGACCGTCGCCGCTGCAACCCTCTCCGCACTGGGTCTGACCGGATGCGGCGGTTCCGCTTCCGGCAGCACGGCATCTTCGGCCGCTTCCAGCACCGCCGCTTCCAGCACCGCCGCTTCCAGCACCGCCGCTTCCAGTGCAGCGGCTTCGGAGGCAGGCCAGACCTTCAAGGTCGGCATCGTCAACTATGTGGATCATGCTTCCCTGAACCAGATCGTCGCGTCGGTGGAGAGCCGTCTGGACGAGGCCGCCAAGGAAAAGGGCGTCACCTTTGATTACGCCGACTACTACGCCAACGCACAGGCCGACCAGACCAACCTGAACCAGATCGGTGCCGACCTTGTGGCCGACGGCGTGGACGTCATCGTGGCCGTGGCCACCCCCACCGCCGCCACCATGCTGGCCGCGGTCGAGGATACCGATATCCCGGTGGTCTACTCCGCCGTTACCGACCCGAAAGCCGTCGGCTTTGACACCGAGCCGAACATCACCGGCACTTCCGACGCGCTGAACACCGACGCCATCATGAACCTGATCCTCGCGGTCAACCCCGACATCGACACCATCGGCCTGCTGTACGATCTGAGTCAGGATTCCTCCACGCAGGCCATCGCCGACGCCAAGGCCTTCTGCGATGCAAAGGGCATCCAGTACATCGAAAAGAACGGCACCACCACCGCAGAGATCCAGATGGCAGCCGAAGCCCTGATCGCCGCCGGCGTCAAAGCCGTCTTTACCCCGACCGACAACACCGTGATGACGGCAGAGCTGTCCATCTATGAGACCTTCCTTGACGCAGGCGTCCAGCACTACACCGGTGCCGACAGCTTCGCGCTGAACGGTGCGTTCGTGGGCTACGGCGTCGATTACGTCCAGCTGGGCGAAGCCACCGCCGATATGGTGGTGGAACTGCTCTGCGAGGACAAGACCCCCGCAGACCTGCCCTTCCAGACCTTCGACAACGGCATTGCGACCATCAACACCGAGACCTGCGAAGCTCTTGGCCTTGACCTCGAGACGGTCAAAAAGGCGTTTGCCGATTACTGCACCGAGATCGTGGAAGTGACTACGCAGGAGAACTTCTAAAATCTTTAATAAAGCTTTCCCGGATTGCCAAGGCCTCTCCTACTAGGAGAGGTGGCAACGCGAAGCGTTGACGGAGAGGTTGGACGGAAGGACAGCATCTCCCTATACGATGCTGTTTACGGTTTCGTATTCCAAAACATCTGCCTCAATGGAAGGCTTTGCTTTGTACAACCTCTCAGTCTGCTACGCAGACAGCTCCCCTAGTAGGGGAGCCTCTGGCGAAAAGGCAAGGCTCTGCGGACTGCCAGCTCCCCTTGTAGGGGAGCCTTTGGCAAAACGGTCAAGTTTCCGAACAGAATATCTATGACGAAGGAGCACGCAAATTATGCTGGCGAGTATCTTTTCGCTCAACGTGATCCAGACGGCACTCGAGCTGGGCTGCATTTACGCCCTCGTTGCACTGGCATTGTTTTTGAGCTATTCCATCCTGAACATCGCGGATCTGTCCACGGACGGCTGCTTCACCCTCGGCTGTGCGGTCGCCTGTCAGGTCGCGCTGACCGGACACCCGTTTCTGGCGTTGGCAGCGGCCATGGGTGCCGGTGTGTGCTCCGGATTCGTCACGGCGTTCCTGCAGACCCGTCTGGGCGTCGAAAGCATCATGGCCGGAATCATCGTGAACACCGGCCTGTACACCATCAATCTGGCGGTCATGGGCTTTTCGTCCACCCTCTCGCTGGTCAAGACGGACACGGTCTTTTCGCTTGCAAAATCGGCGTTGCGCTTCACCGGCGGCTGGTATAAGCTGGTGCTGGCGGCAGCCGTCATCCTGATCGCAGGCGCGGCGATGGTGGGATTTCTGGGCACCCGGCTGGGTCTGTCCATCCGGGCCACCGGCGACAACGCCGCCATGGTGCGGGCATCCAGCATCAACCCGGCGTTCACCATCACCGTGGGGCTGTGCATCTCCGGTGCGCTGACGGCCCTTTCCGGCGGGCTGCTGGCACAGTACCAGAAAAGCTGTGATATCAACGTCGGCACCGGCATGGTCACCATCGCGCTGGCTTCCCTCATCATCGGTGAGACGCTGATCGGCAAGCGCACCGTACCCCGCCGCATCCTCGGCGTGGTGTTTGGCAGCTGCCTGTACCGCTTCATCGTGGCGGTGGCTCTTCGCTTCAATGTTCCGGCGGCGGCAATGAAGCTCGTCTCCGCCATCATCGTGGCGGTGGCCATCTCGATGCCCGCCATCCAGTCGAAGGTGGCATTCGAGAAGCGGAAGCACGCGGCGCAGCGGAAGGAGGCGGTCTGAGATGGAAATGCTGACACTGCACGATCTCCACAAGACCTTCAACCCCGGCACCGTCAATGAAAAAGTGGCTCTGAACGGTGTGAGCCTCCGGATGGAAGCGGGGGATTTTGCCACCATCGTCGGCTCCAACGGTGCGGGCAAATCCACGCTGTTCAATGCCATCACCGGCGGCTTCATCGCCGACGAGGGCAGCATCACGCTGGGCGAGGAGAACATCACCTTTGCGCCCGAGTTCCAGCGCAGCAAGGTCATCGGACACCTCTTTCAGGATCCGCTCAAGGGCACAGCCCCGAACATGACCATTGAGGAAAACCTTGCGCTGGCCTACCTCCGCGCCGGTACTGCCCCCCATGCCATCTTCTCCCGCATTTCCAAAAAGGATAAGGAATTGTTCCAGGAAAAGCTGGCTCTGCTGAACATGGGTCTGGAAGATCGGATGAAGCAGCCGGTGGGTCTGCTTTCGGGCGGTCAGCGGCAGGCTCTGACCCTGTTGATGGCCACCCTCGTCACCCCGAAGCTGCTGCTTCTGGACGAGCACACCGCCGCCCTCGACCCGGCCACCGCCGAAAAGGTGCTGGAGCTGACCAAGAGCATCGTGGCCGAAAAGAAGATCACCTGCCTGATGGTCACCCACAATATGCATCAGGCGTTGGAGCTGGGCAACCGCACCCTGATGATGGATGCGGGTCGGATCGTCTTTGACGTCAAGGGTGAGGAGCGCAGCCGGATGACGGTGGACGACCTGCTGGAAAAGTTCCGCGAGAATGCGGGCAGGCAGCTGGACAACGATCGGATCCTGCTGAGCAAAGTAACCCTCTCAGACAAAGCCTGACGGCTTTGCCAGCTCCCCCGAAGCGTCATGCCCTCTCAGTCAGCGCATTTGCGCTGCCAGCTCTCCCAAAGGGAGAGCCATTGGCAGGCCGGTAAAGTCTGAGCGGGTCAAAGCACACTTGCACTTACAAGAAATACCGGGCCCTGCGGTCTGGATTCACGGCATCGCATCTGTGAATCTGGACAACAGAGCCCGGTATTTTATGTGACGGAAAACTTCATTCAGTTTGGAAAATCTGACCGATACGCCAGTGGCTCTCCCTTTGGGAGAGCTGGCGAGCGACAGCGAGACTGAGAGGGTTACATCTTCTCAGGAACGTTGATCTTGAACATGGTCAGGACGTTGCAGATGACGTTCTTGACGCCGATGCAGAGAGCCAGACGTGCCTGCTGCACCGCCGGGTCGGCACCCTGAATGCGGCAGCTGCCGTAGAAGCGGTGGAAGGCACTGGCGAGGTCGATGACGAAGCGGTTGATCCGGCTGGGGTCATACTTCTCAGCGGCTATGACGATCTCCTGCGGGAAGGCGGCCAGCATCCGGATCAGATCCATCTCGGAGGGCTCGGTCAGCAGGGAAGCATCGACCTTCTCGGCACCGGCGAAGCACACCCCCTCGCTTTCCATCTTCTTCAGGATGGAGCAGATGCGGGCATGGGCATACTGGACATAGTAGACCGGGTTGTCGTTGTCGGTCTTGACGGCCTGATCGAGGTCAAAGTCGATGCCGCTGCCTGCGTCGTGCATATTGAACAGGAATCGTGCGCTGTCGATGGGCACTTCTTCCAGCAGGTCGGTCAGGGTGATGGCGTTGCCGGTGCGCTTGGACATCCGGACGGGCTGGCCATCCCGCATCAGGTTGACCATCTGCATCAGCACGACGTCCAGCTGGCTGCCGTCCAGACCGATGGCGTCCATGGCACCCTTCATGCGGGCGACGTGGCCGTGGTGGTCGGCACCCCAGACGTCGATGGCCTTGGCAAAGCCGCGGGTGGCCAGCTTGTTATAATGATAGGCGATGTCGGCGGCAAAGTAGGTCGGGATGCCGTTGGCACGGACGAGCACCTCATCCTTGGCCTCTTCCTCCGAGCCGTCTTCGGTCTTTTTCTTATTGACCGTGCCGTACTTGGCGGCATACTGGGCACTGCGGTACATCACGGCACCGTCCTCGGCCTTGTAGCAGGCACCCAGCTCCAGCAGCTTATCGACAACGGCCAGCACCGCGCCGGACTCATGCAGGGTGCTCTCGTGGAACCACACGTCGTAGTCGATGCGGTACTTGCCGAGATCCCGCTTCAGGGCGGCGATGTTCTTGGGCAGGGCATAGGCCACCAGTGCGTCTTTCAGCGCGGCAAAGGCCTCGCTCTCGAACAGCGTCTCCTCGTCCATGCCCTTGCAGGCAGCCACGTATGCGTCGCCGTGGAGATCGGCAAATTCACCGGCCAGCACCTTGATGTCGCCGCCCTGATAGCACTCCTTGGGCAGGGGATACACGTCCTCGCCGCAGAACTGCTGCAGATAGCGGACGGCAAGGCTCTTGCCGAACTTCTGGATCTGGTTGCCTGCGTCGTTGATGTAGAACTCGCGGGTCACGTCGTAACCGGCCCAGTCGAGGACGGCGGCAAGGCAGTCACCCAGTGCGCCGCCGCGGGCATTGCCCATGTGCATGGGGCCGGTGGGGTTGGCGGAAACAAACTCGACGTTGTACTTTGCCCCCTTGCCGTAGTCGGTGCGGCCATACTCCGTGTTGGCGCAGGCACCCAGCACCACGCCTGCCCAGAAGGACGGGGCGAGGAACAGGTTGATGAAGCCGGGGCCGGCCACTTCCACCTTGGCGAACACGCCGCCCTCGAGGGCAGGCAGATGTGCCAGCAGCGCGTCGGCGATCATCTTGGGTGCCTTGCGCCAAGTGCGGGCACCGGCCATGGCGATGTTGGAGGCGATGTCACCGTTCTTGACGTCGGCAGGGATCTCCACGATGAAGGCGGGCAGCTCTGCCGCGGGCAGGGTGCCGTCGGCCATGGCAGCCTTTGCCGCCTCGCTCAGCAGGGCGCGGGCCTCACGCAGAGCCGCCTGCCGGGGATTGTAGTTCTGGTAGGTCTTTTCAAAGTCGGTCATTGTAATATCCTTTCATGGGGGTGACCCTCTCAGGCGTCGCATTGCTCCGCCAGCTCTCCCAAAGGGAGGTCAGCGGCATCGAGCGAAGCGATGATGACGGAGAGGGCCGTCCTCTTAATTCACGTGCTGTACGGTCATTTCCAGCGTATTGCGGCTGATGATGCGGGCATCCTCGGCGTCCAGCAGATAGCTGAAGGTGGCGTGGCCGCCCTTTTCGGTGAGGCCGCACTCGATGCCGTCGCCGGTGACGCCCAGCGTCAGGGAGCCGACGTCGGTCTCGTAGTGGCAGAGGTTCCGGCGGCCCCGCTCGATCATCAGCTGGGCATTGGCGCGGCCAAAGCGGAGCAGGGCGACCCGGCTGCCGTCCTCGGCGATCTTGATGGTGGTGGTGCAGCCCTCGAACCCGATGGTCTGGGTCTCCTTGTAGGAGATGTAGTAGCTGCCGCCTTTTTTGACAAGGCTGCCGCGGGTCATCAGCTCGATCCGGTCGGCTTCCTCCTCAGCGGCGGAGCCATTGGATTCAAATTGCTCCACAGAGCTTTTGATCCGGATGATGTAATCTTCGTTCGGTGATTTGGATTTGCTCACGTTTTCTGATCCTTATCAATATTTGTCGATGGCGATCTGGTCGATGGGGCCGCCCTTATACTCGCCAAGGAAGAGGTCGGCGGTCTGGGCGAAGCTGTCCGGCACATCGCTGACGTAGAAATGCGCCTGCCCGGTGGGATGGTCGGCCCGCAGACCCCGCTCACTGAGCAGCCGTTCCAGATGATGGGCGGCGGTCTTGGCGGGATCCACCAGCGTGACCTCGCGCCCCATGAACTCCCCGATCATGGTCTTGAGCAGGGGGTAATGGGTGCAGCCGAGGATCAGGGTATCGACCCCGGCCTCCCGCATTTCGGTGAGGTACTGGGCAATGACCAGCTTGGTGATCTGCTGTTTGTCCGCACTGCTGTGATCCACATAACCGGCTTCCACCAGCGGAACAAAGAGCGGGCAGGGGCGGGCGGTGATCTCCACGCCGGGCACCAGCTGGCGCAGCAGCTTTTCGTAGCTGCGGGAGCGGATGGTGGCAGCGGTGCCGATGACGCCGATCTTCCGGTTCCGGGTGGCAAAGGCCGCTTCCCGGGCGGCGGCGTCCACGACGCCGAGGTAGGGCACCGGCAGCTGGGCGGCTTCGGCGGCGGGGTAGGTGCTGGACACCGTGCCGCAGGCGGCCATGATGCACTTGACGTCCTGAGAGAGCAGGAACGCGATGTCCTGCCGGGCATACTGGAGAATGGTCTCCGGGCTTCGGCTGCCGTAGGGCACACGGCCGGTATCCCCGAAATAGACGATGTTCTCATGGGGGAGCCGCTTGCGCAGTTCCCGCACGCCGGTCAGCCCGCCCAGCCCGCTGTCGAAGACACCGATGGGGCGATTATCCATGAAAGCGATCCTTTCTTTCGAGAGCCAGCGCGATCAGCTGGTCGATCAGAGCCGGTACGGGAACACCCTCGTGCTCCATCAGCTTGGGGTACATACTGATGGAAGTGAAGCCGGGCAGGGTGTTGATCTCGTTGATGAGGACGCGGCCGGTACCCTTCTCCACAAAGAAGTCGCAGCGGGCCAGCCCCTCGCAGTTGAGGGCGGTGTAGGCCATGGCCGCGTAGGTCTTGACCTCGTCCAGCTTTTCCTCGGGCAGGTGCGCCGGGATGACGGTCTGGCTGACGCCGTTCTTGTATTTGTCGTCGTAGGTGTAGAACTCGGCACCGGCAAGGATCTCGCCCGGGCGGGTGGAAACGGCGGGATCGGAGCCGATGACGGCGCACTCGACTTCCTGCCCGTCCACGAAGGCCTCAAAGACGATCTTGCGGTCGTTCTGGAGTGCCAGCTGGATCGCATCCTTCAGCTGGGCGCGGTCGCTGGCCTTCGAGATGCCGACGCTGGAACCGGCGTTGGCGGGCTTGACGAAGATGGGCCAGCCCAGCTTGGCGATCACGCCGTCGCAGACGCCCTCGGGATCGGACTCGATCTCCCAGCGATTGGCCGAAGCCCACTTGGTGTGGGGGATGCCGTTTGCGTCGAACAGGGCGTTGGCCACGGCCTTGTCCATGCAGACCGCGCTGGCCAGCACGCCGCAGCCCACATAGGGGATGCCGGCCAGCTCCAGCAGACCCTGTACGGTGCCGTCCTCGCCCCACAGACCGTGAAGCACCGGAACGACCACGTCCACATGGATCTTCTCCACCTGCCCGGCGGGGGTAAACAGGATCAGGCCGTGGTCGGCGCGATCCGGGCTGAGGACGCAGGGCATATTGCCGGCCAGCTCTTCCCAGCTGCCGTCGGCCATCTGCGCCGTGGTCGCCTCGGTGTAAAGCCAGCGGCCCGCCTTGGTGATGCCGATGGTCATGACCTCATACTTGGAACGGTCCATGTTGGTGACGACGGTACCGGCGGACACGCGGCTGACCTCGTGCTCGCTGGACATTCCGCCAAACAGAACAACAACGCACATTTTCTTTTCAGACTGCATCGTGATCTCTCCTGACTGCACGGCGGCTCACTGCACGAGCCGCCGGAAATAATTTTGATCCTGAATAGGAAGAATGGTAAACACGCCTTATTATACAATATCTATGTCCGGGATGCAAGCAAAATACCGCCGCCGGAGCCGAAAGACGCGAAAAAACAAAAAAGTTGAAAAACCGCAGAAATTCCGCTTGACGAATGGAAAAAGACGTGCTACAATGATAACACCTCTTTTGCGGGGTTATTAAGTGCGCCTGTTTTTGCAGGCTGTCCCGCAACCCGAGGGAGGTTCAAAACAACCGTTATAATGGAGGTGTCAACAAATGACCGTTAAAATCACTCTGGCCTGCACCGAGTGCAAGCAGCGCAACTACAACACCACGAAGAACAAGAAGAACAACCCCGATCGTCTCGAGCTGAAGAAGTACTGCCGTTTCTGCAAGAAGCACACCGTTCATCGCGAAACCAAGTAAGAAAGGCGGAGGCATCATGGCAGACAAAACCGAGAAAAAGCCGGGCTTTGTGGCCAGAATGAAGGCCGCCGTGAAGAACTTCGGCAACAATGTAGCCAAGTTCTTCCGCGACTCGAAGAGCGAGCTGAAGAAGGTCGTCTGGCCCTCGAAGGAGGACGTCAAGACCAACACCATCGTCGTGCTCGTTACTGTGGCGATCGCCGCGGTCGTTATGATCGCACTGGACGCCATCTTCGGTGGCATCCTTGGCCTGATCATCGGCGCGTAATCATCTTGAATCTTGAAACGGAGGGTCAACCAAAATGGAAGAACAGTCCAATGAGGCACTTTGGTATGTTGTGCATACCTATTCCGGCTACGAAAACAAAGTGGCAACGGACTTACAGACCATGGTGGAAAACCGCCGCCTGCAAGACCTGATCTGCGACATCAAGGTTCCCACCGAGATGGTCCCGGAGATCAAGGACGGCAAGGAGCGTATGGTGGAGCACAAGCTGTTCCCCGGCTACGTTCTGGT
>CAKTBG010000013.1 GCA_934533135.1 uncultured Faecalibacterium sp.
TTCGACATTCTTATATTCCTCCATGGTATCTTGTATCGTAGTATTCGATTCACTTGCCTTCACAAATTCCGAGTTGTTGAGTTCAGTATATCACACCAGATGGCATTGTAAAAGAGAATATGTATGCCGCCCGCAGGCGGCAAAATCAGTTGAGCGGAAATTCAACCTCTGCAAAATCAGCATCGGTCAGCAGTTTCAGCTTTTCGATAACACCCTCCGACAGTTCCCGCAGGGCGGTTTCATCGGGCATCAGGTAGCACTGCATGAGCCGCAGTTCGTGCACTAGCCCCAGCCGGGTGCCGGTGTTGTAGAGCATCATCAGCATCAGTTCCTCATGGTTAAAGTTCATGCGCATCCCTCACTTTCCGACAGACGGTGGGATTGCACTCCGGGGCATCGCACTTCTCTTTGAGATTTTGCAGGACAGAGGTGCGCTCCGGCTTTTTATCCAGAAACCCCGGCAATTCCTTGAAACCGATACTGTCCACATAATGCGCCGAAATCTTCCCATCCTGATTCAGCATGATCACATCGCTGACAGACAGGCTGTGCCCATGGTAATCCGTCGGGCGAGCGAAGTTAAATTTCTGGTACAACTGTTCCAGCAGCTCCGCCTGCGGAACGCTGCGCTTTCCTTCCGGGAGATTGCCCCGATATAGCAGCTATCAGTTCGGGGATAAGTGGTAAGTTTCTTCTCATACAGGCTCTGCACATAGTCCAGCGTCTGCTGTGCGCTGTACCCCAGCAAGCGGTTAGCATCTCGCTGAAGGGTGGTCAGATCGTACAGCGACGGCGGACTCTCAGACTTTTCCTTGCGGGTGATGCGCTGGATCGTTGCCACCATCTCCTTTCGGCAGGCTTTCAGCAGGTTTTCTGCAACGTTTTTTTCGGGAATGCGGCGGCTGGATGCCGTGCAGCCGCTGGTCAGTTCCAGATCCACCGTGTAGAATTTCTCCGGCACAAAGGCGGCAATGGCAGCTTCCCGGACAACCGTCATGGCAAGTACTGGGGTCATAACACGCCCCACAGCCAGCGGTTGACCGTACAGGCATGAAAAAAGCCGGGACGCATTGATGCCGACCATCCAGTCGGCGCGTTCCCGGCAAAGTGCAGCCTGATACAAGGTATCGTATTCAGTTGACGGTTTCAGGTTTGCAAAGCCCTCCCGGATTGCGGAATCTTCCATGCTGGAAAGCCACAGGCGAGAAAAGGGCTTTTTGCACCCGGTCTGCTGGTAGACAAGCCGGAAAATCAGCTCTCCTTCGCGTCCCGCATCTGTCGCGCAGACGATGCTGTCAACATCCGGGCGGTTCATCAGGTCTTTCAGAACACCAAACTGCTTCTTGGTGGATGCAGACACAAGATACTGCCACTGTTGCGGCAGGATGGGCAAATCGGCAATGCTCCACTTGACGTACTTTTCATCGTAGATGTTGGGCGGTGCCAGCTCCACCAGATGACCCACGCACCAGCTTACCAGATAGCCGTTGCCCTCAAGATAACCGTCTTTGCGATTGGTTACACCAAGGACTTTTGCGTAAGCCATCGCAACGGAGGGCTTTTCGCTGACTACTAAGCGATAAGGCAATAAGCATCAACTCCTCTATAATTTTCTATGGATTGCAAAATGTGCTTGCAAGTTACAACCGTTTCGGCTAAAATGGAATTGTAAGAAAAATCAGCCGAAGCATAAAGGCGGTGAATGAGATGGCGTATATTCAAAGAAGTCTGGAAAAAGTTGTGGAGCAGGTCACGAAGGAATACCCGGTCGTTCTTGTGACGGGTCCCCGACAGGTTGGCAAAACGACCATGCTGAAAAAGCTCATGGAGGGCAGTTCCCGCGGTTATGTATCGCTGGATGATTTGAACGAGCGGGCACTGGCAAAAAATGACCCGGAGTTGTTTTTGCAGCTGCATAAGCCACCGGTTCTGATTGATGAGGTGCAGTACGCCCCAGAGCTGTTCACCTATATCAAGGTGTATGCCGATACCCATCAGGAGCCGGGTCCCTTTTGGCTGACCGGTTCGCAGGTGTTCAAGCTGATGCGTGGGGTACAGGAATCCCTTGCCGGGCGTGTTGCTGTGCTGTCCATGACCCCTCTTTCGCAGTCAGAGCTGAACGGAACGGAAACAGAGCCGTTCCGGGTAGATCTGGATGCACTTCTGAAGCGGGAAAGTCTGAGCAAGCCTGTGGATACCAAAGGTATTTTTGAGCGAATCTATCAAGGTTCCATGCCGGCAATCGCAAGCGGAAAGAATACGAACAGCCATATTTTTTACAGCAGCTATCTGTCCACCTATATCGAGCGCGATGTCAAAGAGCTTTCGGATGCGATTGATGCTTTGAAGTTCCTGCGTTTTATGACGGCGGTTGCGGCTCGGTGTTCTCAGATGCTGAACGTTTCGGACATTGCGCAGGATGCGGATATCAACCAGAAACAGGCTAAAGACTGGCTGCACATTCTGGAGACCCTCGGAATTATCTTCTATCTGCATCCGTATTCCAACAATCTGCTGAAGCGTCTGGTCAAAACCCCGAAGCTCTATTTCTACGATACCGGGCTGGTCTGCTATCTGACCCGGTGGAGCAGTGCCGAAGTTCTGGAATGCGGTGCAATGAATGGGGCGATTCTCGAAAACTATGTCGTTTCCGAAATCGCCAAAACCTATCTGAATACCGGCAGGGAGCCGTTCATGTACTATTACCGGGATAAGGATGCCAAGGAAATCAACATTGTGCTGGAGCAAGATGGTGTCCTGAATCCCATCGAGATCAAAAAGACTTCCAACCCCGGAACGGAGCTAACAAAGGTGTTTTCGCTGTTGGATAAGGCATCCGTTCCGCGCGGAAAGGGTGCCATCGTCTGTATGAAGCCCAAAGTCGGTGTGATCGACCGGGACAACTACATCGTTCCGATCTGGACGATTTGAATCGTTTTTCTATGTACGGCGGCAAATGCCGCCTTAAAATCAGATGGGTTCGGTGTCCTGCTCGTCCGGGGTTTCGTCCTCGTCCGGCACATCGGTGGGGATCTCAAAATCGCCCTTGTCCTCGGTGTAGTTTGCATCGGGGTCAAGGGCTTCTTTTTCTGCCTGCTTCTTCCGCTTCCGCTTTGTGAAAGCGTAGAAACCGCCGCCTGCTGCCAGCGCAATCAGCACGACTACGCCCAGAAAGCCGGATGCAATCTTTGTGACCTTGTTTTCCTTGGGCTGTTCCGTGCCAGAGGCCGCCGCTTCTTCGGCAGCTTTCTTGGTTTCTTCCTCGGCTTTCAGCCTGTCCTGTTCAGCCTGCGCCGCCGCTTCTTTTTCAGCGGTATAGGCATCCGCATCTTCTTCCTCCATAAGAGCCAACAGGTCGGCTTCATCCACCAGATTCATAAAGTGGACGGTCTGCTGCCCTTTGGCGTTGCGGTCAATCACCAGATAGAAAGTCGCACCCGACTTCGACACCAGCGTGATAAACTGCTGTCCGCTGCCATCGGAATAGTCGGTGTGATAGTCGTCCACCAGCGTCAGATTGCCCTCCGGGGTCAGGGCACCAGAGGTTTCGTCCGTGACGGTGACAACATCTTCCTCCACCACTTCCGGCAGAACAGGCTGCTCCACCGGGGCGGCTTCGCCCTCAAAGGCAAAAGCGGGTGCCGCCATGCCAGCGCACAGCGCCGCCGATACCAGCAGCGCGCCCAGTTTCTTAATCTGTGACCAGAAATGCGTTGGTGATCTCACGCTTTGCGCTGAAGGACTTGCCAGAGCCGGGAGTGCCGAGGATCAGGCCGTTCGGATTCTTCAGCTTTTTGCGATCCACCATGATAAGGTTGTTGGACAGGGCATTCAGACCGTAATACAGGCTTTCTTTGCCGCTTTGGTACAGTTCCTGTGTGGTGAACGGGATGAAGATGGCTGTGCTGCTGGTGGTCAGCCCGCGCTGAATTTCGATCTGGCAGTCTGCCAGCGGCAGGCTGCTCATCAGCCCCTGCTCCTGTTGGTAGTCCAGTCGGCACAGGTTGCAGTTGTGTTTCTGGGCGATGCTGGATGCCTGAAAAACATTGTTTTCCAGTTCCTGCTCCGTGCGCCCGGTGTTCAGCACCAGAAAAGTAACAAGAAACATCCGCTCGTTCTGGCTCTGCAATTCTTTCAGCAGGGCTTTGGCATCTCTGCCGTAGGTTGCCAAATCCGACGGAATGATGTCGATATCATACCCGGCACGGATTGCCTTTTTCTGCTCCTCGATCTTTGATCTATCGAGTTCGGTGATGGTGCGCTTGACCGTTTTGATGGCACGGTTCTGGTCAACGGACTGGATGTGCATGGTAACGATCTGGGACGAATCCATGTCCAGAAAGTCCTTCAACAGCTGGTCGCTGATGTCGGATGCTGTAATGCTCAGAAAGCTGGCGGCGCAAAAAATGCCGCCCATCTGGAACGTCCGGGAGTTTTTGAAGGCAAAGGCGGTGGGCGCAATGGCATCCTTTACGGAAAGGCCGCTTTTCACAAGGTCTTTCCAGCCAAAGTGAAACTTGGATCCTCATCATCCGGAAAAAGCCGGAGTAGCAGTTCGACCTCCAACGCCTGATAAAAATAATCCTCAAGTTGCTCCCGAATATCCCCTGAGTGGATAGGATCAGGTTTATTCATCTCTGTCTTATTCTTATCAGTCTTATTTGCTTGCGGTTTTGGCCGCTCCTGAACTGCGCTTTGGGCAACGCCTGAATTGCTGTTTGCACAATTCAGATTGTGCGTTTTTGACAGCCCTGTGGTGAAGTCCTTGACGTAGATCAGGCTGGGTCTGCCCAGACCGCGCCGTTTGCGCTCGATGAGGTCGATTTGTTCCAGTTCCCGGAACAGCTTGACCGCCTTGTGTTCGGCGCAGCAGAGCGATTCCTGCACCTCCCGGACGGTGTAGATGATATACACTCGCCCCTGCTTGTCCATCCAGCCGTTCTTGACCGACAGGCTCATGCGGTCGAGCAGGATTCCGTACAGCGTCCGGGCATCTGTGGAGAGCTGCCGGAAACGACTGTCCTGAAACAACGCCTTGGGAATACGGAAGTAGGAAAACAGTTCGCCCGACTGCCCATAGAAGTAGTCGAGCGTCATTTGGTGTGTCCTCGGATTTTCAACTGTGAGTGCTTCTTCATGTGGAAACCTCCTTTGACTATTTCAGGGTAAAAGAAAAAGCGCACCTTCGGATGGAAAGTGCGCTATGTAAGAATATTCTGACTCAGTTGTTGCAGCGATGCTGTTCCAGATAATCATCCAGAATATCCAAATCGATAATCGCCATCTTTTTTATGCGGAGGAGTGCGTGAGCATCTTTTGCCAGCTTGCGGAAGGAGTCCCTTCCCATTGAGTAAAGTGCCATTCCTTCTTTATAATTGACATATCGCTTTTTCTTTTTGGCCAGAATTTTTTCCAGTTCGGGAACTTCAAACAAAGCTGTCGTATGTTCCATGACATTCTTCTCCTTTGTCAAGGGTAGTGGTATACTTGCGTTATCAGGATATAGAAAGAGGACACCTCACGTTCAGCAATCGCTGATGGTGAAATGTCCTCTCGGCTGTTTTCTCGTTTACAGTTCTCTGCTGGTAGCCAGAAGTAAAAATCCGTCTGTACTAACAGAGATTTTTTTGCATCTCCGTCAGTCCATGCGGAAATCCGTCAAGGATGTCAGCTTTCTGACACTTTCCGTGTCGGAATCCGCGATGTATTTCATTGTCGGAGACACAAGGATTACCACGTAGCTTAGTTAGATTCCGGGCGCATCGTGGGGAAATGCAAACAACGACTCCATCTTTATCCGTTATGCTCCATTAACATCCTTGATAGATGCAGAAGAAACAAAGGAAAAGCCACCCCTTTATAGCAAGTTTCTCTCCATGATGAATGATTCTTATGCTACAGAACTAAGACTTTCCAAAAAATCAAGTGCTTCAAATACAGTCGAAAAAGTTACGCAATATTTGCAGAGCCATTGATTTCGTTCATCTGTATCTTCAATACAAGGAATCTCCGAAATGTTTTGCAACCGCTTTTTTGCATACTTTACTGCTGTTGGATAGTTGGGAGCGATTTGCCAAATGGAATCTTTATCGCCTTTCTTGTAAATTGAAATAAATTTTTTAACATCTTTTACAAGGTTATTTTTGTCAGCCTCAGTTTGAGTAGGAGGAGCGCAATCTTTGAAATGTAGCATAAACCAATACTCAATGCAGCCGGAGGTCATCAGAAGTCGAACACGAATATTGGGCTTTTTTCGAAGCTTTCGGAGATAGTTAATAATTTTTAGTCGGTCAGCCCATACTTCGTCACTACTATCTTTTAATTCAGCATCAAAAAAGAACCAGATTTCATCCGTTGCTTCAGCAGTATCTCTATACTTTTTATCTTTTTCGAATCTACTTTTCGTGTCCTCGAACAAATTTGTAGAAGCTCTCTTTGCACATCGCTTAATTACAGCCACATCAGAGAACTGATCCTTCAAATAATCAATATACTGTTGCTCACTTTCACCTTCATAAAATACATAAATTAAGGGCTTGACACGTTTTATCTGACGAGGCATTATTCTACCTCCTCAATTTCAACGTTTGGTATTGCACCATACTTGCCAAGAATATAGTTCTTTTGAATGTTTTCTTCTGTTCGTGTTCCGAGTTCACTCACACTGTAAAGCTCAGAAACACCATCTACGTTATGCTTATCCACAAAATAGAATTGGTCTTTTCTTAACAAATCCATGCCCATAAGTTCTGTATTGTGGGTTGTAAAAATAAGCTGTGCACCGTGTGGGTTTGCATTCTTGTTCTGGAACTTTGCAACGATATATGCTACCAAAATAGGATGTAACTCACGATTGATTTCATCAATTAGTAGAAGTCCACCCGTTCGCAAGGTTGATTCAATTGCTGGAGCGATTGACATCAATCTACGCGTTCCGTCTGATTCGTCATCCAAATCCAATTTGTAAAGACCTCTCGACCCGTCCTTATTTTTTCCTTTGTGAGTTGTTTTAGCGTCAACTTGTCCTACTCGCATTTGCTGCATTTGGATATTCGGACTGGATGCTAACGCTTGTGCAAATTGTGATAATGCATTTTTTAGTTCATCTGGCATATTTTCAGGAAAGGCAGAATTATTGTCAATTTCCCGATTATTAACGTCAAATTGTACATCCTCAATGCCAAGATCAGCAGCTTTTGCGTAGTTTGAAATTGCTTTTAACATAAGCGGATCTTCCGAGTAGGTAATCAATTGATCAGGAATATCTGTATAGTCTCTTGAGAATCGCACATCTTCTCTAAACCATTGCATCGCCTTAACGCAAGCAGAATCATTCATTGTACATGCGACAGAAAAAAACAGTTGGTTCTCTGATACCATCTTACCAATTAGTTTTCGAAGTGCTTTATCCTCTGTAAAGCTGAAATTTTGCTCTGCTCTAGTAAAAACAGTTGCCTTTTGTCCTTTTGGTGCGTGGAATAGGTACTCTTTTAGAATCTTCTGCCGTGTCGCAGAAAATCCATACCAGTATTTTACATTGTTTTTTGTATAAATGAATTCAAACTCTGTCGGTTGCTCTGCAGAGTAATCATTCAACGCAAAAGAATGAATTGGAATCTCAGATTTTTCATGCTGTGTCCGCTGGGCATTTTTTATAAACTGAACTGCAAGCCAAAAAGCACGAATAACATTACTCTTGCCTCCGCCATTTTTTCCATAAATTGCCGCTGCCGGTAGGATTTTTTGACTTTTGTAATGAATCAAGCAATCTTTTTTACTACCCAAGCCTATTGCTTCCATAGACAATATGGCTTCGTCACGAAAGGAACGATAATTTTTAAATCGAAATTCTATCAGCATATTGCAACCCTCCAATGCTAGAGTATCACACTTTTGGCAGAAATTCAATCGAAATAATCACTTTTTCGAAAATAATCAATCAACTTTAGAGAAAAACGCACCTCCGATTTTACAGAAACTGAAAGTGCGCTATGTAAAGCTGATTCAATTATTCACGAAAGGATTCCAGATATTCGTCCAGCACTTCTACGTTCACCAGTGCAATGCGTTTCAGCCGGACGATGGCGTGAGCATCCTGTGCGACTTGTCGGAAGGAGTTTTTGCCCATCGAGTAGAGGACTGCCCCTTCCTCGTAGCGAACGTATTTCTTTTTCTTTCCAGCCAGCAGTTTTTCCAGTTCAGGAACTTCAACCGAGTTTCGCTTATGTGCCATGGTATTCTTCTCCTTTGTCAAGGTTATGTGGTATACTTACATATCAGGATATAGAAAAAGGACACTCCACTTTCAGCATTCGCTGATGGTGAAATGTCCTCTTGGCTGTTTTCTCGTTTACAGTTTTCTGCTGGATGTGGAACAGGCGAAAACCCGTCACGCTCCGTTTGGGATTTTTGCCTTCTCCGACAAGCCCCTAAGAAATCCGTCTGAATATTCAGATTTTTAGTACATTCAGGGTCGGATTTTCAGTTCATGCGGACTGTCGGGGACACAAGGATTACCACGTAGCTTAGTTAGATTCCGGGCGCATCGTCGGGAACAGCAGAACATCCCGGATAGAGGCACTATCGGTGAGCAGCATCACGAGGCGATCGACGCCGAAGCCGAGGCCGCCCGTGGGGGGCAGGCCGTACTCGAGGGCGTTGACGTAATCATAATCGACCTGCGCCTTGCAGTCCGGTTCGATGGCCTTGCGCTCGGCGACCTGACGCTCGAAGCGGCCCTTCTGATCGACGGGGTCATTCAGCTCGCTGAAGGCGTTGCCATACTCGGTGCAGTCGATGAAGTACTCGAACCGCTCGGTAAAGGCGGGATCCCCGGGCTTACGCTTAGCCAGCGGGCTGATCTCGACCGGGTAATCATAGATGAAGGTCGGCTGGATCAGTTTATCCTCGACGAATGCATCGAAAAACTCGGCCAGGATCGCACCCTTGGTGGGCACCTCGGGCAGCTCGACGTTGTGCGCCTTTGCGCTGGCAATGGCGTCCTCGTCGGTCTTCCAGTCGTTGAAATCGACGCCGGAATACTTCTTGACGGCTTCGATCATGGTCAGACGCTCCCAGTGACCCATGTCGATCTGCTTGCCCTGATAGGTGATCTCAAGGCTGCCGCAGATCTTGAGGGTCAGACGCTTGTACAGCTCCTCGACCAGATCCATCATGCCGTGGAAATCGGTGAAAGCCTGATACAGCTCGATGGTGGTGAACTCGGGGTTGTGCTTGGGATCCATGCCCTCATTGCGGAAGATGCGGCCGACCTCGTACACACGATCCATACCGCCGACGATCAGACGCTTCAGGTACAGCTCGGTCTCGATGCGGAGCACCATGTCCATGTTCAAGGTGTTGTGGTGGGTGTAGAAGGGGCGTGCGGATGCACCGATCTCGAATGGGGTCAGGATCGGGGTATCGACCTCGAGGAAGCCCTTTTCATCCAGATAGGCGCGGATCTCTTTCAGGATCTGGCTGCGCTTGACGAAGGTATCCTTGACCTCGGGGTTGGCGATCAGATCCACATAACGCTGCCGATACCGCATCTCGGTGTCGGTCAGGCCGTGGAATTTCTCGGGCAGGGGGCGCAGGCTCTTGGCCAGCAGGGTGATCTCCTCGGCACGGACGCTCAGCTCGCCGGTCTTGGTGCGGAACACCTCGCCCTTAACGCCGATGATATCGCCGACATCCAGCTTTTTGAAGGCTGCATACGGCTCATCGCCCAGCTCGTCGCGGCGGACGTACAGCTGGATATCGCCCTTGTCGTCGCGCAGGTGGGCAAAGCTTGCCTTGCCCATAACGCGCTTGGACATCATACGGCCTGCCAGCGCGACCTTCTTGCCGGAGTCGCTCTCATTGGGCAGATCCTGAAACTCTTCCTTCAGGTCAGCAGAATATGCGTCCTGCGGGAACTTGGTCAGGGTAAACGGATCCTGACCGGCAGCCTGCAGGTCGGCCAACTTCTGGCGGCGCACCTGCACCTGCTCGCTCTCGCTCAGACCCGCCGCCGGGTTTCTCTTTTGCTCTTCCATTGCTTCCTCCGCTTTTCTCAGCCCTTGGCGTGGGTGATGCTCAGCACCTTGTAGATGACCGACTGACCGGACGGCAGCAGAACCTCTGCCTCCTCGCCAACGGCCTTCCCCAGCAGGCCGTGACCGACCGGGCTTTCGTCGCTGATCTTGCCGTTCAGCGGATCTGCCTCGGTGCGGCCGACAATGTCGTACTCTTCCTTCTCGTCCTCGCCTTCCATCTGGATGGCAACGTGGGTACCGACGGCCACGTTCTCCACGCTCAGCTCGCTCTCGTCGATGACGATGGCGTTCTTGACCATCTGCTCCAGCTCGGTGATCCGGTTCTCGACCAGACCCTGCGTGTTCTTGGCCTCGTCGTACTCGCTGTTCTCAGACAGGTCGCCGTGGCTGCGGGCTTCCTTGATCTCTTCGGCCAGTTCCTTACGGCGGACCGTCTTGAGGTATTCCAGCTCCTCCTGCATTGCTTTCAGGCCGGCAGCGGACATCTTGATTTCTTGTGCCATGTGGGAATCTCTCCTTGTCTATTTGTTGGGTGCGCCCCGCTTTGGGGAACAAAACCGCACACGAATGCCATTTCGACTACACCATTATAATAGCAAGCAGCGGGCTTGTCAATGAAAGAACCGCCCAGCGGCACAAAAAATCCAACAAAAAGCCCCGTCGGGCAGGTGTCCGGCAGGGCTGTGAGTTTGTATTACATTTCATCGTAGGTGACGAGCTGAACATTCTGTTCCTCGAGCCAATTCCGGATGGCCGGGTCAGTCAGCATCGCGACCTCTTTCGGGCGAGGGGTAACGAGAGAAGAATGGTTCATGAGGTAGTCGTCGATATAGCCGGGATGGCAGACGAACATCGGACATTCGTTATCCTTATACGCGGCGAGGACGGCCTTTTTCAGGCTTTCCGCCGGGTCGTAGTCCGGCTTCATACTCTCCATCCGGGTGATGAGGACAGTGTTTTTGAACTGCACACCGGTCGGCTCAAAGCAGGCCGGGAGATAGGGCAGGTCATATTTTTCGGCGACGATTTCAAGACCACGGGCGAGATTCTGGTTCAGGACAGCGTGTGCCTCGAAGTAATGGGGTTTCTCGCCGGTCAGTTCCAGATACCGCTGATACTGCGCCTCGATTTCAATTACCATTTCATCCAGCGAGACGATCTCCTCGCCTTTTTTCCACGCTTCCCGATAGGTGCGGCTGCTCTTCAGATTGCCGTTTTCATCCAGCAGGCTAGGGATCTTCGCCGGGTCGGCGCAGGGCTTGCCAAGGCAGACATTGGTGTGCATCCCGAAGCAGACGCCGGAGCCTTTCAGCAGATCGACACCATGCTTGCTTTCCGGCATATTCGGCATGACACCTGCCGAGCGGATGATGCCGTTCCATACACTGTCGGCGATACCATAGTTGACACCGCGGCAGTAACCAATGTCGTCAGCACGAACCAGAATACGTCTTTTCATCTTTTTTTGCCTCTCAAAAATCAGTTCTTTTTCGGTTCACGGCAGAGCAGATAGGTTGCGATTGCAGCCACGACGATGGCAACGATACCGGAGATCACGCCATTGATGATGTTGGACGCGTTTCCGCCGGTATATGCAGTCAGCGCAAGGAAGTTGGCGACAGGAACCAAGACATATGCCTTGACGCCCATCAGACCTGCGTACAGACCGCCTGCGGCACCGCCGATCGCCATGCCGATGAACGGCTTTTTATATTTCATGCCGATGCCGTACAGACCCGGCTCCGTAACACCGCCGATGATCTCGGCGATCGTGTAGCTCCAGCTCAGCGCGCGCTCTTCTTTATCACGCAGTGCCAGAGCCATGCCGATGCACATACCGGTGACAGACATGCTTGCGGCAACCGCACCCAGCGAAACGACCGGATCATAGCCGTTTGCGGCAAACAGCTGGATCATCTGAGCAATCAGGACATGGTGCATACCGGTCATGACGAGGAACTCCCACAGTGCGCCGATAACTGCTGCGCCGAGGAAACCGAAGTGATTGCCGAACCAGATAACTGCCGCGCAGATATAATTGCCGAGGAAGCCGCCAATCGGGCCGCAGACACACAGAGCAATCGGAAGCATGATTGCAGTCGTCAGGGTCGGAACCAGCATGATTTTCACAGCGTCCGGGATGTGCTTTTTCAGGAACTTCTCCACATAGCTCATGATCCAGACCGTGAGCAGAATGGGAAGAATGGTGCTGCTGTAATTCTGCGGCGTGCAGGGAATTCCGTAGACATCAAAGGCAACACCTTCGTTCGCCATGTTTACAAATGTCGGATGCAGTAAAATCGCACCCATGAAGATGCCCATAACAGGCGACGCATTGAGCTTTTTAGCCGCCGTATAACCAATAAGGAGTGGGAAGAAGTAGTATCCTGCATCACCAACAAAGGTAAACAGCGTGTACAGGTTGCTATCGGTCGAAAGGATTCCCAACATGTCCGGGCCAAATACGGCAACGATACTTTTGAAAATTGCAGCTGCCAGAACGACCGGAATGATTGGGGTCAAACTTCCAGACAGGTACGCCATAATGTTACTGCCGACTTTTTTCAAAGTCAACGGCTCCTTGGGAGCATCCAGATTTTCATTGACAGCCTCAGTCTGCTGGATACCTGCCAGTGTGCAGACTTCCTGATAGACTTTATCTACATTCGTTCCGATAATAATCTGATACTGTCCACCCGTACGAGCAACACCCATAACGCCCTTGATGGATTTAATTTCGTCATCGCTGGGCTTGTTCATGTCTTTCAGATTAAAGCGCAAACGGGTCATGCAGTGAGCCACTGCTTTTACATTTTCTTTTCCGCCAACTGCGCGCAAAACGTCAGCTGCAATCTGCTGATTGTTCGCCATAAAGGGAACCTCCTCTTTCTTCTCCGAGGTTCCAAAACAGACCGTGAGACGGCTGCGGCCCAGTTTTGCCGAGGTGACTTCCGGCAGCTTGCGGACAGCATCCAGTTCCACCAGACTGGCGTCTTTCAGGGTGGCATAGAGCGTCTTGTCCTGAAATTCACACAGGCTGGTGTTTTCTTTTCCGCCAACCAGCGGCAGAAATTCTGTCAGAAACTTTTCACGATCCATCGTGAGAACCTCCCATTGGTAAATCATCTATCTGTATCCGGCAGAACGCGCGCATCTCCCGCCGGAAACATTCAAAAAAATCAGTCGTCTTTCCGGCTCTGCACACGGTAGATGTGCAGCATCAGGTAAAGCACTTCATCCCGGCTGCAGTGCCAGCCGTATTTCTGCTCGATGGTCTTTGCGACCTCACAGGCACAAGCATAAACCTCGGGATACTCTGCCGAAAGCTCGGTCAGCATCCCGCCGCTCCCCTGCTCCATCGCCGTACCCATACTCAGGCGGCGGACCAAAAACTGAATATGCATGGCAAAACGAGCGTAGTTGTAACTTTCATGATCCAGCGTAATGTGCAGCGTCTGCTCCACCACCGCCGTTACCGCTTCCAGCACTTCCACCGCCATGAGGGTCGAGTGCAGGTCGCTGCCCTCCAACTCGGCATTGACGATATGCAGTGCGATGCTGACCGCCTCGGCACGGGGCAGACCTCCGCCGGTACGCAGACGAATCGTCTCCAGCGCACGCAGCCCCAGCTCATATTCCAGCGGGTAAAGGTGCTTTACATCATAACTCAGCGGCGTTGCCAGCTGGATGCCCTGCTGCTCTCGCTGCAGCGCAAATGCAATGTGGTCTGCCAGCGTAAACGGCAGGTTCGGGTTCAGCTCCATCTCCAACAGGATCTCGGCCTGCTCCGCAATGTCCGCGCCGGCCATCAGGGTCTCTTCGGGCAGGCTGGACACCATCTCGTAATACTGCGGATCCACATCGTAGAAGGTCCGGTAGATCACCGACAGATCCGTCAGCTCACAGGGCATCGTGTGGAAGCCGACGCCCTTGCCCAGCACGACCATCTCCCGCCCTCTCTTGTCCTGCGCGACCGCAGCATTGTTGTTGATCTTCCGCAGCAGTTTCAAAGCGGTGCCCTCCCTTTCCGGCCAAATCTATATCCAAAAATATCGTTACAAAAGAAAAACCTCGGACAGCATACTACCACACAGAAATACAGCACCGCCTAGGTGATGCCATACCAGTTCTGCGAGTAGCGCCTCCCGAGGAGTAACGACTCGTTTAATTGTCTGCAAACAGAATAGCAAATTTCCATTGTAAAGTCTATTCGCAGGTTCGACAAAAACTTTCTTTAAAATTCTGACATCCTGCCCAAACGATGGACACAACAAAAAGCCCCGCCGACAGAGGGAAGTGTCAGCAGGGCTTGAAGATGTCTACCCTCTCAGTCTGCTCCGCAGCCAGCTCTCCCAAAGGGAGAGCCCTTGGCATATCGGGCAGCACTGAGCTGTACGCTTAGAAAATTTGTGCCGTAAACGAGCGGGCCTTGCAGTCAGACTTCAGGCACTTCAATCATCCGCCGCCTCATCGAGGTTGCCGAGCTTCTTGGCCTGTTCGACCACAGCGGGCACCAGCATCTCGGGCAGGATCTCATAGCGGGCGAACTCGGTGGTAAACCAGCCGCGGCCCTGCGTGGTCTGCCGGATGAAGGTGGTGAAGTTGGACAGCTCGGCCAGCGGCACTTCGGCGATGATGGTCTGCAGGCCGTCCTCATCCGGCTCCATGCCCAGCACGCGGCCGCGACGCTTGGTGACGTCGCCCATGATGTCGCCGGTGTTGTCGTTGGGAACATGCGCCTTCAGGGTGTGGATGGGCTCGAGGATGACCGGGCCGGCCTCGGGCATCGCCGCCTTATACGCCAGCTTTGCCGCCATAATGAACGCCATTTCGGAGCTATCGACCGGGTGATAGCTGCCATCCAGCAGGGTCGCTTTCAGGCCGACCACGGGATAACCGGCCAGCACGCCCTTTTCGGCTGCCAGACGGACACCCTTCTCGACGGCCGGGAAGAAGTTCTTCGGCACACTGCCGCCGAAGACCTTTTCCTCAAAGACCACCTGCTCGCTGTCGCAGGGCTCAAAGTTGATGATGACGTCACCGAACTGGCCGTGGCCGCCGGTCTGCTTCTTATGGCGGCCCTGCTTCTGGCAGGCTTTGCGGATGGACTCGCGGTAGGCGATGCGCGGTGCCTCAAGGCCGATCTCCACGCCGAACTTGTTCTTCAGCTTGGCCTTGACCACGTCAAGGTGCTGCTCGCCCAGACCGCCGATGATCTGCTGGTGCGTCTCTGCATTGTTGAGATAGCTCAGGGTCGGGTCTTCTTCCATCAGGCGCGCCAATGCACTGCTGATCTTGCCCTCATCGCCCTTTTTGGCCACGGTAACGGCCATGAACAGGCTGGGCAGCGGGAACACGGGAGCCGCCATCTTGACGATGCGGGCGGGATCGCAGAGGGTATCGCCGGTCTTTGCGCTGACCAGCTTTGCCACAGCACCGATGTCACCGGCACCGATGGACTCTGCCTCGATCTGTTTCTTGCCGAGGATGGTCAGGGGCTTGCCGATCTTTTCGGTCTCGCCGGTGCGGGCGTTGACCAGTGCTGCGCCGCCGGTGACTTTGCCGCTCAGGACACGCAGGTAGCTCAGCTTGCCGACGAAGGGGTCGGCGACGGTCTTAAAGACGTAAGCTGCGGTCGGCTCGGCCTCGGTGCAGTGCAGCTCCACCGGCTCGCCGTTGGCGTCCTCGGCCAGAATGCTCTCGTCATGCTGCGGGCTGGGGAGCAGCTTGCTCATGTTGTAGAGCAGCATATCGAGAGCCTGCTGGTTGACGGCACTGCCGCAGAATACCGGGGTGATGAGGCCGTTCTTGACGCCCTTGCGCATTCCCTCGACGATCTCCTCGGTGGTGAAGGGTTCGCCGCCGAAGAACTTCTCCATCAGATCGTCGTCGGTCTCGGCGATGGCTTCGCTCATGGCCTCGATCAGGCCTTGGAAGCGGTGGCCGATGTCGGGCAGATCGACCTGGATCTGCTTGCCGCTTTCATACTTGAACGCCTTCTGGCTGAACAGGTTGATGTACACGGGGGTGCCGTCGTCCAGCTTGGCCGGAACAACACAGGGGCAGACGGTGGAGCCGAACTTGATCTTCATATCTTCGAGGATCTTGAAGTAGTTGGCATTCTCGAGGTCGCACTTGGAGACAAAGACCATGGTGGCCTTGTTGTTTTTCCGTGCCAGCTGGAAGGCTTTCTCGGCACCGACGGTCACGCCGCTGCGCCCGGAGACACAGACCAGCACGCTCTCGGCTGCACGGATGCCCTCATACTCGCCTGCCTCAAAGTCAAACAGACCCGGTGCATCGATCAGGTTGTACTTGATGCCTTCGTACTCCACCGGCACCACCGATGCCGACAAGCTGGCCTTCCGCTTTGCTTCTTCAGGGTCAAAGTCCGAAATCGTGGTGCCGTCCTCGACCCGGCCCATACGCTCTGCTGCGCCCGAAAAATAGACCAATGCTTCGGTCAGCGTCGTTTTGCCGCTTCCCGCATGGCCTGCAATCAAGATGTTGCGGATGTTGTTGCTTGCGTATTTCATATCGGTTTTTCCCTCATTTCCGCCCGGCGGAGCATTCTCTCCGCTTTTGTGGCATATTTTACAAAGATAATACCACACTCAAAGCGTTTTTTAAATATTTCGTTTCAATTTTCTGGTTTTTCGGCCGCCAAACTTCCTGCACCACTTTTGTGCATTTTGACCGACCGCCCCGAAATCCGATGAAAAACCAAGGCATTTTTCCGCAACAGATCTGTTTTCGATTGAAATTCCTCTGATTCTATGGTATCTTTACCTTGTCGCTTTTTAGCGGCGGAAGGCACTTTCTGCAAACACAGGTGGTCCTGCTCCTCCCGGTCAAGTGCCGGGGGATGTTTCTATGCTCGTTGCTTCCCCTGACGCAAATGCGAAAGGGGGGATGCTCCATGACGCTGAGTGAAGTCCTGCAGCTGCTTGCCATCATCGGCGGTGCAGTGTTCGTGACGTTCCAGATCACATGGACAATTTCCAACAGCAAAAAGAAATGGCCGCCTCTGCCCTACCAAAGCAAGCGGTCATTTCTTTTGACTAAATGATTTGTGAGGAGCTGACTATTTGCAGTCAGTGCCTTTTCTATTTGTAGTATAGTCATTTTTTATTGTTTTGTCAATCCTTTGTTCCGAAAACATCCAATGGAGGTCACTCTATGAAACGCACCGACTATATCAATTGGGACGAATATTTTATGGGCATCGCCCTGCTGACCGCCATGCGCTCGAAAGACCCCAGCAGTCAGGTGGGCGCGTGCATCGTCAGCCCCGAAAACAAGATCCTTTCGCTGGGCTACAACGGAATGCCCATCGGCTGCGACGACGACGCCATGCCGTGGGAGCGGGAGGGCGAACCGCTGGAGACCAAATATATGTACGTCTGCCACGCCGAGCTGAACGCCATCCTCAACAGTGCGCACAACAATCTCCGGGGTGCGCGGGTCTATGTGACCCTCTTTCCCTGCAATGAGTGTACCAAGGCCATCATTCAGTCCGGCATTTCCGAGGTGGTGTATTACAGCGACAAATACCACGACACCGATTCCAGCGTGGCGGCACGCTTTATGTTCAAAAAGGCCGGTGTCCGTCTGACCCCCTATCAGCCCAGCGGACGGCACGCCGAGCTGGATCTGTAAAACCGCCGCCCCTCTCACGTTCTTGCCTCGCCCTTTGGGAGAGGTGGCATCGCAGCGCGATGACGGAGAGGGCTTGACCTCGCTCTTTCTCTGCTATATAATAGAGGCATCGTTTCGTATAAATATGCAGATTATTTTGAATAAAGAGGTAAATATACAATGAGCCTGAAAAATCGCAGCTTTTTGAAGCTTCTGGACTACACCCCTGCCGAGATTGGGGAACTGCTGGATCTCGCCGCCGACCTCAAAGCCAAAAAGAAGTCCGGCATCCGCCACAACACCCTGCAGGGCAAAAACATTGCCCTGATCTTTGAAAAGACCTCCACCCGCACCCGGTGCAGCTTCGAGGTCGCCGCCCACGACCTTGGCATGGAAGTCACCTATCTGGACCCGTCGGGCAGTCAGATCGGCAAGAAGGAGTCCATCGCCGACACCGCCCGGGTGCTTGGCCGGATGTTCGACGGCATCGAGTACCGCGGCTACGGCCAGCAGATCGTCGAAGATCTCGCCCACTACGCCGGTGTTCCGGTCTGGAACGGCCTGACCAACGAGTTCCACCCCACCCAGATCCTCGCCGATTTCCTCACCATCCGGGAGCATTTCGGCCATCTGAAAGGGATCCATTTTGTCTACTTCGGCGACGCCCGCTACAACATGGGCAACAGCCTGATGGTCGGCTGTGCCAAGATGGGGCTGCACTTCACCGCCTGCGCCCCCAAGAAGTATCAGCCCGATCCGGAGCTGATCGCCCAGTGTCAGGCCATCGCCGCCGAGACCGGCGCGACCCTCTGCTTTGAGGAGGATCCTGCCGTCGCCGCCAAGGGTGCGGATGTCCTCTACACCGACGTCTGGGTGTCTATGGGCGAGCCGGTGGAGGTGTGGGAAGAGCGGATCCACGATCTCGCCCCCTACCAGATCAACCAGCCTTTGATGGACATCGCCGGTCCGCAGGCCGTCTTTATGCACTGCCTGCCCGCCTACCACGATCACAAGACCACCGTGGGGAAAGAGATGGGCGAACGGTTCCACCGCGACGCCATGGAAGTCACCGACGAGGTGTTTGAGGGCAAGCAGAGCATCGTCTTTGACGAGGCCGAAAACCGGATGCACACCATCAAGGCAGTCATGGCCGCCACGCTGGGCTACGAAGGCTGAGAGCCTGAGATCAAGCAACGGAAAACGCAGAACCGTTTCCACAGGGGGGATTCGGTTCTGCGTTTTTGTCGTTCCGGTTCCTACAGCCGGCCCACTTCTGCCCCCTTGCGGGGGCTCCGAACAAAAACCTTGCAAACCATCGCCAAAACTTTTATAATAGGAGGACAATGCCGAAAGGAGGGCTTGTTGATGGGAGGAGGACACCTTTCCCGCCCGGACTTCGGGATGCCGCAGCCGGACCCTGCGCACCCGCTGACCGAATTCTATCTGCTGCTGCAGCACACCCTTGACCACACCGGGGTCTTCGCTCTGCCTGCCCTCTATGCGGGGTTTCAGGCTCCGGCACGGCGGATCTACCCGGACGAGGCCGCGGATTACCTCACCCTGTCCGAGACGGAGCAGGAGGGCATGACCCGGCTGCTGGCTCCAAGCCGGCTGCAGCTGCTGTACAGCTCGCTCCATGTGGCACCGGACGGCACGCCCGCCGCCCTGCTGCTGACCGAGGAATGCAGCCGTTCGGTCTGCGCCGTGCAGCTGCTGCCGCCCTTTTTATGGGAAGAGCCGCTGCCCCCTGTGCCCGACACCCCATCGGCTCTGACCCTGACGCTGACCCCGCAGGATGTGGCGGCTATCGACGCCGACCCCGCCGCGCTGGGCCGCCGCCTTGCGGAAACGACCCGCGGCAAACGCTGGCTGCACCACCCGAAGGCCGAGACCTATCTCGCCGGTCGGGTCGCACTCTTCCAGCGGGTATACCGGAAATCCTAGAACGACACACAAAAAACTTGGAAAAATTTATCAATTGATCCGCCGGGGCGCAATAATGGGAACCGTTCAGCCGTATACTAGGTGAATGTTCCATCTGCCGAAGCGCAGCTTCCCCGGGATCAAAGGAGCGTTAAACGTATGGGACAGCTACCAAAAGAAACTGTTTTTGCGCTGGCCGTGCAGAAGTACAGCGATGCGGTCTACCGTGCCGCCGTCCACAACTGCAGCTGCACCGCCGACGCAGAGGACGTCGTGCAGGACGTGTTTGAGAAGCTTTTGTCGTACAACGGCCGCTTTGAGAGTGAGGAGCACCTCAAGGCATGGCTGCTGCGGGTTGCGATCAACCGCTGCCGGGACCTGACCCGGTCTGCCCGCCAGAAAGACACTGCGCTGGACGAAAATCTGCCTGCACCCGATTCCTTTACAGACGGCAGCGTACTGGATGCAGTGCGCACTCTGCCGGAAAATTACCGCAACGCCGTGTACCTGCACTATTATGAAGGCTATACGGCGGCGGAAGTCGGACGAATGCTGGGTGCCCCCACCAACACGGTGCTCAGCTGGCTTCGCCGCGCCCGGGCGCAGCTACATACGATGCTGAAGGAGGAGATCGAAGATGAGATGGTATGAGTACAAAATGGAGGTAGACGACCTTCACGCCCCCGATGCCCTCAAAGCCAAACTCCTGGCCATGCAGGAGCAGGCTCCCTCCCAGCAGACCCAGCCGCTGGCCTTCCCCGCACCGTCAGCGCAAAAACCCGCCCGCAAAAAGCCCATCCGCTTCCCGGCAAAACGGTATTTCGGGCTGGCGGCCTGCCTCGCCCTCTGCGTGGTGGTGGGCGGCAGCGCGTTCAGCGTGCTGCACCTCGGGGCAGGTTCCGCTGCGCCGATGACAGTTGAAAGCTCCCGCGCCGCCGTCAGCGGTGCGGCCGATACAGCCCTGTATGCCATGGCCAGCAGCCCGGAAACCGCTTCCGCTTACGGTGCGGACGGCTCCACCAACTCTGCCCTGCTGACCAGCGGCGAAGTCGAAAGCCGCGACGCCGCCCAGAGCGACTCGGCCAAAATCATCTACACCGCCAACCTCTCCCTTGAGAGCAAGGATTACGATGCTGCGGTCGCCGCGCTCAACACCGCTTTGTCGGACGCCGACGGCTATATGGAATCCAGCAACGAATCCACCTACAACGGTTCCAGCCGAAGCCTGTCGCTGACCCTGCGGGTCCCGCAGGGCAGCTATCAGAGCTTCCTGACGGCTGCAGCACAGGCCGGCAACCTTGTGAGCAAAAGCGAACAAGCCGACGATGTGACCAGCCAGTATATCGACCTCGAAGCCCGCATCTCCAACCTGACCGCCCAGCGCACCCGCCTGCAGGAATTGCAGGCCAGTGCAGAGACCCTGAGTGACCTGCTGGACATCGAATCATCGCTGAGCGATGTGCAGTACCAGCTGGAAAGCTATCAAAGCCAGCTGGATTGGTATGCCCAGCAGGTGGCGTGCTGCACCGTCTACGTCTCGCTGGAAGAGGTCAAGGAATACACCCCCGCAGAAGAGAGCTTCGGCGAGCGGCTGGCCGCCTCGTTCCGGAACGGATGGACGAATTTCGTCGCCGGTCTCCAGCAGCTGGTGGTCTGGGTGCTTCTGGTCTGGCCGCTGCTCCTCGTGCTGGCAGTGCTGGCGGCAGGCATCCTGCTGTGGCGTCGCCGCAAGACCAGCCGCAAATAATTTTCAAAAAAGTCTTGACATCCACCCCGCGTTGTGGTATTATACTTGAGCAGTCAGCGAGAAGCTGATGCAGACAAGTCAATATCGCGGGGTGGAGCAGTCTGGTAGCTCGTCGGGCTCATAACCCGAAGGTCGTTGGTTCAAATCCGGCCCCCGCAACCACCAAGCATCTTGAAGTTTTCAAGATGCTTTTTTTGTTTTCCCTCACCCTCTCAGTCTCGCTGCGCTCGACAGCTCCCCCAGAGTGGGAGCCAAGTCTTGGCTCTCCCTTTGAAAGACTCCCTCCGGCCGGAGGGAGATGTCGCGTTAGCGACAAAGGGAGGAGAGCTGGCATTGCGAAGCAATGACTGAGAGGTCCATCCCCGCAGCAAAAAGCGAAGGCCCCTTGCGTATTGCAAAGAGCCTTCGCTTTTCATTTTAATTTCAGCCAACCAGCAGCATCAGCAGCGGCATCGTGATGGCCGACAGCAGCGTGCTCAGGCAGACGCCGCGGACGGCATAGGCGTAGTCCTTGCCGAGCTTCTGGGCGTAGACGGCCACATTGCTGCCGATGGGAGCTGCTGCCACAATGACCAACGTGGTGGCGATGGCGGCATACTCCGCCGGGAGCAGCTTGAGCACCAGTATGGTCAGCAGCGGGATCAACACCAGACGCGCCGCCGCAACAACGTAGAGGTGCGGGTCGTTGAAGAGGGTTTTGGCGTCGGTCTGCGCCAGATAGACGCCAAGGATCACCATGGCAAGAGGGGCATTCAGAGCCGCCAGTGCCGCCAAAAGGTCGGACGCAATGGCGGGCACCGGGAGCTCAAAGCAGAAGATCAGTATCCCCAGCAGCAGCGAGAGCACCAGCGGATTTTTCAGGATGGCTTTCGGGGAGCGGTAGCTGGGGTCGCCTGAGATGAGCGACTGACCGTAGGTCCACTGCAACGCATTCAACAGAGCCACAAAGCCCGCCGCGTAGAAGATGGCCTCGCTGCCCTGCACCGCCGCCACCAGCGGGAAACCCATAAAGCCCGCATTCGAGAACGCCGCGCCGAAATCGTCGATGGGGTTCTTTTTGAACAACAGGTGGGACACCGCCATCGCCAGCAGCAGAATGCCGAGGGCTGCCAGAAAGCTGACCAGCAGGCTGCTCATCCGCTCCGGCGTGCGGGCGACGCAGAAGGATTTGACCACCACGCAGGGCAGCACGACATAGAGCAGCAGATTCGCCAGCGACTTACTGCCCTCCTTGGTGATGAGACCCTTTTGGAACAGCAGGCCGCCGATCGCCATATAGAGGAACATGATGACGCTCTGCCGCAGTACAATGAATACCGTTGCCATAATTTCTTTTCCCCTTCTCTTCCCTTCTTATCGTGTTATCTTCTCCTCAAAAAGCGTTGCCGCGCATTGCATCCCCGGGCAGAAACTTCTCAATGGCGTCCTGCACGCATTTTTCCCAGAACCGCCACTCGTGGTCGTAGCCCTCCGCCTCGAGGAATGCAGCGGGCAGGCCGCACGCCTTCGCCCATGCGCGGTACTGGACAAAATTTTCGTACATCAACGCATCTTTGGTGCCGCAGGCGAAATAAAGCTTGGGCAGAGCGGGGTTCTTGGCCATTTCCGAGGTCTTATCCCATGTGTTCTGGTACGACGCCAGCCAGCCGTCTAAGCCGCCGGCGTTGGCCAGCCGGTTTTTGTTCCGGCCGCCCCAGACGCCGCCATCCTCCAGCTGCCGCATATCCTGCGGCACACAGGACATACTGTACATCGCCGCAAATTTTTCCGGGTAGGCAAAGGCATACATGATCGCGCCCCGCCCTCCCATGGACAGACCCGCAATGAAGTTGTCCTTCTTCTCTTTGCTGGCCGGGAACCAGCCATAGACCAGCGGCATCAGCTCCTCGGTGAGGTAATCCCACATCCTGCAGCCCACGCCGAAGCCATCCCAGTTGGCATAATCGGTGTTCTGCGCCGAGGGCATCACCACGATCAGGTCTTTCTCGCAGGCATACAGCTCCACATTGCTCTTCCGCAGCCAGTCGGTGTAATCGCCGAAGGTGCCGTGAAGCAGCCAGAGCACCGGGAATTTCTTCCCGCTGGCGTAGAACGCACCCGGCTCTTCGGTGCGGGGCAGGTCGGGCAGCAGGAGGTTCACATCGGTGTTGCCTGCCAGATACTTGCTCTGAAAATTCAGATGTACCAGTGCCATCTCAGTTTCCCTTTTCTTCCTGCTGTCTGCGGTACTGGAGCAATGCCTGCAGGATCAGCGGCATCTTCCACACGCCGCCTGCGATGGTCTGCTTGAGGAACGCTTCCTCGTCCGCATTTTCGGCATGGCTCTTCGTCATGTTAAACAGCATCTTGTCGTTGAAGCGGGCGTCATAATCCAGCGGCACGATGTCGCAGGTGTCCTGATACCAGTGGAGCTGTGCCCGCTGCATCTTGGCGATCCGGGCGGCGTATTCCGGGTCGCGGATGGCGTTGTGCCGCTCGCCGGGGTCTTTCTCGAGGTCATAGAACTCATCGTGGCTCTCGTCCACCCGGCTGATGTACTTATACCGGCCATCAAAGATCATGGTGCCCTTCTCGTGGGTGTCATCCTCCCGCATGGCCGTCTGCCGGGGCCAGTAGACGAAGCTGGGCGGCGAACCGTTGGGGCCGTTGATGTGGCTCTCGTCGCAGTGGATCTCGCCGGGCATCCGTCCGCCCTCGCAGAAGGTATACTCCCGCAGCTTCACGCGCCGGTCGGCGAGGATGGGGCGCAGGCTTTTGCCGAACTGGGTGTGGTCGGGCGTCACGCCCGCAAAATCCATCACCGTGCCGTACAGATCCACCAATTCCACCAGCGAATCCGACACGCCCGGGTCGAGCTGCACCCCCTTGGGGGGCTTTACGAGGAAGGGCACGCTGACAAGGCACTCTTCAAAGCAGTTCTGGGCTTTTTCGGGGATGCCGTAGTCGCCGTCAAAATCGCCGTGGTCGCTGAGGAAGAAGATGGCCGTGTCGTCGTAGATGCCGGCTTTCTTCAGCGCATCGCAGAGACGGCCGAACTGGGCATCCACCTTCATGCACATGGCCAGATACACCGCCCGCAGTTCGGTCCACTCTTCTTCGGTGTAGTCCTGCATATGCTGCAGCTCGCGGAGCCGCTGCTCCATCTTGGGCTTGCCGTCGCACTCTTCCGCTTTGATCCGGGGCGGGATCTTGCTGCGGTCAATGGCCGAGTAATACGGCTCTTCCACCGCGTAGGGCGTGTGGGGGAACATCAGCCCCACAAAGGCGCAGATGGGTCGGTCGTCCACCGGATGGGTCATCCGGTGGATCAGGGCATCCACGGCTTCATCATCCCGGCTGTAATTTTTTCCGTTTTCATCCTGTGCCAGACGCCCCTCGAAGTGGGAGTAGAAATTCTTGCCGTCCATCGGGCCGCGGATGCCCGGGTTCTCCGGGCCGGGAGCCTTTTTGCACTGGCCGCCGTAATAGACCTCCGTGGCGTTCTGCTCGATCCAGCCCGGATACTGGGCGGCAAAGAGGTCGTTGCGGTCGTTCATCCAGACGTAATAGCCGTCCTGCTTGAGTTCCGACAGGAAGGTGCTCTCCCCCGGGCGGAGCAGGTAGGCCATGGTGCGGTGCCCCTGCACATGGGGGTACAGGCCGGTGAAAAAACTGCACCGGCTGGGCACACAGACCGGGTTCTGGCAGGCGGTGTGCCGGAAGGACACCGCGTCCTCCTGCACAAACCGATCCAGATGGGGCGTTCTCGCCGCCGGGTTCCCCATGTGGCCCATGGTGTCCACCCGCATTTCGTCGGGGTTGAAGATGATGATGTGCGGTCGCTTGCTCATGTGGTTTTCTCCTTTATTTTTTTATTTACTTAATTAAACCACAAATCATAGCTGTTGTAAATCTCTTTCGGTGCATCGTTTTCCTGCAGCAGGGCAACGATCGCGGCCTTGAGCCGTGCGGTCACGGCGGCATCGTGGAGGGGATGCTCCTCGTGCGGGTCGTTCTGCAGGTCAAACAGCAGCTCGTCGCCCCGCTGCATCCCGGCAACGTTTTTCACGGCGCAGGGGATCCTGAGCACCTTGCAGCCTTTGGTGAAGGAGAATCCGTCCACAAACTCGGCCTGCTGCAGCTCCGCCGGGCTGAACCGCGCCCTCATGTGGGTGGGCATCAGGGTGTACTCGTAGAAGCATTCTACTTCCGGCTTCGGCATCACCAGCAGCTTGTACCGGCCGTCGGTGACATCCAGCGTGCCGCCGTGGTAGCCGAAGAGGGCGTACTCCCGCACCGGGGCATCGCTGGCCACGGCCTCCCGCAGAGGCTTGCCGGTCATGTCCTTGGGCACAGGCACACCGAAGAACTCCAGCAGGGTGGGCGCGAGGTCAATGGTCTGGACGAGGGCCTTGCGGTGGGCGTTCTGCACGCCGCTGCGGGGATCCCAGAGAAAGAGGGGCGTGTGCATCGTCTCCTGATAGTCCGGCATCGAACCCTTGGACCACCAGCCGTGCTCACTGAGCATATAGCCATGGTCGGTGTTGACGATGAGCAGGGTGTCCTTCCACAGGTCATGCTTGTCGAACTCGTCCAGCACCCTGCCGAGGCTCTCGTCGCAGAAGGCCAGCAGTGCCAGATAGTGGGTCTTGAAGTTGTAGACGTCGTCCTCGCTCTCGGTGACAGGGGCGTAGGGCGGCCAGTCCAGCTCGTTCAGGCGGTCGGGGTCGAAGACCTGACGGATGTACCTGCCCGGCGCGTCGAACGGCTCATGGGGGTCAAAGGTCTCAATCTGGAGGAACCAGTTGTCCTCCTGCCAGTTCTTCTGCAGAAAGTCCACGCCCTGCGCAAAGGTTCTGGCCTGCGGGAAATCCGCATCCGAGGTGCGGGCGGCGCGGTTGATCATGTCCTGCCCGTGCATCTTGTTGAACATCTTCTTGAAGCCTTCGGATGCGCCCTCGGGCAGCGGATGGCTGTGGGTGCTCTCCGGATAGGGTGCGGCACTGGCCTGCCACGGGTCGCCCTCCTGCCCGCGGTTGCACTCCCATGTGCTGTACCGGGTGCAGTAGGTCGCGCCGCCGTCCTCCACATAATGATTGTGGTCGGTCACGATCCGGGTATACACGCCGTTCTGCTTGAGCAGCTCGGGCATCGAGTCGTCGAACGGCTCGATGGGACCCCAGCTGCGGTGCAGGAAGTTGGCGCGGCCGGTGTGCAGCTCCCGGCGGGCCGGCATACAGGGCATACTGCACACATAGCTGTTGTCAAAGATGGCCGTGTGCGCGGCCAGCCGCTCGAAGTTGGGCAGGTGGAGCTGTTTGCCGCCGTAGCAGGGCAGATAGTCCAGCCGCAGGGAATCGTACATTACCATAACTGCTTTCATGCAAAAACCTCCTTCACGACAAAAGCCCTCTCCTCCCCGTAAGGATTGGAAAGGGCTTTCGTCATTTGCGATAAGAATGAGTGAATGAATCGGAGAACGATAATCGCTTAATTAAATCAGGAAGCTGCGGCCCTCTTTTCAGCCAGCTTCCTTTCGGCCACAGCCAGACGCGCCTTGCGTGCCTTATGGTAGGCGATCCTGCTGGAGTTGGTGTTGTAGATCACGAAGATCAGAAACAGCGCGTAGACCACAACATTCTGGACGCTGGAGGACAGACCCAGCTTGGTCAGGCCGAGGATGATGATGTTCACGGTGACGGAACCCATCAGGATGCCCAGTTCACGGTTGTGGCAGAGCAGGCCGATCCACGTGCCGAGAACCATCGGGAACATATTGGTAAAGACCTTGCCATTGGAGCTCATGCCGAGAACGGGGGTCAGGTTGCCCTGATAGATGGTGGTAAACACGCCTGCGCAGGCCACCAGCACACCGGCGATGACGTAGCAGAGCACACAGTTGGAATAGATGTTGATGCCGGCATCGGCGGCAAGCTTTTGGCTGCCCTGAATGGCGCGGTACTTGAAACCGAAGCTGGACAGCTGGAACAGATAGTAGGCTGCCAGCACGATGGCCGCCGAGACGATGATGACGAAGGTGATGTTGGACAGGATGTCCACGCCCGGCTTGCCGAAGAGGATGACGCCCTGCTGGTTGTTGATGGCAAAGCAGACACACTCAAACACCAGCGTCATGCCGAGACCCAGCACCATGGGGAGGATGCGGAGCTTGATGAAGACAAATCCGATGACCAAGCCGCAGATGCCGCCCACGACCATGGAGAGGAGCAGTACGCCGATGCCGCCGAGGTGGAACATCAACGCGATGTTGCCGCCGAAGATGACGCCCGCGTACATCTGTGCGCCCAGCGAAAGATCCATGCGGCCGCAGTTCAGGTTGGCACCGATGGCCAGCGCAAAGGCCAGTGACGAGATCAGGTTGCGGAACAGGGTCTTGACGTCGGCCGCGTTGTTGATGACGCCCATACCGGCAAAGGCCATGTCGATCACCTGCATGATCGCCCATGCGATCAGCGGCACTGCCGCCGCTTTTGCGATCCGGATCAGCAGATCCTTTGTTCGATTCGATTTCATAGCGCAATTCCTTCCTTCCTGCTGTGGCCGCACTGCCGGGGTTTTCTCAGCCCAGACGTGCCTTGATCGCGTCGTAATCCATGGCGTAGATGTTATTCTGAATATCCTCGTTGGTCAGGCCCGGGGTCTGCTCGGCCAGCAGGCTGTCGATGAAGTCGTAGTCGGCGACCCATGCGCCCTCTTTATCCCAGCCGGACATGGCTTCCAGCTGCTCGGGGCTGGTGACGGCGTTCATCCGGAACAGGTTGACGCTGGGCTTGCCGTCGCTGTCGCGGACAGCCTCCGAATGACCGGTCAGCAGGTTGTAGATCTTGGAGAAGCCCATGGCACTGACAATGGAGGTAAACTTGACCGTGGACATGGACAGAGCCTGATTGCCGAAGATGTCGGTGGCGTTCATGGCAGAGGTCAGAGCCTCGCCGAAGGTGCCGAAGCCGATGACGGTGAAGTCCTTGTTCATCGCGCTCTCCAGCTCGTTGACCATGGTCATGATGTTGCCGATGACGTTGGGGGCCATCAGGACGTAGTCATACTTGCCGGTCTGCAGGGCCGCGTTCAGGCCTTCCAGCCAGCCGCTGGTCTGCGGTCCGCCGGGATAGCAGTAAACATCCAGTCCGGCACTGTTGGGCGCATCGACGGGAGCAGAGTCGGCGTAGTAGACGCTGGTCTCCTGATCGAATTTCATGCCGTACAGATCTTCCAGTGCGGCCATCATGTTGGACGAAATTTCGGTCTGCTGGGCGTTGCCCTGATAGGCCATGCCGGTGCCGATGATGAAGCCGTGGGGCTTGCTGGTATCCAGCGTCTCCTCCAGATAATCCTTGAACAGCTTACCGGTGGCGGGCTGGTCGGCCATGAACGCGCCGCCGAAGTTCTCATAGTCGGCATTGTACACATTGTCGTTTGCGCTGTTGCGGCCGCCGTTCTCGCAGTAGACCATGTCGTACTCGGCGCACAGCTCCACCAGCTGCTGGGTGTTGGCACCCACGGCATAGTAGTTGATGATGCCCTTGCAGCCGGCGTCGGCGGCGTTCTCGATGAAGGTCATGGTAGCGTTCAGGTCGGAGCAGGCCTCCGAGAACATAAACTCGCAGTTGTAGTGGGGTGCCACATAGTTGCGGAACCACTCGGCGCGGTTGGTGGACTCGTCGTTCAGCTGGACTTCGACGACGCCGATCTTGAACTTCTCGTGGCTGGACGGGTCAGCTGCACCGGCAGCGGAAGAGGCCGTAGAACCAGCGGTGGAAGAAGCCTTGGAGGACGAACCGCCGCAGGCGGTCAGAAAGGCAGACAGACCCAGAACCGACGTGGCGGCGAGGAAGTTTCTTCTCGAAATTTTACGCATGATGGTGTTCTCCTTCTATCGTGTTGTTATTTTTTCTGCGCGCTGTGCCAGCGGCAGAGACAGGCGTTTTTTAGAACTGCTGGCGGCTGGGGAGGGTCTTCTGACGCTCGCTGTTCAGGTAGACCAGCAGCAGGAAGATGATGCCGCGGAAGAGCTGGATGCTGGTGGACGGGATGCCCATCATCAGCAGACCCTTATTCAGCATGGTGACGGTGATGGCACCCAAAAGACCCGCATAGCAGTTGGACTTGGTGCCGCCGAAGATGGACATACCGCCCAGAACCGTTGCCAGCATAACGTCGGTGCCCATGCCGGTGCCGACCGTGGCCGCCACGTTTGCGGTGCGGATGGTCTGGTATACTCCGGCCAAGCCGACGCCGACACCCGCAAACAGGAACGAAATGTACTGGGTCTTTTTGGCATTGATGCCGGTCTGGATAGCGCACTTCTCATTGCCACCGATGAAGCGGAGCTTGCGGCCGATGGCCGTCTTGTGATAGAGCAGCAGGCAGATGCCGAAGTACGCGATGAAGCTGATGTAGCGGAAGGGGCCTTCCAGCGTCTTGCTGATGTTGTAATCCACACCGATGGGTTCTGCGCCCACCAGCACCGTGCAGATCGCACTGTAAATGGACATAGCGACGATGGCGACCATGGCGGGTTTGACGTTGAACGTAACGCACAAGGTGCAGTTGAAGAGCATCAGGACAACGCCCATCACCATGGTAACGACCACGACCACAGCCATGCTGTTGGTGACGCTGTAGGTCATTGCGCCGAGGCAGCAGGCCAGACCCATCGCGTTGCCCACCGAGAAGTCGATGTTGCCGGTGGTGTAGATGAAGGCCACGGCGGTGGCCATCGTGCCGGTGATGAAACTCTGGTTGATGATGCCCTTGAGGACGCTCTTTTTCAGGAATTCACCGCCCGTTGCAATGGTGAAGAAGACGAAGATGACCACCAGCATCGCCAGCGGGAAAACCAATGGGAAGAAGCGGTTGTTTTTGAGGATGTCGATCCGATCCATCACGGTCAGGTCGGCATGGTGTTCTTTCTTTACTGCTGCGGATGAAGTAGCCATAACGCGCATCCTCCTTTCTCAAATCATACAGTCGATCAGCTCCGTGCTGTCGAAGCCGTCGGTGCGCCAGAACTCGCCGGTGATCGCGCCGTCCTTCATGATGATCAGACGGTCGGACATACCGCACAGCTCTGGAAGCTCCTCCGAGATCAGCACGATGGATTTGCCCCGCTTTTTCATGTCGTTGATGAGCTTGTACATCGAGGCTTTCACGCCGATGTCCACGCCGCGGGTGGGGCAGTCGAGGATCAGGATGTCCGCATCTGCGGCCAGCCATTTGCCAAAGACGACTTTCTGCTTGTTGCCGCCGGACATGGCACTGACGGGCTGGAAGATGCTGTTGCACTTGATGGCCAGCTCATCGACCTGCAGCTGTGCATACTCTTTTTCCTTCTTATCCGAGATGAAGATGCCGAAGCCGCGGTTGGCCTTGTAGCCAGTGGACTGGATGTTGACGCCGATGGTGCCGTTCAGCACCAGCGACTCCTGATCGCGGTTTTTGGAGACGTAGCCCATGCCGTGTGCGAAGGCGATCTCCGGGCTCTTGACTTCCACATCGTCCTTGGTCAGGGTAACCTTGCCGGTCAGCACATCTTCCAGACCATAGAGGGCGCGGCCCAGCGTGTGCATTCCGCACTCGGACAGACCGCCGATGCCGAGGATCTCGCCCTTGTGCAGCTCGATGTCGAAGCACAGCAGATTCTGCATGGTGGTCAGGTTTTCGGCCCGGAGCACCACCTCGCTGCTGTAACCGTCCAGATCGGAGCGGTAGTAGTCGCCCTTGACGTCACGGCCGATCATCATCTTCTTGATGCGGTCGGGGTCGTACTCGTTTTTATCCAGCGAGCCGATGATGTCGCCGTCGCGCAGGACAGTCAGGGTGTCGCACTTGTCCATGATCTCTTCGAGGTCGTGGCTGATGAAGATGACGGCCTTGTTGTCGTCGGCCGCCTTGCGCATCAGCTTGTACAGGATCTCGCGGCCGCTCTCCGAAAGGGCGGTGGTGGTCTCATCGACCACGAACATCTCGGGGTCGTGCGCCATGGTCTTGGCGATCTCGATCAGCTTGCGCTGCTCCATATTGTACAGGCGGGTGGGCTTGCCTGCGTCGATGTCGGTCACGCCGATCTCCCGCAGGGCTTTGTTGGCCGCGTCGATCATCTTCTTTTTGCTGATGATGGGGCCGACCCGGAACTGGTCGTAATCGCCCAGAAAGATGTTTTCGGCGACGGTGATGTTGGGGATCGTTCCCATCTCCTGCACGATGATGCCGATGCCCGCATGGATGGCTTCCAGCGACGTTTCGGGCTTCCACGGTTTGCCTTTGTAAAAGATCTCACCGCTGGTCGCCTGCTGGATACCTGCAATGATGGTGGTGACGGTGGATTTGCCCGAGCCGTTCTCCCCGATCAGGCCGCGGATCTCGCCCCGTTTGATCTCCATGTTGACATGATTCAGGGCTACAGTCACACCAAAATGTTTGCACAGATCCTTTACCTGAACAAGAACTTCTCCTTTTTCTGACATTGGATGACCTCCTCCGGTGTCTTTACGCCCCTGCCGGAACGAGCGTTTTTCGTTGATGCCAGCATACCACACAAACGATGTACTTACCGCCACTTTTCTGTCTTTTGGGGTGTCGGTTTCCGACTTTTTCCGCACAAGTGCTACAAATCCGACTTTTTCCATGTACACAAGTCGGATTTGGGGCATCCTTCTTCCAAAAATGTAAAAGCCCTCTCAGTCTCGCTGCCGCTCGCCAGCTCATCCTCCCTTTGTCGCTCATGCGACATCTCCCTCCGGCCGGAGGGAGTCTTTCAAAGGGAGAGCCAAGCCTTGGCTCCCACTCCGGGGGAGCTGGCATTGCGCAGCAATGACTGAGAGGGCTTTCTTCATTTACCCTCTTGCATTCCGCTGTTCCTCGGCCGGCGTAATGCCGAACTCGCGTTTGTACTGGGCGGAAAAATGGCTGAAATTGTTGTACCCCAGCTGCACCGCAACGCTGCTGACCGTCAGGTTGGTCGTGCGCAGCAGCCGCCGGGCCTCCAGCAGTTTCTGCTGGATGACGTAGGCTTTGATGGAGATCCCCATCTCTTTTTTGAACAGCCGGGTCACATAGTCGCCGTTCAGATGGACAAGCTCCACGATGTCCTCCTTGCGGATGTCCGACCAGAGGTTGTTCCGCACATAGTCCTTGATGCTCCGCACCACATCGGCCTCGGCATCCTCGGCCAGCGCGTCCGGCTCTGGATCCGCAAACTCCCGCTCAAAAAACACACCGCTCTCCGCCGGGATGCGGTCTTTCTGCGTTTTCAGCCGCTCCCACGTCTCCTGCATCTGTCGGATGGGGCAGGGCTCGCTGACGTAGAACGCCACCGTACAGGGCGTATACAGCGTGTAGGCCGACAGCAGATATTCCAGCTTGCTCTTCAGCTCGGTCTCCGAGAGCGTCTGGCCGATCTTCAGCTGGATGACCACACTGAACAGATCCGGCAGCATTCCCGAGGCGAGGACGCAGGACGCCTTATGCTCAAAGATCTCCGATGTCATGTTCTGCAACGCCGCCGTCATCAGACCGTCGGGCCAGACGGCGTTTGGGTTGGTCCATTTGGGGTCGTTCATCCCGAGAGCCTTCATCGTGTCCGGTGTGTACTCATTCCGGACGCCGCAGGCCAGCTTTTTCGTATGCCAGCGGAGCACCTGCATCAGGATCAGCACACCGCCCTTTTCCGGATCGGGCAGGCAGGGCAGATCTTTCAGGCTCCGGCTGTCCACAGCCTTTTGCAGATAGCTGCGCCAGAGGCTGCTGCCGATCTCCTGCTGTTTCGGCTCATAGGTGGTGCCAAGCTCCTGCAATTGCTGTTCCTGCTGCACCTGCCGCAGATCCCCCACCAGCTTGTGGACCCGCTGGCGGATGACGTGGTAGGGCGCGGGCTGCACCACGTAATCGTTGGCTCGCAGCGCGATGGCCTCCTGCGCGTAGCGGAACTCGGTGTGGCAGGTCAGGAAGATGACCCGGGTCTCGTACCCCTGTTCCCGCACCCAGCGCACCAGATCCATGCCGGTCTCCACCGGCATCTCGATGTCGCAGAGCATGACGTCCGGCTCCTGCCGCCGGAACGACAGGCGGGCTTCCATGGCGTTCCGGGCTGTCTCCACGCTCTGGAACCCCTCGCCTGCCCAATCAATGTTTTCCGCAAGACCCTGCAGGGTCGCCTGCTGGTCATCTACGATCAGAAGTTTCATTCTCCCGGTCTCTCTCCTTCTTCTGCGTTTGTCTGCCCGGTTGCGGGCGGCTCCGGGATGATGCACTCCACCCGCGCACCGCCCCGGTTGCTGAACAGGATCTGGCATTCTGCCCCATAGAGCATCTGCATCCGCTGCAGGGTATTCACCAGCCCCACATGGCCGTCGTCCCGCACCTGCTCGATCTCAGAATTCAACTTTTGCAGCAATTCCGGTGGAAAACCCTCGCCGTTGTCCTGCACCGCGAGGAATACATACCGCTGCTCATCCAGCTGCCTGCGCTGGGCTGTGATGGTCACTTTCAGGCCGCGGTCCTGCCGGGTGCCGTACTTGCAGCTGTTTTCCAGCACGGTCAGCAGGCTGACCGGCGGCACCGGAAAGTCCTCAAGCCCCGGCTCGATCTTCACGATCAGTTCGGGGCCGATGTCCTGCCCGATGCCCTGCAGCTCCATATAGACCCGGCACATCTCCGCTTCGGTCTCCAGATCGGTGGCATTGCTGCGGAAATTCAGGGTATACCGCAGGTTTGTGGACAGGAGCAGCGCGGACTTTTTGACCTCCTCCGTCTTGCCGGAGCTGGCCAGCGCGTAGATGTTCTTGAGGCAGTTGAGGAAGAAGTGCCGTCGGATCTGGAGCCGCAGTGCGTCCATCTGCGACTGCTTGGCCCGCAGCTGGCTCTCGTAGGCTTCCACCTTGAGGGCGTCCAATGTGTCCAGCATCTCATTGAATGTATCGCTGATGTGGTCAAATTCCAGATTGCCGCTGCGCTGGGCGCGGGTCTTGGTCTGTCCGCTCCGGACATGGGTCATGACCTGCACCAAGTCATCCAAGGGTCGGCCGAACGTTCGCTGCAGATAAAACGCCGCCACACCAATCGACCCCAGCACCGACAGGAGCAGGAGCACGACTTCGAGATACAGCCAATCCCACCGGTACTGATAATCCGCCGCGCAGACCAGACGCAGCGTCGCAAACCGTGCCTCTGTAACAAGGTAGGTATGGTTCCGATTTTTGATGAAATAATAGCTTCCGTCCTTCGCACGCTCGGTGATCATGCTGTCGTCGTAATCCTGCGACCAGAACGCCTCTGTCAGGATCTCGGCGTCGTTCCGCAGAGCCACCGAAGCTACGATGCCGTAATGGGTACGGGCACTCTCCGCCAGCTCCGACAGGTCGATCAGCACCACTGCGCTGGAATCCAGCCGCCGCGCCGTCCGCGCCAGATAGCAGCGGTTTGCCTGCCGGTAGAGCTTCCAGCCCAGATTCGCGCTGTTGTCCTCATCGTTCAGCACCGTATTCACGATCCGCTGCATCCGCGCCCGGTAGCTGCGGCTCTCTTTTTTATCCGTATGAAGGAAGAGCCGGTTCACGGTCAGCTGCCGGTTCCGGACGGCCACCGCCGTGACCTCCGGATTGTTGTCCAGCAGCTCTGCGGCTTTCCCAAGGATGGGGGTCAGCCGCTCCACCGCCTCATCCCGAGTCTCCTGTGCGTTGCCCTCTGCAAAGGCATTGCTGCCCCAGCAGTTCACAAACAGAAATTCCGCCGCATGATCCAGCTGCTTTTGCAGGCTGTTGACGTAGACGGTCATCAATCCCGTCTGGCTCTGCGCCAGCTGACGGTTCATCTGTGTCCGGGTGACGGATGACGTATAGAGAAACAGGCCGAGGAATGGGAGCTGCACCATCCAGAGCCCCAGCAGGATCCGATATTTGATGGAGATGGACGCCTTGCGTTTTTTGCTCATTCAAACTGCATCCTTTTCAGGTGGAAGGACAGCGCACCGATCAGATTCGCGCTGTTGCCGTATTTGCATGGAACGACCTCGGGCATCTGGAACGGCGTAAAGACCATAATCTCCCGCTGACGCTTCATCGCTTTGCGAATGGTCTCGGTGACCTCAGGCCGGGCACTGATGCCGCCGCCAATGGCGATCTTTTCCACATCCAGCACCGCCTGAATGGAATAGAGAGCCGCTGCCGCATACCGGCCAAATTCGCTCAGGGTCTTGATCGCTTCCGGCTCACCGGCATCATACGCTTCAAAGAACTGGAGGCCGTCCACCCCCGGGATGGCGTTTTCCCGCCCTTTTGCAAGGCCATAGAGCCGGAGCAGGCCGGAAGCCGAGAGATAGTTGGCCAGAACGATGTCTGACCTGCCCATCTGCCCCATGGTCATGCCGCTGGACAGCTTTTCGAGGCTTGCCCCGAACACCGAAAGCTCTCCGGCTCCGAAGCTGTGTCCCATCCGGACTTCGTGGTTCAGGACGATGCCGCCGCCGGTGCCGGTGCCCAGCACGATCACCAAGCCGTCCTTGACGTCGGCCAGCGCACCGCTCCACGCTTCGGCACTGGCGGCGCATTTGCCGTCGTTGGCAATGGTCACCGGCACGCCGAACAGCGTTTCCAGCTCCGCGCCCATCGGGGTCTCCCGGATGAACTTGAACATTCCGCCGGTGTAGGCAATGCCGTTGGCGGTGTCGATCCGACCCGGCATCGAGACGGCTACGCCCTCGAATTGTCCGGCAAACTGCTCTTTCAGGGGGGCAACGCTGGCCAGCATCCGATCCAGATCCTCGCATCGGGAATCGACCTTTCCCCTCTCGAGGAAGGCACCGTTCTCATCCATTAAAGCGTATTTTGTGTAGGTACCGCCAAAGTCAAGCACCAGATACTGTTTCATGGTTTTTCTCCTTTTTCTCGTTATTGGGTAGAATGATTTTTCTTACTGCTCGATGCCGTAGCGGTGGTAGAGCTCCTTCGGGGCGTCGGTGGCGATCATGTACTCCCGGATCAAGGCCTTCATCTTCTTCACGGCCTCAGCGTCCTCGATCGCCTGCAGCTGGCCGGGATCCTTCTCGATGTCGTACAGACGGCTGACCAGCGGCTCCTTGCCGCCGCCCACCTGACTGCCGAGGCAGCGGATCCTGAGGGTCTTGAGTCCCTTGGTGAAGGAGAAGGACTCTGCCAGCTCCATCTCGCTCAACTCGTGGACGCCAAAGCGTGCTCTCATGTGGGTGGGCATCAGGGTGTACTCATAGTAGGGATCTTCCGGGTGCTCCGGCGCGTTCATATAGAGGTACTTTCCGTCGGTGACGATGATCTCGGCTCCATGGAAGCCGAACACCACATAGTCGTGCAGTTTTGCATCCGACGCAAACACCGGGCGAAGCGGTTTTCCGGTCATATCCGCCGGGATGGGCTGGCCGAAGAACTCCAGCAGGGTGGGTGCCAGATCGGTCATCTGGACAAAGCTGTCGCTGTGCTTGCCCGCACAGGCCGGGAAACGGGGATCCCAGACGTAGAGCGGTGTGTGGGCGATCTCGTTGTAGCAGGGCATCGCGGTCTTGCCCCACCAGTCGTGCTCGCCCAGCAGGAAACCGTGGTCGGTGCAGACGATGAGCATGGTGTCCTTCCACAGGTCGTATTCGTCCATCTTGTCCAGCACCTTGCCGAGGTAGGCATCGCACTTTTCCAGCAGGGCGGCGTAGTTGTTCCGGACGGTCTGGCAGACCTCCTCGCCCTCCTGCACCCGGGCATAGGGCGGCCAGTCGCTGCCCAGTGCGTCCTCTCCGTGGAGCGGGCCGTCGAAGTCCTTCTTGTATTTCTCGTCGCAGAAGAACGGCTCATGGGGGTCGAACTCCTCGATCTGGAGGAACCAGTTGTCCGCCGGGTGGTTCACGTCAAGGAACTCCAATCCCTCGGCAAAGGTGCGGGCCTGTGCGGTCTTGGCTTCCTCGTCCATATAGCTGCGGTTGACCTGATCGTGCGTCCGCATGGCAGCCACCATCGGCACCTTCCATGCAAACTCCCCGCCTTTGAAGACGGTGCGGCGTTCCGGCTCCGCGCAGAGATCTTCCTTCCACGGGTCGCCCTCCTGCCCGCGGATGCACTCCCACGAGGAATACCGGGTGTGGTAGGTCGCACCGCCGTCCTCCCAGTAGTGCTGATGGTCGCTGACCAGATGGGTGCAGATACCGGCCTGCTTCAGCAGCTCGGGCATGGAATCGTCAAAGGGTTCCAGCGGGCCCCAGCTCCGGTGCAGAAAATTGGGGCGGCCGGTGTGCAGCTCCCGGCGGGCCGGCATACAGGGCATACTGCCGACATAGGCGTTCTCGAACTGGGTCGTCTGCCGCGCCAGCCGGAGAAAATTGGGCGTGCGGGTCCAATCGCAGCCGTAGCTCTGCAGCAGGTGGCGGTTGAGGGAATCGAACATGACCATAATGGCTTTCATAATGCGGTTTCCTTTCTCTATCGGGTTGTACTGGATCTTCTCAAATCGACTCACACGGATGATATTTTCCTTGGATCAGCAGCCGTTCCTCCTGATATACGCCCTGCATCCGGCGCAGAACCATCTCGGCCAGCCGCTCGCCCATCTCCCGTGCCGGCACCAGATAGGTGTCGATCCCGGGCACGAACAGCCGCCCCTCCTGTGCGCTGTGTTCCACTGTGATGGGGTAGACCTGCTCCGGAACAGCAAAGCCCCGGCTCCGGCAGACGGCCAAAACACTGGCCGCTTCGCTGACCGAATCGGTAAAGACGGCCGTGCTTCCGGCCGAGGCTGCCTGCGCCACCGCTTCGGCGATCTCTTCCCGCCACTGGGCGGAGGATCGGTCTCCGCGGCAGTGCCACTCGATTTTCTCCATCCCGATGCCCTTTTCGCACAGGCAGCGTTGGAGGCTCTTCATATTCAACGGCTGGTCGCAAAAAAGCAAAATTCTATCTTTCCCGGCCTGCTGCAGCCGCTTCACCAGTTCCGACGCATACCCCGGATAATTGGCATAAACATTGCAGGCAAAATTGTCTTTGGGCAGACCGATGTAGCCCACCGCGCAGTCCGCGTTCTGCGCCAGCTGCTCCACCAGCTCCGGTGCGCTGGAGGCCGAAAGGGTCAGCACACCGGCAATGAGGTGTTCCCGCAGATACCGCTCACAGGCTTCCGCCCCGCCCGTGCTCTCGTAGAGCAGCAGCACATGGTATCCGGCTGCTTCCAGCACCTGCCCGATGCCGGACAGACACTCGATGACATAGGTGCTGTTGCCTGCCAGCTCCCCGGGAATGAGCACCCCCACAAAACTGGATCGCTGCGCCGCTAGCCCCTTGGCCAGCAGATTTTCGGAGTAATTCAACTCCTGCATCGCTTTCCGCACCTTTTCGACGGTCTGCTCCCGGACATTGCCGGAATGGTTCAGCACCCGCGACACCGTAGCGATCGAGACCCCCGACCGCTGTGCCACATCGTAGATCGACGCATTCATCTTCCCCGCCCCTTTTTCAAAGATGTAACCGCTTACATCTTGGGTTTTCTCCATTATATCGTTTTACTTCCACCCGATGCAAGAATCGGAATACACGAAAATCTTCGGCTTTTTTTGTGCAAAAAAGCACACCGCAGGGCATTTGCCTCTGCAGTGTGCTTGGGATGCGGTTTTTACTTCAGCGAGACCGGCTGTTCCGGCTTATTGGGTACGCGGGCGTTGGTCTTACCCTCGGGACAGATCTCCCCGGCTGCAGTCAGGGCGATCTTGGTCAGGGTCGGGCCGACCAGCTCATACACCAGCACCGAGAAGAGGACGACGTTCCGCACCATGTGGCCATCCGAAAGCTCTGCGGCCTCGGCTGCCATTCCCAGCGCGACACCGGCCTGCGGCAGCAGGGTGATGCCCAGATACTTCTGGATGTTCGCACTGCAGTGGGTCATCCGGCTGCTTGCAAACGAACCGGAGATCTTGCCGAAGGAGCGGGCAGCGATGTACACCACACCGATCAGCAGGACCATTGGGTTGGAGAGGATCTTCAGATCCAGCTCCGCACCCGACAAGACGAAGAACAGGATGTTGATGGGCGACACCCAGCGATCCAGACGATCCATCAACTCATCCGAGGTCGGGCAGATGTTGCAGAACACCGTGCCGGTCATCATGCAGACCAGCAGCAGCGAAAAGCTGCAGTGGATCGGGCCGATCGTAAAGGTGACCATCGACAACCCGACCGTCAGCAGCACAAACGCCGCCGACAGGCTCAGCCGCTTGGAGCGGGAGTGGAAGTAGACTTCCAGCTGATTCAGGCAGAAGCCTGCAATCGCACCCAGCCCCAGAGAAAACACGATCTCGATGATCGGCTCCACCAACACGCTGATGAGATCCACGCGGCCCTGCTCCAGCGCGTTCGCAATGCCGAAGGACGCGGAGAACAGCACCAGACCCACGGCGTCGTCGATGGCAACGACCATCATCAGAAGACGGGTCAGCGGGCCGTCCGCCTTGTACTGCTTGACGACCATCAGAGTCGCTGCCGGTGCGGTCGCCGCCGCGATCGCGCCCAGCGTGATGGCCGACGCCATCGAGATGACATCCGGCCGGATCCAGTGCAGTGCCACCAGTGCCGCATCCACCAGCAGGGTCGTAAAGACCGCCTGCAGAATGCCCACCGTGATCGCCTGCTTGCCCATGCTTTCCAGCGCACTGAGCCGGAACTCATTGCCGATGACAAACGCGATAAAGCCCAAGGCCACTTGGGTGATGATGAAATAGCTGTCCACCTGTTCCAGACTTCCAAAGCCGATGCCGATGCCGCTCAGCCCAAGCCGCCCCAAAAAGAACGGGCCCAGCAGCAGACCCGCCACGAGATACGAAGTGACCGCCGGCAGATGGATGGCCTTTGCCAGACGCGACATCAGCAAGCCGACGATCAATGCAACGGAAAGACAAATCAAAAGCTGCTCCATGTGTTTGCGGAAGCCCCCTGTGCCATGCCAAAAGGCTTCCGATCCTCCTTATCCAAATTTACGCAGCAGCGCAGAGTGCCAACTTCCCTGCGCCTCTCTTGAAAACAAGATGCCTAGAAATTATACTCTTCGTGCAGCGAAAAGGCAACAGATTTTCGGCTTTCCCCGCATGAAATTTTCTTAATTGAGTTAATTATTTGTTTAAGGAAGTTTCAGGGGCATCCATAAAAGAAATGACAGAAAAAGAGGCCAAGGCCCATTTTATCAGGTCTCGACCTCTTTGTTGTTCTGGTTCTATCCGCCGGGGTTATGCTGCGCAATCTGGGTAGTTCACCACAGTGATCTCTGCCACAGCCTTTTTTACACCACCCACCTCACAGGCCGAACAGATCAGAGTGCGTACCGGTGCGATACAGATACAGCTCTGTTTCCGTCTGGTAGTAAACCAGCAGCCAATCCGGTTGAATGTGGCATTCCCGGTGGGGGATATAGCTGCCTGTCAAGCTGTGGTCTTTGGTTTGAGGTGGAAGTGCTGCCGGAATGGCTAACACGTTAATGATTTGCTGGAGTATGGCCATGTCATAATGCCGCTTCTGGCACACCTTCAAATCCTTCTTGAACTTGGTGGAGTATTTTACTTCAAGCACTTTCGTCCTCCAGCAGGGAATGGATCAGGTTTTCAACGGGGCCGGTATAGGTGTGACCGCCGCCATTGTCCAGTTCTTCAAATGCTTCCAGCGTCTCTGCGTTGGGGATCTCTGCATCTTCCGGCGTTGTCACGCCCTGAAGATATGCGACAACATACAGCAGCTTGTTTTCCGGCACCTGATCAAGAAGTGCTCTTGCCAATTCTCTTGTACTCATAGCACACCGATCCTTTCATGTATGATCTTACACATTCTTGCTTGCCCCGCCGGGCGTTTATTCATACTCTATACGATCTTATTTTTATTATAACACTTTTCGTATTCATTGAACAGTCCAAAACGCTGCACGCCATTTTCAATCCCAGCACACAAATAACGCATATCTCAGCTGGATTTGAGGATGCAGGCAACAAAAAAAGCCACGAAAAACCGCACTTATAAACGGTTCATCGTGGCTTTTGTCGTGGTCGGAGTGGCGAGACTCGAACTCGCGGCCTCCTGCTCCCAAAGCAGGCGCGCTACCAACTGCGCAACACCCCGGCGGGATCGGATACCTTAGTAGTATACCTTTTTTTCCGGCTTCCGTCAATCCCATCCTGCGCAATTTTTGAGCACTCGGAGCCGAAAGATGCTTAAAGTTCGTGTTTTGCCTTGAAGCAGAGCGCAAAATGGTGTAAAATACTTTGTATTAGTAAATGTGTCATTCCGGGCTGACAGGCCCTGACAGAGGGAGATCACCATGGCAGATAAAAACTTTTTGACCGAGATCATCGACGCCGACCTCGCCGAAGGCAAGGTCAGCGAGATCCATACCCGTTTCCCGCCGGAACCCAACGGCTACCTGCACATCGGCAGCGCGAAGGCCATCTATATCAACTGGTCCATCGCCAACCAGTACGGCGGCAAATTCAACCTCCGTCTGGACGACACCAACCCTGCCCGCGAAGGCGAGGAATACGTCAACAGCATCATCGAGGATCTGCACTGGCTGGGTGCTGACCCCAACGGCGGCATCTTCTACGGCAGCGACTACTTCGACAAATGCTACGAGTATGCCGAAAAGCTCATCCTCGAAGGCAAGGCCTATGTGGACGACCTGACCCGCGACGAGATGCGCGAGTACCGCGGCAATGACGCCGGCAAGCCTTCCCGCCCGTCTCCGTGGCGCGACCGCACCCCCGAGGAGAATCTGGATCTGTTCCGCCGGATGCGTGCCGGGGAGTTCAAGGAGGGCGAAAAGACCCTGCGCGCCAAGATCGACCTTGCCAGCCCCAACATGAACCTGCGCGACCCGGCCATCTACCGCATCAAGTTTGCCGAGCATCACCGTCAGGGCAATAAGTGGTGCATCTACCCGATGTACGACTTTGCACACCCCATTCAGGACGCCATCGAGGGCATCACCCACAGTATGTGCAGCCTCGAGTTCGAGAATCACCGCCCGCTGTACAACTGGGTCATTGAGAACATCTTTGGCACCGAGTTCCCCAAGCAGCGCGAGTTCGCCCGCCTGAACATGACCAACACCGTCATGAGCAAACGCTACCTGCGTGAGCTGGTCGAGATGGGCATCGTGGATGGCTGGGATGATCCCCGGATGCCGACCCTGTGCGGCCTGCGCCGCCGCGGTTACACCCCAACTTCCATCTTCACCTTCGTGCGTGAGGCCGGCATCTCCAAATCGGACAACCTGATCGATATGCGCCAGCTGGAAGCCTGCATCCGCAGCGAGCTGGATCTGACCGCACAGCGGCGCATTGCCGTGCTCAAGCCGGTCAAGCTGGTGGTGGACAACTACCCTGCCGACAAGACCGAGTACTTCGACGTGGCCAACAACCCCAACCGTGAGGCCAACGACACCACCACCCGCAAGGTCGCCTTTACCCGTGAGCTGTGGATCGACAGCGAGGACTTTGCGGAGGTGCCGCCTCCCAAGTTCAAGCGTCTGACCCTCGGCGGCGAAGTCCGCCTGATGGGTGCTTATCTCGTCAAGTGCGAGAGCGTCGAGAAGAACCCCGACGGCAGCATTGCCGCCATCCACTGCACCGCCGACCTCGAGACCGGCAACGGCAACCCCGCCGACGGCCGCAAGGTCAAGGGCACCATCCACTGGGTCAGTGCCGCACACTGTGTGGATGCGGAGATCCGTCTGTACGACAAGCTGTTCACCGAGGCCAACATGAACGCCATCCCGGACGGCAGCGATTACAAGGATTACCTGAATCCCGAGAGCGTCGTCACCCTCAAGGGCTGCAAGCTGGAAGAGGCTCTGGCCGGCGCACAGCCCGGCGAGAAGTTCCAGTTCGTCCGCACCGGATTTTTCACCCCCGATTCCAAAAATCCCGGCGTGTACAACCGCGTCGTCACCCTGCGCGACAGCTTCAAACCTGCCAAGTAATTCCCCCAAAGGAGCAGATTCAACGCTATGAACAAGCATTCGACCCGCAACATCCTCCTGATGCTGATTCTGGACATCATCCTCGGCATCGTTTTGTCCCTGTATATCGCCAACACCGGCACGGTTCCGGCCGCGGACAACGCCGCCACCTACCACGACGGCAGTTACACGGCCAGTGCAAAGGGCTGTCTGAGCGACGTGTCGGTCTCCGTGACCATCACCGGCGGCAAGGTGACCAACGTTGCCATCGACGCTTCGGGCGAAACGCCGGAGCTGGGCGGAAAAGCGGCCGAAAGCCTCGCCCGCTCCCTGACGGAGGCTGGCTCTTCGGCGGGGGTAGACGCCATTTCGGGCAGCACGATGACGAGCGACGCCGTGTTTACCGCCATGGACGATTGTCTCGCGCAGGCTGCACAGTAATTGTATCTGAAATCGAACTGCTGCATAGCCTGCGCTGTGCAGCAGTTTTTTTGCCCTCTCAGTCATTGCTTCGCAATGCCAGCTCATCCTCCCTTTGTCGCTAATGCGACATCTCCCTCCGGCCGGAGGGAGTCTTTCAAAGGGAGAGCCCTTGGCAGTCGCTGTCAGCTTGCGTGTTCTTCCGAAAGTGACTGCGCCGTAGTTCTCTGATTCGAGGTTTCTGATAAGATGTATTTGGATGTATTGCCCTTGCAAAATAATACGCTCCGTTTATGCCGAGTCTACGGCGAGGAGCCCTGCATCGTGCTGCCGGAGGTGCTGCCCGGAGAGGACGGCACCCCGCTGCCCATCACCGAACTGGGCGACTACTGTTTTTCGGAGAATCCCCGCAGCCTGCCCGCGCCGGAGCAGAGGATGCGGTATGCGCTCCGCGCGGACGGCTGTGCCGAACAGGTCTCCGAAAAGACCGACCTGCACCCGGTCTGCGGAAATTTTGTCGAAGAAGTCACCCTGCCGGAGACGCTGCGGGTCGTTGGCAGCTGTGCCTTTTACAATTGCCGGAAGCTCCGGCGGCTGTCGGTCGGCTCTGGGGAACTGGTAGTCGGCAGCGATGTGTTTCTCAACTGCTTTGCGCTGGACACCATCGTTGTGCGGGCGGTGCCCGACGCCCCCACCGGTCTGTTCGCCCTTGTCAACAGCATCACCGAAGCCGTGGAAGCCCTCTTCCAGCCCGCAGGTGCCGACACCCCGCTGGCCGGGCTCTGGTACCCTGCCTACTGGGAGGACTACGAGGAGACCCCCGCCCACATCCTGCTGCACACGTTTTCGGGGCAGGGGTACCATTACCGGCAGTGTTTTTTGAATCAAAAATTCCTCCCGGCAGAATACGACGCGATCTTCCCGCAGGGGCATGACGCCGACGACGCCAACATCATGGCCATGCTCTGCTTCGACCGGCTGCGCTGGCCGTGGCAGCTGGGCGAGACCGCCAAAGCCGCCTACCGGGAATTTGCCGCCGCCCACACCGGGCGCATCCTGACCCGGCTGCTCAAGGCGCAGGATCTCGAGGGCATCAAGGCACTGCTGGCTCTGGATCTGATGACCCCCGAAGCCTTTGCCGAGGGTGCAGCCCTTGCCGCCAAAGCAGACAACGCCGCGGCCGCCGCTCTGCTGGCGGACGCCGCATACCGGAAGCGCACCGCAACGCCCCGGAAAAAACGGTATGATTTTGATTTTTAACCTCTCAGTCTCGCTCTCGCTCGACAGCCGCTCCCCTTCTGGCACGACCGTGCCATCTCCCCCGGCCGGGGGAGTCTTTCCTAGTAGGGGAGCCTTTGGCAAAGAGATTTCGCTTTTCGTGGATTGCCAAGGCCTCTCCTACAAGGAGAGGTGGCATCCCGAAGGGATGACGGAGAGGTTGGACAACGGACACCCCGGAGGTGATTTACCAAGTGGCAGAATTGCTCCAAAAAGAAAAATTCTTTGATCCCCGCAAGCCCTTTGTGTCAAAACGCCCGGAGACCCACGAGGAGTGGCAGGCACGGATGGGCGGCGAGGTGCTGGCCGTGGTGCGGAGCGGGCTGTATCTGGACTTTCGTTTCCTCGACATGGCTCTCTCGGCTTTGACGCCGACCCCGGACGAGCGGTGCGGCGTGCTGGCCACGGATGGCCGCATCCTCTGCTATCAGCCCACCGCCCTGCTCCGGCTCTATCAGGAGAACCCAAAGTATTTGAACCGGCTTTATCTCCATACAGTATTCCACTGCATCTTCCGGCATCTCTGGCTCCGGGGGCGGCGGGACCGCCGTTTGTGGGATCTGGCCTGCGATATCGCGGTGGAAAACGTGATCGACGGGCTGGGGCGCAAAAGCGTCACCCGCCCCCTGACCTATGTGCGTCAGCACGCCTATGAAGCCATTGCCGCTGCGGGCAAAGTGGTCGCCGCCGCGCCCGCTTACCGCTGGCTGCTGACCCTGACGCCCGGCGTGCTGCGCCAGCTGGAACGGGAATTCTACACCGACGACCATCGGCTCTGGCCCAAAGATGCCCCCGAACAGCCCCAGCAGATGCCCACGCCCCTGCCCCAGAAAACATGGCAGAAGATCGGCGAGCGGATGCAGACCGAGCTGGAACTGCGGGATAAAGAGGCCGGGAAGGGAGCCGACGCCCTCAAGGAGCAGGTCAAGGCCGCCAATCGGAGCCGCCGGAGCTACCGCGATTTCCTGCGGCGGTTCTGCGTCACCCGGGAGGAAGTCCACCTCGACCCGGACGAGTTCGATCTGAACTTTTACACCTACGGCCTGTCGGTCTACGGCAACCTGCCCCTCATCGAGCCGCTGGAGACCCGGGAGAGCAAAAAGATCGAAGAGCTGGCTCTGGTCATCGACACCAGTTATTCCACCTCGGGCGAGCTGGTGCGGGCGTTTCTGGCCGAGACGTATACCCTGCTGAAGGGCAGAGAAAACTTCTTCCACCGGATGAACCTCCACCTGATCCAAGCCGACAACGCCGTCCAGCAGGACATCCTCATCCGCAATGAGGACGGGCTGATCCACGCCATGAACCACTTTACCCTGCGGGGCGGCGGCGGAACCGACTTCCGACCCGCCTTTGCCTACGTGGACCGGCTCTGCAGTGAGAAAAAGTTCTCAAACCTCCGGGGTCTGCTCTACTTCACCGACGGCATGGGTATGTACCCGTCGAAACGGCCCGCCTACGACACCGCCTTCCTCTTCCTCGGCGACCGGTTCGACGACGCCAATGTGCCGCCGTGGGCCATGAAGGTGGTGCTGGACGAAGAAGAATTTTCCGGCCCGTCCGCCCGCTCTGCCTCGGCACTGGCTGAGGCCCTGCGCGAGGAGGACGACCTGTACCGGGATCTGAACAATTCGTGAGGAGAATTTCTATGGACATCAAACGTGCAAAACAAGAGATCGAGGATACCGTCAAAGCCTACCTCGCCAAAGATCCGCTGGGGGAGTACGCGATCCCGGCCATCCGGCAGCGGCCCATCCTGCTGATGGGGCCTCCGGGCATCGGCAAAACGCAGGTCATGGAGCAGGTGGCGCGGGATTGCGGCGTGGCTCTGGTGGCCTACACCATCACTCACCACACCCGCCAGAGCGCGGTGGGTCTGCCCTTTATCCGCCAGCGGCACTACGGCGACAAGGATGTCTCGGTGACCGAGTACACCATGAGCGAGATCATCGCCAGCGTTTACGCCAAGATGGAGGCCACCGGCCTTTCGGAGGGCATCCTCTTCATCGACGAGATCAACTGTGTCTCCGAGACACTGGCTCCCACCATGCTGCAGTTTTTGCAGTGCAAGACCTTCGGCAATCAGGCGGTTCCGGCGGGCTGGGTCATCGTGGCTGCCGGCAACCCGCCGGAGTACAACAAATCCGTCCGGGATTTCGACATCGTCACCCTTGACCGTGTCCGCCGGATGGACATCACGCCGGATCTGGGCGTCTGGAAGGAGTACGCCCGCGCCGCCCACATCCACAGCGCGATCCTGAGCTACCTCGAGCTGCACCCCCAGAACTTCTACCAGATCAACGCCGACGTGGACGGCACCCAGTTCGTCACCGCCCGCGGCTGGGAGGATCTCTCCAATCTGCTGGACGCCTACGAGACCCTCGGCCTGAAAGCCGATGAGGATCTGATCCGCCAGTACCTCCAGCACCAGAAGATCGCCGAGGACTTTGCCGCCTACCTCGACCTCTACTACAAGTATCGGGATGACTACGGCGTGGAGGAGATCCTCGCCGGTCAGGTCAAGCCCGCCGTCTATGCCCGGCTGCTGCAGGCTCCCTTCGACGAGCGGCTGTCTCTGGTCAGCCTGCTCCTCTCCGGCCTCGAGACCCGCTTTGCCGCCTCCCGGCAGGCCGACGGCGTGGCCGATGCCTGCTATGCCTTCCTGCGGGAAGCCAAGAAAGCCTTTGCCACCCTGCCCGACGATCTGCCGGACGGCCCGTCCACCCTCTTTGCCCAGATGATCGCCGACTACGACGCTGCGACCCAGAAAAAGCAGGCATCCGGCCTGCTGAGCCGGGAGGAGCGGAGCATCCGGCTCCGTGCCTATGCTTCTCTGCGGGCGTGGGAGGGCGAGCTGCGCCGCGCCAACGCTGCCGGCACACAGGAAGCCTTTGACCTGCTGCGGAACCAGTTCAACGCGCTGGCCGACGCCCGGGATGCCGCGCAGGAACGCGCGTCTGCCGCGCTGGAAGCCGCTTTCGACTTCATGGAGCAGGCGTTTGAAGAAAGTCAGGAGATGGTGGTCTTTGTCACCGAGCTGACCCTCTCTCCCGCCGCCCACGCCTTTATCACCGAGACCGGCTGCGAACGCTACTTCCAGTACAACAAGGATCTCCTGCTCGACCACCGCAAGGCGGCTCTGCAGCGGGAGCTGAACGCCGAGCAGCAGCGCAGCGGAGGGATCTGACCGATGGAAAGCCTGATTTTCAGCCTGAACAGCACCATGCCGCTGTTCTTCCTCATGCTCCTCGGCTATCTCCTCCACCGGGCAGGCTTCCTTGAGGACAGCTTTGTGGCTTCGGCCAACAAATTTGTATTCAAAGTTTCGCTGCCGGTGCAGCTGTTCCGGGATATCGCCGCCACCGACATCTATGCCAGCTTCGACGGCAAATACGTCCTCTTCTGCGCCCTCTCGACCCTTTCCAGCATCCTTGTGATCTGGGCGTTGGCCAAGCTCCTGCTCAAAGACAAGCACCTCGTGGGCGAGTTTGTGCAGGCGTGCTACCGCTCCTCCGCCGCCATCCTCGGCACCGCCTTCATCCAGAACATCTACGGCACTTCCGGGATGTCCGGCCTGATGATCCTCGGCAGCGTGCCGCTCTACAACATTTTTGCCGTCCTGATCCTGACCCTCGAAAGCCCCTCGGCCGATGCCCATGCTGCGATGGGCGACAAGATCAAGGCCAGCATCCGGGGCATCTTCACCAACCCGATCCTGATCGGCATCGCGCTGGGCTTCGTCTATTCCCTGCTTCGGCTGCCCCTGCCCACCATGGCCAACAAAACGCTTTCCAGCCTTGCCAGCCTGACCAGCCCGCTGGCGTTGCTGGCCATCGGCGCAGGCTTCAAGGGCAAGGCCGCGCTGGGCTACCTCCGCCCCACCGCCGCAGCCACGGTCATCAAGCTGCTCGTCCTGCCCGCCGTCTTCCTCCCCATCGCGTTCCGAATGGGGTTCACCAACGAAAAGCTGGTGGGGCTGCTGGTGATGCTGGGCAGTGTCACCACCCCTGCCGGTTATGTCATGGCCAAGCAGATGGGGCACGAGGGCGTGCTGACCGGCAGCGTCTGCGTCACCACCACCTTCTTCAGTGCGCTGACGCTGACCTTCTGGGTCCTGCTGGCGCACAGCTTGGGCTATATCGTGTAACTGCATAAGTCAAAACCACCGGCTGAGCCGGTGGCTTGAGTAAGCCCTAGAAGGGCACCTTACTGGCAAAGCCCCTTAAGGGGCCACGAGCAAGCATCTTTCATCTGCATTACCTGCCCTACCGCTCTAACGAGCTATGTTGCAAAGTGCATCTTCTAAGATGACAATTTCTCTGTCATCTCGCTTCGCTTGAATCTTATAGCTAAAGCATTTTCTACTCCACCAGCAGAGCTGGTGGTTGTCGCTCGCTCAAGCTACCCAACACAAAGAGGGCGTGTGCCGCGGCACACGCCCTCTTTGTGTTTACTTCAAAAGAATCTCGCCGGTTTCATCGGCATCCACGGTCAGGCTGCCGCCTGCGGCCAGCGTGCCGTCGATGAGGCGTTCGGCCGCCGGGTCTTCCACCGCCTTGCGGATGACGCGGCGCAGGTCGCGGGCACCGAACTTTCCGCCCTGACTCTTGGCCACCAGTGCCCGGAGCGCGGCGGGGGTGTAGGCGTAGGCGATCTGCTTGGCCTCCATGCTGGGCTTGTATTCCTCCAGCATCAGGGCGGCAATGCCCTCCAGCGTCTCCTGCGACAGCGGCTTGAAGGCGATCACCTCATCCACACGGCCCAGAAACTCCGGGCGGAGGAACTGCGCCAGTGCCTTGCGGGTCTTTTCCTCGCTGAGCTGGGTCTCGCTCTTGTTGAAGCCGAGGCCGCCGGTGCTCTGGTCGGAGCTGCCCGCGTTGGAGGTCATGCAGATGACGGTGTTCGAGAAATCCACGGTGCGCCCCTGCGCATCGTTGATCTTGCCCTCGTCGAGGATCTGGAGCAGGATGTTCATGACGTCCGGGTGGGCTTTCTCGATCTCATCGAACAGCACCACACTGTAGGGGCGGCGGCGAACCTTCTCGGTCAGCTGACCGGCCTCCTCGTAGCCCACATAGCCCGGAGGCGAACCGATCATGCGGGAGACCGCGTACTTCTCCATATACTCGCTCATGTCGAGGCGGATCAGGGGGTCGGGGCCGTCAAAGAGCTGGTTTGCCAGCTGTTTGACCAGCTCGGTCTTGCCGACACCAGTGGGGCCAACAAAGATGAAGCTGGCCGGGCGGTGGCGGCCCGACAGATCGGCGCGGCTCCGCTTGACGGCCTGCGCCACCAGATGCACGGCTTCGTCCTGCCCGATGATCTTCTTTTTCAGCTCGCCCTCGAGGTTTGCCAGTTTGACGAATTCCGTCTCCTGAATCTTGACCGCCGGGATCCCCGTCCACAGCTCGATGACCTTGGCCACATCGTCCATCGTAACGGTGATCTCGCTGGCTGCGGCCTGCTTTGCGGGCAGCTCGCTTTCCAGCTGGGCGATCCGGGTCTTTCGCTCGGCCACCTGCTCGTAGTCGATGGGCTCGTTCACATCGGCCTCTGCCATATCCGCTTCTGCCTGCTTGAGGGCATCCAGCTCCTTCTGCATCACGAGGAATTCCGAAATGACCGGGTGCGCCAGATTGCAGCAGGCACAGGCCTCGTCCAACAGGTCGATGGCCTTATCGGGCAGGTAGCGGTCGGTGATGTACCGCTCGCTCAGGGTGACGGTGGCCGACAGCACCTCGGCGGGCACCTTGACGTGGTGGTGCTCCTCATAGTAGTGCTTGATGCCGTTCATCACGGCGAGGGTATCGGCCACGCTGGGCTCCTCGACCCGGACGGGCTGGAACCGGCGTTCCAACGCCTGATCCTTCTCGATGTACTTGCGGTACTCGTTGAAGGTGGTCGCACCGATGACCTGGATCTCCCCGCGGGAGAGAGCCGGTTTCAGGATGTTTCCGGCGTTCATTGCGCCCTCGCTCTCTCCTGCCGACGTGATGGTGTGGATCTCGTCGATGAAGAGGATGACGTTTCCGGCGGCCTTGACCTCGCTCAGCAGACCCTTGACCCGCTGCTCGAACTGACCGCGGAACTGGGTGCCCGCCACAAGGCTGGTGAGGTCGAGCAGATAGATCTCCTTGTCCTTCAGCCCTGCCGGAACCTGCCCTTTGGCGATCCGCTCGGCAATGCCCTCAGCGATGGCGGTCTTGCCGACACCGGCTTCACCGATGAGGCAGGGGTTGTTCTTCTGGCGGCGGCTCAGGATCTGGATGGTGCGGTAGATCTCGCGGTCGCGGCCGATGATATCGTCGAGACGGCCTTCCCGGGCTTTCCGGGTCAGGTTCTCGCAGTAGGTATCCAGAAATTTCCGGCGGGGCGGCTTTTTGCCGTTCTTGTGCGGGTCAGCCTTTTTGTCTCCCTGCGGGTTGGCCTTGCTGCTCATCCCGATGGGGAAGGTCGCGCTGGAGCCGGGCACCAGATCCTCGTCGCTCTCCGGCTCGTCGCCCGCAGGGTTCAGGCCGTTCATCATCATGGAAAAAGGGTTGGCTCCCTCGCCCATCTCGCCCATCATCTGCTCCATCCGGTCTTCCATATTGTCCATGTCCTCGTCGGACATTCCGAACTGGTGCATCAGATCCTCCACCGGTTTGATGTGAAGCTCCCGGGCGCAGTGCAGGCAGTAGCCCTCATTTTTCATCTGGCCGTTTTCCATCCGCTGTACAAAAATAATGGCCGGACGTTTTTGGCATCGAATACAGACCATGGTTCCTCCTTTTGCTCCCGCCCCTTACAGGAAGGGGTTGAACAAGTTGAATAGTTTATAGTAAATGCTGCTGCTCATGACCGTATCGTTCAGGACGGTCAGGTTGCCGCCGGTGATCACGATGACCGCCCACAGCACACACAGCACAAGATAGATGTCGAGCAGACTGGCCAGCCCGCCCACGGTCCAGCCCATCCAGTGGTTGACCGTGCCGATGACCGGCAGCTTGTTCACCAGCCCCAGAACGGTGACCAGCAGGCTGACCGCCATCCGCAGCAGGGCAAACGCCACAAAGAAGAGCACCAGCGAGATCACCGGCGTCAGCAGCGGAGCCAGCACCTTCTGGACGATGGCATCCGCCAGCACCACCGCGTTGTCGCTGAGCAGGGCTGAGATGGAGCGTTCGCAGGCTTCCACGATGGACGCCCGGAAACTCGCGGGCAGAAACCCCGCATACTTGGACGCAATGCCGGACAGATCGACCACGCCGCCCGCAGACAGGCTGGCCGCGATCTGATCCCGGAAGCCGACCGCGAGGAAGTTCTCAAAGACCTTCCCCGCCGCCCAGCTGGAAAACACCCTTGCCCCGAACAGGCTCAGGAAATTTCCGGCCAGCTGTACGCTGGACGCCAGAAATCCCTTGCGGGCGTAGCGGATGGCCAAAAGCAGCCAGACCGCAGTACATACTATATCAAAAAGAAATGACGGATTCTTGAACATACCTTGTTTTCCCTGTTACTTTCTGCCGCAGAGTGCTAAAAGTAAGAATGATTCGCTTAATTGCTCCCGGATGTTTCCTCCGGCTGCGTGACAGCCTGCACCGTATTGCCGCTGAACACCAAGGTCTGCTTGCTGCCGGCCAGCAACGCCTGCGGCCGGGCCGCAAGGCTCTGGCTCCACTGGTGTTCTCCGGCAGCGGTGTAGCACTCCACCGAGGCATCGGTCAGCAGGTAGAAGCGATTCCCCGCCCGGACGATCCGGTTGGCCGAGGGCACGCCCGCCGCCGACTGGACGGCGAGGGTTTTGTCCAGCGTCACCGCCTGTGCGATCTGCCCCGAGACCAGCAGCAGCCCGACGTTGCCCGCTGCATCCACCGAAATATCCCGCAGGGTCATGCCGTTGAAGGGATAGCTGGCCTGCTCGCCGCCGCCTGCATTGTAGAGCACCGCCCGGTCGCCGTAGACGGCGAGGATGGTGCTGCCCGAGAGCCAGCCGACCCACTGGGGCACACTGCCCTCGGCAGCAATGTTGACCGGGTCGCCCTGCCCCAGAGGGAGGACGTAAAAATTCGTCACCATCTGCCCGGCGTTGGCCGTGACCGCCGCCACCGCCAGCTTCCGGTTGTCCGGCGAAAACGCCATCCGGAGCGGGGTACCGGTGTTGGCATCCATCTTCCAGCACAGCTGTTCTTCCATCGTGGCCGAGTAGACCAGAAGCTGCGCCATGCTGCCCACATCGTCGGTGACAACAGCCAGTGTGCCGTTGTCGGACATTGCGCAGAGGAAGATGGTGTTTTCCAGCGTTTTGGTGTAGAGGTTCTGGGTGCGGCTTTCCACCCGCAGCTCATTGCCCGAGCGGTTGTACAGGACGAAGCGGTTCCGTCCCGCTGCCAGCGCAGGCCGGGCATAGCCGCTCTGGATCGCATTGAGGCGGCTGCCGGTGTTGGAATAGACCACGCAGCCCTCTTTGCCCAGTTCCACAAAGCCGCCGGTCAGGGCTTCGACCTGCAGCGGATCCATCACGCCGGTCTGCTGGGGCCAGCCGGAGCCGGGCAGCAGCGCGATCTTGGCCGTATCTGCGGCGTCCTTGAGGAGAGCCACCGAGCTGCCCACCAGACCGGTGGCAAACAGAACCACCGCCACCAGCACCACAAGGATCCCTGCCGTCCGGCGGATCCGTTTGGTGCGCTGCCGCTGCCGCGCCTGTTCCAGATATTCGACCCGCCCGGCCGAAAGCGGCTCTTCGCTTTCCGGGCGGTTTCCGCGAAGGTGTTTACGCATTCGCTTTTTCTCCTATTATGCGCCTGCCCTTTGCCGCAGGGCCCGGCTGTTTTCGTTTGAGGCTCAAACTTACCCGATCTGCCAAGGGCTCTCCCTTTGAGGAAAGACTCCCTCCGGCCGGAGGGAGATGTCGCGTGAGCGACAGAGGGAGGAGTCTGGCAATGCGAAGCATTGACTGAGAGGGCTATCAAATCGCCTACGGCTCTGCCGTCAGCTGCGCCGCGCGATCCACGGCAGGTGCATCATACTGCACCTCTTTCAGGAATAGCCCCTTTGCCGGGAAGGTCGGGCCAGCCTTGCTGCGGTCGCAGCCTGCAAGGATGCCCGGGATCGCATCCGGCTCCATCCGGCCTGCCCCCACTTCGCAGAGGGTACCGGCCAAGATCCGCACCATGTTGTACAGATAGCCGTCCGCTGTTACCGTAATATCCACTTCGTCGCCCTTCCGGGTCACGGTGCAGGCGGTGATGGTGCGCACCGTGTCGCCGTGGGCGGCCGCCGAGCTGCCCGCCGCGCAGAGAGCGCGGAAATCGTGCGTCCCCACGAACTGATCCGCCGCCTGCTGCATCCGCGCCGCATCCAGCCGCCGAGGTACCCGGGCGTAGTACTTCTCATCAAAGGGCGAGTCGATGGGGCTGTTGCGGATGCGGTAGAGGTAGGTCTTGGTGTGCGCTGCATACCGCGCATGGAAGTCGTCGGACACGCTCTTCGCCGACAGCACCCGGATGTCCATCGGCAGGTGCTGGTTCAGAGCCAGCGGCAGTTTTTCCACCGGGATCCGGGTGTCTGCGTGGAAGTTCAGCGCGAACCCCAGCGCATGGACACCGGCATCGGTGCGGCTGCACCCCTTGATGTCGGGGCGGTGCCCCAGTACGGCTTCCAGTGCGTCCTGCACCGTCTGCGCCACGCTGCGGCCGTTGGGCTGCACCTGAAACCCGCAGTAGTGCGTGCCGTCGTAGCTTAATGTCAGTAGATAATTCATAGGCATCTTCTCAATTGTGAACGGGCTCGCCCTCTCAGGCCGCTTCGCGTCCAGCTCTCCCAAAGGGAGAGCCAAGACTTGCCTCCTCTTTTGGTGGAGGTGGCATCCCGAAGGGATGACGGAGAGGTTTTTCCTTAAAAATTCGGGAACACCAGCCGCGACAGCAGGATCAGCACGAAGCAGACGATGCAGACGGCGAGGTCGATGTAGTCCTGCTTGGTGCAGCGCAGCACCTTCAGGCGGGTGCGTCCGTCGCCGCCGCGGTAGCAGCGGCACTCCATGGCCATGGCCAGCTCGTCCGCCCGGCGGAATGCCGAGATGAACAGCGGGATCAGCACCGGAACCAGTGCCTTGACTCGCTCGGTCATGGTGCCGCTGTCCAGCATGGCACCGCGGGCTTTCTGGGCGTTCATGATCTTGTCTGTCTCCTCGATCAGGGTCGGGATGAACCGCAGCGCGATGCTCATCATCATCGCCAGCTCATGCACCGGGAAGTGGAGTCTGCCCAGCGGCTTGAGCAGCTGCTCGATGGCGTCGGTCAGCACGATGGGGCTGGTGGTGTAGGTCAAAAGGCTGGTGCCTGCGATCAGGGCCATGACGCGCACCGCCATCAGGATCGCATACCGCACGCCCTCGGCGTAGATGGTCAAAAACCAGAAGCGCACCAGCGGCTCGCCCTCACCCGCTACAAAGAAGAGGTTGAGCACCGCCGTAAAGACGACGATGGGCAGGATCGGCTTCAGGCTTTTCAGGATGAGTTTAAAGGGGATCTTGGCCACGCCGTACATCGCCACAAGGAAGGCGATCGACAGGGTCAGACCCAGCGGGTTGGATGCTGCAAACAGCATGATGATGTATGCAATGGTCACGACCAACTTCATCCGGGGATCGAACCTGTGTACAAGGCTGTTCCCCGGGAAGTGCTGGCCGATGGTGATGTCTCTCAGCATTCTTCCGTGCCTCCCTTCGCTGCGGTACCCCGCGGGAGGATCAAACTTTCGCCCGCTTTTTTGCGTTCTGCCGCTTCCAGGATCTTCTTGACGGCATAGGGGATGGTGTACACGTCTGCCGGCACGTCGATCCCCATCTCCCGCAGCTTGAGGAAGATCTTGGTCACCTGCGGCACGCTCAGCCCCAGTCTCAGCAGCTCCGGTGCCCGGGCAAAGACCTTTTCGACGGTATCGTACATGGCGATCTTTTTGTTGGACATGACCAAAACGCGGTCGGCGTATTTGGCGATATCCTCCATACTGTGGGAGACCAGCAGCACGGTCGTGCCGGTCTTTTTGTGGTAATCCCGGACCTCGCTCAGGATCTCATCCCGGCCTTCGGGGTCCAGACCCGCAGCAGGCTCGTCCAGAACCAGAATGCGGGGCTTCATGGCCATGACGCCCGCCACGGCGACGCGGCGTTTCTGGCCGCCGGACAGCTCAAAGGGGCTGCGCTCCAGCAGAGCCGGGTCGAGGCCGACAAAATCAGCCGCTTCGTGTACCCGGCGGTCGATCTCCGCCTCGTCCAGCCCCATATTCCTGGGGCCGAAGGCGATGTCTTTGTAGCAGGTCTCTTCAAAGAGCTGGTACTCCGGATACTGGAACACCAGCCCGGTCAGGAAGCGGAAATCCCGGATCTTGGCCGGGTCCTCCCAGAGGTCGCGGCCGTCGATCCAGATTTTGCCGCTGGTGGGCTTGTTCAGACCGTTCATGTGGGTGATGAGGGTGCTCTTGCCGGATCCGGTCGCGCCGATGATGCCGACAAAATCGCCTTCTTCCACCTCGAAGCTCACATCGTCCAGTGCGGTGACGGCGTTGGGCATTCCGGGGTTGTACACATAGCTCAGGTGTTCTACTTTGATGATGCTTGCCATTGTTTCGCCCCTCCCTTACCGCAGCAGCTCATAGAGAGCCTGCGCACATTCGCCGGTGTCGATGATGCCCTCCGGCATGGGGATACCGGCCTTGACCAGCTCATCCCGCAGCTCGGCAGCCTGCGGCACATCCAGATGAAGGGCGCGGACCTTTTCCGTCTGGCGGAACACCTCTTTCGGCGTGCCCTCCATGACCACATGACCCTGACTCATCACGAGGACGCGGTCGGCCTGCGCTGCTTCTTCCATATAGTGGGTGATGGCCACCACCGTGATCCCCAGATCCTTGTTGAGGTGGTGGATGGTCTGCATCACCTGCTCCCGGCCCCGGGGGTCGAGCATGGCGGTGGCTTCGTCGAGGATCAGGCAGTCGGGCCGCATGGCGACCACGCCTGCGATGGCGACGCGCTGTTTCTGGCCGCCCGAAAGGTTGTGGGGCGCACGCGTGCGGTACTCGTAGATGCCCGCCATCTTCATGGCGTCATCGACCCGGCGGCGCATCTCCTCCGGCGGCACGCCGAGGTTTTCGAGGGCAAAGGCAACGTCCTCCTCGACCACCGTGGCCACGATCTGGTTGTCCGGGCTTTGGAACACCATGCCGACGGTCTGGCGGATGTCGTAGAGCTTGCTGTCGTCCTTGGTGTCCATTCCTTCCACCAGCACCGTGCCGCTCTCCGGCAGGAGGATCGCGTTGAAATGCTTGGCAAGGGTGGATTTGCCGCAGCCGTTTGCCCCCAGCACCGCCACAAATTCGCCCTTCTGCACCTTGGCCGAGACGCCGTTCAGGGCGTAGACCGGCGTTTCGGTGTTGTAGCGAAACTTCAGATCATTCGCTGTTAAAATCGTTTCTTCCATCTGTTTTCTCTTTCCGGTGGTGCGCCTTCTCGCTAAGGCTGTACCCCATTCTTAAAGATAGCTTTCTCTTTTATTTGCTTTTCGCAGGTGGGCTTGCCCTCTCAGTCACCTGCGGTGACAGCTCTCCCAAAGGGAGAGCCAAGACTTGCCTCCCCCTTTGGGGGAGGTGGCATCGCGCAGCGATGACGGAGAGGGCTCGCCACCTTAAGAGGATCACTCCTCCCAGATCGCGGTCGCGCCGCAGGGCACCACGCCGCCGGTGGCCGAGACGGGCAGGCCGATCTCGTCGCAGGACGTCCGCCCGCCAAAGCGCGGGATCAGGGTGGTCTTGAGCATATACTCCATGACCGCCGGCGACAGGCCGGTGGTGTAGCTGTTGACGGCAAAGAAGAGCGGCTTGTCGCTCAGCACTTCCTCGCACTGGCTGAGGAGGTCGTAGATGCAGTCCTCCAGCTTCCAGATCTCCCCGCCGGGTCCGCGGCCGTAGCTGGGCGGATCCATGATGATACCGTCGTAGGTATTGCCCCGCCGCTTCTCGCGGGCGACGAATTTGGCGCAGTCGTCCACCAGCCAGCGGATGGGGCGGTCGGCCAGACCGCTGGCGGCGGCGTTGTCCTTGCCCCACTGGACGATGCCCTTGGAGGCGTCCACATGGCAGACGGTGGCCCCGGCAGCGGCGCAGGCCAGCGTCGCACCGCCCGTGTAGCCAAAGAGGTTCAGCACCTTGATCGGGCGTCCGGCGGCGCGGATCTTTTCGGCATACCACGCCCAGTTGACTGCTTGCTCCGGGAACACGCCCGTGTGCTTGAATCCGGTGGGGCTGACGATGAGGGTCAGCTTATCCGCACCCTCGCCGCAGGTGATCTTCCACTTTTCGGGCAGACGGCGGCGGTACTCCCACTCACCGCCCCCCTGATTGGAGCGGTGGTAGATGGCGTCTGCCTTGGCCCAGAGCGGGCTCTGCTGCGGGGTCTTCCAGACCACCTGCGGGTCGGGGCGCACCAGCAGCGTTTCGCCCCAGCGTTCCAGCCGGTTGCCGTTGGTGGCGTCCAGCAGCTCATAATCTTTCCACGTATTTGCAGGGCGCATAGCGTCCTCCTTCCTTTTCTCTCACTGGTTCAGGATCCGCCGCTCGATTCGCTCCACGATCCGCTTGGCGCAGCGGTCGATGGCGTCGAGGTCCTGTCCCTCGACCATGACGCGGATCTTCGGCTCCGTGCCGGACACCCGCACCAGCACGCGGCCCATTCCCATCAGCTTCTGCTGTTCGTTCTCGATGAAGCCCGCCAGCACTTCGTCCTCTTTGTAGGCCGCTTTCTGGGCAGCGTTGGCGGTCACGTTCACCAGCACCTGCGGGTACTGGGCGTAGATGCCGTTCAGCTCGCTCATCTTCTTGCCGCTCTCGGCCAGCAGCTTGAGCAGTTTTCCGGCGGTCAGCTCACCGTCACCGGTGGTGGCATGGTGGAGCAGGATGACGTGGCCGCTCTGCTCTCCGCCGATGGCGTAGCCGTTCTCCCGCATATTCTCCAGCACATACCGGTCGCCCACGGCGGTCTTCTCGGTCTTGATGCCCTGCGCCTCCATAAACTTGATGAAGCCCAGATTGGACATGACGGTGACCACGGCGGTGTCGCCGTCCAGACGGCCTTTTTCCTTCATGGTCAGCGACAGCAGCGCGATGACCTTGTCGCCGTCGATCTCCTGCCCCTTTTCGTCGCAGGCAAGGCAGCGGTCGGCGTCGCCGTCAAAGGCGATGCCGCAGTCGAATCCGCCTGCAACAACGGCCTTTTCGAGGTTGTCGAGGTGGGTACTGCCGACGCCCTTGTTGATGTTCTCCCCGTCCGGCTCCACGCCGAGGAAGGTACACTGGGCACCCAGCCGGGGGAAGAGCTTCTGGGCAACTTCGGCCGCTGCGCCGTTGGCGCAGTCGATGCAGACGTTCAGGCCGGTCAGATCGCCGTGGATGGACTCGTACAGGTGATCCACATAGTCCTGCAGGCCGTCGGTGCGGAGGGTCACTTTGCCCACTGCGCTGCCGGTGGCCAGCGGGATGTCGGCACAGTTGTTGTCGATGTGCTTCTCGATCTCATTCTCCACCTCGTCGGGCAGCTTGTAGCCGGTGCCGGCGAAGATCTTGATGCCGTTGAATTCCATCGGGTTGTGGGAGGCCGAGATCACCACACCCGCGTCGGCGTGGTATTTCTTGACCAGATAGGCCACTGCCGGGGTCGGCAGCACACCGAGACTCTCGACGTCTGCCCCCACGCTGCACAGACCGGCGGTCAGTGCGGCTTCCAGCATATCGCCGGACTGCCGGGTGTCCTTGCCGATCAGGATGCGGGGGCGGTGGCCGGTCCGCCCGGTCAGCACAGCCGCTGCACCGCGGCCGATCTTCATGGCCATTTCACAGGTCAGATCCACGCCTGCCACACCGCGGACGCCATCGGTACCAAAATACTTTCCCATTTCAAAAACCTCACTTTCAATCAAAACAAACTCTGCTGCCCATTGTCCTCGGGTGCGCTGCTCTCCGGTGCCTTCATCCCCAGATGTTCGTATGCCAGCCGGGTCGCACAGCGGCCCCGGGGCGTCCGGGTCAAAAAGCCCATCTGCATCAGATACGGCTCGCACAGGTCTTCCAGCGTGACGGCCTCCTCGCCGAGAGCTGCCGCCAGCGTTTCCAGACCCACCGGGCCGCCGTTGTACATCTCGATGATGGCACGCAGCAGGCTGCGATCCAGCTCATCCAGACCCAGCGCGTCCACATCCATCCGCTTCAGGCTCAGCAACGCCACATCCCGGTCGATCACGCCGTCGCTCAGCACGGTGGCAAAATCGCGCACCCGCTTGAGGAAGCGGTTTGCCACACGGGGCGTGCCCCGGCTGCACTTGGCCAACTCGTAGGCTCCTTCGGGCGTGATGGGCTGATCCAGAATGCCCGCGCTCCGCTGGATGATCCGCGACAGCTCATCCGGGCTGTAGAGTTCCAGTTTGAGCAGCACGCCGAAGCGATCCCGCAGCGGGCCGGTGATCTGGCCGGCGCGGGTAGTGGCACCCACCAGCGTGAAGCGCGGCAGGTTGATCCGGATGCTCTGGGCACTGGGGCCTTTGCCGATCATGATGTCCAGCGCGTAGTCCTCCAACGCCGGGTAGAGGACTTCTTCCACCTGCCGGGACAGGCGGTGGATCTCGTCGATGAAGAGGACGTCGCCCTCCTGCAGATTGGTCAGCAGGGCCGCCAGATCGCCCGGCTTCTCGATGGCCGGGCCGCTGGTGATCCGGATCTGCACCCCCATCTCGTTGGCGATGATGCCCGCCAGCGTGGTCTTGCCCAGACCCGGAGGGCCGTACAATAAGATATGATCCATCGGCTCGCCCCGCCGCTTGGCGGCCTCGAGGTAGATCTTAAGGTTCTGCTTGACCTTTTCCTGCCCGATATAGTCTTCCAGATGCTGCGGGCGGAGGTTGTTTTCCTCGGCGTCCGCGCCGGTCAGCACCGGCTGCATCATCTTTGCTCCGTAGAGCGCGGTTTCGTCCTGCATTTCTTACCTCCTGCCTGCCATGCCGCGCAAGGCCAGCTTGATGATCTCCTCCACAGGGAGGGTCGCGTCGATTTTGGAGACGGCCATGGCCGCTTCGCTCTGGCTGTATCCCAGCGAGACCAGCGCAGCGATGGCCTGCCCCGCACCGGCTGCGGCCGGTGCCGCAGAAGAAGCTCCTGCCACATCCTCGAGGCTGATGCCGTCCACAAAGCCCTTGGCGACCTTGTCCTTCAATTCCAGCACGATCCGCTGCGCCAGCTTGGGGCCGACGCCCGACGCCGCTTTGAACGCCTTGTGGTCGCCCGCCGAGATCGCCAGCGCGACCCGCTCCGGTTCCAGAACGCTCAGGATGGCAAGACCGACCTTGGGGCCGACGCCGGAGACCGCCGTCAGCATCTCAAAGCAGGCCTGCTGCTCCTCGGTGGCAAACCCATACAGGCTGACGTCGTTCTCGGTGACGCTCATGACCGTATAAAGGGTGGCTTCCTTACCGACGCCGGGCAGCGCACCCGCAACACTGGCCGGGCACTGGGTGTAATAGCCCACGCCGCCGCAGCTGAGCACCACCGCATTCATGCTTTTCTTGACGATTTTTCCAGTTAAGCAGTAAATCATAATCAAAACCTCAGATCGGCCCCGGCACCTGACGGGTGAACCGGTTCAGCTGGTTGCCGTTGGTGTGGCAGAAGGTGATCGCCATCGCCAGCGCGTCGGCGGTATCGTCGGGCTTGGGGATGGCCTGCAGGTGGAGCAGGATGCGGGTCATCTCCTGCACCTGCTTCTTGACCGCCTTGCCGTAGCCGGTGACGGCCTGCTTGACCTGCATGGGGGTGTACTCGTAGATTGGCAGCCCGGCCTGCGCCGCTGCCAGCAGGATCACGCCGCGTGCTTCGGCCACGCCGATGACGGTGGTCTGGTTGTGCTGGTAGAAGAGTTTCTCAATGGCCAGCACTTCCGGCTTTGTCCGCTCGATGACCGCTTTCACGCCGGCGTAGACCTCGTCCAGCCGCCGCTCGAACGGCACACCGGCGTCGGTGCAGACTGCGCCGAAGTCCACCGGCGCAAACCGGTTGCCCGCATAATCCACAACACCCCACCCTACGATGGCATATCCCGGGTCGATGCCCAATACTCTCATGTTCCGATACCTTTCCTATTATAATCATCTTATTATAACACAGTGCGGAACAAGGGGCAATGCAAAAGTTTTTCTGACACTTTTGAAAAAACACTTGCTTTTTTCGCAAAAGTGTGGTAACATAATTGAGCTGACCTCAGCAAAACAGAATATGGACGGTTAGCTCAGCTGGTAGAGCATCTGCTTGACGTGCAGGAGGTCACAGGTTCGAGTCCTGTACCGTCCACCATACAGTTCGTACTCGAACCCAATTCTCTATGAGAAAGGGTTCGGGTACGTTTTTTGTTTGCAGGAGGTTCTGAGAAAGGACTACTCGGAACAGTAAACGAGCAAAGGCAGGGTATCACTATGACGGTGGTATCCTGCCTTTTGTTTTGCGGGATCAAGTTCGCCTTGTGCGAACTTGGTCGCCCCCCCTATATGGCTCACTGGGGGCAATCGCTGCATACGTGCGTACCGGGGAGAGCCTGTACACCTCTGGCAAGGTGTAACACACTAGACTTTGTGCCAAAGTCTGTGTGCTAAGGGGTCAAGCCCCTTAGAATCCCTGCGGAGCGTGTACGCACGTACGCAGGAAAATGGCAAAATTTCACTATATCGGGGGTGTTCTTTCATTGGAGAGTATGGTATACTCGGCTTAGTTCAACAAATAAGAATTTGAGGAGGAAAAGTAGATGAGAAAATTATTACCAATTTTGCAAATCATAGATTTGGTTTTGTTGTTATTGAGTCTGTATTTTCATAACGATATGCTTTTAATCGTCGCAGCAGTAGTTATAGCTGTTTGCGTTGTTCTTACTTTTAGCAATATGAAAAACAAACGATAACCTCCAGTTTGCTGTACTCGTTTCCAGCAGGGTCTGGGGCAGGCACGCCCCAACAAGAACACTTCAAAACGCGGGAGCGTTGCAGAAGTGCAGTCCCGGAAGGGCACAACATTTTCAAGAATTGAAAATTTGTGGCCACGGGACGATTCTTGCTCTCCCCTTTTTCTCTCCCCTTTTTCGCTGCGTTTCGTAATTTTCACATTTCAATCTGCTCGCAGATTGCTGACAAGCTGCGCTTAACTCGATACTATAAAGGCAACCCGAACATACTGCCAAGGAGGTGCAACCATGACCGCCGTAATCTACGCCCGCTATTCTTCCGACAGCCAGCGCGAAGCGTCCATTGAAGGGCAGCTGCGCGACTGCAAGGACTACGCCGAGAAGAACGGTATCACCGTGGTCGGCACCTACATTGACCGTGCCTACTCTGCCAAAACGGATGACCGCCCGGACTTTCAGCGGATGATCAAAGACAGCGCAAAGAAAATCTTCGATGTAGTTCTGGTCTGGAAGCTCGACCGCTTTGCCCGGAATCGGTTCGATGCCGTGAACTACAAGTACCAGCTGGAAAAGAA
>CAKTBG010000014.1 GCA_934533135.1 uncultured Faecalibacterium sp.
GCCCCTTAAGGGGCTTTGCTAGTATTATGCCCTTCTAGGGCTTACTCAAGCCACCGGCTCAGCCGGTGGTTTTGACTAGACCTTCAAACAGTTCTTACAATTGACGACTGTTGCAATATCTCTCATTTTCAAATGTGATTTAGCAAGAAGACCGATAATGTTTTTAGCATATATTTCAGCATTTTTATCGTCAGAAGTATAGATTAAAATCAGTTTTGACTTCGCTCGTGTGGCCGCAACATAGTGGTTACAAATATCTTGCTCGGTTGCCAATCGATAATCCGATGCAAATAAAACAACCTGATCAAATTCTAATCCTTTAGAGGAATGAAACGTAATCGCAATTCGTTGTAGTCCATCTATATTAAATGCCGGATGAAATTTTTTATCGCAAATGGTTTCATACACTTTTTTACAATGCTCATCTTTCGTAGAGTAACCCAAAGAATTTGCTAATTTCTCAACTTCTTTGGCGAAGCTGTCCTTATCCGCTTGCTTAAGATATTCATCCAAATGCTTCAATGAAATTTTAATGGTCTGCAAAATATGTTTGTTTCCTACTACCTCATTAGGGTTTTCATCTCTAAGGTCGTAGGCAGAATATGTGGGGAGAATAAAGTGCTTTGCAATAGCGTTATAAAGCCATGCTGCTTCAGTAGTAATATCCGAGATTGGAGTTTGAGGAACATATGTGAATTCTACTCCTTTTTCTGTTAGTTCTTTTGCACCAATCTCAGAATTTGCGTTGCTGTATCTTAACAGAGCACATCTTTTGTTCTTGTCTAAATAAGGTGCTACAGCCGAAACCCAATTTGCAGTTGTAGTACATAGCATAACTACCGAAGACAAATCATTGACCTTTTTATAAAGAGGTCTTGTCTCATCGCAAAGCAAATTAGAATAGTTTTGTATCTGCTGACAGGATCTATAATTATCCGTCATAACTTTTTTAGAAAAATCACCTCTAGTCCAAATACTCATAAACGCTTCAGGATATGCACCTCTCCACATATAAATCGACTGCTTTTCATCGCCAACAACGAAAGTATCTATTTTCAGAGTTTCACATAGATACATAAACAGTGCGTGCATGTCTTTATCGCAGTCCTGATATTCATCTACATAAATTTTGAAATATTTGGATTTCAAATATAACTGGCACGCACTTGAATTTTTCAGAATTTCAAGTGCCAGTTGAAATATAAAATTTTTCTTGCTGTTTATATATGAGCATAAGATTTGCTCCGTTCTTATTTTTTCTATTCCCTCATCAAGAGTACCCACTTTCACAGAGTAGTCTGTACTCATATCGAGTTTATAGTCTTTACCATAGACATCTTTCATAAATGGCTTGATGATTTCTTCGATGGCAAAACTATTGTTGGTTCCGATGAAATGCTCGCTTACATCAATGTTTAGACGATCTTTAATTTCGGCGGCGGCCTTAATTGTAAATGTAATTGCGGCTACTACTTTGTGTGTATGATTTTCTTCTATGTCATGCTTGATTTTGGAAACCATGGTATGTGTCTTTCCCGTTCCAGCACTCGCGCGAACAATTAAGTTCCCAGATGTTTCAACAATTTCTTTTTGTATCGGCGATAACATCATTCGGCAATCCTCTTTAGACAAGCAAAATTGTAGTGTTCAAAAATAAGTTCACAGTCGTTTTGGGTGAGTTTTTCGGCAAGCTCAACCATGTGATTGTTCTTTGCTTCCTGCAGATAGCCAATCACATTTCCATCGGCTGATGGAAGGTATTCAACCATTTTATCATGAATGACTTCATCCAAATCTTCTTCCAAACTGCATCTCGACAAATAGAGTGAATAATTGCTTCTAATTCGATCCAATGTTTCTCTATTTTTATCGTATAGCTCGCGCTTTGCCGCAACACTCTTTTCATTTACAGGATCTTCCGGAAGAATAGTTTCACCAATAAGACCATTTAACCGAATAAACCCTAACACACTATATGTCTCTTTGTTACGCGGCTTTCTTAAGTCGTTATCTGTTTTCACAACATTATAAATTTTCAATGCGTTCAATATTGATTGGTAAGGCTTGAATCCAAATCCCCCCACCGAAAGTATATAAATCCCATCAGCTTCATAAAATGGATTCTTTTCAGAAAGAACTTTTCCGAATAAAACCATTTCAGAAGGTCCTTCGACGAGCAAAACTTTATCGGCAAAAATAGCTTCTGTCAATCCACGATTTAGCATCTTGCGCTGCTCTTTGAATTCTTCGGGAACAACATAGAGAACACTGCGGCTTACGATTTTATCAGCATTGTATATGCGAACTAGATTCACCTGATCCATTTCTGCCAGTACATACGGTGAATGTGTTGTTATAAATAAATACTGATACTTGTTTTCAGAAAATAATACATGCGATAATGCAATTTGCATAGAGCGATGCAAATGGTTTTCAGGCTCTTCTATTAAAAACAAATTGATTTTCTTATCTTCTTCCTCTTTAGAAAGCAAATCAAAAATAGAATATACTAATAATTTCTTGCGTCCTTCACCTGAGGTGGGATATAGAGAATCATCCGCATCTTGTTTGATGTAGGGAACAATATTGGAATAAAGACCTTTTACAGCAATTTCAGACTTTACAGATACCGTTACAGCTTCATGTCTAAACTTTCTATATTCTGGAGCAATTTTTTCTTCAAAACTTTTTATGCCAGACAAACTGGAAATCTGTGCATTTAAACTATTACAAGTTTTCTGAATATCTTCTAGGGTACTTCTATCTTGCTCGTCATTGTTTGCAAGAAGCGTATTAGCATTTTTCTTGAAAAGAGCATACAAATCCACATATGCATCTATGTAAATAACATTGAATACATAATCTATTTCAAAAAAAGTTCCATGAACTTTCATTTCCTCAAGTTCATTCAAGTCACCACCCCAATATAGAATAGGTACGCCAACCATTTCTTTTTCATCGTAGGAGGCTGCTACTTTAATATAGACTTTATTTTGCCCTGAAAGAAGTGCACCTTTTAGCTTTGCCCGGAGTTTCTGACTGTCCGAATCACCTTGATCGCTAATATCAATCGTCACAATAATTTCAATCGGAGATCCTATATGTTTCTTGTAATAATCTGTATCATTAAAGTTCTGTCGCCTAATGTCCTTATCAAAAACAAATCTTAATGCATATAAGAAATTGGTTTTTCCAACATCATTCATGCCAAAAAGAACATTTTTATTTGTCAACGCTACCGATATGTTTTCAAAATTTCGGAAATTCTTAATTGTCACCATATCAAATTTCATGACACCGCATCTCCTCAGATAGCAACTCTCTTTTTACTCTAGCTACGACATTTCTGCGTACAAGACGATTGTAATATACAAATTATATCACAAATTAAGTGCGATTCAACAAGAAAGTATTGAATCTGCGCTTTTATTTTTGCCCACAACACATTTCAAAAGGAGGATGCCTATGGATAAAGACTTTATGCTGAACTATTTTAACAAAGCCGTACAGCCTGAATGGGAGGAACTGCTGAAAACACCGCGCTACCAACCGGCAGCAAGTAAGCGTGACACAATCGAACGGGAGTTCTTTCGGATGCTGAACGATGAGCAGAAACGCAAGTACCTTGATTTGGAATCCGCAGTCATACTGGCAGAATGTGACATCGCGGAAGCCATGTATATGAAAGGTGCCGCAGACCGTGAGCTGATGATTCGTCAATACCATGAGTTACGACTACTTCTACGGGCAGTCGGGCGAGTTGTTCTCCTACTTCCGCATCCCGAAAGCACTGTTCCAAGACCACCGTTTCCGGCAGCTCTCCACCGATGCCCGGACACTGTACGGCATCCTGCTGGACCGCATGAGCCTGTCCGCAAAAAACGGCTGGCTGGATGAGCAAGGGCGAGTGTATATCATTTACACCGTCCGGGAAGTGCAGGAATCCCTCTGCTGCGCCGAACACAAGGCGGTCAAGCTGTTCCGGGAACTGGAGGACATCGACCTCATCGAGCGCAAACGCCGTGGTCTGGGCAGACCCAGCCTGATCTACGTCAAGGACTTTTCCGCTGGCTTGCCAAAAGTGCAAGTACAGAATTGCCCAAACAGCAATTCTGGTGCTGCTGATAGCGCAATTCTGGAGCAGCTAAAACCGCAAGCAAATAAGACTGATAAGAATAAAACAGAGAGGAACGATCCTGACTCTATCTATTCCGGGGGCATCCGGGAGCAGCTTGAGGATTATTTTTATCAGTCATTGGAGGTTGACCTTCTGCTCCGACTCTGCCCGGACGATGAGGACACCATCTACCAGATCGTAGACCTGCTTGTGGATACCTGCTCCACCAAACGCAAGATGCTGCGGATCGCCGGAGATGATAAGCCTGCCGAGGTGGTACGCAGTCGGCTGAAAAAGCTGAATGCCGACCACATCCGCTTCGTGCTGGGCTGTCTGGCAGAAAACACCGCCCCGGTGCGAAACATGAAGCAGTATCTGTTGGCGATGCTCTACAATGCGCCCACCACCATGAACCTCTACTATCAGAACAAAACGAACCACGACTTTGCACGCGGTTCACCGAAAGCGGGGTGATGTTATCGCAAAGAAAGCTACGATTATCGCAGTCACCAATCAAAAAGGCGGTGTGGGAAAAAGCACCACCTGTGAGAATCTGGGCATTGGGCTGGCAATGGAGGGCAAAAAAGTCCTGTTGGTGGACACCGACCCGCAGGGGTCATTGACCATCAGCATGGGCTGGCAACAGCCCGATGAACTGCCCACCACTCTTTCCACCCTGATGGCAAAAGCCATGAATGACCAACCCATTCAGCCCGGTGATGGCATCCTGCACCATGCAGAGGGCGTTGACCTGATCCCTGCCAACATCGAACTGGCAGGATTGGAAGTTGCCCTTGTGAACAGCATGAACCGGGAGAAGATGCTCAAGCAGGTGCTGGACAGTGCCAAGCGGGAGTACGATTTTATTCTTCTGGACTGTATGCCCTCGTTGGGGATGCTCACCATCAACGCACTGGCGGCGGCAGACGCTGCCCTGATTCCCGTGCAGGCGCAGTACCTTTCCGCAAAAGGCTTAGAACAGCTTTTGCAGACCGTGCAGAAGGTCCGGCGGCAGATCAATCCGAAACTGAAAATTGAGGGTATTCTGCTGACCATGACGGACAGCCGCACCAATTACGGAAAGCAGATCAGCAATCTGATCCGGCAGGCATACGGAAAGCACTTGAAGGTGTTTGAGCAGACCATTCCCCGCTCCGTTCGTGCAGCAGAAACCAGTGCGGCAGGCAAAAGCATCTTTGCCTATGACCCCAAGGGCAAGGTGGCAGAAGCCTACAAATCTCTTGCAAAGGAGGTGCTGGCTGATGCCGATCGACAACGGAAACTTAGCTCTGAAAGGGCTAGATGACCTGTTCTCCACCGAAGAAAAACGACAGGAGGAACAGCGGGAGCAGGTACAGCAGATTCCCATTGACGAACTGCACCCCTTCACCAACCACCCTTTCAAGGTGCTGGATGATGAAGCCATGACCCGGACGGTGGAAAGCATCGCACAGTACGGTGTGCTGGCTCCGCTGATTGCCCGCCCTCGCCCAGACGGTGACGGCTATGAGATCATTTCCGGGCACCGCCGCCAGTATGCGGCTAAACTTGCCGGGCTGGATACACTGCCGGTCATTGTGCGGCAGATGTCGGACGATGCTGCTGTGATATTGATGGTGGATTCCAATTTGCAACGTGAACACATCCTGCCCAGTGAACGGGCTTTTGCCTATAAAATGAAGCTGGAAGCGATAAAAAATCAAGGTGCTAGGTCGGATTTAACTTCGTCCCAAATTGGGACGAAGTTGCGAGCAGATGAAAAAGTGGCGCAGGATCTAGGTGAAAGTCGCAACCAAGTCCAGCGTTTTATCCGCCTGACCAACCTTATCCCGGAACTGCTGGATATGGTAGACGAAAAGAAAATCTCCTTCAATCCCGCTGTGGAACTGTCCTATCTGGACGAAAGCCAACAGCGGGATTTTTTAGAAGCCATGGAGGACACCCAGAATGCGCCGTCGCTTTCCCAAGCGCAGCAACTGAAAAAGATGGCACAGCAGGGAGAGTTCAGCTACGAAAAAGCCTTTGATGTGATGGGACAGGAGAAAAAGAGCGAAAAAGACACCGTGACCATCAAAAACGAGACCCTGCGGAAGTATTTTCCCCGCAGCTATACGCCCAAACAGATGGAGGAGAAGATCATCCAGCTTCTGGATGCGTGGCAGAAAAAGCAGCAACGCCGCAACGAGCGCTGACCCATAACGTAAGACCCGATGGGGTCTTTTTTGTTTGCAAAAATTTGGAGGTAACGCCTATGAACAATACGATTCCTTTTCACTCCGCACCCCATGCTCCGCAGATCACGGTGGATGTAAACATCCTGACCATGCTGAAGCAGGCGGCATCCTGTTTGACCGAGGCAGCAGGTAAGGATGTGTACCTTGCCGCCATCGGCCCGGACATGGAGCTGACCATTATCATGGAGGAAGATGCGCCCCACATTCTGCCCTGCTTTGATGAAGAAGATGCCACTATCACCATCAAGGGCGCGCCGCTGTTCATCAGCTACAACCCGGCACAGGTGCTGACGCTGGCCAGCAAGCACTATCTGACGGGTGCAGTCATTTTCTACCGCACAGACAGCAGCGGCCGCATCGTTTCGCTGACGGTGGAGGACGTTTACCGTTTCCAGAGCTATCTGGAAATGCAGAGCGTCACGCTGGTGGCAGACGGTCAGGAGTTGGCCTGTATCTGCATCGACTGAGGTGCGCCATGCTGAATTTTTTCATCGGTTTCGCATTTTTTGAGTTCGGCGCACTCTGCGGCTTCTTCGTGGCTGCGCTGATGCAGGCGGCAAGGAGCGGTGAGATCGGACTGAACGGAAAGGAGGATTCGCATGGCTGAAAACACCTTGTCGGTGCTGAAAATTGCGCCGGGACAGCATCCGCAGCAGGTCGAGATTGATAACGATCTGAAAGCCTTGCAGCAGGCGGTGGGCGGCTCCATCGGCGCAAGCTATCCCTTTGCCGACCCGGTTGCCATCGTCTACAATGATGACGGCAAGCTCATGGGACTGCCGTTGAACCGTGCCCTGCGGGATGAAAACGGGCAGATGTACGATGCCGTTGCCGGAGACTTTCTGGTGGTGGGTCTGGGCGAGGAGGATTTTGCATCCCTGATCCCGGAGATGGCGCAGAAATATGAGCAGCTTTTTCATCAGCCAGAAGTCTTTCTGAAACTGGGCAACCGTCTGCTGGTGCTGCCGGTGCCTGATGAACCTCCGGCAGAAAAGCCCCGCACCAAGCCTCCGGCAGAGCATGACCGCTAAAATCACCCTGCTGCGAGGGAGGTGATGGCAGTGCAGGAAGAAATCGAACAGAAATCATTCAACATTATGATCTCCACCACAAAGCTGTCCGCCCGGACTGTCCTCCGGGCGGTAAAGGCAGCACTTCGGCTGTACCAGTCCAAGGCATCCCAAGGCAAGCAGAGCGTCCGCACCCTTCTGCGGCAGAACCGGGGCGTATCCAGCGTGGAGATCAGCAAGACCGGCATCCGTGGGCTGGAACGCTATGCCAAAAAGTACGGCATCGACTACGCTATCCGCAAGGACAGCTCTGAAGTGCCGCCCCGGTATCTGGTATTTTTCAAATCCCCGGACGCAGAAGCCTTCAACTCGGCGTTCAAAGAGTATTCGGCATCCCTGCTGAATAAAGACAAACGCCCCTCGGTGCTGGCACGGTTGCAGGAACTGGTGCAGGCAGCGGCAGAACTCCCCGGCAAAGTCCGGCACAAGGAACAGGAGCGTGGACTGTGACCACGAAAAAGCTGACAAAGCTGCTGGTGCTGTATCTGCCCTATATTTTGCTGGGACTGGCGGCAACGAACTTCGGTGAAGCGTGGCGGCTTGCGGAGGGCAAGGAACTGGGCGATAAGATCATGTCCATGATGGGCACCGTTCCGCTGGCGTTTGCAAACCCTCTACCCAGCCTGCATCCGCTTGATATTCTGGTGGGTTTGTGCTGCGGTGCAGGGTTACGGCTGGCGGTCTATTTGCGTGGAAAAAACGCCAAGAAGTACCGCCACGGCATGGAGTACGGCTCTGCCCGGTGGGGCACCGCCAAGGATATTGAGCCGTTCATGGCTCCCAAGTTTGCCGACAACATTATCCTGACCAAAACGGAACGGCTGATGATGTCCAACCGCCCACCGGACCCCAAAAACGCCCGGAACAAAAATGTGCTGGTGGTGGGCGGCTCCGGCAGCGGCAAGACCCGGTTTTGGCTCAAGCCCAACCTTTTACAATGTCACAGTTCCTATGTGGTCACCGATCCCAAAGGAACTATCGTGCTTGAATGTGGCAACGCGATGTTGAAGAACGGTTACAAGGTCAGGATTCTGAACACCATCAACTTCAAAAAGTCGATTCTCCAAGTATGGCTCTATACCGACCTTCTCTGGGCAGGCGCGTTTGGATGCCTGCTGGCGGCTCTGAACTTTCGGGATTCCAAAAACGACGGCGGCTAAAGCACACTGCATTGTAGTGTACGGTCAATGCGGAAAAGCATGTTACACCCGGTTTTCTGTATCGAGTGATATAGCCTTCGTTTTGGGGGGAGGATTGTCTATTGTATGCAAAAAATTGAAGTTGTTGTTCGCATCACGAAGGATCACTGCCCACCGCAAGAGCAGACGATTTTTGAATGGTTCGATTTGATGCGAAATCCCACAGACGCTCTGAGCCGTCCCAATCTGGAAATCAACTTGGAACACCACCGTGTTTTCAAACACGGAACAGAGGTGTACATGAGTCGTTATGAATACGGTGTTTTGAGTTTGATGGCACAGCATCCGGGCAAACTGTTTACAAAGGAGCAGATCTTTGAAGCAGTCTGGCATAAGGACAGCGAAAGCTATTTGAGAGCCGTCACCAGCACGATCGGTCGAATCCGCCAGAAAATAGAGGATGACAAAGATCACCCCCGTTATATTAAAACGGTTTCCAACATTGGATATCAATTTGTCCCATCATCGGAATCGGTGCGATTGAATCGCAATCTGTAATAAAAGCCATACCGTGAGATCCTAGTAGGATTCTTCGGTATGGCTTTTATCGTTTTCTGTGCTGTACAAAATCGGCATCCTTGCATAGATGACCAAGAATATTCTAAAATAGAGATAACTTAATTCAGGAGGTCGAACCATGCGAACATTTGAAGAAGTATTGACTCACTTCCATAGCTTTTTAGAGTCTGCGACCTATTTGGATGTTGTTCCATGCCGCTGGGGATATGTAAGGCTTTTCAATGAGGGCGACCCTATCAATTTCAATGCAATTCTTTGCCGCACACCACAAGAACTATATACGGCATTGGCAAATGATTTGGAAACAGAGATTCAGGTCAGCTTGGGAATCGACTGAATTGGTATAAAATTGGTTTGCTTTTGGGTTCGTTTTGGTATAGTGACTTTGAAAAATATGCTATACTGTACCACAAGCAAAACATTTTCAAGGATTTTCAATTTTACTGTAAAACTCTGTCAGATGCTTTGCCAGTGTGCGGGTCGAGTCCATTAAGGTTTCTCGCACCGCTTCTGGACAGGAAAGATAGATTCGATTGAACTCTTTTAACTCTATTTCCGTTTTACCCATCCCCGGAGTAATCAGCGCATCAAGCGAAACCGGCAAAACACGAGCAATCGCCAAAAGAATTTCGTAAGATGGATTCATGCTGCCTTTTTCAATGTTGGCGATATGCTTCGTTGAAACATGGCAGCGTTCAGCAAGTTGTTCTTGTGTTAAACCTGCCAGCTTGCGCTCCGTGCGAACCTTTTCTCCAAGTACCTTCAAGTCAGAATTCGGCATCATCGTTCACCTCAATAGTATTGTATCGTTCTGGTGAATGACGCGGTATAACCTTGTATTTCCTGTGAGTAGGAAGTATAGTGCCGATTTTTGCGTTTCCCGGTCGAGTTATAAAAAAACGGTAACTCGTCCGGGCGATTTCATGCGCCACAAGATCACAGTTACCGTCTATGGAGGGTACTGTGATTTTTTATTGGGGTAATGCATCAAAAAAAGCCTGTCTGCTGCCGTAGACCAGACTACTCCGAAACAGGCACAATCGTTCCGTCTTGCCACCCACAATCGTGCCGATATGCTGTACTGCGCCAGCTTCCCTCAATGGGAGGCTGGCGTTTTTGCGCTTTTAAGGGCAAGGTGTCGTGGGCCACCACGATCCTTTTTGTCCGAATGCTCACATTCCGTAAAATAACTGGAGGATGCCGATGGGCATACGGTGAAAGAAGTCCGGCCCCGGTATAGCTGCTTCTACAAGATTCGGCATCCGGGTGACTGCGATGGGCAGTCCGGCTACGGCGTTTCTAAGCTGGATTCCATCGTGGAAGAAGTTGTCCGGCAGATCTTCGCGCAGTTCCGGGAGGTTTCCCGGAAGAAGCTGCTGGAATCAGTCAAGACCAACGATGCCGCCCGCATCCAGAAGAAAATCAAGAAAATCCAGAAGGACTTGGAAGCCAAGCAGAAAGAACTGGACGACCTGAAAGCCGAAACCATTCTGGTCATCCGGGGTGTAAGTGCTTTGGACAAAGAGTTGCTTGGCACACTGGTGGCCGAAGCAAGGGACGCTCTGGAAACTCTGGAAAAGCAGCTCGTTCAGGCACAGGAAGAATACGATGAAGCTACCAAGACGGCAAAGCGCAGCAATTACATCTGCAACGAGCTGTTTACATGGGCGGATGTGTACGACACCGCCAATCACGATGAACGCCGCGCCATTTTGCAGCAGTTCATCAAGGAGATTCGCGTCCGAAAAGACTACGAAATCTCGATCACCCTGAACGCCAGCTTCGACCAAGTGGAACAGCTCAAGGCTGTATCAACCTACGATGGTGCGGAAATTTTTGAAGAAATTTCCGAAAAGGGGGCATAAAAGCGATGCGCTTGCCCGCAGCACCATACAAAACCAAAAGAAAGAAGCGTGACACCGATGGATTTTCAAAAGTACATTTATGACCCCGCCCGGTTCGCATCCGACTTCAGGGTTCGGAACCCGGCACGGTCTGCCAAAGTTTTTTCGGCATAAAAAACGCCGCATCGTACAAAACGATGCGGCAAATTGGTGGACCTAGAGGGATTCGAACCCTTGACCTCTCGGATGCGAACCGAACGCTCTCCCAACTGAGCTATAGGCCCATGACTTTCGACTTCTTTAGTTTAACGCGGCGGGAGGCATTTGTCAAGGGTTTTTTAAGGAAAGTGGATTTGGACAACCTGCACAAAAGTAATACTTATCGAGCAACAATCCGCCAAAAAAGCAAAAAGAAGTGTGCAAATTGTCAGAAATACGGTATAATGATAGCTAGAATAGTATAGGTGTCGCTAGGACACGAAAGGAGAGTGAGCAGATTGGCAGAGGATTTTGTGATCGAGATGCTCCACATTACCAAGGAATTCCCTGGAATCAAGGCAAACGACGATATCACCCTGCAACTGCGTAAAGGCGAGGTACACGCTCTGCTGGGCGAAAACGGCGCGGGCAAGAGCACGCTGATGAGCGTTCTGTTCGGCTTGTACCAGCCGGAGGCCGGTAAGATCCTCAAAAACGGGAAGGAGGTTGCCATCCGCAACCCCAACGACGCAAACGCGCTGGGGATCGGCATGGTGCATCAGCACTTCAAATTGGTGGAATGCTTCAGCGTTCTGGACAACATCATTCTGGGCGTGGAGCCCAATAAAATGGGCTTTTTGCAGAAGGCAGAGGCGCGCAAAAAAGTCGTGGCTCTGAGTGAGAAGTATGGTCTGCGTGTCGATCCGGATGCGCTGATCAGCGACATCTCGGTCGGTATGCAGCAGCGCGTGGAGATCCTGAAGATGCTCTACCGCGACAACGAGATCCTGATCTTCGATGAGCCGACGGCAGTTCTGACGCCGCAGGAGATCGACGAGCTGATGGAGATCATGCGCGGCTTCAAGAAGGAAGGCAAATCCATCCTCTTTATCACCCACAAGCTCAACGAGATCATGGCGGTCGCGGATCGCTGCACGGTGCTGCGCAAGGGCAAATACATGGGCACTGTGGACATCAAGAACACCACCAAGGAAGAGCTTTCCCGCATGATGGTCGGCCGTGATGTGCAGCTGCAGGTCGAAAAGAAGCCGCCCCACCCGGGCGACGTTGTGCTGGATGTGCAGGGCGTGACCATGCACAACAGCCTGCACAAAAAGGATTCGGTCAAGAATGTGTCGTTCCAAGTCCGCAGCGGGGAGATCGTCTGTCTGGCGGGCATCGAGGGCAACGGCCAAACCGAGTTCATCTACGGCTTGACCGGTCTGGAAAAGATCAACAGCGGCAAGATCACCATGGACGGCAAGGAGATCACCAATGCGTCCATCCGCCAGCGGTCGAAGGACGGCATGGGTCACATCCCCGAGGATCGGCACAAACACGGTCTGGTGCTGGATTACAGCCTTGAGAACAACATCGTGCTGCAGCGGTATTGGCAGCCTGAATTCCAGAAGGGCGGCTTTATCAAAAAGGACGCGGTGCGCGAATACTCGGATCGGCTGATCGAGCAGTACGATGTGCGCAGCGGTCAGGGCAGCTTGACCATCGTCCGCAGTATGTCCGGCGGCAACCAGCAGAAGGCCATCATCGCCCGTGAGATCGACCGTGACCCGAAACTGCTGGTGGCGGTGCAGCCGACCCGCGGTCTGGATGTGGGTGCCATCGAGTACATCCACCGCCAGATCGTGGCCGAGCGGGACAAGGGCAAGGCCGTCCTGCTGGTCAGTCTGGAGCTGGATGAGGTCATGAACCTGTCCGACCGCATCCTCGTCATGTACGAGGGCGAGATCGTGGGCGAATTTGACCCCAAGACCACTACGGTGCAGGAGCTTGGCCTGTACATGGCCGGTGCCCGCAAGCAGGGGAAAGGGGAGTAAACAGGAATGAACAAGAAAAAACTCGCGCACAGCGGCATCCAAAGCTCCATCACGAGCGTTCTGGCGGCATTGCTGTGCATTCTGATCGGTCTGGTGGTCGGCTTTATCGTGCTGCTGGTCATCAACCCGGGTCACGCATGGGGCGATGGCCTTGTGCGCATCCTCAAGGGCGGCTTCTATGACGCCCCCTACGGCGTCGGCAAAACGCTGGCGAACGCCGCGCCGCTGATCATGACCGGCCTTTCGGTCGGCTTTGCGTTCAAGACCGGCCTGTTCAACATTGGTGCGGCAGGCCAGTATACGCTGGGTGCCTACGGCGCACTCTACTGCGCCATCATGCTCAAGCTGCCTTGGTTCGTCTGCCTGCTGGTGGCGACCCTGTTCGGCGGCATCTGGGGTGCGATCCCCGGTTTCTTCAAGGCGTATCTGAACATCAACGAGGTCATCACGGCCATCATGTTCAACTGGATCGGCCTGTATCTGGTCAATGAGCTGATCTACCAGAACGGCACCGGCCCGATGTACGATGTGCGCAATACCCGTACCTTCAACCTGCGCAAGAATCCGGACTACGCCCAGTCCATCATCCCGGACTTCGGCCTGAACAAGATGTTCCAGACCAACAGCACCACCATCGCCATCTTTCTGGCGGTCGTGGTTGCGATCATCGTCTGGGTCATTCTGGAAAAAACGACCTTCGGCTATGAGCTGAAAGCCGTTGGCCTGAACAAGAACGCGGCCAAATACGCCGGCATCAACGAGAAGAAAAACATCGTCCTCTCGATGGCCATTGCGGGTGCGCTGGCTGGCTTTGGCGCAGGTCTGTACTATCTGTCCAGCGTTTCTGAGTGGAACCCGCTGAACTCCACCAGCCTTCCGGCGATGGGCTTCAACGGCATCCCGGTCGCGCTGCTGGCAAGCTCCAACCCCATCGGCACCATCTTCTCGGCTCTGTTCATCTCGCACATCTCGGTCGGCGGTTCCTTCCTGTCCACCAAATACTATCCCACCGAGATCTCCGACCTCATCAGCGGCATCATCATCTACCTCTGCGCCTTCTCGATGCTGTTCCGCGGCAAGATCCATGCCCTGCTGTTCAAGAATGCGGACAAGACCAACGTGAACGCAGAACCGGCTTCTGCAAATGCAAAAAAGGAGGGCAAGTGATATGCTGCTTCTGATCAAGTATACGCTGCTGTATGGCATCGTCCTGATGATGGTCGCACTGGGCGGTATGTTCAGTGAGCATTCCGGCATCATCAACATCGCGCTGGAAGGCATTATGGTCATCGGCGGTGTGGCGGGCGTTCTGACCCTGACCATGCTGCCGAGCGGTCTGCCGACCTTTGCGATCGTGTTGATCTCGATTCTGGTGGCGGCTCTGGCCGGTATGCTGTACAGTCTGCTGCTGGCATTCGCGTCCATCAACCTGAAAGCCGACCAGACCATCGGCGGCACGGCACTGAACCTGCTGGCAACGGCGGTGGCAGTGGTTCTTGCCAAATATTTCAGCGAGAGCGGCAGTGCCAAGCTGAACTATTCCAACAAGCCCTTCCTGTTCAGCATCGGCAAGCTGGAGCTGAGCGTTTTTGTTCCGCTGGGTCTGATCCTGCTGATCATCAGCTACATCGTCCTGTACAAGACCCGCTTCGGCCTGCGTCTGCGGGCTTGCGGCGAGCATCCGCAGGCGGCCGACTCTGTGGGCATCAACGTGTACAAGATGCGGTACGCCGGCGTCCTGATCTCGGGTGCGCTGGGTGCCATCGGCGGCATGGCCTACATCGTTCCGCCGGTGCAGACGTGGAACTTTGAGGTCGGTGTTGCCGGTGCAGGCTTCTTGGCTTTGGCCGTCATGATCTTTGGCCAGTGGAAGCCGTTCCACATCTTCGGCGCAGCCATGTTCTTCGCGGTCTTTAAGAGCCTCGCAAACATTGCGGACTCCACCTTCCTGTCGAGCTTCGGCTGGTCGAGCAACATCTACAACATGATGCCGTTCATCGCCTCGATGATCATTCTGGCCTTCACCTCGAAGAACAGCATGGCACCCAAGGCGGAGGGCATCCCCTACGATAAGGGCTCGCGTTAAATCGCGGTTCGCCTGAGCAGAATTTAAGACAAAACACAACGCCCCTGACGAGAAGTTCTCCCGTCAGGGGCGTTGTTGCAGTTATTCTTTTGTTGCGTAGGTCAGATCCAGCACCGGGCCGAAGGGATCGAAGATCAGATCGTGGATGCCGTTGGCGACGAGGAGCCGTTTCTGCTGGGCGAAGAGAGGAACGGCGGCGCAGTCCTGCAGCAGCTGGCGTTCGCATTCGGCCAGCAGGGAGCAGCGGGTGCTGCCGGTGGCGGAGGCACTGGCGGCAAGCTGGGTCGCATAGAGCGAGTTTTCGTAATGCGCTAAGCCCCCGCCCGCTGCGGTGAACTGGGTGAGGATGCTGTACACGCTGCCGCTCTCCGCGCTGATGGGCGCGAGGGCGATGGTGTAGCTGCCCTCGGCCAGCCGTTTGGCAAACTCTTCCGGCTCGACCTCCTCCACCGAGAAGAAGAGGGAAAACTGTTTCTGCCATGCGCCGTTGATCTGCTCGGCGGCCTGCGTCAGGCCGCTTCCGGCCGGAAGCAGCAGGGTGACCTTGTTAAAATCGGAGTTCTGCATCCCTTGCCGGGCGGTACGATACAGCTCTTTTGCATCCGGGATCGTGGGCAGGGGATCTCCTGCCGCAGCCCGGTAGTCGATGCCATCCACGGTCAGCCCCTCCGGGACCAGGCCGGATGCGGCGGTGAACAGCCCGGTGTCGGGCACTTCGGCGGCATCGCGTGCAACACTGGCCAATGCCTGCCGCAGCTCTGCGGAGGAAAAGACGGAATCGCAGCGGAACAGCAGAGCCCAAGTGGTGTCCGAATACGCAATGCTCTGGAGTGCGGTCTGCGCACCGGTGTCATCCAGTGCAGCGGAGCACTTTTCGTTGGAGATCAGCTGCTCTGCGGATTGCCCGGCGGCGTTGGTGTTTTGCACCAGACGCAGGTTGTCGATGCGGCTGCCCGATGGCTCCCGCCGCAGGAACAGGCCGCTGGAAGTCCAATTGTAAATGTAAAAGCTTCCGCTGGACAGGGTGGAGGCCGTGCTCAGGCCATAGGTGCCCCGGGTGCTGTTGAAGAACGCTTCGTCGCAGGGCATGGCACCGGGCAGGGTGAGCTTGGAGAGGAAATTTTCGTCCGGTACACTCAGCTGGAACACCAGCGTCTGCTCCCCATGAGCCGATACGCCCAGAGCCGTTTCGGGCATTGCGCCGCTCAGCACGGCGGCACTGTTCTCGATGGCGGAAAATTCCACGGCGTAGGGGGAGTTGGTCTCGGCCCGGAACATCCGCCGGAAGGCAAAAACGAAATCGTCTGCGGTGATGGCATATTCGGCGGCGGCACCCTTGGCAGCGGTATAGCACAGGCTGTCTTTGAGATAGAAGGTATAGGTGCGCCGATCGGCAGAGACCTCCCAGCGGTCGCACAGCTCCGGCTGCAGCTGGCCGCCCGGATCCTTCCGGACAAGGCCGCTGTACAGGTTCTCGCAGGCGATCACGTCCGATGCTGCGGATGCCACCTGCGGATCCAGATTGGCCGGGATGGTGTCCACAAACCAGGTAAAGCTGTTGGAGGCGGAACCGCAGCCGACCAGCGAGAAGACAAATGCGGCGAGCAATGCCGCAGAAAAAAGTTTCAAAGTACGTTTCAAGGAAAGTGTGTCCTTTCGGGATCAAAAGAAAATGAGAATTACGCAGCAACAACTGTTCTGCCCCATAAGTGTAACAGAAAGTGTCGGAAAAGACAATTATCATTTTGTGGATTTCAATGGGCATTTGGGGCATGGTTTTGGGTTTTCCGTTGCCAACGGAGGGGAAAAGGTGTAGAATGAGGGAGAAAGCCCTCTTCGTCCGCCTGTCGGCGTCCAGCTTGTTCTCCCTCTGTCACTTCGTGACATCTCCCTCCGGCCGGAGGGAGTCTTTCAAAGGGAGAGCCCTTGGCAGGTCGGTGGCATCGTGCAGCAATGACGGAGAGGGTGAGCCATCTGAAAGAGATACTACATATTATAGAGGAGGTTCTGTTTCATGCAGAAAGAACAGCAGAAACTGGCCGATCTGGTCAAGGGCAAGAAAGTTGCCTTCATCGGTGCCGGCGTCAGCCACAAGACCCTGATTGAGGAGTTTGTGGGGCTTGGTGCCATCGTGACCCTCTGCGATAAAAAGAACAGCGTAGACGACTTTGGCGATTACGCCGATACCATCCGCCGTCTGGGAATTCGTCTGAGCCTCGGCGAGCACTACATGGATGGCTTCCAAGGGCAGGACATCATCCTGCGCACACCCGGCTTCGAGTATTTCCAGAAGCCGCTGCAGGATGCCATCGCCGCCGGTACCATGGTCACCAGCGAGGTCGAGCTCTTCTTTGATTTCTGCCCCTGTGAGATCGTGGGCGTGACCGGCTCGGACGGCAAGACCACCACCACCACCCTGATTTCCAAGTTCTATGAGGCCGCCGGGCGCAAGGTCCATCTGGGCGGCAACATCGGTGCGGCACTGCTGCCCATGCTGCCGCAGGTGGCTCCCGAGGATGTGGCGGTCGTCGAACTGTCCAGCTTCCAGCTGATCAGTATGCACAAGAGCCCGAAGATCGCCGTCGTGACCAACGTGACGCCCAACCATCTCGACCACCACAAGGATATGCAGGAGTACATCGACGCCAAGCGGAACATCCTGCTCCATCAGGTGCCGCCCTGCCGCGAAGTGCTGGGCTACGAGAACGACATCACCCGCGGGATGCAGGCCGACTGCAAGGGCAGGCAGGTCTGGTTTACCCGCCTGCACACCACCGACAACGGTGCGTTCCTGCGGGAGGATGGAATGCTCTGCATGGCCGAGAACGGCGTTGTGACCCCCTTCCTCGCCCAGAAAGACGTCAAGCTGCGCGGCCTGCACAACATCGAAAATCTGCTGGCCGCTGCCGCCGCCGTCTGGGGCGAGGTGCCCGTCGAGGCCATCCAGAAGGTCGGCAGCACCTTTACCGGCGTGGAGCACCGCATCGAGCCGGTGCGTGTGCTGGACGGCGTGACCTATTACAATGACTCCATCGCCTCCAGCCCTACCCGCACCATTGCCGGGCTGCGCAGCTTCGAGCAGAAGGTCATCCTGATCGCAGGCGGCTACGATAAAAAGATCCCCTACGAGCCGCTGGCTCCGGAGATCCTGCAGCACGTCAAGACCCTGATCCTGATGGGTGCCACCGGCCCCCGCATCGAGAAGGCCGTCCGGGAGCATCCGGACTTTGCCGCCAGCGGGCTGGACATCCAGCACGCCGACAATATGCAGCACGCCGTCGAGCTGGCGCGCGCTGCCGCCAAGCCCGGCGACATCGTGACCATGTCGCCCGCCAGCGCATCGTTCGACCTCTACCCGAACTTTGAGGTGCGCGGCCGTGACTACAAGAACATCGTCAACAGTCTGAAATGATCGCACAGGTCACGAACGAACGCCAGAAGCGGCGGTTCTTGAACGCCTGCCGGGGAACGCTCTGCTTTGGGACAAAGATGCCGCTGTCGCTGGAACTGTTTGGAAAAAGTCAGTCCGGATGGTTCTTTGCCGGGTCGACGCTGGCCGTGGAGCTGAGCGGCAGCACGGCATGGATCGCAGGGCACGCCAACCCCGACGAGCTGGCCAGCTTTCTGGCCTTCTGCGGCTGCAGCGCGGCGGTTCTGGACGATGCCAAAGGCCCGCCGCCGACGGGCTGGACCCGGGTCAAGACCCATTCGGTCTTTGGACTGCAGCCCGGTCCGCAGCTGCCGCTGCCCGCTGCGGACGAAACGCTCTGGCAAAGCCTGACGCTGGAGGAGAACCCGCCGGCCTATCCGGTGGCGGAGTTTCTCTTCCCGGATCGTCCCGCCCGGCGGGATGACTTCTATTCGGAGTTGTGTACCAAGCGCAGCCGAAAGAAAGCGCAGGTCTGGACCCTGAGCCGGGCAGGGGAGATCGTCTGCACCGTCGGGGCTTATGCCATCGCCAACGGGCAGGCATACATGGCCTGCGGGGAGACGGTGGAATCCCTGCGGGGCAGGGGAATCGGCGGGCGGCTCATCGTCCGGATGGCGAACGCACTTTCCGCCGAGGGGTATCAACCGGTGTTCCTCTGCAGCCCGGAACGAGTCCACTTCTATACACGGCTCGGCTTTGCGAAGCTGGGCGAATATGCACGCTACGAAAAATAAAGGCTAGGAAATGAATCGGTTATGTCAATGTTGAACCACTTTTTCGATTTCAAACCCGAGGTGCTGGCACTGGATGAAAAGGCCATGGAGCTGTGCCAGCCCTATTTCAAACACATGGAGGAGATCCGCGATTTCAACCAGCTCAAGATGCTGAAAGCCTTTGCGGACACCCAGATGTCCTCCACCGATATGCTGGGCACCACCGGCTACGGCCTGTGGGATACCGGCCGTGCCAAGCTTGAGCAGATCTTTGCCGAGGTGATGGGCGCAGAGGATGCACTGGTGCGCAGCCAGTTTATGAGCGGCACGCATACGCTGGCGGTGGCTCTGTTCGGCCTGCTGCGCACCGGGGATACCCTGCTGGCTGCCACCGGCCGCCCCTACGACACGCTGGAAGGTGTGATCGGCTTGGACGGCAAAGGCAAGGGCACCGGTACCCTGATGGACTACGGTGTGAAATACGACGAAGCACCGCTGAAACCGGATTTCACCCCCGACTATGCCCTCATTGCGCAGAAAGCACCGGGGGCAAAGGTTTGCCACATCCAGCGCAGCCGCGGCTATCTGCAGCGGAATGCCTTTGATCTGGACACCATCCAGAAGATCGCCGACACCGCCCGCGCCGCCAACCCCGACATCATCATTTTTGTGGACAACTGCTACGGTGAGTTCACCCAGACCAAAGAACCCTGTCAGGCCGGTGCCGACCTCGTGGTGGGCAGCCTCATCAAGAACCCCGGCGGCGGCATCGCCCCCACCGGCGGCTACATCGCAGGCCGTCACGACCTCGTGGAGCAGTGCGCCTACCGCCTGAATGCCCCCGGCCTCGGCAAGGAGCTGGGCTGCACGCTGGATACGCCCCGTGATCTGTATCTGGGCTTCTACTATGCGCCCGGTGTCGTCTGCGAGGCCATCAAGACGGCCATCTATGCTCAGTGCCTGCTGGAACTGCTGGATAAAAAACCCATCCCTCGCTACTGCGAGGATCACAACGATATCGTGACCTGCTTCGACGCAGGTACGGCGGATGCGCTGATCGGTTTCTGCCGCGGCGTGCAGGCGGCCAGCCCGGTGGACAGCTACGCCGCGCCGGAACCCTCGCCGGAGCCGGGCTACACCGACGAAGTCATCATGGCCAGCGGCAGCTTTACGCAGGGCAGCACCATCGAGCTTTCCTGCGATGGCCCGCTCCGTGAGCCGTACACCTGCTACCTGCAGGGCGGTCTGAACTTTGCCGCCAGCCGCGCCGGTGTCCTGCTGGCCGTGCAGAATGCGTATTTCGGGGGCTGATCTTATGCAGAAACTGAGCGACCGTGTGGGAACCTTCACGGATTCGGTGATCCGGCGGATGACCCGCATCAACAACCAATACGATTCCATCAACCTGTCGCAGGGCTTTCCGGATTTTGACCCGCCGCAGGAGCTGCTGGATGCACTGGCAAAGACGGCCTACCAAGGCCCGCACCAGTACGCCGTGACCTTTGGTGCGCAGAACTTCCGGGAGGCACTGGCGAAAAAGGTCAGCCCGACCCTCCACCACGAGGTTGACCCCAACACAGAGATCTGCGTGACCTGCGGCGGCACCGAGGCGATGATGGCCGCCATGATGACCCTCTGCAACCCGGGCGACAAGGTGATGATCTTTTCGCCGTTCTACGAGAATTACGGGGCCGATGCCATCCTTTCGGGTGCAGAGCCGATCTACATTCCGCTGGTTCCGCCGGAGTATGAATTTGATTTAAGCTTGATCGAAAAGGGGTTCCGGGAGGGCGCAAAGGCTCTGATCCTCTGCAACCCCTCCAACCCCTGCGGCAAGGTGTTCCGCCGGGAGGAGCTGGAAGCCATTGCGAAACTGGCCATCCAGTACGACGCCTTTGTGGTGACGGATGAAGTGTATGAACACATCGTCTACGCACCCAGCCAGCACATCAGCATGGCATCCCTGCCCGGAATGTTCGAGCATACCATCACCTGCAACTCGCTGTCCAAGACCTACTCCATCACCGGCTGGCGGCTGGGGTATCTCATCGGCCCGGCAGAGGTGATCGAAGCCGCGCGGAAGGTACACGATTTTCTGACCGTGGGCGCGGCGGCACCGCTGCAGGAAGCCGCCGTTGCCGGGCTGGAAATGCCAAAGTCCTACTACGAGGGGCTGCAGGCACTCTACACCGAAAAGCGGGATCGCTTCCTCGCCGGGCTGGATCGCATCGGCCTGAAGCATAACACGCCGCAGGGAACCTACTTCGTCCTGATTGACATCTCGGATTTCCTCGCTCTTCCGCAGTTTGCGGGGTGGACGGATCTTGCTTTCTGCGAGTGGATGATCCGGGAGATCGGCGTGGCGGCGGTGCCGGGCTCGAGCTTCTTCCGGGAGCCGGTCAACCATCTGATCCGGATGCACTTTGCCCGCGGTACGGATGTATTGGATGAAGCGGTCAAGCGGCTTGAAAAATTAACGGATTTATTAAAATAAGAAAGTGTGATGTACATGAACAAGGTAACGCCCATTGATCCCGCGATGCTGGCTCGGTTTGAGCAGGGCTTCGACGCCCGCCCCGAGCTGCAGGTGATGTCCAACGCCATTTCCCGCACCAGTCTGGAAGATGCGGCCTTTGTTCCGGCGGCCGCCGCCAAGCTGCGGATGGATTTTTCGGTGCTGGTGCCGACCACCAAGGTGACGTGGCAGCAGCAGAGTGGCCGCTGCTGGATGTTCTCCACCATGAACGTCCTGCGCCGCCGGGTCATCCAGAAATGCAATCTGGAGGATTTCTCGTTCTCCCAGACCTATCTGGCTTTCTACGATAAACTGGAAAAGGCAAACCTCTTCTTCGAGAACATCCTCCACTTCGCCGACCAGGATCTGGACGACCGCGAAACCTTTGAGCTGATGGGTCATCCGCTGCCCGACGGCGGACAGTGGGATATGGCCATCGCCCTGACCAAGAAATACGGCCTTGTGCCCAGCTGGGTGATGCCGGAGACGGTGGCGTCCACCGGTACGGCCAAGTACCTACCCATCCTGACCCGGAAGATGCGCGAGGACGCGCTGGAGCTGCGCAAACTGGTGCGGGAGGGCAAGGATCCCTCTGCCCGCCGGGAAGAGATGCTGGCCGAGATCTACAACGCCCTGCGCGTCCTGTACGGCCAGCCGCCCAAGACCTTTGACTTCGAGTACACCGACAAGGACGGCGTCTACCACTGCGACAAGAACCTGACCCCGCGGACCTTTATGGAAAAGTATGTTGGCAACGACTTTGATGAGTATGTGGTCGTCATCGCGTCGCCCATCCATGAGAAAAACCGCACCTACTGCCAGCCGTTCATGGGCGACGTGGTGGAAGAGAATATGTTCTGGCTCAACCTCTCGCAGGAAGAGCTGGAGGATCTGACCATCCGCCAGCTGAAAGCCGGTGAGGGTGTGATGTTCAGCTGCGACTGCCACCCGGACGGAGACCGCAAGAACGGCTACTGGGATCCGGACTCCTTCCAGTACGGCGAGGTGCTGGGCGGCCTGACCTTCGGCATGACCAAGGCCGAGCGTCTGCTGACCCGCGACAGCACCATGAACCACTGCATGATGTTCTGCGGCGTCAATCTGGACGAAAACGGCACCGCCAACCGCTGGAAGATCGAGAACAGCTGGGGCGAGCAGAACGGGCAGAAGGGCTACTACATCGGCAGCGAAAAGTGGTTCAAGGCCAATGTCTACCAGATCACGGTCCGCAAGGAGCTGCTCAGCGATGCCCAGCGCAAGCTGCTGGAACAGGAGCCGCTGCCCATGAAGCTGTGGGATCCGCTGGCCTGAGAACACACCGCCGGGTGCTGGGTGCATAAGATCGGTCAAAAAACCGAAAAATTGTGCTTTTTGTGCAAAAAAGTGTTGACAGACGGCCGCTGATGTGGTACAGTATCGGTGGAAACAGAAATTCCACGGAAACAGAATCCAGAACTGAATATCAGCAAAGCAGTCGAAAGACTGTGACGCAAAGCTATAGGGCCTGTAAAATGGCAGCCAGTTGCGCTTGAGATTCTTCTTAAGGTTTTTTGAGAGCATTGCTTTGCGGTTGACGTTCAGCAATGCTCTTTTTGCGTAGAATTTCCGGATCCCGTTCGTTGAAGAGTTTGTAAAATTTCATAAATCGGCAAAGCAGTCGAAAGGCTGTGACGCAAAGCTATAGGGCCTGTAAAATGGCAGCCAGTTGCACTTTGAAGAGTATTGTAAACAGCACTCTCGGTGCATTTACAATACTCTTCTTTATGTTACTGACGCTTGCAACGAAGGAGCTAACCACCATGCGTACCAACGTAAAGAATATCGTAAACATGATCCTCTGCATCGCGCTGCTGTGCGTGATTTCCGTGTTCGCACTGCCTGCTTCCGCAGCATCCGGCGATGCGCTGATGGAGCAGGAGCAGATCCTCCAGCTGGTCAACATGGAGCGCACGAAGGCCGGCGTTTCCGCCGTGTCCATCGGCAGCGAGAACCTGAACGCCGCTGCCAATGCCCGCGCTGAGGAGCTGTCGCAGAGCTACTCCTACGTCCGTCCGAACGGCAAGCGGGAGTTCACCATCCTCAACGAGTACAATGTTTCCGATATCTCCGTTGGCGAAGATTACTGGGCCGGCTGCGAGACCGCTGAAGAGGCTGTCTCCGCTTGGATGAACAACGATTATTTCCGCACCTGCCTGCTGAACGCAGACGCCACCCACATCGGTGTCGGCCACTTCAAGGGCGGTGAGTACCAGAACTACTGGGTCGTCATCTTTACTTACACCAACAACACCAGCAACAGCGAGTTTGCTTCTCAGGTTCTGGCACTGGTCAACGCCGAGCGCGCAAAGGCTGGTCTGGCCGCTCTGGAAATGGGCGATGCCAACCTGACCGCCGCTGCACAGGCTCGTGCCGAAGAGATCGCCGAGGTCAACTCCCACGTCCGTCCGAACGGCAGCAGCTGCTTCACCGTTCTGAAAGAGTTCAACGTGACTGAGGATCCCACCGGTGAGAACGCCGCTTGGGGCGAAGCGACTCCCGAAGAGGTCGTTGCAGACTGGATGGCTTCCGAAGGCCACCGTGCAAACATCCTCGACCCGGAGGCACACAAGATGAGCGTTGGCTACTACTACAGCAGCTCCAGCGCATACGGCCACCAGTGGGTTCAGCTCTTCACCAAGTGATCCCGACCCCCAGCAACTTTAAGCCATCCCGTATTTCGTTATGATACAATCCAAAGCAGGAAAAACCGGCAGGTGTTCAAAACATCTGCCGGTTTTTCCATGTCCGGATCCTGCGGGAGGGCGGACGCATCGTTTGGGGGCGTGCGGGGAGGCGGCTGTGTTCAGAGCGTGTCCAGCACCTGCCGCGCAGCCCGGATGGTGGATTCACTGGTCTGCCACAGCTCAAACTCGCTGAACCCGGGCAGCCCCATGGGAACCCCCTCCCGCCGGAAGGTCATCCGGCTGTCGAGTGCCTGCTTGCCCGAAAGATGGAACGCGTGTGCGCCGGTCGCAGCGGCGAGGGTCGGGAGATTGGCGGGGGAGACACCTGCACCCACAAGGATCTCGATGCGATCCCCGGCTGCTTCCACCAGCCGCCGGAGCAAAGGGGAGCCCAGCGGTGCGCTGGCGGCCTGCCCGCTGGTCAGGATGGTGGAGAGCCCCAGTGCGCAGGCGTCTTCCAACGCGGCAAAGGGGTCACGGCAGACGTCAAAGGCGCGGTGCAGGGTCAGAGCCACCGGGCGGGCGGCCTGCGCCCCAGCGTGCGCAGCGGCGGCGTAAATCGGGCGCAGGGCGTCCACATCCAACGCACCGTCCGGGGTCAGGACACCGGACACGATGCCGTCGGCACCGGCGGCGACCAACTCGGCAGCGGACTGCTCCATCTGTGCCAGCTCGTAGGCGTCATAACAGAAATCCCCAAACCGGGGGCGGAGCAGGGCACGGACGGGAAGCCCCGTCTCTGCCTTGACCTGCCGCACCAGCGCGAGGCTGGGCGTGGTGCCGCCGATGACCAGATCGGCGCAGAGCTCCAGCCGGTCGGCTCCGCCCTTTTTTGCAGCGAGGGCACTGGCGACGCTGTCCACACAAACTTCGAGGGTATAGGACATAGAAACCTCCATAGAAACTTGACGGAATGCCAAGGCCTCCCACTTCGGGAAAGACTCCCTCCGGTCGGAGGGAGATGTCACAAAGTGACACAGGGAGGACGGTGGCATCGCGCAGCGATGACGGAGAGGGTGAGGCCGGGAAAAGTTGAAGAACAAACACAGCGATACGATGACTTTTTGAAGATACATCGTATCGCTGCATAGGCACGGTTTGTTGGCGTGCTCGCCCTTTTTCGTCACCTTCGGTGACCGCTCTCTCAAAGGGAGAGCCTTTGGCAAAGAAAAAACTTACTGGATGCTTTTCAGGAACCGCACAAAGCCAGCACGTCCGGCTTCGTCCAGCTTATACACACCGGCATCGGCCAGGACTTCGGCAAAGACATGGCCGATCTCATCCTGCAGGATGGTGTGGACATTCCCGGCGTTGAGGTCGGGGTGCTTGGCGAGGATCTCACCGGCCCACTCTGCGTGTTTCCGGATGCTTTCGCCATATTCGGCAGTGGGCACGCGGTTGACCAGAGCCGTCTCCAGTTCGGTCATCTCGCCCTTCAAACGGCTGGGGAGGACGGCCAGACCCATGACTTCGATCAGGCCGATGTTCTCCTTTTTGATGTGGTGGAGCTTGGCATGGGGATGGTAAACGCCCAGCGGATGCTCCGGGGTGGTGATGTTGTTGCGGAGCACGAGGTCGAGCTGGAACTTACCCTCCCGCATCCGGGCGATGGGGGTGATGGTGTTGTGCGGCTCGCCGTCGGTCTCAGCAAAGACGAAACAGTCGGCATCGGTGTAGCCCCGCCATGCGGTCAGGATCTTGTCGGCCAGCTCCACCAGACGCTCGTCGTTGGCACAGGTCAGGCGGATGCAGCTCATCGGCCAATGGACGATGCCAGCCTCCACGTCCTCATAGCCCGGGAAGACCCAGCTCTTTTCGATGGGAGCCTTTGCCATGGCGAACTCATAGTGGCCGCCTTGGAAATGGTCGTGGCTCAGGATGCTGCCGCCCACAATGGGGAGGTCGGCATTGCTGCCCACGAAATAGTGGGGGAAGAGTGCCACGAAATCCAGCAGCTTGCGGAAGGTGGCCCGCTCGATCTTCATGGGGGTGTGCTGGCTGTTGAAGACGATGCAGTGCTCGTTGTAATAGACGTAGGGGCTGTACTGCAGGTTCCACGCGCTGTTGTTGATGGTCAGCGGGATGATGCGGTGGTTCTCCCGGGCGGGGTGGTTCATCCGGCCGGCATAGCCCTCGTTCTCGATGCAGAGCTGGCACTTGGGGTAGGCACTCTGGGGCGCGAGCTTGGCTGCAGCAATGGCTTTGGGGTCTTTCTCGGGCTTCGAGAGGTTGATGGTGATATCCAGATCGCCGTAGGGGGTCTTTGTGACCCACTTGAGATCCCGCTGGATGCGGTAACGGCGGATGTAATCGGTATCCTGACTGAACTGGTAGAACCAGTCGGTGGCGGCCTGCGGGCCTTCGTTTTCGTACCGCTCCTCAAAATTGGCGCGGACGATGCTGGGGCGCGGGGTCAGTACACCCATCAGCTTGGTGTCAAAGAGGTCGCGGGCGGTGGAGTTGTCGGCGCAGACACTGCGGGAGACGGCATCGTCCACCAGCGTTTTCAAAATGCTTTCAAGGTCGGTGTAGCAGACATCGCCCTCGGGCTCGGTAAAACTGTCCAGCTGCATCGTCAGGAGCAGCTGGTTGCGGATGTAGATCTCGTCGTCCGGCAGAATGAGGCCGGTGTCGAGGCCGTAGTTGACGAGCTGTTGAATCGCGGTCGAGATCACAGCACGGCACCTCCCTCCGGACGGATGGAGAGGACATGGCAGCGGCCTGCGCCGAGGATGGCCTCCATACCCGCCTTGAACGCGTCCAGCAGATCCAGCGGAACGAACGCCTGCGCGGTGCCGGCAAAGCCGCCGCCGTGGACGCGGACACCGCCGCGGCCGTTCAGCAGGTGCTTGGCGGCGGCGATGGCGACCGCCACTTCCTGATGCTCCTTGTAACCGGCGGGGATGACATTCTGCAGGTATTCCCAGCTGCTGTCACCGGATTCGTTGAGCAGGGCGAGGAAGGTATCGAAATCGCCGCGGCGGAGAGCGGCGACCTGCTGGGTCACCCGCTCGTTGTCGGCGTAGATGTGGAAGGCGCGCAGCACGGCGCGGTCGCCGCAGGCCTTGCGGCATTCGGGCAGCTTGGCGAAGAAGGTCTCGAAGGGAACCTCCCGCAGCACTTCGCCGCCGCAGACCGCAGCCACCGCACGGCACTCGTTGGGGATGGCGGCATACTCGTCGGTCAGATCCGCGTGGTCGGCACCCGAATCGAGGATGCAGAGCGCGAGACCGGCCTTGGAGAAATCGACCGCCACCGGCTCCACATCGGGGTGGGCGGGATCGGCAAAATCAATGGTAATGATGTTGCCGACGCTGGACGCCATCTGGTCCATCAGGCCGCAGGGCTTGCCAAAATAGACGTTCTCTGCCCACTGGCCGATCTGCGCGATGGCGATGGGCGAGACCTTCTCGGCCATGAAGCGGTCGTTCAGGATCACACCGATCAGCACCTCGAACGCGGCCGAGGACGAAACACCGCTGCCCTTGGGAACATTGGACGAGATGTACACGTCCAGACCGGACAGGGCGGCACCCCGCTGGGCGAAGGCGGCACACTCGCCGCGCAGGATGGCGGCACTGGTGTTTTCCTCCTCCTTGCGGGCGGCAAGGTCGGCGAGGTCGATGACACACAGGTCGTAGCCCTCGCTCTGGACCCGCAGCTGGTTTTGGCTGTTGGGCGCGGCGGCGGCGATCATATCAATGTTGACGCTGCCGGCCAGAACCCGGCCGTGCTGGTGGTCGGTGTGGTTGCCGCCGATCTCGGTGCGGCCCGGTGCGCTGTACAGCCCGGCTTCCGCGTGGGGGCCAAAGGTGGTTTCGAGACCGTCCAGCACAGCCGCATAGCGGGCGGCCTGCGCGGGGGTCTGCTCCGGTGCGCAGCAGTACAGGCTGGCCAGACGGTCGGTGTGGACACCGCTGGCAAGTTCCTGCTTCCAGACAGAAATAGGCTTCATCATTGCGCGTTCCTCCTCTGAATCTCAGGATGGTGATGTTTTTCACGGTGTTGCACGAACCCGTGAGCTTCTAACCCTATAATAAAGAATCTGCTCCGAAAAAACCATGTAATAATGTTGCGCGTGAATGGAAAAGGCGACGGAGAACGCCCGTTACTTCCCGGCGGAGAAATCGCTCCCGGTCAGGCCGTCGAGGTTGAGCATCCCTTCCAGCGCGGCGATGTCGGTGGTGATATCCAGCGCATCGGCCTGAAAGAGCTTGTCCAACTGGTTTTCAAAAGCGGTCACCAGCAGATCCATCGAGTGTTCGATGCCCTGTTTTGCTTCAAGGATGTTGGCACCCTGCACCCCCTGCGCCGAGAGCTGGGCGTAGGTGTTCAGCAGTTTGAGGGCAGTCGGCAGGTAGTAATCCATGAATTTCTGCAGCTGCGCCTTTTTGTCCGGGTCTTTTTGTGCAAGGGCAAAGATGCGGGCACTGATCTCCTCAAGGCGGGTGATTTTGGCACTCATTGCCGGGTCGGGGATGGCGTCGTTGACCTGCCGCAGCTGCCGGAGCAGGGAAGTGTAGGTGTCCTCGGAGACGGCGGCCTGCGGTTGCGGCGTCGGCTGGGGCGGTTCGGGTGCGACCCCCCGGACGACCAGCGTATGGGTACGATTGTCGATGTAGGCATCGGCTCCGAAATAGCCGTGCTCGATGGCATTCTCCACCACGGGGCGGCCCTTTGCGGCGGAAATGCCGGCCGCTGCAAACAACTCCTCCAGCGGGATGTTGTCGCGGTCGCCGACGATCGTATCCAGCAGCCGTTCCAGCTTCCGGCTGCGATCCATCCGCAGGCCGATCCAGAGCGCGCCGCCGCCGCCCAAGATCTGCGCCGCACTGGTAAAGAGGTCGTAGGGGAGGATGCTCCCGCCTGCGTCCAGCAGCGTCAGGATGCCGGAGACAAGAAACAACCCGCCCAGAACGGTGCAGAGGGTCGTGAGACGCTTGTGCCACTTTTTGGCCTTTTTCTGCTCCTCGGTGGGAAAGTCGTGACCATAGACGATCTCGGCGTCAGCCGGGAACCCACGCTGCGCAGAGGCACCCGCCGTGCGGGTGTCCGTGGCGCGGAAGTCGCTGGAATACGCGGCGTTGGCCTGCTCTTTCTGCTCTGCATCCCGGTCGATGGCACGCAGAATGAAAAACAGGATGCCAAGCCACGGCGAAAGGGCAAACAGCGCGAACAGGGCGATGGTGGGGATGCGGGCGAGATAGTGCTTGCTGCGTTTTGGTTCCATGGGGCAAATTTCCTCCTTACAGAAAAAGAACCGTGTTCCGGTTTAATGATACCAGAACACGGTTCTTTTGTTAAGAGGGAGTTTATCAGTTCATGAGACTGCAAACGGCTTCAGCATAGGCGGCGGGATCGTCCACGGGCAGACCTTCGATCAGCTGTGCCTGTGCATAGAGCAGGGCACTGTATTTCTTGATCTTCTCGGTGTCACCGGCCTCCTGTGCGGCTTTCAGCACGGCGAAGACGGGGTGCTGGACGTTCAGCTCCAGCACCTTGTCGCTCTTGACGTTCTCGCTGCCGGGCTGCTTGGAGAGGACTTTCTCCATCTCGATGGACAGCGGGCCGTCTGCGGACAGGCAGACCGGGTGATCCTTCAGGCGGGTGGAGACCTTGACCTCCTTGACCTTGCCGTCCAGAGCGTCCTTCATGGCGTCGAACAGGGGCTTGTTTTCGGCGGTGGCGTCCTCGGCAGCCTTCTTCTCTTCGTCGGTCTCGAGCCCCAGATCGCCGCTGTTGACGTTCTTGAACTCAACGGTGCCGTCCTTGCCCTCGGCGTCCTTGCGGGGATAGGTGCGCAGGATCTGCAGGCAGAACTCGTCCACGTCCTCGGTCAGGAGCAGGACGTCATAGCCCTTGTCGAGCACCAGCTCGGCGGCGGGCAGCTTGGCCAGACGGTCGGTGGAGTCGCCGGCAGCAAAGTAGACGAACTTCTGCTCGGCGGGCATCTTTTCGACGTACTCCTGCAGGGTGACCATCTTCTGCTCCTTGGCAGAGTAGAACAGCAGCAGGTCGCGCAGCAGCTCGGCGTGCATCCCATAGTCGGAGTAGGCACCGAATTTGATCTGACGGCCAAACTCCTTCCAGAACTCCTCATACTTGGTGCGGTCGTTCTGGAGCATGGCGTGCAGCTCGTTCTTGATCTTCTTTTCCAGTGCGTTGTGGATCAGCTTGAGCTGGTTGTCCTTCTGCAGCATCTCGCGGCTGATGTTCAGGCTGAGATCCTGACTGTCCACGATGCCCTTGACGAAACTGAAGTAATCGGGCAGCAGGTCGGCACATTTCTCCATGATGAGCACACCGGAAGCGTACAGAGCCAGACCCTTTTCGTAGTCCTTGGTGTAGAAGTCGTAAGGACGATGGCTCGGCACGAAGAGCAGGGCGTTGTAGTTGGCCGTGCCCTCGGTGCGGCTGACGATGACGCGAGCCGGGTCGCTGTAATCGTTGAACTTATCTTTATAGAAGGTGTTGTACTCCTCGTCGGTGACTTCGCTCTTCTGCTTCTTCCAGATGGGCACCATGCTGTTCAGGGTCTCCAGCTCGGTGTAAGTCTCCCACTCGGGCTTGTAATCCTCGGGCTTGGGGTCGGGTTCGGGCTTTTGGTGGCTCTTCTCCCGCTCCATCTGGATGGGATAGCGCACATAATCGCTGTACTTCTTGACGATGGCGACGATGCCGTACTCGTTGACGAAATTGTCGAAATTGTCGGTGTCGGTATCGGGCTTGATGTGGAGGATGATGTCGGTGCCGACGGTCTCCTTCTCGGCGGGGGTCAGCTCGTAGCCGTCCGCACCGCTGGACTCCCACTGCCAAGCCTGCTCGGAGCCATAGGCGCGGGAAACGACGCGGACCTTGTCGGCGACCATAAAGGCAGAGTAGAAGCCGACACCGAACTGGCCGATGATGTCGATGTTCTCATCCTTGTTGTCCTTCTTGAAGTCGAGGGAACCGGAGTGAGCGATGGTGCCCAGATTCTGCTCCAGCTCGTCCTTGGTCATACCGATGCCGTTATCGGAGACGGTCAGGGTGCGGTTGTCCTTGTCCAGCGTCAACAGGATGCGGAAATCGCCTTTGTTCATCCCAACGGAAGGATCGGTCAGGCTCTTGTAATACAGCTTGTCGATGGCGTCCGAAGCGTTGGAGATCAGCTCCCGGAGAAAGATCTCCTTGTTGGTGTAGATGGAGTTGATCATCATGTCCATCAGTTTTTTGCTTTCCGCCTGAAATTCTTTTTTCGCCATAATGCAAAACCTCTTTATCTTTATCTGTGCCGGATCCGCAGCAGATCCATGAGGAATCTGTCCACTGATTTAGCACTCATATATTACGAGTGCTAATATACACCGCCGGATCCCAAAAATCAAGAGGTTTCATAAAAAGTTTAAAATTGAAAATAAGAAGACATCTTTCCCTGACGGAAAAGATGTCTGGATGCAAAATTCCATTCAATAATCGAGCGGTAAGTAAAGGCAGATGCATTCGTCCTCGCCATGGACGGGGCTGAAGATGATATCGGAGTCCAGATCCTCGAAGCCGTGGTGTCGGTAAAGCCGCTCTCCGGCTTTGGAAGAAGCAAGGGTCACAAAAGAAACACCGACTTGCGTGGTGCGAAGCTGCTCGATGCGCATCAGGCAGTCTTCTAACAGCACATCTCCCCAATAGAGGTGGATCCCATTGGGTGCAATATTCTGCAATTGATGTTGGAAGTGCTCGTCAATTGCGAAGTAGCCGATATGGATCGCGCCGCCGATTTTGTAGCGTTTTCCATCTTCGACCTCATCCAATGCTCCGCAGCTGATGTTGTAATAACCAACAATGGCCGTTTTGTCTTCGGAAAGAAAAACAAAGGTTTTTCCGATGCCGGGATTCAAAGCATCAGAACTGCGGAGGAACTGATTCAGATAGGAGTTGCCGCAATCAAATTTTGCGGCAAGAGAAGAAAATGAACTGCTGAATTCCTGTGTATCAATCATTTCTCAGAAAGTTTTACAATGTGATCGATGATGGTTCCATCGGACTTGACTTCTACTGAAAACTTATGGGAACGGTAAAAATCCCGCATAGCCTTTGCTTCCGGAGAGAGCGTTCTTTTGCGCTTGACCGGGGTTTTAGAGCAAAAAGTTCCGCTGTAAGGCACTGTATAATTCATAGTATCGCCTCCTGCTCTTAGTATACACGATGCATCGTCCTTTGTCAAACAAATCTATGCGCAGAAAACGAGCGGTGCAAAAGTTGAAATTGTCGCGGTGAAACGGCGCAGAACGCTTTCCTTTCCTGCACGAACGTGCTATAATGTACCCGTTGCGAATTTTGCATAGGAGGCAGGGAAAATGCAGCTGAAAACACTTGCGCTTTCGGGCGGGGGCGTGCTGAACGTCTGTCTGCGGGATGCGGCAGAGGCAATGCCGGATGCGGTGCGGCGGCCGATGGTGGTCGTGGTGCCCGGCGGCGGATACAACCATGTCAGCCCGCGGGAAGGCGACCCGGTCGCACTGCAGTTTGCTGCGGCGGGGTATCACACCGCCGTCCTCCACTACAGTGTGGGGGAAGCGGCACAGGATCTCCGGCCGCTGCGCCAGCTCAATGAGGCCATCGGCCTGCTGCGGGCAAACGCCGAAGCGTGGAACATCCTGCCCGGGAAGATCGCGGTCTGCGGCTTTTCGGCGGGCGGGCATCTGGCTCTGTCGTCGGCGGTGCTGGATCTGCCGGAAGGGGAAGCACCGCACCGCCCCAACGCCGTGATTCTGGGGTACCCGGTCGTCACAGCAGGAGAATTTGCACACCGGGGCAGTTTCGAGATGCTGGCAGGCAGCTGGGATCGCACGGCGCAGCAGCGGTTTGGGCTGGAGGATCGGATCACACCGCAGATGCCGCCGGTCTTTGTCTGGCATACGATGGAAGATCAGACCGTTCCGGTGGAGAACACCCTGCTGCTGATCGCAGCTCTGCGCAGGGCGGGCGTGCCCTGTGAAGCACATCTCTTTGAAAAGGGTGTCCACGGCACCAGCATCAGCACCGCCGAGGTCAACGCCGCCGACCAACACCGGCACCATTGGGTGGAGCTGGCGTTGGAGTGGCTGGGGGAGACATTTGCCTTCTCCATCGGGGCATAAGACTTGATTTAAGCATAGCTACAAAAAATTCATAAAATTCCGATTGACCTGTACCCGTTTTTGAAGTATACTGGTCAGCGGAGACAAACAAGGGGAGAAACGACTCCCCGAAGGAAAGAGGAATTGGAACCATGGCAATTGATCCGCATCTGCCGAAGATCTCGGTCAAAGACCTGCTGATGCAGGCGTTTCTGACCGGCTGGGAGCTCTCTGATCAGAGCATCTCGCAGGACGAATACCTGCAAAGCTCGATCCAAGTGATCGAGATGCTGCAGGTGGAACCGGAAAATCTGTACGCCGAAGAGGGCCTTGGCCTGCCGGACGGCGAAGAGGTGGATCACCTCGACGACCTGCTCCGCGCCGACGGCCAGTGGCTGTATTACGGTGTGGAGGCAGAAAACTTTTTCCTGATCCAGTGGTATCCCGACAAGGCCGCCGCAAATGCAAAGCTGGCCGAGCTGGAAGCACTGGGCGACGGCAAGCAGTACCTCGTGGATCTGAGCCTTGCGCGGGAAAACGATTCCGCCGCCGAGAACTTCGGCAATTCCAATCCTGTCCAGCTCCGCTCCTGAACGAATCTGACTATTGCTTTGATCCAAACCGGGATCGAAAGGGAAAATCCAACGATGCAGCTTTCGGAAACAGAACGTGAAAATCTGACCGCCATACTGGAAAAATACGACCAGCACCCTGAAGTGCAGCGGATGCGGGAGTTCATCCAGCATGGCTCGGTCACGACCTATCAGCATTGCAAAAATGTGGTGCAGGTCAGCTTCTGGCTCAACCGCCGCCTCCATCTGGGGGCCGATGAGACATCGCTTGCGGTGGGAGCCTTCCTGCACGATTTCTATCTGTACGACTGGCACAAGAAGGGCACCTTCCACGGCCTGCACCGCCTGTTCGAGATGCACGGCTTCTCGCACCCGGGGTCTGCCTGCGTAAACGCCCGGAAGGTGTTCCAGATCACCCAGAAAGAGCAGAACATCATCGCAAGCCATATGTGGCCGCTGACCTTCCGCCATGTGCCCACCTGCCGGGAAGCCGTGATCGTCTGCCTTGCAGACAAGTACTGCGCGGTGGTCGAGAGTATGTTTCAGCGCACCCGCGTCGCCGATGTGGATGCACCGGACGACGAATGGTAAATGGCCGGAACGTGGAACGACCGGCATGGATGTGAAAAAAGAAAGGGATGTTTTTCCATGGATCAGAAACCTGCATACGGCGTCAGCGCACAGCAGATCGCTGCGTTCGCCGCTGATTTTGAATCGCAGCGTGCAAACCTTGTGGCCATGAACGCAGTGACCGCCAACGGCCTGATGGCTTCGGCCGTCAGCCGTGCGGCTGTTGCGCAGGACACCCACGAGTATTCCATCAGCCTTGAGCAGGGCGAGATCACCAACCAGAAGCAGAGCGGCCGCTGCTGGATGTTTGCGGCACTCAACACCATGCGCTATCAGGTGATGCAGAAATGCAACCTCAAGACCTTTGAGCTGTCGCAGGCCTACCTGTTCTTCTGGGATAAGCTGGAAAAATCCAACTATTTCCTCGAAAGCATCCTTGAGACGGTCGAGCTGCCGACCAGCAGCCGTCTGGTGTCCTATCTGCTGACTGCTCCGGTGGGAGACGGCGGCCAGTGGGATATGCTCTGCAATCTGGTGGAAAAGTACGGCGTGGTGCCCAAGACCGCGTACCCCGAGTCCAAGGCTTCTTCGGGCAGCCGCGAGATGGACAGCACCCTGACCGAGAAACTGCGGGAGGATGCCTGCATCCTGCGCCGGATGCACAAGGAGCATCTGGACATGGACACCCTGCGTGTGCGCAAGAACGAGATGCTGAACGAGATCTACCGTCTGCTCTGCATCTGCCTCGGCGAGCCGCCCAAGAGCTTTACCTTTGAGTACCGCGACGCGGACAAGAACTTCCACCGGGAGACCGGCTTGACCCCGAAGAGCTTTTTTGAGAAGTATGTCGGCATCGACCTGCATGATTACGTCAGCCTCATCAATGCGCCCACGAGTGACAAGCCCTACGGCCGCAGCTATACCGTCAAATACCTCGGCAACGTCCGCGAGGGCAGCGCGGTGCGCTACCTGAACCTCCCGATCGAGGAGCTGAAGAAGGCCGCCATCGCCCAGCTCAAGGACGGCCAGCCCGTCTGGTTTGGCTGCGACGTCGGCAAACACTCCGATCGTGACAGTGGTGTGATGGATCTGGACATCCGCAGCCTCGAGACGCTGCTGGACACCCAGTTTACCATGACCAAGGCCGAGCGTCTGGATTACGGCCAGAGCCTGATGACCCACGCCATGGTCTTTCAGGGCGTGAACCTCGACGACAAGGGCCAGCCCAACCGCTGGCGGGTCGAAAACAGCTGGGGCAAAGACCCAGGCAAGGAGGGCTATTACTTAATGACGGACCGCTGGTTCGAGGAATATCTGTACCAGATCGTCGTCCACAAGAAGTACCTGACCGAAGAACAGCGGAAAGCCTATGCGTCCGACCCCATTGAGCTGGAGCCGTGGGATCCGATGGGCTCGCTGGCCATCGCAGACTAAACACCCCGAACAAAAAACGCAGGTGCAGCAAATCGCTGTACCTGCGTTTTTTGATGCATATCAGAGTTTCTTGTACCCGGCGGGTTCGTCGTCCCTGCAGCGGTGCTCCATCAGGTAGGTGTCCAGCCAGCGGCCGTGGCAGTCGCGGGCGATCCGCTCCCGTCGGCCGACCAAGCGGAACCCGCATTTGGCGTGCAGGCGGCGGCTGGCCTCGTTGTCCTGCAGGACGGTGGATTGCAGCGTCCAATATCCGGCCTGCTCCGCCACCGCACAGAGGGCGGTCAGCAGGTGATAACCCAGACCCCGCCCCCGGAACTGCTCGCCGACGTAGATGCTGACCTCGACCACGCCCCGGTAGCACCAGCGGGGATCCACCCGGTGCAGAGCCGTCCAACCGGCGATCACACCGCCGTCCAGCACCACCAGCCGGCAATCTTTGGTGTGGGAGGCATCCCACGCAGTGTAGGGCGGACAATTGGTCTGAAAGGTCGCGTGCTCGGTGGCGATCCCCTCTAAATAGATTCTGGAAACAGCGTTCCAGTCCTCCGGCTCCATGGGCCGGACCGTTATCTCACTCATGATCCTTTTCCCATTCCCTCAGCGGGAGACACACAGCTCCCGCCCAAAACAAACTCGATGCTTTCAGTATAGCAGAATCGGCACGCAGTGACAAGCTTATTCCAGCCCGGGCAGGGTATCCAGTACCGTCAGCCCCAGTCCGGAAAGGAATTGCCGTTTGCGCTGGATCAGGCCGGTCACATCCAGCTCTTCGGGCGCATGGGCGTCGCAGCCGATGAGGGCTTTGACCGGGTATTCTGCCGCGATCTTCCAGAAGAAGTCGGTGGTGTAGCCCAGCGTGCCATCGCCCCGGTTCTGGCAGGTGAGACCGGCCAGATTGTATTCCAGCGGGGTGTTTGTGTGCGCCGCCGCCGCGCAGATCTCCCGGCAGGCGGCCTCCGCGTCTTTATCATAGGCGGTCCAGTGGTTCAGGCAGATGTCCGGATGGGCAAGGCAGGCATACCGCCCGGTCTCCAGACCGGCCGTGACCTGCTCGGCGTAGCGGCGCAGGTCCTTGCCCGATTCCGGCCGTCCGAAATAGCGGCCGGTCTCGTCGGTGGTGTCATAATGGCAGCCAAAGACCAGATACTCGATGCCGAGACGCTCCATTTCCTCGTCCAGCCACGGCAGATAGGCCGGGAAATACTCGGCTTCGAGGCCGATGTGGATGTGGAGCCGGTCGGCGTATCGTTCCCGCAGGGCAGACAGGGTCTGCACATAGCCGTCCAGCTCTTCCGGAAGCATCCGGATGCGGCTGACAAAGTGCGGGTCAGCGTATTTCCACGGGGTGTGGTCGGAAAAGCCCAGCACCGTGTATCCGCTGCGGAGCGCGGTCTGGATGTACGCCTCCTCGGTGCCGACGGCGTGGCGGCACCGGGCGGTGTGGGTGTGGTAATTGGTAAAATGCGGCTCGGGCATGGATGCGACCTCCTGCACGCAGAATTGTTTTGACAATGGAGATGGTTGTGATACAATAGGGATATCCTACCACCCATCTCCGGACAGCACCTTATTATAATCTTCTTTGCCCCAAAATGCAATCGTCCGGAGCGAGTGAAACAACAAGAGGGGGAACATCCGCCATGAAGCTGAAACAAGCTCTGCTCTGCGCCGCACTGCTGCTTTGCGTGCTGGCTCTGCCTGCCTTTGCGGAAGCCCCCAAAGGTGAAGCAAACATCACGCAGGAGATGACGATGGGGGAGATTGCGGCAAATCCCAGCATTGAAGCCTCGGGTTTTTCGGTCTACTGTCAGGCAGAAGCGGAGTTCCCGTGTGAAAAACGCAAGACAGACCGGACAAAGCTAAAAGATTACGTCCATGTCTGTTCCTACAACCGTTCGGCGAAGGCATTGAATCTTCTGATCGAAACCGTCAATGCCGGGGTGCAGGTGACCTATCCGTTGTATACGCCGGAGGAAATCGCCGAAAGCGGCATCCTTGCGGAGCCAAAGCTGCATTATTTCCCGGGAGATGGAACAAAGAAAAAATACGTTTTGGTTGTGGGCGGCAACGGGAGCACGACGCGGGGCGATTTAGGCGAGGGAATGTCTACGGTCTGGGAACTGCATCAGATGGGATATACGGTCTTTCTGCTGCATTACCGCATCTTTGTGGACGCATCCAACAACGCACCGCTTCAGGATCTGAAACGCGCGGTGCGGTACATCACCGACCATGCAGAACAATTCGGGGTCGAGCCGGAGCAGTACGCAGTGGTCGGCTATTCGTCGGGCGGTCAGCTGGCAGGACTGCTTGCCAGCGAGAAATACGGCTATGCGCAGGAGAACCTGCCGAAGCCCGGCGCATTGCTGCTGGGATATCCCATTAACGACTTCTATGAAGGAAAGCTGCTCTATCACTTCCTCATGGATTTTGACGAGTATCATTGGCGGTATTACTGGACGAACATTTCGTCGGTCGTCACCGACGACTACCCGCCGGTGTATCACTGGTATGGCAAAAAAGACCTGATGCTGTTTGCGCTGAATCTGCACGAACAAAGCCCGAAGCTGGAACAGAGCTTGGAAAAACACCAAGTGCCGCACGAGTATCGGGTGTTTGAACAGCCGGATCACGGCGCGGCGACCGGAGAAGGCACCGACGCCGACGGTTGGCTGAACGATGCCGTAGCGTTCTGGGAAGCGCAGACGGCAGTATAAATAGTTCAAAAAAGGAGCGAAAAACGATGAAAGACTGGAATGAGACCTTCCGGAGCCTGAATGTGGGGCTGCCGGACGATGTGGAGCGGCTGAAGGCGGCAGGCTATTACGCCGAGGCCATCGAGCGGATCGACACCTATCTGGCCGAGGACTGGACCGAGACGCAGAACTCTCCCGCCACACAGGGCTGCCCCGCAGCGGCTGGGGAGAAGCCGGAGAACCCTACGCCGCAGGGAGTCGCGGCTCTGCGGGATGCACTGCTGGTGCAGCGGGAGATCCTGCACCGTCTGCCGGAGGAATACTGCTGGACGGAGGAAGCTGCCGTTGCCCGGATGCAGGAGCTTGTGCGGGATTTCACCGTGGAGGAATTCCGGGAGCTGGTGAAAAACGGGCAGGTGGACTGGCGGTTCGTCGAGGGGAAAAAGCAGTACCTTGACCGCTTTGACCAGACCCTCATCGCCACCCATGCCGACCTTGCGGCTCGGCTGCTGGATCCGCCGGCGCAGACCAACGCCGTCCGGGAACGCCGCCGTCAGGAGCACGAGAAAATGGAGCGGGAGGGCAAGTCTGCTGCCCGCATTACCCTCAAGACCGGGATCCGGATGTCGGACGACGCCTTTGCCGCCGCCCTTGCCCAAGCAAAAGCAGAGGGGCGGAACGCCGTTCATGTCCGGGTGTGGCTGCCTCTCCCGGCAGACTGCCTGTCGCAGAGCGACATCCGGCTCGAGTCGTTCACCGAGCAGCCGGCGCACATCGCAGCGGAAGATGCGCCCCAGCGGACGGCCTACTGGGAGGCGGATCTCACCGAGAACCGCACCTTTGGTGCAACCTACAGTTACACCAGCACGGCCTATTACGCTGACCCCATGGATTTTGTGCCCGCGCCGGAACAGCCGACCTTTGACACCGGCGAGGAAGCCCCACACATCGTCTTTACGCCCTACCTGCGGGCACTGGCCGCGCAGCTGACCGAAGGGGTGACCGACCCGGCGGAAAAGGCCAAGCGGATCTACGATTACATCACCCTGAACGTCCGGTACCACTACCAGCCCGCCTACTTTGTGCAGGACTGCCTGCCGGACAACTGCGCCCGGAACCGCCGGGGCGACTGCGGCATCATGGCACTGACCTTTATCACCCTCTGCCGGTTGGTGGGCATCCCGGCTCAGTGGCAGAGCGGTCTGGCGGTCTCGCCCGCCAGCGTGGGAAACCACGATTGGGCCATGTTCTACATCGCGCCCAAGGGCTGGATGTACGCCGATTGCTCCTTTGGCGCATCCATGGCCCGCAATGGGGAGGAAGAACTGCGCCGCCACTACTTCGGCAATCTGGATACAGGCCGGATGGTGGCAAACCGGGCGTTTGAAGCTCCGTTCGACCCGCCGATGTACGGCTTCCGGAAGGATCCCTACGACAACCAGACCGGCGAGATCGAGGCCGACGGCACAGGGCTGTACGGCACGCAGGTCGAGCCGGAAAAGAACGTTCTGCATTATGAATTTCTATAAATAAAAACACCGGGCTTCGCTGATCCTGCGGCGGAGCCCGGACTTTGTATCGGAGAAGAAACTATGGAATTTCTGGCATCCCTTTACACCGTTTTGCTGGTGACCATCTGCCTGCTGCTGGCAGTGCTGCTCCACCGCACCGGCAAAAAGCCCACGGCAGACAACAACGAGCTGAAGCAGTGGCTGGCGCAGCAATTGGAGGCGCAGGCAAAGGATTTTGCCAAGCAGCAGCAGGCCATGGCGGAGCAGAACTATGCCGCCATCCGGAGCGTCAGCGAGACGCTGCAGACGGCAGTGCAGACGATGAGCACCACCCTCGCACAGGGGCAGAACGGCCAGCAGGCTACGCTGGAACGCCGCCTGCAGAGTCTGGAACAGACCAATACCCAAAAGCTGGAAGAACTGCGGAAGACGCTGGACGACAACATGGCCAAGCTGCAGGAAGCAAACGGCAAAAAGCTGGACGAGATCCGTCATACCGTGGACGAACAGCTGCAGGATGCGCTCCAGAAACGGGTCAGCGAAAGTTTTAAGGCGGTCAACGAGCAGCTGGAACAGGTCTACAAGGGACTTGGGGAGATGCAGAACCTTGCGTCGGACGTCGGCAGCCTGAAGCAGGTGCTCTCGGGCGTCAAGACCCGCGGCATCCTCGGCGAGATCCAGCTGGGCGCGATCCTGGAAGAAATTCTGGCTCCCGAACAGTACGACACCAATGTGGCGACCATCCCGGGCAGCACCCAGCGGGTGGAGTACGCCATCAAGATGCCGGGGGCGGACGGCGGCACGGTCTGGCTGCCCATCGACTCCAAGTTCCCGGGCGATACCTACGCCCACCTGCAGGACGCGCAGGCGTCCGGCGATGCGCAGGCCGTTGAGAACGCCCGCCATGCGCTGGAGCTGGTGCTTCGCAGCGAGGCCAAGGACATCCGGGAAAAGTACGTCGAGCCGCCCTACACCACGGCCTTCGGCATCCTGTTTTTGCCCTTTGAGGGCTTGTATGCCGAGGTCGTGAACGGCGGCCTGCTGGAAGTGCTGCAGCGGGATTATCAGGTCAATGTGGCCGGCCCCAGCACCATGGCCGCGCTGCTGAACAGCCTGCAGATGGGCTTCAAGACGCTGGCCATCCAGAAGCGTTCGGGGGAAGTCTGGCAGCTGCTGGGAGCGGTCAAGACCGAATTTGACAAGTTTGGGCAGGGGCTTTCCAAGATGCAGCAGCGGCTCCGCCAGACCGACGAAGAGCTGGACAACCTCATCGGCGTCCGCAGCCGTGCCATCAGCCGCAAGCTCCGCAGCGTCCAGTCGCTGGATGAAGTGACGGCGGCGGAGCTGCTGGAGCTGGAAAAGCCGCTTGCCTCGAGACCCTTGCCTCTCACTTTGGGAGAGGTGGCATCGCGCAGCGATGACGGAGAGGGCGAGCTTCGCAAAAACTGAGCACTGCGCGGCTGCTGCTTGTCAGCGGCCTCACCCTCTCCGTCTGCCTGTCAGCAGCCTTGCCCTCTCAGTCCGCCTGTCGGCGGCCAGCTCTCCCGAAGGGAGAGCCAAGAATACAATGGCAGGACTTGCGCTTTCCTTTTAAATGTGCTATACTGCGAACGGTTCTTAAAAGTAATCTGCCTTTCCGCAGGACATCATACGCTTTCAACTACAAAAAACAGAAAGGAAATTTGACGATGAGCGTAAAGAAGATCAGCAACGCCGTACTGGGCGTCGGTGTGGATGACACCACCATTGATTTGTTCGAGAGCCAGTACCCCGTTCCGACGGGCGTGAGCTACAATTCCTATGTGATCCTTGACGACAAGATCGCCATCCTCGACACGGTGGACAGCCGTGCCACCGATGCATGGCTGCAAAACCTCGACGAGGCTCTGGCAGGCAAAAAGCCGGATTATCTGGTGGTCTCCCACATGGAGCCGGATCACGGTGCCAACATTGCGCATCTGGCAAAGCTGTATCCGGAGATGCAGGTGGTCGGCAACGCAAAGACCTTCCTGTACATGGAACAGTTCTTCGGCGCGGATGCCATCGCGAAGGAACGCCGGGTCGTCGTGAAGGACGGCGAGAGCCTGTCTCTGGGTCAGCATGTTCTGACCTTCGTGTTCGCCCCGATGGTCCACTGGCCGGAGGTCATGGTGAGCTACGAGTCCAGTGAGAAAATTCTGTTCTCCGCCGACGGTTTTGGTCGCTTCGGTGCAGTGGCAAAGTTCGATGAACATGCAGATTGGGCCAGCGAAGCTCGCCGTTATTTCCTGAACATCGTCGGCAAGTACGGCCCACAGGTGCAGGCTCTTCTGAAAAAGGCTGCCGCGCTGGACATCCGGACCATCTGCCCACTCCACGGCCCGGTGCTGTCTGGCGACCTGAGCAAGTACCTGAACTATTATGACCTGTGGTCGTCCTACAAGGCCGAAGAGCCGGAAAAGGTCTTGGTCGCAAGCTCGTCCATCCACGGCCACACCCGGGATGCCGCACACCTCATGGCGGAAAAGCTCCGTGCCAAAGGCGCAAAGGTCGTTGAGATGGATCTGACCCGTACCGACGTTTCCTATGCCGTGACCGAGGCGTTCCGCTGCGGCAAGATCGTGCTGGCCTGCGCCACCTACGACGGCTTCCTCTTCCCTCCGATGGAGAATCTGCTGGCCCACCTGAAGACCAAGAACTTCCAGAGCCGCACCATCGGCCTGATGGAGAACGGCACCTGGGCTCCGATGGCCGCAAAGCTGATGAAGGCCGAGCTGGACGGTATGAAGAACATGACCGTCTGCGAGAAGGTCGTCACCATCCGCAGTGCCGTCAACGCCGTATCCGAGGCGCAGATGGATGCGCTGGCGGATGAGATTCTGGCGAAGTAAATAAAAGAGAAATAGAAGAAAGGCTCCTGCGTTCCGAACGGAACGACAGGAGCCTTTCTTGCTATTTAAATACTTTCCCGTTTTGCTCTCCGGGCAATTGCGGATGGCGGTGATGAAATCAGATATTCCGGCGTCCGGACACGGCAAGGCCGCTGAAAGCGACCAGAACGCCCAGCAGGACAAGACCGGCACCGGCCTGCCCGAACAGGTCGCCGACCCAGCCGATGAAGGGGCTGGCCGGGATCATCAGGACGCTGTACATCATGCTGTCCACGCTGATGATGGTTGCGCGCTGGTCGCTGGGGATGACATCGTTCAGACGCTGGCTCTCGTGCAGAAGATAAATTTCAAGGATGCCCTGCACCAGCATCATGCCGCAGATGCCGCCCCATGCAGGAGCCGCACCGACCAATAACGTGCCAAGACCGCAGAGCAGAGCGCAGACGGCGTAGAACCGGCGCAGGGAGTGCGGTTTGAGCCGACGGGCGATTTCAGTGCCGACGATGCAGGCGACACCGCCCAGAAGCATCGGAACAAAGAGCAGGGCCGTCGGCCAGCCCAGCTCGATGAGACGCTGCTGCAAAAACATTTTGGTGAGGTAGCTGGGAACCGAGATGATGGCACTGGACAAAATCAGCTTGACCGCCAGCGGACAAGTGCGCAGGGCGTGCAGACTGTCACGCACCAGCTGGGTGAACAGACGGGGCAGGTCACGGAAAGTCTGCTGCTCCCGGCTGGCCTGCGCCTCGGTGACGACCGGCTCGGTCATCAGGAGACGGGAGATGGTGGAGATGACCTCAAACAGTGCGCTGAGCAGATAGAATCCGGTGAAATGCAGAAACTGTTCCAATGTGCTGGCGAGGGAACCGAAGGCGTTCGCCGCCATCGAAATTTGAGATTCATTGGCCGAGACCTTGATGTAGTCCTCGGTGCGGCCGGTCTGTTTCAGGCTGTCATAGACGAGGGCCGTGCCGGTGCCGGAGAACATGGTGTTCGATAATGCGTTCAGGCCCATTGCAAAGCAGATGAAGAAGAGGTTTGGTGCAAAGGCCATCAGCAGATTGGACGTGACGACCAGAAAACCGCCGAAAACGAGCGTTTTCTTCCGGCCCAGCAGGTCAGCCGCCATGCCGCTGGGGACCTCGAACAGGAGACTGACGACGTGATAAACGCTCTCGGCAAGGCCGATTTCCCAGAGAGAAAACCCTCGTGCGGCCAGCAATGCGACCCAGACGGCATCCGTGATGCGCAGGCCGGAGAAAAAGTCGGATGTGTAAACGCAGCCAAGCTGCTTTTTGATATTCATAGGAGACGACCTTTCTATTTTTACAAATTATAAAACGAAAAATAGAAGGGTACCCTTTATACCGCCAAAACAAAAACGCCCCATAGCAAAGCTACGCGGCGTTATACTTGCAACTCCACGCTTTGCTGAAAGGTATAAAAGGGTACACTTCGAGCCGGAATTGCTTAAGGATTTCCTTTTTTAAAGAAAACGCAGCCGTTCCAACCCATCAGGTCGTACCTTCCTTTCAGTAAACGTTGCGTCAACTATAACACGTCCGGCAGCGGATTGCAAGCCGGAAACGAGGATTTTGCGCCGAAACTGCCAAAAAATCAGGCGCAGGCTTGCAAACGGCGGCGAAATGTGGTAAGATGACTTATGGTTATGAACCTGAATACTCGAAACGCAGCGACGGAGAGAGTACGCAGACCACACCGCAGCAAAGAGAGAAGCTTCACCGGCTGAAAGGGCTTCCGAGCGGTAGACTGCCGAAGTTCGCTCCCGAGCGGCCTGCACGAACGGTTTTTCTTATTAGTACAGGACGGTGCGCCCCGTTACGGCGTTTGAGAGCCGCACCGGCATTTGCCGGGAGCGGAAACCGGGTGGTACCGCGGAGTGAAATGTTACGCTTCGTCCCTTGGCTTGGCAGATGCCGGGCAGGGGACGGAGCTTTTTTATTGCTCCGCTGAATAACACGAGATACGAGAAGGAGAGAACATCCATGCAAGCAATGATCGACGAGCTGGCAAAACAGGCGAGCGAAAGCCTGGGCCAGGTCTCTTCCAAAGAAACGCTGGCTACTTTCTGGCAGGAATACCTGAGCAAGAACGGTAAAATTCCGGCCCTGATGAAGAATCTGCGTTCGGTCGCCCCCGAAGAGCGTCCGGCCATGGGCAAGATCATCAACGAACTGAAGCAGAAGGTGCAGGCAGACTACGATGCCGCTGCCGCAAAGGTCAAGGAGGCCGAGCTGGCTGCACGCAATGCCGCTGAGACGGTGGACATCACCCTGCCGGCAAAGACCCGTGAGGTCGGCGGCCTGCACCCCCTGACGCTGGTGACGAATCAGATCATCGACGTCTTCTCCGGCATGGGCTTTGCGGTCGCAGACGCCCCGGAGATCGAGGACGACGATCACAACTTCACCCGTCTGAACGTGCCGAAGGATCATCCGGCCCGTGATATGCAGGATACCTTCTACCTGTCCGATGAGTTCCTGCTCCGCACCCAGACTTCCGGCGGCCAGATCCGCACGATGGATTCCCAGAAGCCTCCTATCAAGGTCCTCATCCCCGGCCGCGTCTTCCGTTCCGACTCCGACGCGACCCACAGCCCGATGTTCCATCAGATGGAAGGTCTGGTCGTTGATAAGGGCATCAACCTCGGCGACCTGCAGGGCGCACTGAACACCTTCGTCCAGAAGCTGTTCGGCGACGACACCCGTACCCGTCTGCGTCCGTCCTACTTCCCCTTCACCGAACCCAGCGTTGAGGTCGATGTCAGCTGCTTCGAGTGCCACGGCAAGGGCTGCCCCCTGTGCAAGCACACCGGCTGGATCGAAGTTCTGGGCGGCGGTGTCGTCAACCGCAAAGTCCTCGAGAACTGCGGCATCGACCCGGACGAGTATTCCGGTTTTGCGTTCGGCATTGGTATCGAGCGCATCGCGATGCTCAAGTACGGCATCAACAACATCGGCCTGATGTTTGAAAACAATCTGCAATTCCTCAAGCAGTTCCATGAATAAGAGGGGAGAGAGCAAACAATGAAAGTACCTTTCAGCTGGTTAAAAGAACTCGTCGATATCGACGTTACCGCGCAGGAATTGGAAGAAAAGCTGTTTTCCTGCGGTTTTGAAGTGGAAGAGCTGATCCCGCTGGATGCCGGCATCAGCAAGGTGGTCGTCGGTAAGATCACCGAGATGGAAAAGCAGGAGGGCACCCACCTGACCAAGTGCGTCGTCGATTGCGGCGCGTACGGCCATGACATCCGCATCAGCACCGGTGCCGCCAACATGAAGGTGGGCGACTGCGTGCCTGCTGCGCTGGATGGCTCCACCCTGCCCGGCGGCATCAAGATCAAAGCCCGCAAGATGCAGGGCGTGGAGTCCAACGGTATGCTCTGCTCCGGCGAGGAGCTGGGTCTGAACGACGACCTGTTCCCGGGTTCGGAAGTCTACGGTCTGCTGATCCTGCCCGAGGACAGCGTGCCCGGCACAGACATCGCACCGGTCGTTGGTCTGGATGACTACATCTTTGATATCTCCATCACCGCCAACCGCCCCGACTGCCAGTCGGTTCTGGGCATCGCCCGCGAGGTCGCAGCCATCCTTGGCAAACCGCTCCACATGCCGGCCATAGATTACAACACCGTCTGCGATGCCGATGAACCCATCAGCGTGGCGGTCGAGGCTCCTGACCTCTGCCCCCGTTATATGGCACACTATGTCCGGAACATCCGGATGGGCGAGTCTCCCCGTTGGATGAAGCGGCATCTGGCTCTGTGCGGTCTGCGCTCCATCAGCAACGTGGTCGATATCACCAACCACACTCTGCTCGAGATGGGCCAGCCCATGCACGCCTTCGACCTGAACAAGGTGGCCGGCCGCAGCATCACCGTCCGCCGCGCCCACAACGGCGAGAAGATCACCACCCTCGACGAGAAGGAATTTACCCTGAACGAGAACAACCTCGTCATCTGCGACGCCGAGAAGCCGGTGGCTCTGGCGGGCATCATGGGCGGTGCAAACTCCGGCATGGACGAGAACACCACCAGCCTGCTGTTCGAGTGCGCCACCTTTGCCCGCGACAGCGTCCGCAAGACCAGCCGTGCGCTGGGTCAGAACAGCGACTCCTCCGCCCGCTATGAGAAGGGTGTGGATCGCCATTCGCCCGAGCTGGGTCTGGCACGCGCCCTGCACCTGATTCAGGAATTGGACTGCGGCGACATCACCACCCTCGAGTATGACCTGAACGACGGCCGCCCGCTGGAGCGCAAGCACATCGTGACTACCTCGGCCAAGATCTGCTCCGTGCTGGGCATCACCGTGCCCGACCAGACCATGATCGACATCCTGCAGCGTCTCGAGTTCACCGTGGATGTGCAGGCCGACGGCAGCTGGGATGTCTCTGCGCCGCTCTACCGAGAGGACGTGGAGGATTATCCCGATCTGGCCGAGGAAGTCATCCGCGAGTATGGCTACGACCACATCAACCCCACCTTCCTCAAGACCGCAGCTGTCACCAACGGCGGCCTGAATTACGACCAGAAGCAGCAGATGAAGACCAAGCGTCTGCTGGCTGCACAGGGCTTCTATGAGGCTTCCACGCTGGCGTTCTACTCGAATGCCGAGCTGGATCTGCTGCACATCCCGGCGGACGATGCCGCACGCAAGGCCATCCGCATCCTGAACCCCATCAGCGAGAACCTGTCCATCATGCGCACCCTGCTGGCACCCTCGATGCTGAACGTCGTCGTGGACAACCTCAAAAAGGGCAACGCCGAGGGTCGTCTGTTCGAGATGGCTCCAGTCTATTTGGCCAAGGAGCTGCCGATCCAGGAGCATCCCCACGAGCGTCAGACCCTCTGCATCGGTGCCTTTGGCCCCGAGGAGGATTTCTTCACCGTCAAGGGCGCGATGGAAGCACTGGCTGCCGGTTTCGACCTGAAGTTCAGCTACCAGCGCGAGACCACGCCGTGGCTCCACCCCGGCATCAGCGCAGCCGTCTACTGCAACGGCAAGCGTCTGGGCGTGTTCGGCAAGCTGGCCAACGAGATCAACGCCGAGCTGGAGATCGCCAAGGAACAGAAGGACAGCCAGAACATCTATCTGGGCGAGCTGGACTACGAGGCTCTGATGTCCTGCGTCGATGGCGAGCTGCGGTATAAGCCGCTCAGCCCGTTTGCGGCCGTCAAGCGCGATCTGGCTCTGGTCTGCGACGAGAAGATCACCTGCGGTGAGATCGAGGAGACCATCCAGAAGGCAAGCCCCCTCATCAAGGAGGTCAAGCTGTTTGATATCTACCGCGGGGCAAACCTCGGCGAGGGCAAGAAGAGCATGGCCTTCTCCCTGACGCTGGCGGATCCTGTTGCAGAAGTTTCTGCCGAGCAGGTCGAGCGCACCGTCAAGAAGATCCTCGGCAACCTGAAGTTCAAGCTGGGCATCGAGATCCGCTAAAAGCATAAAAAAGAGGAACTGCCGTACAGGGAAGACCTTGTGCGGCAGTTCCTTTTTGTGTTGCAAGAAATTACATTGTGATCCAGCCCAGCGCGTTGGCGACCGAGCTGACGAGGATGATGGCGGCAAAAATTGGGCAGAGATACTGGATCATAAAGTTAAAGATGGCCTTCCGGCGGAAGGGCTTTCCGTCCAGCATGACTTCCTCTTCGATTTTTTTCACGCCGACCACACGGGCCACCAGCAGGCAGGTCGCAATGGCAGCGATGGGCATCATGACGGAGTTCGTCAGAAAGTCGAAGAAATCGAGGAACTGCATCCCGAAGATGGTAATGGAGGAAAGCGGTCCATAGCCCAGAGCCGACAGACTGCCCAGCACGAGCATGATGCCGCCGATCAGGAAGGTGGAACGATGACGCTCCCAGCCAAGTTCGTCCTCAAAGGTGGAGACGGCACTTTCGGTCAGGGCGATGGAGCTTGTCAGTGCGGCGAACAGGACCAGCGTGAAGAACAGGATGCCGACGACGGTGCCGAGACCCATGCTGTCGAAGACTTTCGGGATGGTGATGAACATCAGTGCAGGGCCTGCCTGCAGGGTGTTCGGGTCACCGCCGGAGAAGGAGAAGACCGCCGGAATGATCATCAGACCGGCCATAATGGCGATGGCGGTATCGAACAGCTCGACATTTTTAGTGGAATCCTCAATGGAGACGTCCTTTTTCATGTAGGAGCCAAAGGTGATAAGGATGCCCATTGCGATGGACAGGGAGTAGAACATCTGACCCATTGCGGTAACGACTGTCATCCACGAGAAGTTGGAAACGTTCGGTACGAGGAAGTATTTCACACCGGCCAGCGCGCCCGGACGGGTGACCGAGTAGACTGCAATGATGACAGACAGCACCACGAGGATGGGCATCATGACCTTAGAGACGCGCTCGACACCGTTCCGGACACCAGCGAAGATGATCGCGAGGGTCAGAATGGTAAAGATGGCAAAGCAGATCTCCGCAGAAGCACCATTCGCGATAAAGTTGAAAAAGTAACCGTCGGATGCCAGCTCTTTTCCGTGGCCGCTGATGTAGGACGCCAGATAGCGGATGACCCAGCCGCCGATGACGGAGTAATAAGGAACGATGAGGATGGGGATCACCGCATTGATCCATCCGCCGAAGGAACGTCCTTTTCCTTTGCCGAAAGAGGCATAGGCACCCACCGGGCTTTTCTTTGTCATTCGTCCAAGGGCGGTCTCGGCAATGATCATCGTGTAGCCGAAGGTGAAGGCTAAAATAATGTAGATGAGCAGGAAAATGCCGCCGCCGTATTTCGCGGCCAGATATGGGAAACGCCAGATGTTGCCCAAACCGACCGAAGCACCTGCGGCAGACAGGACAAAGCCGATCCTGCCGGAGAAGGCACTTCGTTTTGGATGCTGAGAATCCATAAACATAACCTCTTTTCTTAAAATCCCTATAACGGTTGGGGTAAGTGTACCATAAACCGGAATGGAATTCAATCGAGGTGCAGAGAGCTTTTTGCGTTTCAATCTTGCTCACAACCAAAAGTTATGCTACACTTTAGAAAAAAGAAACCAGAACAGCGGGAGGAACCAGCGTGGAGGATTACCGTACCATCCGGGGCACTGCCATCGGGGAATATGAGGAGAAAAAGAGCCGCTTCATTGCACAGCTGTCCTTTGCGGACAGCGAGGAAAAGGCGGTGGCCTTTTTGGAGCAGGTGCGTGCGGCCAACCGGACGGCGCGGCACAACGTCTATGCCTACCGCCTGCGGGAGGGCAACCGGGAACGGTATTCCGACGACGGCGAACCCGCCAAAACTGCCGGAACGCCCGCGCTGGAAGTGCTGCAGCACAGCGGCCTGACCGACCTGATCGTGGTGGTCACCCGGTACTTCGGCGGTGTACTGCTGGGCACCGGCGGCCTTGTCCGTGCCTATACCACGGCCACGGCGCGTGCCCTTGAAAAGGCCGAAGTGGTCACGGTGCGGAGCGTCGTGGAGCTGACGGTCACGGTGGACTATTCCCTCTATGAGCGGGCGGTGCTGCTCATCCACGGGGCGGGTGCCAAGCTGAGCGAACCGCTCTTCACCGACCGTGTGACGCTGTGCTGGCAGATGCCGGAGGGCACCGAGGCACCGCTGCTGGAACAGCTGCGGGAGCTGACCCGGGGCGGTGCGCAGGTGGAGGCATCGAAGCCGTTCTATGCACCGTTCTGACCCGGGAATTGTAAAATTTTGGTAAAAGACAACGATCTTGCCCCTTCGACACGGCAGATGCGATACAATAGCCGCAGGCGCGGCACAGGGATCGGCTGCGTGCTGAGAGAGGGGCGAAAAAACGGAAAAGAACCGAGAAAGCGGGGGATCTCCATGAAGGTACGCGAACGGACGGAAGAGATCGAGCGGATGACACTGGCACCTTGGGCGACGTTCAGCGACGCCAGCCGCGGCCGACAGACCCCGGAGGAACCGGACGACATCCGGCCGATCTTTCAGCGGGATCGCGACCGGGTGATCCACTGCAAGGCGTTCCGCCGCCTGAAACAGAAAACGCAGGTTTTTCTCTCGCCGGAGGGCGACCTCTATCGCACCCGGCTGACCCATACGCTGGAAGTGGCGCAGATCGCCCGGACCATCGCCCGTGCCCTGCGGCTCAACGAAGATCTGGCCGAGGCCATCAGCCTTGCGCACGATCTGGGGCACACCCCCTTCGGCCATGCCGGAGAGCACGCCCTCGACCAGCTGAACCCCGGCGGGTTCCGGCATTATATGCAGAGCCTGCGGGTGGTAGATCGGCTGGAAAAAGGCGGCCGGGGGCTCAACCTGAGCTGGGAGGTGCGGAACGGCATCGTGACCCACACCAAGGGGACATGGGCGGCCACGCCGGAAGGACGGATCGTCCGGATGGCGGATCAGATCGCGTTTGTCAACCATGACATCGAAGACGCCGTCCGCGCCGGGGTGCTGGATCCGCGGATCCTGCCCAAGGAGTGTACCGCCGTACTGGGGAACACCAAGTCGGAGCGGATCACCACCATGATCCACAGCATCCTGACCCACAGCAAGGGCGATGTGGCCGTCGGCCCGGAAGAAAATGAGGCGTTTCTGGCTCTCAAGGATTTCATGTATGCGACGGTCTATGTCAACCGGACGGCCAAAAAGGAAGAGCGGAAGGTCGAAAAGGTCATCGAGGAATTGTACGAATATTACCTGACCCATCTGGATCGGATGTCCAACTTCTATGTGCAGCTGGCCTATCAGGAGGGCGGAGAGCGCGCCGTGACCGACTACATCAGCGGCATGAGCGACGAGTACGCCATCCGGACCTTCGAGGAGCTGTTTGTTCCCCGCAAATGGCACGTTCTTTAAATGAAGGAGCAGCAAACAAAACTATGATCCCACACGAATACATCGAAGAGCTGACCCGCCGGACCGACATTGTGGAGCTGGTCGGCAGCTATGTGCAGCTCAAACGGAAGGGGCGGCTGTACGGCGGCCTGTGCCCCTTCCACAGTGAGAAATCGCCCTCGTTCTATGTGTACCCGGATACCCAGAGCTTTTACTGCTTTGGCTGCGGGGCCGGCGGCGACGCCATCACCTTTACCAAGAAGATCAACAGCATCGACTACCCGGAAGCCGTCAAGATGCTGGCAGCCCGTGCCGGAATGCCCGAGCCGCAGGAGGACGACAAGACCGGCCGGATGCGCAGCCGGATCCTCTCGATGAACAAAGAGGCAGCACGGTTTTTCCATGCCTGCCTGAACTCCACGGTGGAGGAAGCACGGCAGGCGCGGGCGTACTGGCGGCGGCGCGGGCTGGACGACAAGACCATCGTCCGGTTCGGGCTGGGGTATGCCCCCAACGACGGACAGGCTCTCTACCGGTTTTTGCGGGATAAGGGCTACAACCAGCAGGAGCTGGATGCCAGCGGCCTGTTCAAGCGCAGTCCGTCCGGGCGGATCTACTGCCTGTTCTGGAAGCGGGTCATGACCCCGATCTTTGACCTGCGGGGCAACATCATCGCCTTCGGTGGGCGCGTGCTGGACGATGCAAAGCCCAAGTATGTCAACAGCCCCGAAACGCTGGTCTACCACAAGTCGGAGACGGTGTTTGCCCTGCAGATCGCCAAGCGAAGTGCCTCCCGGCGGTTCGTCCTCTGCGAGGGCTACATGGACGTCATCAGTATGCAGCAGGCCGGCATTGATACGGCGGTCTGCGCCTGCGGTACGGCCTTGACTCCGGAGCAGGTCAAGCTGATCAGTGAGTACGCCGAAGAGGTGATCCTGAGCTATGACTCGGACGAGGCAGGGCAGAAAGCCACCCTGCGCTCGCTGGAACTGTTCCGCAACAGTCCGGTCAAGGTGGGGGTGCTGCAGATCCCGGGGGCAAAAGATCCGGACGAGTACATCAAAAAATACGGGGCCGAGCGGTTCAAGGCTCTGCTGGACGGGGTGGGCAACGCGCTGGATTTCCGAATGAAGCGGCTGCGGGATCAGTACGATCTGGGGCAGGATGCCCAGCGGCTCGAATACGTCCGGCAGGCCGTGGAGATGCTGGCCGAACGCTCCAACCCCACCGAACAGGAGGTGTACGCCGGGCGGCTGGCCGAGGAAACGAACATCTCCAAGACTGCCATCCTGACCCAGCTGGGCACAGCGGTGAAGCGAGCGGGCAGCAAGCGGCGGCGGGAGAAAAACCGGGAGATGCTGCGCTCCGGCGAGATGAACCAGATCAATGTGCCGTACAGCGCGGGCGGTGCGCAGGCGTTGGGCATTGCCAGTGCAGAGCAGCGGCTGCTGGCGGCGATGCTCCGGGAGCCGGACTACATCCCGCAGATCCGCAGCCAGCTGGCACCCGAAGCGTTCGTGCTGCCCCAGCAGAGAGAGCTGTACGAGGCACTGCTGCGTTGCCAGCAGGAGGGCGTGGAAGTCAGCTTGGCGACCCTCCGTGCCTTTGTCGGCGAAGAAGCATTGAATGAACTGAGCCGCCTTGCGGCACAATACAGCGATGTCAACTGCACGCCGGACGATATCCGGCTCTATCTTGACCGCATTGCCCGCGGAACCCCCATGGCGGGCAAGGCGGCGGGAATGTCGAAGGATGAATTTGCACAATACCTCCAGTCGATGAGAGAAAAAAAGCAGGGCGAGATGCCCTCTGCGGAAGAAGAATGAGCCTTTCCCTCCGGCTGGAGCCGGAAGGAGAAGGAACCATGCAAAAAATGTCGCAGAGAGAGGAACTGGCCAAGATGCTGTCGGCGCGGGCGCGCAAGCATACCCTGACCCCGGAGCAGATCAGCCGGGCGATGGAAGAGAAGGATTACGATGCATCCGGCTTGGACGCACTGTACGAAGAGCTGGAACGCCGCGGGGTGCAGATCGCCGAGGAGGATCCGGAGCTGCCGCCGCTGGACGAAACCCAGATCGGCAGGCTGGAACGGGAGCTGTCCTCCGAAGGCGTGGCACTGGACGACCCGGTGAAGGCCTATCTGAAAGAGATCGGCCGGGTGCCGCTGCTGTCGGCCGAGGAAGAAACGGCACTGGCGGCTGCGGCGCGGGCGGGGGATGCCGAGGCACGCCGCCGCCTGAGCGAGGCGAACCTGCGGCTGGTGGTATCGGTGGCAAAACGGTATGCCGGCAGGGGCTTGCCCTTCCTTGACCTGATCCAGGAGGGAAATCTCGGCCTGATGAAGGCAACGGAAAAGTTCGAGCCGGATCGGGGGTTCAAGTTCTCGACCTATGCAACATGGTGGATCCGACAGGCCATCACCCGGGCCATTGCGGATCAGGGACGCACCATCCGGATCCCGGTGCATCTGGTGGAGAGCATCAACCGGGTCAAAAAGATGTCCGGCGAACTGCTGCGGAAGAATGGCCGGGAGCCGACCCCCGAGATGATCGCCGTCCGGCTGGACATGGAGCCGGAGCGGGTGCGGGAACTGCTGCTGTTGGCGCAGGAGCCGGTCAGCTTGGAAACGCCGGTGGGCGAGGAAGAGGACGCCCATCTGGAAGATTTCATTCAGGACGAGGAAGCGGGCGTTCCGGTGGACGAGGCCGGGCGGCAGATGCTCCGGCGGGAGCTGATGAATGTGCTCAAGAGCCTGACGCCCCGGGAAGAACGGGTGATCGCGCTCCGGTTCGGGCTGGAGGATGGCCGTGCCCGGACGCTGGAAGAACTGGGGCAGGAGTTCAACATCACCCGGGAGCGGGTGCGGCAGATCGAGGCGAAAGCTCTGCGCAAGCTGCGGCATCCCAGCCGTGCCAAACGCCTGCGGGATTATCTCGAGGATTGAGCGGAACGCAAGAGCCAACTTAGACAAAATGCACAAGGGGCTTTTGGGCAGGAACATGAAAAACAAAAAAATCAACCCCAAAACCACATGAACGATACACGTTCCCGGGCGTCCGATAAAAAGCGGCGTTCGGGAATTTTTTTTGCCCAAAATCCGAAAAATGGCTTGACAACAAGGCTTTTAGGGGGTATACTAAACCAGTATCACATAATGGCCTAGTGCGCCAAAAAGAGAGTTTGGAACGGACGAGCTTGGAGGGCAGAACCGAAAAGTTTGTGAAAAATGCCGAACTTCTCCTCCGGACGCGGGTTGAATTATGTGTGTCTGCTCAAAATTCGACCTGCGTAAAGCAACACCCGTAGAGTATAAAAGTAAGGAGTGGTTGATTTTATGATGAAAGTCAAGCCCGTTAAGCTCGGCAAAACCGAGCGCATGAGCTTCTCCCACATCGACGAAGTCATCAGTATGCCGAACCTGATCGAGGTTCAGAAGAACTCTTACCAGTGGTTCCTCGACGAGGGCCTGAAAGAGGTCTTCCACGACATCGGCACCATTGAGGACTACACCGGCAATCTGGCCCTGAGCTTCGTGGACTTCCGTCTGGATAAGGAGCCGAAGTACAGCATCAAGGAGTGCAAGGAGCGCGACGTGACCTACGCTGCCCCCCTGCGCGTGACGGCTCGTCTGCTGAACAAGGAGACCGGCGAGGTCAAGGATCAGGAGATCTTCATGGGCGATTTCCCGCTGATGACCGATGCGGGCACCTTTGTGATCAACGGCGCAGAGCGTGCGATCGTCAGCCAGCTGGTCCGTTCTCCCGGCGTATTCTACGGCCACGATCACGATAAGGTCGGCAACGACCTGTACAGCGCGACCATGAACCCGAACCGCGGCGCATGGCTCGAGTATGAGACCGACGCCTCCAACGTGTTCTATGTCCGCATTGATAAGAACCGCAAGCTGCCCGTCACCGTTCTGTGCCGTGCTCTGGGTCTGTCCTCTGACGAGGAGATCCTGAACTTCTTCGGCGAGGACGAGCGGATCCTTGCCACCCTCGAGAAGGATACCACGAAGAACAAGGAAGAGGGTCTGCTGGAAGTTTACCGCAAGCTGCGCCCGGGCGAGCCGCCCACGGTGGAGTCTGCCACCAGCCAGATCAATATGCTGTTCTTCGATCCGCGCCGCTACGATCTTTCCCGTTTCGGCCGCTATAAGATGAACAAGAAGCTGGCTCTGGCCCGCCGCATCGAGAACCACGTCGCGGCCGAGAACATCGTGGCTCCCCTGAGCGGTGAGCTTCTGGTGGAGAAGGATGTCAAGATCACCCGCGACATGGCCAAGAAGATCGACGAGGCCGGCGTGAATGTCGTCGTCCTGAAGATCGAGGACAAGAAGGTCAAGGTCATCACCAACGGCTGCGTGGATGCGCAGGCTCTGATCGACAACTACTATCCCATGTTCAAGGATGTGGTCAATGTCAAGGAGTGCGGCATCAACGAGCGTTGCGACTTTGAGGAGCTGCGCAAGATCCTCGACAATGCATCCAGCATCGACGAGGTCAAGGAGTGCCTGCAGCGGAACCACGATCAGCTGATCGGCCGCACGGTCACCGTGAAGGACATCCTGTCCTCCATCAACTATCTGAACGGTCTGGGTCACGGCATCGGTACCACCGATGACATCGACCATCTGGGTAACCGCCGCATCCGCAGCGTCGGTGAGCTACTGCAGAACCAGTTCCGCATCGGCTTCTCCCGCATGGAGCGTGTCATCCGGGAGCGCATGACCCTGCAGAGTCAGGATCAGAGCGTCATCACGCCGCAGGCACTGATCAACATCCGCCCGGTCGTCGCCGCCATCAAGGAGTTCTTCGGTTCTTCTCCGCTGTCTCAGTTCATGGATCAGAACAACCCGCTGGCAGAGCTGACCCACAAGCGTCGTCTGTCTGCTCTGGGCCCCGGCGGTCTGAGCCGTGACCGCGCAGGTTTCGAGGTCCGCGACGTTCACTACAGCCACTACGGCCGTATGTGCCCCATCGAGACCCCTGAAGGCCCCAACATCGGTCTGATCTCCTATCTGGCATCCTACGCCAAGATCAACGAGTACGGCTTTGTAGAGGCTCCCTACCGCAAGGTCAAGAAGACCTATGACGAAAAGGGCCGTGTCATCGATCAGGTCGTCACCGACGAGGTCGAGTATATGACCGCCGACGTCGAGGACGAATACGTTGTCGCACAGGCCAACGAGCCGCTGGACGAGGGCAAGCACTTCATCCGCCCCCGCGTTTCGGCCCGCCGCCGCGACGACATTCTGGAAATTGAGGCTGAGAAGGTCGATTACATGGACGTCTCGCCCCGTATGATGGTCTCTGTCGCTACCGCCTGCATCCCCTTCCTGGAGAACGATGACTGCAACCGTGCTCTGATGGGCTCCAACATGCAGCGTCAGGCAGTGCCTCTGATGGTCACCCAGCAGCCCATCGTGGCCACCGGTATGGAGTACAAGGCTGCTACCGACTCCGGCACCGCAGTGCTGGCCAAGAACGACGGCGTTGTGGAGCAGATGGATGCTGACCACGTTGCCGTCCGCAACAACATGGGTGTCCTCGAGAATTACCCGCTGATCAAGTTTGCCCGCTCCAACGCAGGCACCTGCATCAACCAGCGTCCCATCGTTGAGGTGGGCGAGACCGTCAAGGCCGGTCAGGTTCTGGCCGACGGCCCGGCTATGCGCAACGGCGAGATCTCTCTGGGCAAGAACGCCCTGATCGGCTTCATGACCTGGGAAGGCTACAACTACGAAGACGCCGTTCTGCTGAACGAGAAGATCGTCCGTGAGGACGTGTACACCTCCATCCACATCGAGGAGTACGAGACCGAGTCCCGCGACACCAAGCTGGGACCCGAGGAGATCACCCGCGACATCCCCAACGTCTCCGAGGATGCGCTGAAGGATCTGGACGAGCGCGGCATCATCCGCGTGGGTGCCGAGGTCAAGAGCGGCGACATTCTGGTCGGCAAAGTCACCCCGAAGGGCGAGACCGAGCTGACCGCTGAGGAGCGTCTGCTGCGTGCCATCTTTGGTGAGAAGGCCCGCGAAGTGCGCGATACCTCTCTCCGTGTGCCGCACGGCGAGTATGGCATCATCGTGGATGTCAAGGTCTTTACCCCGGAGAACAGCGATGAGCTGCAGCCCGGCGTCCGCGAGGTCGTCCGCTGCTACATCGCCCAGAAGCGCAAGATCAGCGTCGGCGATAAGATGGCAGGCCGTCACGGAAACAAGGGTGTCGTTTCCCGCATCCTGCCGCAGGAGGATATGCCCTACCTGCCCGACGGTACCCCGCTGGACATCGTGCTGAACCCGCTGGGCGTTCCTTCCCGTATGAACATCGGTCAGGTTCTGGAAGTCAACCTCGGTTACGCAGCCAAGGCCTGCGGCATCAAGGTCATGACCCCCGTCTTCGACTCTGCGCGTGAGGCCGACATCGGCGATACCTTTGATACCGCACGCGAGCTGTGGCACGGCGAGAATGCTCCGGCATATCCCACCAAGCTGCCCAAGATCATGGGTGAAAAGGGTCACATCATCGACTTCTCCAAGATCGAGCTGGATCGCGATGGCAAGACCACCGTTTACGACGGCCGTACCGGTGAGAAGTTCGACAACCGCGTTACCGTCGGCTATATGTACTACCTCAAGCTGCATCACCTCGTTGATGATAAGATCCATGCCCGTTCCACCGGCCCCTACTCTCTGGTCACCCAGCAGCCTCTGGGCGGCAAGGCGCAGTTCGGCGGCCAGCGTTTCGGTGAGATGGAGGTCTGGGCACTGGAAGCTTACGGTGCCGCCTACACCCTGCAGGAGATCCTGACCGTCAAGTCCGATGACGTCGAGGGTCGTGTCAAGACCTACGAGGCCATCGTCAAGGGCGAGCCCATCCCGCAGCCGGGCATCCCCGAGTCCTTCCGCGTTATGCTGAAGGAGCTGCAGTCCCTTGGTATGGATGTGGTCGTGCAGGACAAGGAAGGCAACGAGATCGATATGCGCCAGAACTTCGACGACGAAGAGACTGGCTTCGATATGCGTGATGTTGCCGGCAGTGAGACCGTTACCAACGAGAACGAGCTGCTCAACGATTACACCATCAAGGACGCCGACGCTGGTTTCGATGATCCTTCTGTGCTGGACGATGACACTTCTGCAGCTGCAGAGTCCTCTTCCGACGAAGTGAATCTGGACGACTAAATCCGGCGTGAACCTGTTTTCTCCTCGCGCTGTGCGTGCTGCACGGCGTGAGAGGGGAGAGCAGTGGATTTTGAAGATCGCCTGCATCATCGAGACTACAAGATTAAGAAAGGGTTCGTTTCATGGAAAACAACGTTTTCGATTCGATTAAAATCGGCCTTGCCTCTCCCGAACAGATCCGCAAGTGGAGCTACGGCGAGGTGAAGAAGCCTGAAACCATCAATTACCGCACCCTGAAGCCGGAGCGCGACGGCCTGTACTGTGAGCGCATCTTTGGACCGACCAAGGACTGGGAGTGCCACTGCGGTAAATATAAGCGCATCCGTTACAAGGGCAAGATCTGCGACCGCTGCGGCGTCGAGGTCACCAAGGCAAAGGTCCGCCGTGAGCGCATGGGTCACATCGAGCTGGCCGCCCCGGTGAGCCACATCTGGTATTTCAAGGGCATCCCCAGCCGGATCGGTCTGATGCTGGACATCAGCCCCCGCCTGCTGGAGAAAGTCCTCTACTTTGCAAGCTATATCGTCACCGATCCCGGCCTGACCCCGCTGGAAAAGAAGCAGCTGCTGACCGAGAAAGAGTACCGCGAGATGCGCGAGCGTTACGGCGACGAGTTCGAGGCTGCCATGGGCGCAGAGGCTGTGCAGGATCTGCTGAAAGAGATCGATCTGGATCAGCTGAGTGCAGAGCTGACCGCTGAGGTCGAGAAGTCCTCCGGCCAGAAGCGCGTGCGCATCCTGAAGCGTCTGGAAGTCGTGGAGGCGTTCCGCGTTTCCGGCAACCGCCCCGAGTGGATGGTCATGGACGTTCTGCCCGTTCTGCCGCCCGATCTGCGCCCCATGGTTCAGCTGGACGGCGGCCGCTTTGCGACCTCCGACCTGAACGACCTGTACCGCCGGGTCATCAACCGCAACAATCGTCTGCGCCGTCTGCTGGAGCTGGGTGCTCCCGACATCATCGTGCGCAACGAGAAGCGGATGCTGCAGGAGGCTGTGGACAGCCTGATCGACAACGGCCGCCGCGGTCGCCCGGTCACCGGCCCCAACAACCGCGCACTGAAGAGCCTGTCCGATCTGCTGAAAGGCAAGCAGGGTCGTTTCCGTCAGAACCTGCTGGGCAAGCGCGTAGACTACTCCGGCCGTTCCGTTATCGTCGTCGGCCCTGAGCTGAAGATGGATCAGTGCGGTCTGCCCAAGGAGATGGCACTGGAGCTGTTCAAGCCCTTTGTCATGAAGGATCTGGTGGAGAAGGGCGTTGCCAACAACATCAAGTCTGCCCGCAAGATGGTCGAGCGCGCCAAGCCCGAAGTCTGGGACAGCCTCGAGACGGTCATCAAGGGTCACCCCGTTCTGCTGAACCGTGCGCCGACCCTGCACCGTCTGGGCATTCAGGCCTTCAATCCGGTGCTGGTCGAGGGTCGTGCCATCAAGCTGCACCCGCTGGCCTGTACCGCATTCAACGCCGACTTCGACGGCGACCAGATGGCAGTCCATCTGCCGCTGGGCGAGGATGCCTGCCGTGAGGCCAAGATGCTGATGCTGGCTTCGGGCAACCTGCTGAAGCCCTCGGACGGCGCGCCTGTTACCGTGCCGACGCAGGATATGATCCTCGGCAGCTACTACCTGACCACCGTTCGGGAGAACGAAGAGGGCGCGGGCAAGATCTTCCGCGATGAGAACGAGGCTCTGATGGCTTATGCAGAGCACATCGTTACCCTGCACGCACCCATCAAGGTGCGCCGCACCATGACCATTGACGGCGTGGAGCGCACCGGTCTGGTGGATGCCACCGTCGGCCGCATCATCTTCAACACCCCCGTGCCCCAGAATCTGGGTTATATCGACCGTACCGATCCGGAGCACTGGCTGGAGTATGAGGTCAGCTTCCGCGTGACCAAGAAGACCCTGCCCGACATCATTTCCCGCTGCATGACCCGCAACGGCACCCATGCCTGCGCGAAGATGCTGGATGCGATCAAGGCACAGGGCTACAAGTATTCGACGCTGTCTGCGATCTCGGTTGCCGTCTGCGACGCCGTGATCCCGCCCCAGAAGGATGAGCTGATCGCGGAAGCAGACCAGCAGGTCTCGCAGGTCAGCAAGCTGTTCAACCGCGGCCTGATCTCCGAGGGCGAGCGTTACACCCAGACCATCAACATCTGGCAGGCGACCACCGATAAGGTCTCGAAGGCTCTGGCCGCCAACCTGCCCAAGGACAACGAGATCTTCATGATGGCAGACTCCGGTGCGCGTGGTTCGATGAACCAGATCAAGCAGCTGGCCGGTATGCGCGGCCTGCTGGCAAACACCGCCGGTAAGACCATCGAGATGCCCATTCGTGCCAACTACCGTGAAGGTCTGAACATCTTGGAGTACTTCGTTTCTGCCCGTGGTGCCCGTAAGGGTCTGGCCGATACCGCTCTGCGTACCGCCGACTCCGGCTACCTGACCCGCCGCATGGTCGATGTCTCGCAGGAGGTCATCGTCCGCGAGATCGACTGCGGCACCACCGACGGCCTGTGGGTCTCGGAGATCCACGAGGGCAAGGAGAAGATCGAGAGCTTCCGTGAGCGCATCATCGGCCGCTATGCCGTGGGCGACGTGGTCAACCCGGTCACCGGCAAGGTCATCGTTCCGGAAGGAAAGATGATCGACCTGTACGATGCCAACGACATCGAGGCTGCCGGCATCACCAAGCTGAAGATCCGCAGCCTGCTGACCTGCCGTGCTAAGATCGGCGTCTGCGCACACTGCTACGGCAGCGATATGGCAAACGGTGAGCCCGTCCAGCTGGGCGAGTCCATCGGCGTCATCGCAGCAGAGTCCATCGGCGAGCCCGGCACCCAGCTGACCATGCGTACCTTCCATACCGGCGGTATCGCATCGGCAGAAGATATTACACAGGGTCTTCCCCGTGTTGAGGAGCTGTTCGAGAGCCGCCGCCCCAAGAGCATGGCCATCATGAGCGAGATCTCCGGTGTTGTCTCGCAGGATGACACCAAGAAGAACGTCGTCATCAAGGTCACCGGCAAGGACGAGAATGGTGCCGAGGTCGTGAAGAGCTACTCCATCCCGTTCACCCAGCACGCACGCGTGATGCCGGGCGACCGTGTGGAGAAGGGCGACATCATCACCCGCGAAGGTGTTCTGTATCCGCAGGACATTCTGGCCATCAAGGGTCTGAGCGATGTGCAGAACTACCTGATCAGCGAGGTCCAGAAGGTCTACCGTCTGCAGGGCGTTGAGATCAACGATAAGCATATCGAAGTCATCGTCCGTCAGATGTGCCGCAAGGTCCGCGTGACCGACTCCGGCTCCTCCGATCTGATCGGCGGCGCACTGGCCAACCGCCTTGAGGTCGAGAACATCAACGCCGAGCTGCAGAAGCGGATCGACGACGGTGAGCAGGGCATCAAGCTGGTGGAGTATCAGCAGGTGCTGCTGGGCATCACCAAGGCAGCTCTGGCAAACGAGTCCTTCCTGTCCGCTGCATCCTTCCAGGAGACCACCCGTGTCCTGACCGAGGCTGCCATCAAGGGCAAGGTTGACCCGCTGGCCGGCCTGAAGGAAAACGTCATCATCGGTAAGCTGATCCCGGCTGGTACCGGCCTCCCGGAGGTCCGTGAGGATCTGATCCGCCGTGAGCAGGAGCGCGATGAGCTGATGGCTGCAGAGGATGCCGCTGCCAACCAGCAGTAAGCATTTTTCCGGCTGATCCCGGTTCCCAAGATCGAAATCATCACCCTGTGGGCGCAAAAACCCGCAGGGTGATTTTTCGTTGAATAAATCCAAATTTTTTTGAGAAAACTGTTGACAATCAAGGACGAAACGAGTATTATATAACTGTTGCGCGTCCTGAACGGGCGAAGCAGCAGAAAAATCGGGAAACCCCGATGTTCATCATTAAGAAAGGAGAAACAAAATGCCTACTTTTAACCAGCTTGTACGCAAAGGCCGTCAGGTTCTGGCTACCAAGAGCACCGCTCCCGCACTGCTGAAGAGCTACAATTCTCAGAAGAAACAGTATTCTGATCTGAACAGCCCCCAGAAGCGTGGTGTCTGCACTGCAGTTCGTACCATGACCCCGAAGAAGCCTAACTCTGCTCTGCGTAAGGTTGCTCGTGTCCGCCTCACGAATGGTATTGAGGT
>CAKTBG010000015.1 GCA_934533135.1 uncultured Faecalibacterium sp.
CCCTTAAGGGGCTTTGCTAGTATTATGCCCTTCTAGGGCTTACTCAAGCCACCGGCTCAGCCGGTGGTTTTGACTTTGTTTTACCCTGCCGTGCTTTCGGAGCTGGAGGAAGTGGCTCCGAGCAGGGCGTCGAGGATGGTCGAAGCGGCCTGCTGGATGGAGGACGCGGCCTGCTCCAGCTGCTCCTGCGAGGGCAGGGAGACCGAAGAAGATCCGCTGGGCTGTTCGGGGGTCGTTGTCTCAGCCGGGGCTTCCGGCGTTTCGGCAGGGGCTTCGGTGGAAGCCTGCTGCTCGCTGTCGGCCGGCTGCTCGGCGGGGGATTCCGCGGGCGTCTCGGCCGGGGTCTCCTCCGGGAGGCTCTCGGCCGGTTCTTCCACGATCACGCTGTCGGCCGGGGTCTCTGGCACCGAGGCACCGGCGTTGGGGTCGGCGGTCGGGGTGAACACGTCGGATTTTTCGGGGGTCTGGGCGGTGTCGCTGACGCTGCCCTCGCCGTCCAGCACCGAGGCGATCAGAGCCTTGGCCTCGTTGACCGAGTTTTCATCCGGCTTCATGACGTAGAGGCTCTGCCCCTTGGCGGAGTAGCACTTGCTGCTCTTGCCGCTGGTGCCGGTGACGGAGCAGCTCTGGATATCCCAGCTGGCAAGGTCGCTCAGCTGCATCCGGACCAGAGCCGTGATCTGATCCTGCGAGAGGCTGGTCACAAAGCAGTCCGCCGCCGCATCCATCAGCTTGGAGAAGCCCATCAGCAGGGCAGGAGACTTGAGCTTGTTCACCATCGCGTCGATGACTTTCATCTGGTTGATGCCGCGCTGGATATCGCCGGACGCAAAGGCGTGCCGCTCCCGCGCGAAGGCCAGCGCGGATTTGCCGTCGAGATGGTTCCAGCCCTCGGCAAAGGTGGTGGGGTCGTAGTATCCGGGGCTGCCCACCGAGGTGAACGCCTGATCGGAGTAGACGTCCACGCCGCCGATGGCGTCGATGATGTTGATGAATCCGGCAAAGTTGATCCGGATGTAGTGCTCGACGTTGACGCCGTAGAGGTTGCCGAGGGTGGCCATGCTGGTCTCCACGCCGTAAAGCCCGGCATGGGTCAGCTTATCCTTGCTGTCGGTACCGGCCAGATCCACATAGTAGTCGCGGGGGGTGTTGACCAGAGCCACCCGCTTGGTCTTGGGGTTGACCACGGCAAGGATGTTCACGTCGCTGCGGGCTTTTTCGGTCAGTTCGCCGCGGTTGTCCACGCCGCTCAGGTAGACCACGAAAGGCTCCTTGGTGATCTGGTTGGCCTCGGCACCGGTCAGCAGGCCGGAGGTCATGCTGCCCAGAGCCGAAAGCCCCTGCTGCGCCCAGACGCAGCCCAGAGCCATGGCCGCGCAGAGGAACACCGAGAACACCCGGGAGACGATGCCGGGCACCTTGTACTCCTGACACCGCTTGACCAGCAGCCAGAGCAGCACCAGCAAAGCGGCAAGGAGGACGAGATAGAGCACCGGCAGCATCTGGGTGCGCCAGAGCTGGATCAGGGCGGCAACGCTCAGAACGGCCTGTACGACGAGCAAGATCATCCCTCGTTTCGGGGCCTCGGCCGACGGCTCCTTTTTGGGGGTCGGGCGGCGGGGCGGTTCGGTGTGATGGTTCGGGTGGTTGTGATGGTTGTTTTTGGGGGGCTTGGGCGGGGGCGTCGGGTCGGAGGAAGGTGGAACCGGCGAAAAGAAATCCGCGCTGTCCACCTCCACGGTGCCCTGCTCCGGGTGCCGGGCACCCCGGTGGATGTGCCGGGAGGTATCCTCGTCGGCAGACGAATAACGATGATTGTCAGACATGGAAGTTGCTCCTTTGGCTGCGTGTCTCAGGACACGGGAACGATGGTCAGCACCGCCCGGGCGGGCAGGCAGGTGGCGGTCTGGTCTTCCTCGGTCAGCCAGCCGAAGGTCTCACAGATGTGATCCGGGCAGGGGGAGTCGAAGAAGCGGGCCGCACCGTCCTTGACCTCGATGTGGACGGTCAGATAGCCGGTGTCCACATCGTAGGTCTTGTCCTCCGTCAGGGGGATGCGCAGGACCGTGTTGTTGTCGCCGTAGGTCAGCTCAGCGGCGAGGGATGCGCCGGGCGTCCGGCTGGCCGCACGCAGTGCGAAGAGCGCGCTTGCAGCCAGCAGGATCACGGCGGCAAAAAGCAGATTGAAAATGAGTTTTTTGTGTTTCATGGGTCATCCTTTGAGGGGGATCTGTTCCAGCTCGGCCAGCCAGAGCGCGGCGGAAGCATCGCTGGGCATCCGCCAGTCGCCGCGGGGCGAGAGGGTGACGCTGCCGATCTTGGGGCCGTCGGGCAGGCAGCTGCGCTTGAACTGCTGGGCGAAGAACCGCCAGTAGAAGTTCCGCAGCCACTTGTAAAGCACCTCGTCCGGATACTCCGTGCGGCCTGCGAAAGCCGCCTTTGCCAGCCGGAAGATCTTGGCCGGGCCAAAGCCGAAGCGAAGAACGTGATAGAGGTAGAAATCGTGCAGCTCGTATGGGCCGACGAGGTCTTCGGTCTTTTGGGCGATCTCGCCGTCTTTGGCGGGCAGCAGCTCGGGGGAAACGGGCGTGTCGAGGATGTCCAGCAGCACGGTCTTCAGGGTCGCGGTGGCGGCGATGTCGGCCTCGTACCGGACGAGATGACGCACCAGCGTCTTGGGAACACCGGCGTTGACGCCGTACATACTCATGTGGTCGCCGTTGTAGGTGGCCCAGCCCAAGGCCAGCTCCGACAGGTCGCCGGTGCCGACCACCAGACCGCCGGTGCGGTTGGCCGTGTCCATCAGCTCGAGGGTGCGCACCCGCGCCTGCCCGTTCTCAAAGGTCACGTCCAGCACGCGCTCGTCCTGCCCGATGTCGGCAAAGTGGCTGCGGACGGTGTCGGCGATGTTGATCTCCTGAAACGACACGGCAAGCTCGTCGCAGAGGATCTCGGCGTTGGAGCGGGTGCGCTTGGTGGTGCCGAAGCAGGGCATGGTCACGGCCAGCACATCGGTGGTGGGGCGGCCCAGCTGCTTCATGGCGCGGACGGCCACCAGCAAGGCCAGACAGCTGTCCAGCCCGCCCGAAATACCGATGACGGCGGTTTTCGCGTGGGCGTGCTCCAGCCGCTTGGCAAGGCCGTCGGCCTGCATCTTCAGGATCAGCTCGCAGCGTTCGGCGCGTTTTTGGGCGTTGTGGGGGATGAACGGCGTGGGATCCACCCAGCGGGTCAGCTCCGTCTCCGCAGGCTCCAAGTCGAAGCCGACGGTCACATAGCCGTCGGTGCTCGGCGCAAAGCTGGTGTTCCGCGCCCGCTCCGACTCCATCCGCTGGCAGTCGATCTCGGTTTCGGCAAGATCTCCGGCAAAGGGCAGAGCCTCGGCCAGCAGCGTGCCGTTCTCGGCGATGAGGTCGTGCCCGGCAAACACCATATCCTGTGTGCTTTCGCCGTGGGCGGCGGAGGCGTACAGATAGCTGCAGAGCAGGCGGGCCGACTGATTTTCCACCAGTGCCCGGCGGTACTCGGCCTTGCCGACGGTCTCATCGCTGGCCGAAAGGTTGGCGATCACCGTGGCACCGGCGAGGGCGTGGAAGGTCGAGGGCGGCAGGGGGCTCCACAGATCTTCGCAGATCTCCACGCCCAGCACAAAGCTCGGCATCTGGCGGCAGGCGAAGAGCAGCGAGGTGCCGAAGGGCACAGTCTGCCCGCAGACCGTGAGGGTCTCCACCTCGGTGCTGCCGGGGGTGAACTGCCGCTTCTCGTAGAATTCGCCGTAGTTCGGCAGGTAGGTCTTGGGCACGATGCCCAGCAGCGTGCCGCGGCAGAACACGGCAGCGCAGTTGTAGAGCTTGCCCCGCACCAGCAGCGGCAGGCCGACGAGAGCCACCACGTCCAGCTCCCGGCTGGCGTCCAGCAGGGTCTGCAGGCCTTCCAGCGCACCCTGCTGGAGCGTCCGCTGGAGGAACAGGTCGCCGCAGGTGTATCCGGTCAGGCAGAACTCAGGGAACACGGCCAGCTTTACCCCGCGTGCCGCAGCCTTGCGCAGCGCGGCGAGGATCTGCTGGGTGTTGTAGGCGCAGTCTGCCACCCGCAGGGCGGGGGAGAGGGCGGCGGCTTTCAAAAAACCATCTTTCATCGGAGGATTTCACATCCTGTCTCAATTTAATTGAATGTTTCTCATTGCAGAAGTTCCGGTATCCCGGAATGCACATAGTATACCATAATCTTTCGGAAAGTTCTACTGTTACCTCTGCCGGGATTGCCCTCTCCGTCATTGCTTCGCAATGCCACCTTGTCCTCCCTTTGTCGCTCACGCGACATCTCCCTCCGGCCGGAGGGAGTCTTTCAAAGTGAGAGGCAAGACCTGCAGACAACGTTCTTGGCTCTCCCTTTGGGAGAGCTGGCGAGCGATAGCGAGCCTGAGAGGGCAAAACAAAAGAGCCGCCGCGAGACCGCAGCAGCTCTGGAGCACAAAAAATGGAAAACGAGATAGACCGTAAGCCGGGTTCTGTATTAAACGACGATCTGTCTCGACCTGCCATTGCTGACAGGCTCATGCCACCATCGGGACACGCGAGCAGCGCTATCCGTCCCATATAGGCGTTGCTTCCGGTAGGGTTTACAAAGCCGCATGGTCACCCATGCGCTGGTGAGCTCTTACCTCGCCGTTTCATCCTTACCGCATTGCTGCGGCGGTTTGTTTTCTGTTGCACTTTCCCTAAGGTCACCCTCGGCTGCCGTTAGCAGTTACCGTGCTCTGTGAGGCCCGGACTTTCCTCAGGGTGGTCAAAGCCACCCCGCCGCCGTATGTTCCACTCGTTTTCCGCTCCCCATAATACCATAAAAAAACAAGAATTGCAAGCCGTGCGAAAATTTGGTATACTATTACTATCTTTTGACAGTCGGAAGGAGGGGGCGGGATGCGGCTGTGTTTCACGGTGCCGCCGACGGCGGACGGTGTGCTGCTCCGCTCTTTCCTGCGTGCGTGCGCTGTTTCGACCGATCTTGCCCGGGCGGTCAAGTTCCACGGCAGCGGCTTTTTCGCCGATGGGGTACCCATCCTCGCCAACCGGCGGGTGGAGGTGGGGCAGGTAATCTCGTTCACGCTGCCTGCCGACGGTGCGGGCGTTGCGCCCCAGCCGGAGATCCCGGTACAGGCCGTCTACGAGGACGCCTTTGCCCTTCTGCTGGAGAAGCCGCCCCATCTGGCCGTCCACCCGACCCTGAATTATCCGCTTGACACGCTGGCCAACGGGTACGCGGCATGGGCGGCGGCGCGGGGCGAAAGCCCGGTGTTCCGCCCCGTGAACCGGATCGACAAGGACACCAGCGGCCTTGTGCTTGCGGCCAAAAACAGCTACGCTGCACCGCTGCTGGCGCAGAAGGTCGAAAAGCTCTATTATGCCATTGTGGAAGGGGAGCTTCCGCTGGGGCCGGGCGTCATTGACGCCCCCATCGGGCGGCAGGGCGGCAGCATCATTGGGCGGTGCGTCACCCCCGAGGGAAAGCCCAGCCGCACCGAGTATACCATCCTAAAGGCCGAACACGGCCTCAGCCTCGCGGCCTGCGTGCCGGTGACCGGCCGCACCCACCAGATCCGGGTCCACTTTGCCTCCATCGGCCATCCGCTGGCCGGTGACGACCTCTACGGCGGCAGCCGGGAGAGGATCGGGCGGCAGGCTCTCCACTGCGCCCGGCAGACCTTTGTGCTGCCGGAATGCCGGACGCTGCCGGACGGCGTCGAGATCGCCATGCCGCTGCGCGGAAGATCCGTCACCGTCAAAAGCCCGCTCCCGGCGGATATGGCGGCACTGCTGGACGTCATTTTATGACAAAAGCGTGAAAAGAACGTGAAAGTACCGCCCAATTTTTGTGACAAATCTTGTTTCATCCGGCCGGAAGTGTATAATAAAAGAGAGCATTTTTGTGTCTGCCCGGGGCAAAGGGCAGACCATAGCCATAGATCCTGAATGAATCGCAGGAAGGAGCATCCCCTTTTGGTTGACGAAAAGACAAAGCAAACCCGGCAGGACGAGCAGCCCGCGTCGCTGCCGGTGAAAACGCGCGGCGAAAAGCTGCGGTCGCGCTGGGCGCAGATCCAGTGCAGCCGTCTGCTGCGCCGCCATCGGTTCCGCCGCAAGACCCAGAACCACATGAACCGCTTCTCGGCCAAAGTGCGTGCCACGCCGCTGCTGCTGGCGTTGGGCGAACTGTTTTACGCACTGGGCTTTGCAGCCGAATACGCGGCGGTGCGGCTGGGGCGCGGTGTCCGAAACGCCGCCCTCATGGTGGCACATACCGCGGCAACGGTGTGCCGCGATCTGGCGGTCATCGCGTTCCCGGGGGCTGCCCAGCTCTTCAAGGACATTTTCGGCCCCATCTACCTGTTCTTCCGGGGCATCGGTGCCCTGCTGATCCACGCACACGGCATCCGGAAGCAGCAGGGCTTCGGCGCAGCAGTCCGGGCAGGCGGCCGCTACTTCATCAGCGGCATCCGGCGCAACGGGAAGCTTCTGCCCCGGATGGCGATGTATCTGCTGCCCCTTGCGGCGTTCGGCCTGTTTTTTACCGTTTACACCGGTGCCATCGCCCAGCCCTACGCGCTGGCCGTGCAGGTGAACGGGCAGACCGTCGGTTATGTGGCCAATGAGGATGTGTTCAACTCGGCCCACGACGATGTGCAGCAGCGCATCAACTACGCCGGTACGGATAAGACCGAGTGGACCATCGAGCCGACCTTCACCCTCTCGGTCGCGCACCATGTGCTGGACGAAAACGAGATGGCCAACGCCATCCTGAGGAACTCCAGCGACGAGATCAGCGAGGGCACCGCCCTCTATCTGGACGATCAGCTGACGGCGGTGTGCACGGACGGCGACGCCCTGCGCAGCTACATCGAAAGCCTGATCGCGCCCTACGAGAACACCGACGACCCCAACACCACCGTCGGCTTCAACAAGGCCGTCACCCTCGAGGAAGGCATCTACTTCAACGAGAGTTTTGAGGATTACAACGATATCACGTCGATGCTGTCCGGTGTGCAGCAGGCGGAAAAGATCTATACCGTCCAGAACGGCGATACCCTCTGGGCCATTGCGCAGAAGAACGACCTGACCTTCAAGGAACTCTGCGCCCTGAATCCGAATTTCAAGGGGGCACCCCTGACCGAGACCTCCAACATTCAGGTCGGCGACCAGCTGATCGTCACCAAGCAGGAAGCTATGCTGGAAGTCCGGATCACCAAGATCGAAGTCCGGCAGGAGGAGATCCCCTTCAGCACCGAGACCACCCAATCCAACGAGTACACCAAGGGCACCACCAAGACGCTGCAGGAGGGCGAAAACGGTCTGCGCAACGTCACCCTGAAGAATGTCTACGATACCAACGGCACCCTTGTGGAGCAGACCGTCCTCTCCACCGAGACCGTCAAGGAGCCGGTTACCAAAAAGGTGGTCGTCGGCACCAAAAAGGTGACCAACAGCACCAAGTACATCACCGGCAGCGGGCAGTTCATCTGGCCGGTGCCGAACTACCGGTATTGCTCCCGCTGGTACGGCGGCCGGCACAAAGGCGTGGATATCTGCGCACCGGCAGGCACGCCGATCTACGCCACTGCCTCCGGCACGGTCACCAAAGCTGGCTATAACCGCGCAGGTGCAGGCAGCAACTATGGCTACTCGGTCATCATCAGTCATTCGGGCGGGTACACCTCGGTCTATGCGCACTGCTTGTCCCTGACCGTCCACGCGGGGCAGAGCGTCCGGCAGGGGCAGCTGATCGGCTACGTCGGCAGCACCGGCCGCTCCACCGGCAACCATTGCCACTTCGAGATCCGCCACAACGGGTCGTATATCCCGCCGCAGAACATTTTCCCGGGAAAGAAGTGACCCTCTCAGTCTGCTTCGCAGCCAGCTCCCCCAAAGTGGGAGCCCTTGGCAGATCGGGGAAGCCTGTGCAGACTGAATAAAGCTTTTTTGTAACGTAAAATACCGAGCCCTGCGGTTCGGAATAACGTAATAATGCAACAAAGGAGAATGCTTATGTCTACCCCTCACATCAGCGCAGAAAAAGGCGATTTCGCAAAGACCGTCCTGATGCCCGGTGATCCGCTCCGTGCCAAGTTCATCGCCGACACCTTCCTCAAGGATGTCCGGCAGGTCACCGGCGTCCGCGGGATGCTGGGCTTCACCGGCACCTACGAAGGCCGCCCCATCAGCGTGATGGGCAGCGGCATGGGAATGCCGTCCATCGGCATCTATTCCTATGAGCTGTTCAAGTTCTACGATGTGGACAACATCATCCGCATTGGCTCCGCCGGCAGCTACACCGACAAGGCAAAGCTCTTTGACGTGGTGCTGGCCACCGGTGCGGTCAGCGAGTCCAATTATGCCCGGGTGCAGAGCGGCTACGACCAGCCCATCTCTTACCCCAGCCAGAGCCTGAACGACAAGCTGCGTGCTTCTGCTGCCAAGCAGGGCATCCCCCTCATTGAGGGCAACATCCACTCTTCCGACGTGTTCTACCGCCAGCCCTCCGACGCAAAGCCCACCTACTGGGAAAAGCTGCGGGATGAGCGGGGCTGTGTCTGCGTCGAAATGGAGAGCTTTGCCCTGTTTGCCAACGCCAAGGTCCTCGGGAAAAATGCCGCCTGCCTGCTGACCATCTCGGACAGCTTTGTTTCTCCCGAGATCACCACCGCCGAGCAGCGGCAGAAGAGCTTCACCGATATGATGAAGGTCGCACTGGGCGCAGAATACTAAAAAATGCTTTCGGAATGCCGCCTCCCCCTTTTTGGGGGAGGCTTTGGCATCGGAGGACAAAAACAGGAAGGGAGATGCAAGATGACCCATCTGACTCTGGAAGAAAAGAAGGAACTGATCCGTCTGGCACTGGAAGCGCGGGAGAAAGCCTACGCTCCGTACAGCGACTTCATGGTGGGGGCTGCCCTGCGCGCAGCCGACGGCCGGATCTACACCGGCTGCAACGTCGAGAACGCGGCCTTTACCCCGACCAGCTGCGCCGAGCGCACCGCTTTGTTCAAAGCTGTGGCCGACGGTGTGACCCAGTTCACCGACATCGCGGTGGTCGGCTCCCGGCGGGGCGAGGTCAACCGACAGATCACCTCGCCCTGCGGCGTCTGTCGGCAGGCACTGTTTGAGTTCGGCGGCCCGGAGCTGAACGTCATCATGGCCAAGAGCCCGGAGGATTTTATCGAGCGCAGCATGGACGAGCTGCTGCCCTTCGGTTTCGGCTCGTCCAACGTGGCGGGCAACAAGGCTGTGGAAAGCTGAGCGGCCTGCAGAAGTGCAGTTTGACAAGCGGAAAAGGCAAAAAGCTGATGAAAGTAATACTTTTATACAAACTTTATAAAAGCTTTGTAAAGATTTTGTAATCGCTTTTTGCTTGCTTCTTTCAAGTTTCCTCGCTATACTTAAAGACGATAAATGTGCCAGTGCGCACATTTGAAAAGATTTCAAGATACAATCGTATAAAAGGAGAGATTCTTATGAAGATGATTTCTCGTCGTAATTTCCTGGCTGCTGCCGGTGTTTCTGCTGCTGCTCTGGCTCTGACTGCCTGCGGTGGTTCTTCCTCTTCTGCAAGCACTGCTTCTTCTGCAGCTGCTTCTACCGCTTCTACCGCTGCTTCTGAGGCAGGCGAGCAGAAGATCGTCAAGGTCGCACTGACCTGCGATACCGGCACGATCGACGATGAGAGCTTCAATCAGGCCTGCTGGACGGCTGTTTCCGGCTACATGGGCGACGATTGCCAGTACTACATCCCCGAGGCAGATGCTTCCGATGAGGACCGCGAGACCATGATCCGTCAGGCCGTCAACGACGGTGCAGACGTCATCGTTTGCGTCGGCTACCTGTATGGTGCATCTCTGGCATGGGCTGCTGACCAGTATCCCGACGTGAAGTTCATCGCCATCGACGTGACGCAGGGCGATATCGGCACCGACAGCATCCCCGCAAACTGCTACTGCATCACCTTCAAGGAGGAGCAGGCAGGCTATCTGGCCGGTTACGCCATCGTTAAGGACGGCAAGACCAAGCTGGGCTTCCTCGGCGGCATGGCAGTTCCTGCCGTTATCCGTTACGGCTACGGCTATGTGCAGGGTGCAGACGCTGCTGCTCAGGAGTTGGGTGCCAACATCGACATCAACTACTTCTACGGCGGCCAGTTCTACGGCGATGCCAACATCACTTCCCGTATGGAGGGCTGGTACTCCAACGGCACGCAGGTCGTCTTTGCCTGCGGCGGCGGCATCTACACCTCCGCAGTTGAGGCTGCTCTGAAGAACAACGGCTACGTCATCGGCGTTGACGTGGACCAGAACTACATCGGTGCAAACGGCGTGGCCGACGGCACCTATGCTTACAACCCGTTCATCACCTCCGCAATGAAGGGTCTGAGCGAGGCTGTTGAGACCGCTCTGTCCGACATCGAGTCCGGCGAGTGGGGCGACATCGCTGCTTCCAACGGCAACTTCGGTCTGGAGGACGGCGATTACATCGGCCTGCCCACCGCAGACGACAGCTGGAACTTCGAGACCTTCACCGTGGACGAGTATAACGCACTCAAGGAGAAGATCTCTTCCGGCGAGATCGTGGTCGATAACAGCTCCGACGACGCTACCAAGCCCACCGTCAGCGAGTTCACCAAGGTCACCTACATCCAGTAATCCCGGAGCCTCCACAGGGCTTCTCAGCGGCGCACCCCGGCGGGTGCGCCGCTTTTGTGTTTGCAAGGGAAAATTTGATTTGCAATCGACTGATTTTTATGATATGATAAAGAAAAGGGATCGCCCATCACCGCTCCTGAGAAAGTGAGATGCAGGATGAAGGAAAAAGCTGCCGCACACGAACTGGACTTTGAACGAAAACATCAGGAGGATCTGCACCGCATCCGGAACTTCCGGCTGATGGACGACGACTTCATGAGTAAGGTGTTTGAAGATCCGTCTTGTGCGGAGCTGCTGCTTCAGATCATTCTGGAACGGCAGGATCTGCGGGTGCAGAATGTCCAGAGCCAATACGACCTGAAAAACCTGCAGGGGCGATCGGTTCGGCTGGATATTCTGGCGGTGGATCAGGCGAACCGGGCTTACAACATCGAAGTCCAGCGCAGCGACAGCGGTGCAGCCGTCAAGCGGGCACGCTATAACAGCAGCCTGTTGGATGCGAATCTGACCATGAAGGGCGACAGCTACGAGCAGCTGAATGAGACCTATGTGATCTTCATCACCGAGCATGACGTGCTGGGCGATGGACTGCCGATCTACCACATCGACCGGATCATCCGCGAAAGCGGAAAAGTGTTCGGCGATGAAACGCATATTATATATGTGAACGCGCAGATTCAAAATGAAACCGCATTGGGACATCTGATGCACGATTTTGTCTGTTCCAGCGCAGAAAAAATGTATTATGCGACGCTGGCAGAACGGGTGCGGTATTTCAAAGAAGAGCAGAAGGGAGTTGTGGCTATGTGCAAGGCTTTGGAAGAAATGCGAAAGAATGAGCGGATCGAGGTGGCACAGCGTTTGCTGGAAAACGGAAAGCTCTCCTACGAGGACATTGCCATGGCGACCGATCTGACCTTGGAAGAGGTCAAGGCTCTGGATCAGCAGAAGTCGGCATAATCAATCGCATACGAAACAAGACCCGTCCGGACTGTTTGTATCCGGGCGGGTCTCGTTTTGGATCCAATTCGTTATTTCTTCGCTACTGCCTTATGGTACACCCCATACGCGATCCCGGCCGAGAGCACCTCGGTGATCCAGAAGGCGTGCCACACACCGGTCGGCCCGAGGGCACGGCAGAGCAGCCATGCCAGCGGCATGATGAAAAACACATACCGGCACAGGGAGATCACCAGCGACTCCACGCCCTTGCCAAGTCCCTCCAATGCACCGGAAGAGGTGGTGGAGACCGCCGAAACAAGGAAGCCGATGCAGATGATCCGCAGGGCGGTCTGGCCGATGGCGATCGTCTCGGGGTTGGAGGAGAAGAGGGCAATCAGCGGTTCGGCGGCAAACAGGCAGATCAGGGTGCCGGCGGCCATGATGCACGCGCTGAGGATGAGGGTCAGGCTGTACAGCTGGGAGACCCGCTTGTGCTCGTTGGCACCGTAGTTGTAGCCGACCAGCGGGCGCATTCCCTGCACGATGCCGTTGGCGGGCAGGTAGAGGAAAGTCTGCAGCTTGTAGTAGATGCCCAGCACCACCACATAGCTCTGCGAGAAAGCGGCCAGCAGACCGTTCAGGAAGGTGACCAGCAGGGAAGGCAGGGCGAGGTTCAGGATGGCCGGGATGCCGATGCCGTAGAGCTTGCCGTCCAGTGCAGCATTCGGGCGAAGCAGGCTCTTGCGCAGATGAACGGGGATCTCGGTGCGGGTGTAGACGAACAGATACACGCAGAGGGTCAGCAGCTGGCCGATGCCGGTGGCGAGGGCTGCACCCGCAATGCCGAGAGCGGGGAACGGCCCGACGCCGAAGATCAGCAACGGGTCGAGCAGGATGTTGCAGACGCAGCCGATGATGAGGGCGGTCATGGTGACGTTCATCCGGCCAACGGCCTGAAACATCTTCTCAAAGGCCAGCGACGCCATGTTGATGATCGAAAAGAGGAACACGATGGCGGAGTAGGTCACGCCCATCCGGACGACGGCGGCATCCGGGGTGAAGCGTGCCAGAAACACGGGCATGATGAGCGGGCAGACCAGCATGGCGGCCACGCCGTGCAGCACCGAATACATCATGCCATGGGTCGCGGCGGCATCGGCTTTTTCCCGATCGCCAGCCCCCAGATAAAAGGAAATCTGCGCATTGACGCCGATGCCAAAACCGATGGAAACGGCGTTGACAAAGTTCTGGATGGGAAACACCAGCGAAAGTGCGGTCATGGCCTGCTCGCTGATCTGCGCCACAAACAGGCTGTCCACGATGTTGTACAGGGAGTTGACCAGCATCGAAATGACATTGGGCAACGCCATCGACAGCAGCAGCGGGAAGACCGGCCGGGTCTTCATAAAGGTATCGTTCACGGTTGTTCGAGGCTCCTTTGCTTGCAGTGAAAAATGCGGTTTTGGCGCGCAAAAAAGCCACACAACGGCTCTTTTGGGAACCATTGTGTGGCGAAAAATAGCAAATACTGTAAAAATCCACACGGTATTTTAGGAACTCTACAATACCATATCCGGGCGGCCTTGTCAAGATGGAAAAGTCATACTTTTTACGGAGCCGCTCTGCCGGGCGTGTTTAGTGGTACAGCTGGCTCATCAGGGAGGAGTACATCGCGCTCTTTTCGGCCTTGTAGGTGCTCATGGCCTGATCTGCCAGCGTAGTGGGCTGGCCGTTCTCGGTCAGGATGGTGCGCATCTGGCCGACGATGTCCTCCACCTCTTTGTCGCAGGAGGACTCGAGGCTCTTCAACTGGCCGGATTTGCCCATGCAGATGGAGAGCTTCCGGGCGGTGGTCTGCTTTTCGGCGGGCAGAGCCTTGTACTCGGCCTTGGCCGAGGCAATGGCACTGTTCAGGCCGCTTTCCGCCCGGGACTTGACCGCATACAGCTGGTTGATCAGCGTGCGGATCTCGGCTTCGTAGGCGGCTTCTGCGGGAGCCTCGGCCGTGCTGCTTGCGCTTTCCGTGCTCTGGGAAGGGCTGCTGCTTTCACCGGGGGTCTCCGCCGGTGCAGTGCTGCCCGAAGAAGCGGCCTCGCCGGAGACGCTGTCGGCACTGCCGCTGGCGGCGGTACTTTCCGCTGCAGCCTCGGCACGCTTTTCTGCGATCTGGTCGATGGTCACTTCGCCGGAGATCAGCTCCTGCAGCTCCTTGTCGGTCAGCGAAGCAAGGATCTCCGTTTTGGGGGTGGACGCAGCTTCCTCGCCGGAGTCGGGATCGGCGGTTCCGCTGCTGTGTCCGAATCCCTTGCAGGCCGCCAGCCCGCAGGCCAACACCACCACAAGGGCGAGACAAATTAGTTTGAGGGACGTTTTGTTTTTCATGGTCGTATTACATCCAATGGTTTAAGAATTTCTTGGGTTTGTGGGGGGAAAACACATCCAGTTCCCGGTCATCGAACAGGTCGTCGCCGTTTTGCAGGAGGGTCGCTGCGGCTTGGTCGCCCAGCACGTTTTGCAATACGGTGACCGCTTCGGCCATCCGGGGAGGACGTTTATCGGGGGAATGGGTATCGGTGGAGATCACATGGACCAGCTGCCACGAAATGAATTTGCAGAGCGTTTTCCGCAGCTTGGGGGTTTTCAGCAGGGAGCCCGCGTTGATCTGGGCGTAGGCTCCGGCGGCCACCCAGTCGTAAAGCAGGGTCGGGTCGTCCAGAACATACGGATAACGCTCGATGTGGGCGATCAGGGGCAGGATGCCCTGCTCCTGCAGTTGCGCGAAGGTCTGCCGGATGAAGTGCGGTTTGTGCGTGGTCGGAAACTCGATCAGCATATAGGCGGTATCGCCCATGCAGAGCTTCTTGGCGTCCAGCGCACAGAGCTCGGGCGAAAAGTAGACTTCGCTGCCCAGCTTGAAGCGGAAATCCATCGGTTCCGGCTCCTGCTGCAGAGCCGACGTCAGGGTTTCAAACGCCTGCGCACGCTTTTGGAGAAATTCCTCCACGGTCGTCCGCTCACTGTGGAAGTGGCTGGTGAAGGCGAGGTTCCGGACGCCGTCTGCATATTCTTTTTGGAGCAGCTGTAAGGAAATGGAAACATCTTTGGCACCGTCGTCGATCCCGGGAAGGATGTGACAATGAAGGTCGGTCATTGTGCTTACTCCTCCCCGTTCAGACTGCTGTTTTGCGCGATGTCAGGCTGCTTTTTGCTCCGGAAGCTGGAATTTGGTCGGGGGGGGGGTACCATAGGAATAATCAGAGCTGTAATACTGGTAGCCATAGTCTGCCCGCTTGAGCGATTTCTTGACGTCATAGCGGGTCAGGACGGCACCCAGCACCTTCACACCGGCATCCTTGAGCTTTTCCACTGCGTCCTTGACCGACTCGGTGGAAGCGTACTTGGAGCGTACCACGAAGAGCGCACCGTCTACGACGTGGCCGATGACCGCAGCATCGGTGACCATCGAGATGGGAGGCGCATCCAGAAGAACGAAGTCATACGTCTCCCGCAGGGTGTTGACCAGCTCCTGCATCCGGGGCTGGCTGAGCAGCTCCGAAGGGTTGGGCGGGGTGGTACCGGCGGGAAGAAAATCGAATCCGAAGCTTTCCAGAGAGACCAACGCATCCGACAGTTCTGCCTGACGGGAGAGGAGGTTGGAAATGCCTTTCAGGTTGTGCCCGGCTTTCAGGTACTTGTGCAGCACCGGTTTGCGGAGGTCGCAGTCCACCAGAACCACTTTTTTGCCGCTTTCCGCCAGCGTCAGAGCCAGATTGACCGAAACGTTGGATTTGGATTCCTCGGGTGCGGTGCTGGTTACCACAAGGCTGTGTACGTCGTTGGAACCGGCCAGAAAATTCAGGTTGGTGCGCAGCGATTTGTAGGCCTCGATGTAGGCAAAGGGCATATTCTTCTGGGTGATGAGCTGGAGCGAACGCTTTCCGGGATCGGAGTTGCGGATCTTGTTTTGATTGAACGGATTCCACATCGCATTACACCTCCGGGATCAGGCCGAGAACGGGGAGATCCAGCTTTTGCTGGACGTCCTCGCCATCGACGACATAGTTGTGCAGCAGGTGGTTGAGCACCAGCACACCGCAGGCGGCGCAGATGCCGCCGACCGCAGCAAGCAGGACGTACTTTTTGGTCTGCGGGAACACCGGGTCAGGGGTGATCTCCACATCGCTCACGGCCTTGCAGGAGCCGGCTTCCACCTTGTCCACGATCACCGCGGGGGCGATGTCCGCAATGGCCTGCACGATCCTGCCGGCCATAACGGGGTCTTCGTTGGTGACGGTGATGGACATGATCTGGGTCGAGCCGATGCCCTCCACGGAAATGCCGGAAAGCAGCTCGTTGTAGGTCATGTCCAGCCCCAGCTGGTCGATCACGTCGTTCAGCACGATGTTGCTCTTGATGACCACCGCATAGGTGTCGATCAGGTTGCGGGCAGAGTTGATGTTGTCGCTGGTCACCGACGCATTGCTGTCCTGCCGTGCATTGACGATCAGGTCGATCGACGCCTCGTACCGGGGCGTCAGCGCAAACGCACAGACCGTCAGACAGAGCAGAGCCGCCGCAAGGCCGATTGCGGCGATCTGCAGTGCGTGGTTCCAGAGAAGACGCAGCAATTCCCCAAGATCAATGACGTCTTCTTCCATTTCATGATTCTTTTCCATATGAATTCCTTTCTGCGTGAAGATCTCACACGGGGATATTTTAACAGCATTCGGCAGAAGTAACAAGAGGGAACCGAAAAAATTGGCGAAAAGTTCATAAAAAACAACCTTTTTTCTGTCATCTCAAAACGCCGCGTGTACGGCGGAAAAAGCAGAGGTTTGGCTTGACTTTCCGGCGTCCACCCCCTACAATACAATCAGAAGGGCAGACCAGAGCCATTCGACAGCAGCATCGCTGCATTGCATCCTGCAGAGATGCTGTTTGAATGCTGCACGCATTTCTTGACTTGCGAGGTGGAAAACAGATGAAATGGATGATCGCGTCCGATCTGCATGGGTCGGCGGAATATTGCCGGAAGATGATCGAAGCATTTGCACGGGAAGGGGCAGATCGGCTGCTGCTGTTGGGCGATCTGCTCTACCACGGCCCCCGCAACGACCTGCCGGAGGGCTATGCACCCAAAGAGGTGATCCCGCTGCTGAACGGCCTGAAACAGAAGATCTGCTGCGTGCGGGGCAACTGCGAGGCCGAGGTGGATCAGATGGTGCTGGAGTTCCCGGTGATGGCGGATTACTGCATCCTGCCGCTGGGCGACCGGCTGCTTTACGCCACCCACGGCCACATTTACAACACCCAAAATCCGCCGCCGCTGGCACCGGGGGATCTCCTGCTCCACGGCCACACCCATGTGCCCGCGTGGACGGCGTTCGGCGCAGGCAACCTCTATCTCAACCCCGGCTCTCTCAGCATCCCCAAGGAGAACAGTCCCCATGGATATATGACGCTGGAGGGAAGCCGCTTTCAGTGGAAAACGCTGGACGGCGCGGTGTACCACCAGCTGGATCTGGGGGAGCAGTAAGCGAGGGCACTTTCCCTTGCAATTTCCCCAGCGGCGTGATATGATAAAAATGGGATCACAAGAAGGATTCCGTTTTTCAGACCATGAGGTTAGCGTTTACTAACAAAATCACCAAAAACCGGCGGCAGACCTTGTGCGTTCTGCCAAAGGGGAAACGAACGAATGCAGGGAGGCCCTTTTTATTATGATCGAAACTGTGCTGAAAGTGAACGGTATGATGTGCGGAATGTGCGAAAGCCACGTCAACGAGGTCGTGCGCAAGACCGCCGAGGTGAAGAAGGTCACGTCGTCTCACACCAAGGGCGAGACCGTCATCCTCTCGGAGCAGCCGCTGGATCTCGACAAACTGAAAGCCGCCATCGCCGATACCGGCTATACCGTCACCGACGCACAGGATAAGCCGTATGAAAAGAAAGGCTTCTTCTCGTTTTGGAAGAAGTAAGCCCTCAAACAGGGAGGTGTTGTTATGCGGATCCTCGTTTACGGTGCAGGCGTTTTGGGCTGTGAGCTGACGCATCTGCTGCTCCAGAACCAGAAAAATGTTGTCACCCTGCTTGCGCGGGGTGAGTGGAAGGAGCGGATCGACCAGCAGGGTCTGGTCATCCGCCAGTGGGTGCAGTGCAAGACCACGGTGGATCGGGTGCAGACCATCGACACGCTTGCGCCGGACGATGTGTACGACCTGATCTTTGTGGCACTGCAGGCTGACAAGCTGCCGGAGATCCTGCCCGCCCTGAAAGCAAACCAGAGCGAATACTTTGTCTTTGTGGGCAACAATCCCTATGCGCAGGACGTGATGCAGGCCATGCAGCGTCCGGCCGATAAGGTCGCGTTTGGCTTCCAGAACACGGCCGGCCGCCGCGAAAACGGGCAGGTCATCAGTGTCCACGCCGGGGTGGGGATGACCGTCGGCGGTGCAACGGCTCCACTGTCGGGCACGTTTTGCCAGCGGCTGACGGCCGCATTTGACGGCGTGAAGTACAAGCTGACCTTTTACAGCGATATGGACGCATGGCTCAAGTGCCATGCCGCCTTCATCCTGCCGGTCTGCTACGTCTGTTACGCCTGCAAGGGCGATCTGACCCGCGCCACCAAGGAGCAGCGCAAGCTGCTGATCGACGCCGCGTGGGAAGCCTGTGAGATGCTCAAGGCGGCGGGGATCCCGGTGAAGGACGCCGAAACGACCGACTGTTACCGCGCGGGCAGCAAGAAGCGCAGGAGCACCGAGCGGATGGTCTCCATCCTGGCAAAAACGCCGCTGGGACGGCTCTGCGCCTCCGACCACGCCATGCACGCGGTCCGGGAGATGAAATACCTTGACGATGCGTTCGAGGCTCTGCGTGCCAAGACCGAGACCCCGATGCCTGCATGGGATCAGCTCCGCCGCGAGATGCCGCAGTGGAGGACCCTGCTGCTGCGAACCGCCGGAAACAAGTAACGCAGACCCGCCACAGCCCCCACAAACCCAGAAAAGCGACTTCCCCGAAAGGGGAAGTTTTGCTTTTCCCGCAGGAATATGGTATACTGGGGCAGAATTTCCCGGAAAGTGCGGGAATCAGAAAGGACGTTTCTATGAAGATCGTTTTGGTGGGCGGCGGCAAGGTCGGTACGGCTCTGGCACGCCAGCTGAGTGAGGAAGGCCACAGTGTGACCGTGGTGGATACCAACAAGTCGCGGGTTGAGCACATCGGTGAGTCTTACGATGTGATGAGCATCCTCGGCAACGGCTCTTCCATCACCACGTTGTCGGAGGCGGGCGTGGAGGAAGCCGACGTGTTCATCGCGGTCACCGGCTCCGACGAGCTGAACCTGCTGTGCTGTATGTTCGCAAAAAAAGCGGGTCACTGCCATGCCATTGCCCGCGTGCGCAACCCATCGTACAGCCATGAGCTGGACTTTATCAAAAAGCAGATCGGCATCTCGGCCATCATCAACCCCGAAATGGCGGCGGCAAAAGAGATCTCGCATCTGCTGCGGTTCCCGGGGGCCAGCAAGATCGACACCTTTGCGGACGGCCGGGTGCGGCTGATCAAATTTGCCCTGACCGCCGAGAGCCCGCTGGACGGTGTGGCCATCCACGAGATCCCCACACGGCTCAAGAGCGATATTCTGGTCTGCGCCGTCGAGCGGGACGGCGGGGTGATCATCCCCAACGGCAACTTCGTGCTCCAGCACGGCGATCAGGTCACCTTCCTCGCCACGCAGGAGAACGCGCACGCCTTCTTCCAGCGGATCCACATGAATGTCAAGCCGGTCCGCAACGCCCTGATCGTGGGCGGCGGTGCCATTGCCTATTACCTGAGTCAGGAGCTGCTGGAAAACCACGTCCGGGTGCGGATCGTCGAGCGCGACCCGGCCCGCTGCAATGTGCTGGCAGAGCAGCTGCCCGGCGCACAGATCCTGAACGAGGATGGCTCCAACCGCGAGTTCCTGCTGTCGGAAGGGCTGGAATCCACCGAGGCGTTCGTAGCCCTGACCAACATCGACGAGGAAAATGTGCTGCTGACCCTGTTTGCGAAAAAGCACTCCAAGGGCAAGCTGGTCACCAAGGTCAACCGCCTGGAGTTCGACGACATTCTGGCCGGGCTGGATCTGGGCAGCATCGTCTACCCCAAGTACATGACCTGCGACTACATCGTGCAGTATGTCCGCGCCCTGCAGAACGAGGCCGGCAACAACATCAAGACGCTCTACCGCATTCTGGACGACCGCGTGGAAGCGTTGGAGTTCAGCGTCCATGAGGAGAGCAAGGCCACCGGCGTGCCGCTGAGCCAGCTCCACCTCAAAAAGAATCTGCTGCTCTGCTGCATCATGCGCGGCAGTGAGATCCTGATCCCCCGCGGCGGCGATGAGATCAAGGTGGGCGACAACGTCATCGTCGTCACCCTCGAGCACGGCCTGCACGACCTGCGGGATATCGTGCAGGACTGAGGGAGGCAGCGTATGAATTATGCGATCGTGTTCCGCCTTCTGGGGTATATCCTCCTCTGCGAAGGCGCACTGCTTCTTCTGCCAGCCTTTACCAGCCTGCTCTACGGCGAGTGGATGGTGCTGGGCGTCTTTCTGGGCACGGCCATCGTCTGCGCGGCAGCGGGCTTTCTGCTCAAAAACATCAAGACCAAGAGCAAGGTGTTCTATATGCGGGAGGGCTTTGCCTGCACCGCATTGAGCTGGGTGGTCATCAGTATCGTGGGCGCGGTGCCCTTTGTGCTGGCCGGATGTATCCCGAACCCGGTGGACGCCCTGTTTGAGACGGTCTCCGGCTTCACGACGACCGGTGCCAGCATCCTGCCGGCGGTGGAAGATCTGCCCAAGGGCATCCTGCTCTGGCGCAGCTTCACCCACTGGATCGGCGGCATGGGCGTTCTGGTCTTTCTGCTCTCCCTTCTGCCCCTGACCGGCGGCTCTCATGTCAACCTGATGAAAGCCGAAAGCCCCGGCCCGCAGGTGGATAAACTGGTGCCGAAGGTGCAGTCCACCGCAAAGATCCTCTACGGCATCTATTTCTGCCTGACCGTGCTGGAATTCGGTTTTCTGCTGGCGGGCGGCATGAGCGTGTTTGAGTCGATCCTGACGGCATTCGGCACGGCCGGCACCGGCGGCTTCGGGTTTAAGAACGACAGCTTTGCCAGCTTCTCGCCGTACATCCAGTGGGTCGTGACCATCTTCATGATCCTCTTCGGCGTCAACTTCAACGCCTACTTCCTGCTGCTGATGCGCCGGTTCCGCCGTGCCGCGGCCAGCGAGGAAGTGCGCGGCTACTTCCTCATGATCCTGATCGCCATTGCCATCATCACGGCCAACATCCACAGTATGTACAACGGCGTCGGCGAGGCGTTGCGCCACGCGGCGTTCCAAGTGGGCTCCATCGTCACGACCACCGGATTCTCCAGCTGCGATTTTGACCTCTGGCCCACCCTCTCGAAGGAAATTCTGGTCATGCTGATGTTTGTGGGTGCCTGCGCGGGCAGCACCGGCGGCGGCATCAAGGTCAGCCGTTTCCTGATCCTCGGCAAAACGCTGGGCAAAGAGCTGAAGCAGGCTCTTCACCCGCAGGTGGTCGCGCCGATCCGGATGGACGGCAAGCTGATCAACCATGAGACCATCCGCACCACCAACGTCTATATGGCGGCGTATATCTTCATCTTTACCGCGTCGCTCTTTCTCATCAGTCTCGATGGGTTTGATATGGTGACCAACTTCACCTCCGTCGCTGCGACCCTGAACAACATCGGCCCGGGTCTCAATCAGGTGGGCCCGATGATGAACTTCGGCGGCTTCTCCAACTTTGCAAAGCTGGTGCTCATCTTTGATATGCTGGCCGGCCGCCTTGAGATCTTCCCCATGCTGGTGCTGTTCCTGCCCGATACCTGGCGGAAGTTCTGATCGAAAATCGAATATGCAGAATGCCCCCGTCCGGTGTCGTATAAAAATGACGCACGGCGGGGGTTTTTTATATTGAAACTCTTGAAACGAAATATCGTATATGATATAATAAGGGCGCGAAAGGATGTGACGCGTATTCCGAAGATCGAGCTGTATGCGACAGAGGACGGCAGGGAAGTCGTGGCGGATTTTCTGGATTCGCTTCCTCCAAAGCACCATGCAAAAGCTATCCGGGAAATTGAAGTTCTGGAACAATTTGGAAACACCCTGAAAGAACCCTATGTCAAACACATAGAAGGGGAGATCTGGGAGCTGCGGATCAAATTTGCAAGCGATATCTCGCGCATCTTCTATTTTACATGGCGGGTCGAGAAAATGGTGTTGCTGCATGGATACATCAAAAAGACACAGAAAACGCCGCGGGCGGAAATTGAGACCGCAAAAAAGCGGCTTGCCGATTATAAACGGCGATATGGCGCATAGTTTTTGAAGGGAGTGCGGGAATATGGATTTTCAGGCATACAAGAACAAGACGCTTGCAGAAAATGCAGAGGTACGCGAAGAATATGAGCGGCTTGGCCCGCAGTATGAGGCCATCTGCGCAGCGATCGAGAGCCGTAAGGAGGCCGGACTGACGCAGAAGGAATTGGCCGAGCGAATGGGAACTGCACAGGCCAATATTTCCCGGTTCGAGAATGGAAATGCGAACCCGTCGCTGGAATTTTTGCAGAAAATGGCTTCCTGTATGGGGAAGCGGCTTCGGGTTTCCTTTGAGTAACAACAAAAATACCGCTGTTTGGAGAAAGTCCGGACAGCGGTATTTTTTGTCGAGGAATTCAGATCTCCCCGATCTTTTCCTGTGCGCGGTACTGGAGAGCCTCGAGAAGGGCGTCCTCGTCGAGGAGCCGCTTTCCGGCGAGGTCGGCGATGGTGCGGGCGACCCGGAGGATGCGGTCGTGGGCGCGGGCCGACAGGCCGAGGGTGTCGTAGGAGGCGCGGAGCAGCTGTTCGGCGGCGGGGGTCATCCGGCAGACCCGGCGTACCTGCCCGGCCGAGAGCTGGGCGTTGCAGCGGATGCCCTCAAAGCCGGGGGCGGAATAACGGGTCGATTGGAGGGTGCGGGCGGCGATGACCTGCTGGCGGAGGGCGGCACTGCTCTCGGCAGGGGCTGCGCTGTGCAGCTCATCGAAGGCGACCGGATCCATCTCCACGCAGAGGTCGATCCGATCCAGCAGCGGGCCGGAGACCCGGCTGCGGTACTGCCGCACTGCGCTCAGGGAGCAGGTGCAGGGGCGGGTCGGGTGGCCGTAATAGCCGCACTTGCAGGGGTTCATGGCGGCGACCAGCTGGAACCGGCTGGGGTAGGTCGCACTGCCGGCGGCACGGCTGACCGTGATCTGGCCGTCCTCGAGGGGCTGGCGCAGGATCTCCAGACTCTCGCGGGAGAACTCGGGCAGCTCGTCGAGGAAGAGCACGCCGCAGTTGGCAAGGCTGCACTCGCCGGGGCGGAACTGCGCCCCGCCGCCTGCCAAGGCGACGGCACTGGCCGAGTGGTGCGGGCTGCGGAAAGGCCGGGCGGTGATGAGGCCGCGGCCTTTGGGCAGCTGGCCGGCAATGGAGTAGATCTTGGTGGTTTCCACGGCTTCCTCCCGGGTGAGCGGCGGCAGGATGCCGGGCAGCCGTTTGGCCAGCATGGATTTGCCGGTGCCGGGGGCACCGATCAGCAGGGCGTTGTGCCCGCCTGCCGCTGCGATGACCATGGCACGCCGCGCCAGAGGCTGCCCCATGACGTCGGCGAAATCCGGGATGTTCTGCCAGAACTCGGAGGGGTCGAAGGGGATGGCTTTCGTGGGCGGGATGGGCAGATCGCCGCGCAGTGCGTTCACCACCTCCCCGGCGGTGTGAGCCGGGTAGATCTGCAGGGCGTCGCCGCCGGCCTCGGCTGCTTCGGCCGCATTTTCGGCCGGAACGTAGAGCGAGCGGATGCCGCGGGCTGCGGCCTCCAACGCCATGGGAAGCACGCCCGATACCGGCCGGAGGGTGCCGTCCAAGGCCAGTTCCCCGAGAAAGGCGGTGTCGGCGGGCGGCTCTTCCAGCTGCCCGGAGGCGGTAAGGACGGCCAGCAGAAGGGGCAGGTCGTAGACCGGGCCGGATTTTCGGATATCGGCGGGTGCGAGGTTGACCGTGATCCGGCGGTCCGGCCATTTGAAGCCCAGATTCTTGACGGCAGCGCGGACCCGGTCGCCGCTTTCACGGACGGCGGAATCGGGCAGACCCACGATGGAAAACGCCGGAAGCCCGCCCGAGACATCGGCCTCGACCTCCACCGCAAACCCGTTGAGCCCGTTCAGGCCGAAACTTCTCAAAACAGAATACATATTCTTCCTCCTGTGCCCTGCGGCGATGCGGATGATGTCTCAAACAAGGGAACGAGCGGCTAAGAATTGGTTAAAAATGGAAATTTTACCCAAAATTCGACGGCATTTGAAACGTAAATCCATTATAGTAAACGGCAGGAGAGATGTCAATCTGTTCAAAACCATTCATCAAGGAGGAAAAAATATATGGGTCTAAGAGAATACTGCCGTTACATACATCCCTATTCGGAGCTGGAAGGGCTGCAGAAGGCACACACCGTGGGGTACAGTGCCAGCCGGTCCCAAGGGGGCGTCCTTCTGGAAGTGTGGTGCAAGCAGGGAGGCAGGATCGCACGCAGGCAGGCGTTTTGGCCGGGAGGGGAGTTCCGGCGGGCAATGCTGGTGATGCGGTATCTGTGCGAGAATGGTGTGGGGCTGGAACAGTGGCTGGAGGTTCTGGACGATCTGGGGGTGCCGCATCGGTTGGTGGACACAGCCGAAAATCCTGCAAAAACCCGGGAATCGACGGAAAACTCCGCGCGATTTGTATCTTTTGCCGGTTTTTAGGCCGAAAACTTGTTGCATAATACTGCATTGACACAAAGCACACAAACGCTTATAGTATAAGTAGGTTTTCACAAACTGTTCTTTTCCGCGAAAAAACAAAAAGGTAAGGTGTGCAAGATGTATCTGGAAGAATACAAGCGTTGGATGGCGGCCGATCTGGAGGACGCCGATCTGAAGCCGGAACTGGCCAAGATCGAGGGAAACGACGATGAGATCAAGGATCGCTTCGCGGTTGCATTGAAGTTTGGTACGGCGGGTCTGCGCGGCGTTTTGGGCGCAGGCACCAACCGGATGAATATTTATGTTGTCCGTCAGGCAACGCAGGGTCTCGCAAACTGGGTCAAGACGCAGGGCGGCAGCCAGACCGTCGCCATCAGCTACGACAGCCGCCTCAAGAGCGATGTTTTTGCAAAGACGGCCGCCGGTGTGCTGGCCGCAAACGGCATCAAGGTCCGCATTTACGATGCGCTGATGCCCGTTCCGGCTCTGAGCTTTGCGACCCGCTATTATGCGTGCAACGCCGGCATCATGGTCACGGCTTCGCACAACCCGGCCAAGTACAACGGCTACAAGGCATACGGCCCGGACGGCTGCCAGATGACCGATGACGCCGCCGCCATCGTGTACGATGAGATCCAGAAGACCGATGTCCTGCACGGCGCAAAGTACATTTCGTTTGCCGAGGGCGTGGAGCAGGGTCTGATCCGCTTTGTCGGCGACGACTGCAAGAAGGCACTGTATGAGGCCATCGAAGCCCGTCAGGTCCGCCCGGGTCTGTGCAAGACGGCTGGCCTGAAGCTGGTCTACAGCCCGCTGAACGGCTCCGGTCTGGTGCCGGTCACCCATGTGCTGAACGATATGGGCATCACCGACATCACCATCGTGCCCGAGCAGGAATATCCCAACGGCTACTTTACCACCTGCTCGTACCCCAACCCCGAGATCTTCGAGGCACTGAAGCTGGGTCTGGAGCTGGCCACCAAGACCGGGGCAGACCTGATGCTGGCCACCGACCCCGATGCAGACCGCGTGGGCATTGCCATGAAGTGCCCGGACGGCTCTTATGAGCTGGTCTCCGGCAACGAGATGGGTGCCCTGCTGCTGGACTACATCTGCGCAGGCCGCATCGAGAAGGGCACCATGCCCAAGAATCCGGTGGCCGTCAAGTCCATCGTCTCCACCCCGCTGGCCGATGCCATCGCCGCCCATTACGGCGTCGAGATGCGCAGCGTGCTGACCGGCTTCAAGTGGATCGGCGACCAGATCGCCAATCTGGAAGCTGCCGGTGAGGTCGATCGCTTCATCTTCGGCTTTGAGGAGAGCTACGGCTATCTGGCAGGCCCCTATGTCCGCGATAAGGACGCCGTCATCGGCTCCATGCTGATCTGCGAGATGGCAGCGTATTACCGCAGCATCGGCTCCTCCATCAAGCAGCGTCTGGAAGAGATCTACAAGGAGTACGGCCGCTACCTGAACAAGGTGGACAGCTTCGAGTTCCCGGGGCTGACCGGCATGGAGAAGATGGCTTCCATCATGCAGAAGCTCCGCGACGATCCCCCTGCAGAGCTGGCCGGTCACAAGGTCGTCAAGGTCACCGACTACAAGAAGCCCGAGGAGACCGGCCTGCCCGCCGCCAATGTCCTGATCTACAACCTTGACAACGGCGCGACCGTCGTGGTTCGTCCGTCCGGCACTGAGCCGAAGATCAAGACCTATTTCACCACGCTGGGCAAGGATCTCGCCGAGGCACAGGCACAGAAGGATGCGCTGGCCGCCGCCATCGAGCCGATCCTCGCGTAAAAAGATCACAAAAATCCGATTTCGGAAAAATCTGCCCCTCTGTCGTGCTGCAAAGCCCCGCAGAGGGGCATTTTTTGCGTTCTGCGCGGTTGCAGTTTGCGGGGGTTTACGCTATAATAAACCGTGTATAGTTTTTGCCGGAAAGACTTTGGCTCGGGGCAGACGTCGCCGAGCCGGAAAAGGGCAGGTGCAGGAAATTGGAAATGCAGGTATCAGCCGTTCTGGTGGCGGCAGGCTCCTCCACCCGGATGGGATTCGACAAGCTCAGCTTTGATCTGGGCGGCGAGACGGTGCTCCGCCGGAGCATCCGTGCGTTCGAGCAGTGTCCGCTGGTGGACGAGATCGTTCTGGTCGCGGGCAAAAACCGCGCCTACGTCGAAGCGCAGGCGAAGGACTGCAGCAAACCCGTGCAGGTGGTGCAGGGCGGTGCGACCCGCGCCGAAAGCGCGAAAAACGGTGTGCTGGCGGCGCGGGGGGCGTTCGTGGCCGTTCACGATGCGGCGCGGCCTTTTGTGAGCGAGGCGGTCATCGCCGATGCGATCGCAGCGGCCAAACGCTGCGGCGCGGCAGCTCCGGCTGTGCCGGTCAAGGATACCGTCAAACGGGCCGTGCGGGGCGACGGGAAGACCGTTCCGGCAGACTGCCGGGTGGAGGATACCCCGGATCGCAGCACCCTGTACGCCGTGCAGACGCCGCAGTGCTTTGACCGCGCGGCCTATCTGTCGGCCTTGGACGCGTTGGACGAAGCAAAAGCCCGCCTTGTCACCGACGACTGCAGCCTGTTTGAGCTGACGGGGCACCCCGTCCAGCTGACGCAGGGCGATTACGCCAACCTGAAAATCACGACCCGGGAGGATCTGCCCCGCCCGGAGAAAGAGGAGAATACAATGCGCATTGGTCATGGTTATGATGTTCACCGTCTGGTCGAGGGCCGCAAGCTGATTTTGGGCGGCGTCGAGATCCCCTACGAGAAGGGGCTGCTGGGGCACTCGGACGCCGATGTGCTGGCACACGCCGTCATGGATGCGGTGCTGGGCGCAGCCGCGCTGGGCGACATCGGCAAGCATTTCCCGGACACGGCTGCCGAGTATGCAGGCGCGGACAGTCTGGTGCTGGCACGCCGGGTGAACGAGATCCTCCGCGAGAACGGCTGGAAGATCGAGAACATCGACTCCACCATCCTCTGCCAGAAGCCCAAACTGGCCCCCCACATCCCCGCCATGCGGGAGAAGCTGGCCGAAGCCTTTGGCCTGCCGGTGGATGCTGTCAGCGTCAAGGCGACGACCGAGGAGCATCTGGGCTTTACCGGCGAAGGTCTCGGCATTGCGGCTCACGCGGTCGCACTGATCGAAAAGCTGTAATGGGAGTGTGCGTCGATGACTCTGAATTCGATCATTGCCAATTTTCAGACCTTTAAATTGGTGGATCTGCTGGATATCATCATCATTGCGTTTCTGATCTACCAGCTGCTGGGCATCATCAACCGCACCCGCGCCGGGCAGCTGGCCAAGGGCGCACTGCTGGTGCTGGGCGTGTATCTGGTGGCGTATATCCTGAATATGCGCACCGTGACATGGCTGCTCAACTCGCTGCTGCAGGTCGGACTGCTGACGCTGGTGGTGCTGTTCCAGCCCGAGATCCGGCGCGGCCTTGAGCGGATGGGCCAGACCGACCAGTGGATGTACAAATTGTTCAACGTCAAGGGGCGGTATTACAACGACACCAGCCTGAAAGGGGCGTGGCGGAGTGCCATCATCGCCATCTGCGATGCGGCCGAACGCTTTTCGGAGACCAAGACCGGTGCGCTGATCGTGCTGGAGCGGAACACCAATCTCTCCGAGATCGTCCGCACCGGCACGCCGGTGAACAGCGCGGTCAATCTGGAAGTGCTGGGCACCATCTTCTATGAGGGCACCCCGCTCCACGACGGTGCGGCCATCATCGAGAATGGCCGGATCAAAGCCGCCGGCTGCGTGCTGCCGCTGTCGAACAACCTCGACCTCGGCAAAGATATGGGCACCCGCCACCGCGCCTGCCTCGGCATCGCGGAGAACTCGGACGCCATCGCCATCGTCGTCAGCGAGGAGACCGGCATCATCTCGATGGCGAAAAACGGGGTGCTGATCCGTCACTTCGACCGCCAGACCCTCTACACCCGCCTCATCGACGAGATGATCCCCAAGGAGACCGTCAGCGAGAAGCGCACGACCGACGGCTGGAAGAGCCGGGTGCAGGGTCTGCTGAACTGGGTCAACCAGAAAGAGGAGGATGAGCAGCAATGACCGAGCCGAAAAAAAATAAGGGCACCAAGGCTGCCATCAGCCCCACCAAGAGCATCCTCGGTGACCGCCGGATCCGGCTGCTGCTGTCGGTGATCGGCGCGATCATCGCGTGGATGGCCGTGACCATCGTGGTGCAGCCCGGCACCACCACCACCATCACCAATGTGCCGGTGGATTTCACCTACGATTCCTCGGCCTATACTTCCCGGGGGCTGAGCATCGTCAGCGCACCGGAAAAGAGCGTCAACCTGAAGCTTTCGGGCGACGGCTACACCATCGGCGGGCTGTCGGCCTCGGATTTCGTGGTCTATCCGGATTGGTCCAGCGTCCGCGACAGCGGCGAAAAGACCCTGCGCCTGCAGGTGCGGAGCCAGAGTGCGCTGCTGACCGGTGTTTCGGTCTCCATCGACGGCGACAACACGGTGGACGTGGTGTTTGACGTGGTGGAGGAAAAGACGCTGCCGATCCAAGTGACCACCAATTATCTGAGCATTGCCGACGGCTATATCCTGTACGGCACCGACGTCTCGAAGGAGACCGTCACCCTCTCCGGCCCCAGCTCCGAGCTGAGCGAGGTGGAGACCTGCACCGCCGAAGTGACCCACAACGGCGACCTGACCGATTCGGTAACGCTGGATACCCCGCTCCGGTTCTACACCCGCAGCGGCAAGGAGATCAAGTTTGACTACACGACCTTGGAGGCGGAGAGCGTCGAGGTGACGCTGCAGGTCTACAAGATCGCCACCCTGCCGGTGACCGTCAGCTTCATCAATGCGCCGCGGGATTTCGACTCCTCGGTGCTGTCCTATGCCCTGAGCAAGAAGACGCTGAACGTGGCCGGTCCGGAGACCCAGATCGACCGCCTGTCCAGCCTGTCCATTGGCACCATCGACCTGTCCACCTTCGCGCTGAACAAGGTCTACGAAATGCCCATCGAGCTGCCCACCGGCATCCACCTGCTGGACAATCTCACCAACATCACGGTCAGCTTCGACAGCTCCCGCTTGGAGACCAAGACCATGAACCTGCCGGCCGCGTGCGTGCAGGTGGTCAACCTGCCCTCGACCTACACCCTGACGGTGGAGACCGAGCGGCTGATGAACGTGACCCTCTGCGGCCCGTCCGGTTCGCTGGAAGCTCTGACACCGGAACAGGTGGTCATCGAGATCGACGCGGACGACTTCTCCGTCGCGCTGGGGCAGCAGAACATCGCTTGCCGCCTCTATGTGCCGTCCAACGGCAAGATCTTTGCCCTCGGCAGCTATGTGATGCAGTGCAAGATCGAAAGCAATTGACCCTCTCAGGCATCGCCCTCTCAGTCTCGCTAACGCTCGCCAGCTTATCCTCCCTCTGTCGCTTTGCGACATCTCCCTCCGGCCGGAGGGAGTCTTTCAAAGGGAGAGCCAAGACTTGCCTCCCACTTTGGGGGAGGTGGCATCGCGCAGCGATGACGGAGAGGGCAAGCCTGTGAAGGGCAAACCCGTGAAGAAAGAGCAAAAAAACCAAAGATAGGAAACAAACAACAATGATTCTGGTTCGGGATATCCGCCTGCCGCTTTCCGCCGGAGAGCCGCAGGCATTGGAACAGGCACTGCGTCTGGCACGCATCCCGCGGGGAAAGGTCGGCCACCTCGGTGTGGCAAAACTTTCCGTGGATGCGCGCCATGGCCAGCCTAAATTGGTATACACCGTTGCGGTAACGCTCAAGGACGAGGGTGAGGAATCTGCGTATGCAGGAGCCTCGCCCTGCGTTGCGTTGCGCGGCAGGACTGATTTTTCGGTGCAGAACGGCACCCAGCCGATGGCACACCGGCCGGTGGTCTGCGGTCTGGGGTCGGCCGGTCTGTTTGCCGCGCTGCTGCTGGCCCGGCAGGGCTACCGCCCCATCGTGCTGGAGCGCGGCCCGGCTCTGGACGAGCGGGTGCGGGCGGTCGAGCATTTTTCGGCGACCGGCGTGCTGAACGAAAACGCCAACATTCAGTTCGGCGAGGGCGGTGCCGGTACCTTTTCGGACGGCAAGCTGACCACCCGGATCGGAGACGAGCTCTGCGGCTTTGTGACCGAGGTCTTTCTGGAACACGGGGCACCCAAGGAGATCGCATGGCAGCAGAAGCCCCATGTCGGCACCGACCTGCTGCGGGGCGTCATCACCTCCATCCGCCGAGAGATCGAAGCGCGGGGCGGCGAGGTGCATTTCAACACGGCTCTGACCGGTCTGGAGCGAAAAAACGGACGTCTGACCGGGGTCGTGACCCCCAGCGGCAGCTTCCCCTGCGAGACGCTGATCTTTGCGGTGGGGCACTCAGCGCGGGATACCTTCGGGATGCTGATGGATAGCGGCCTTGTGCTGGAATGCAAGCCGTTCAGCGTGGGCTTCCGGGCTGAGCATCTGCAGACCGAGATCGAAAAGAGCCTTTATCACGAGGCGGCAGGGCATCCGGCTCTGCCCCGCGGGGAGTACCAGCTGTCGCAGCACGTCGGGGATCGCTGTGTCTACACCTTTTGTATGTGCCCGGGCGGTCAGGTCGTGGCTTCGGCCAGCGAGACCGGACGGGTGGTGACCAACGGCATGAGCTACCACGCCCGCGACGGCAAAAATGCGAACGCGGCGGTGGTGGTCAGCGTCGGCGGAGCCGATTTTGCAAACGATCCCCGCAAGGCCATTGCATTCCAACGGGAGCTGGAAGCCCGCGCCTACGCTGCCGGACAGAAGGGCGGTGCGTATGCGGCACCGGCCGAGAACATCCAGAGCTTTCTGGAAGGGCAGGGCCGGCTGGACATCACCCGGGTGGAGCCGACCTACGACCGGGGCGTGGTCGCCGCCGATCTGGGGGCACTTCTGCCCGATGCGCTGGCGCAGACGCTCCGCGCCGGTCTGCGTGCCTATGAGAGGAAGATCGCGGGCTACACCGCACCCGAGGCCATCCTGACCGGGCTTGAGACCCGTACCAGCAGCCCGGTTCGGCTCAAGCGGGAAGAAAATCTGGAGTGCTCCCAGCTGGCAGGCCTGTATCCCTGCGGAGAGGGCGCAGGATATGCAGGCGGCATCATGAGTGCCGCCGTGGATGGCTTGCGGGTGGCCCGCGCCATCATCAGCCGGTACAGCCCGGCAGAGGAATGAGGAAAGCATGAACAAAAACCACTACACAGAAGAGGAACGGAACCGCGCCGACGAAGGCCGGCAGGTGCAGGATGAGCTGGAACGGCAGATCCACGCCTTCGGCGATGCCATGAACGACGCCTTCCGCACCGGGTTCGAGGGGCGCGGCGAGGAGATCGGCGACCGGGCATGGGATGTGGGGCGCGCCGCCTTCCACGCCGCCGGTTACGGCATCAACGAGGCAAGCCGCGCCTTTCAGGAAGGGGCGCAGGAATACCGCCGCCAGCGCGGATCCCAGCGTCCGGCACAGGAAGATCGGAACGCCGCCCAGACCGGGATGCCCGGCTGGGCCAAGCAGATCTTCGGCCTGAGCCGGGATACCACCCCGGTGGGGGAGATGCGGGAGAGCGCGAAGAAACGCCATGATGCAGGCTGTGTGCTGCTGGCCGTCGGCATCACCTTTGCGGTGCTCTTCGGCGTTTCCGGCGTGGGCTGCCTGATCGGGCTGCGGCTGTTTTTGGGTACATGGCTGTACGACGCCGTGGGCGTCACCAGCAGCCTGCTCTTTCTGGCCATGGCGGGCTTCCTCTGGATGACCGCCGCCGGTGCTTCCCGGATGAAGGCCGCCAAAGAGCTGGGCGCATTGGCGGATACGGCAGAAGGCTTCGATCTCAAACACGGCATCCCGCTGCAGACGCTGGCCGACCTGACCCATCAGAAGCCGAAAAAGGCGCGCAGGCAGCTGCAGAGCTTCATCCGCAAAGGCTGGCTCAAGGGCTGGCTGGACGAAAAAACGGGCAGACTCTACCTGACGGCAGAGGATTACCGCGCCGCGCAGACGGCGCAGGCTGCCCGGCCGGAGCCGAAAAAGCCGGAGCCGCAGCCCCGGAAAGACGCGCCGAAGGCCGAGGACGTGCCCCGCAATCTGGAGATCGTCCGCAGTTTTGCCACGGTGCTGGCGCAGGAAAAAAGCCTGATGCGGGATGAGCAGGCTGTGGAAGAGCTTGACCGGATGCAGAAGACCACCGAGACCATCTGCGACTGGCTGGAGACCCACCCCGAAAGCCTGCCGAAAGTGCGCAAATTTGCCGAATATTATATTCCCACCACCCTCAAGCTGCTGCACACCTACAACGACGTGCAGGGGCAGCAGGGCGACAACGCCGAGAGCATCCGCCGGGATATCGCCGGGATCCTGCATACCCTCAATCAGGCGTATGACAATCTTTACAACAACCTGCTGTCGGACGTTGCACTGGATGTGTCCAGCGAGATCGCGGCCCTGCAGGGCATGATGGCCAACGACGGCCTGACCGGGGAGGCACTGCAATGACCTACCGGGCATGGGAACTGAAAGAACTCGACCGTACCGCTGTGCGGGAGCTGACCCGCGCCATTGCGGAGCAGAACACCGAGGAACTGGAATACCGCTCCGACGAGCCGTGGAGCGAAGAGCGTGTCCAAAAGACCCTTGCGGCGCAGCAGAAGGAGAGCGGCCTGCTGGCCGGGATTCTGGCGGCGCGGGGGGTCACGGATCCCGCCGACGCCCTGACGCTGCTGGCCGGAGAGGAAGAGCTGAGCGACCCGATGCTCCTGACCGATATGGACAGAGCCTGCGCCCGGATCCTGGAGGCCATTGACCGCGAAGAGACCATCGTGGTCTTTGGCGATTACGACGTGGACGGCGTGACCGCTACGGCTCTGCTCTACCAGCACCTGAAGGGGATGGGAGCCAGCGTCAAGTGTATGCTCCCCAGCCGGGAGGGGGATGGCTATGGCCTGTCCAAGAACGCCATCCAGTCCATCCACGACAAGGGCTATCGGCTGATCGTGACGGTGGACAACGGCATTTCCGCCGTGGACGAAGCGGCGTTTGCGGCCTCGCTGGGGGTGGATCTGGTCATCACCGACCACCACCTGCCGCCGGAGGCTCTGCCGCAGGCGGTGGCGGTGGTGGATCCCCGCCGGGAGGACGACCGCAGCCCCTTCAAGGGGCTGTGCGGTGCGGGCGTGGCATTCAAACTCTGTGCCGCACTGGACGGCTGCACGCCGGAAGAGATGCTGGATTACTGCGGCGATCTGGCCGCAGTGGGCACCGTGGCCGACGTGATGCCCCTGACCGGCGAGAACCGCACCCTCGTCAAGGCCGGTCTGCGCCAGCTGTGCCAGACCGACCGGCCGGGCTTTGTCGCCTTGCTGGACGAGGTCGGTCTGAGCGGAAAACCCATCACCGCGGAGAACATCAGCTATGCCATCGCGCCCCGCATCAATGCGGCAGGCCGGATGGACAATGCCGTTACCGCGTTGCAGCTGGTGCTTTGCGAGGACGAAGAACGCGCCGGAGAGCTGGCGCATAAACTGAACGAGATCAACGCCGCCCGGCAGGAGACGGAACAGGAGATCGTCAGGGCGGCGCAGGAGCAGCTGGACAAAGAGCCGACCCTCCTCGAGGATCGGGTCATCCTGCTCTGGGGGCGGGATTGGCACCCCGGCGTCATTGGCATCGTGGCCTCCCGTCTGGTCGAAAAGACGGGCCGCCCGGTCATCGTCGTCTCGGTGGATGCAAACGGCGAGGGAAAAGGCAGCGGCCGGAGCGTGCAGGGCTTCAACCTGCACGCCTGCATCGGCTCCTGCGCCGATCTGCTGGTTCGGTTCGGCGGCCATGCCATGGCAGCCGGGCTGTCGGTGCGGGAAGAAAATCTGCCCGAACTGCGCCGCCGTCTGAACGAGTGGGCGGCACGGGAGTGCCCGGTGCTGCACACCCCGCCGCTGACCTGCGATCTGTCCATCCACCTCGACCGGATCACGGTGGAAAGTGTCCGCCGTCTGGAACAGCTGGCCCCCTACGGAGCCGACAACCCGACGCCGGTGTTCCTACTGGAAAAGGCCGTGGTGGAGGGCGTCTATCCGGTGTCGGAGGGCAAGCACAGCCGCCTGCGCCTGCGGCAGGGCAACGCCAGCATCTACGCGGTCTGGTTTGGGATGCGCCCGGAGCAGCTGCCCTACACGCAGGGCGATGCGGTGGACGCAGCGTTGAACCTTTCGGTCTACGAAGCCCCCCGCGGGGCGCAGCTGTCGGGCCGCATTCTGGAGCTGCACCCGGCGGGGCTTGGCACCACCGCATCCCAGCAGGCCGCACTGGTGCAGGCACTGCGCCGGGGCACGCCGCTGACGGCGGAACAAAAGCAGACGGTGGCTCCGGCGCGCAGCGACATCGTCGCCGTGTACCGGGAGCTGCAGACCCGGCGGTGGCACGCCGACGATCTGCAGCCCCTGTTTGCAAAACTGGGCGAAGAGAATACCGGAAAAATTCTGGTGGCGGTCGCCGCGCTGGAACAGGTGGGGCTGATCGCAGCCAAGGAGCGCGATGGGATCCGGTTCTGGGAGCTGGTGCCGACCGCAGGCAAGAAGAACCTTGCCGACGCGCCGATCCTGAAATGTTTGGAGGAACAGTAAGATGCCAGAGGGAAAGAAACCGGCTGCACCCGCAGCCGTGAACAGCGAAGATTCTTACTCGGCCAAGACCCATCTGCACCAGCGGGTGCAGGAGATGGCGACGGTGGCCGCAACTGCTTTGCCGGCCAACGCCCCGGAGGGCACCCTGCCCTCGGAGGTACGGCCTGAAATCGTGACCTACGACAAGCTGGTGGAGGCCATCAAAGCCAGCGGCAAAGCTTACAATATGGAGATGATCGAGAAGGCTTACAGCATGGCAGACAAGGCCCATAAGGGCGTCTGCCGCCGCAGCGGGGAGCCCTACATCTGCCACCCGCTGGCGGTGGCCCGGCTGGTGCTGGATCTCGGCATGGATACCGAGAGCATCGCGGCGGCTCTGCTCCACGATGTGGTGGAGGATACTCCCACGACGCTGGACGACCTGAAAGCCGCCTTTGGCGAAGAAGTGGCTCTGCTGGTGGACGGCGTCACCAAGCTGACCAAGATCCAGTTCTCGAACATCGAGGAGCTGCAGGCCGAGAACCTGCGCAAGATGCTGCTGGCCATGAGCCGGGATGTCCGGGTCATGATCATCAAGCTCTGCGACCGGCTCCACAATATGCGCACCGGCGACGCATGGCCGGAGCAGAAACGCCGCGACAAGGCGCGTGAGACCATGGAGGTCTATGCCCCCATCGCCAACCGCCTCGGCATCCTGAACGTCAAGGAGGAGCTGGAAGACCGCAGCCTGCATTACCTCGACCCGGTGGGCTACGAGGAGATCAACAAGGTGCTCAGCGAGCGTTCGGGCGAGGAGTTTCTGGCCAGCGTGTCCGGGGTCATTGAGCGTCGGCTTGCGGAGAGCGGCATCGAGGGTGCGACCATCAAACGCCGGGTCAAGAGCATCTACGGCATCTACCGCAAGACCATCATGCAGAACAAATCGTTCGATGAGATCTACGATATCTATGCGGTGCGGATCATTCTGGATACGCTGGCCGAATGCTACAGCACACTGGGTCTGATCCACGATATGTATCATCCGCTGCCCAACCGCTTCAAGGACTATATCTCGACCCCGAAGCCGAATGGCTACCAGAGCCTGCACACCACTGTCATCGGGCACGAGGGCATCCCCTTTGAGGTGCAGATCCGCACCCGCAAAATGGACGAACAGGCCGAGTACGGCGTTGCCGCCCACTGGAAGTACAAGGAAGGGCTCGATGGCCACGACAAGCTCGACGAGCGGCTGGCGTGGGTCAGCCAGCTGCTGGAAAACCAGCGCGTCAGCGAGGATTCCGGGAACCTGCTCCACGACCTCAAGAGCGACCTGCTCCCGGAGGAAGTGTTTGCATTCACCCCAAAGGGCGATGTCATCAACCTGCCGGCCGGTGCAAACTGCATCGACTTTGCCTATGCCATCCACTCTGCCGTCGGCAACCGGATGGTGGGCTGCAAGGTCAACAACCGCATGGTCCCCATCGACCATGTTGTGGCGACGGGCGAGATCATCGAGGTCATCCTCGGCCCGTCCGACAAAGGCCCCAGCCGCGACTGGCTCAAGATCGTGCGCACCAGTGAAGCCAAGAGCAAGATCCGCAACTGGTTCAAGAAGATGCGGCGGGAAGAGAACATCCAGCAGGGCCGCGATACGCTGGCCAAAGAGCTGCGCCGGGAGATGATCTTCATCCCGGACGACAAGCTGGACGAATTTGTGAGCAGCTGCAGCCGCCGCCTGCGCCAGAACAACGCCGAGGAGATCTATGCCGCCATCGGCTACGGCGGCATGACCATCGCCAACTGCCTGCCGAAACTCAAAGAAGAATACCAGAAGCTCAAGGCCGCAGAAGCCGCCGAGAACAAGAATGTGGAGGATCTGCCCAAGGTGGATCTGAGCAAGGTCCATGCGACGGACGGTGTGGTGGTCGAGGGCTTTGACAATACCCCCATCAAGTTTGCCAAGTGCTGCTCGCCGCTGCCGGGAGATCCCATCGTGGGCTTCATCACCCGGGGCTTTGGCGTCTCCATCCACAAGCAGAGCTGCGCCAACGCCATTTCCAGCATGAAAGACCCCACAAATGCCCCCCGCTGGGTCAAGGCGTACTGGGCCGACAGTGTCAAGGACAGCTACAAGGCCGGGCTGGAGATCATTGCCCTCAACCGGAACGAGCTGCTGCAGGATGTGCTGGCGGCTCTGTCGGACATCCGGGTGCCGATCTACGCGCTGAATGCCCGTCAGGTCGAAAACAACTGCGCGGTGGTCAGCCTGACCATCGGCATCAACAACACCGAGCACCTCAACCGGGTCGTCGCCCGTCTGTCCAAGGTCAAGGATGTGCTCAAAGTCACAAGGAGTTAAACCATGCGAGCAGTCATTCAGGCGGTCTCTTCGGCCAGTGTCCGGGTCAACGGCGGCGAGCCGCGGCCCATCGGCCCGGGTCTTGTCATCCTGCTGGGCGTCAAGGACACCGATACGCTGGACATCATCCCCAAACTGGCGGAAAAGTGTGCAGGTCTGCGCATTTTTCCGGACGAAGAGGGCAAGCTGAACCTCAGTGCGAAGGATCTGGGCTACTCGGCTCTGGTCGTATCGCAGTTCACCCTCTACGGCAACACCCGCAAGGGGTTCCGCCCCAGCTTCATCAAGGCTGCCAAGCCCCCGCTCTCGGTGGACGCCTACGAGCAGTTCCTCGCGGAGATGGAGCGGCAGGGTCTCAAGGAAGTTCAGCATGGCGAGTTCGGCGCGGATATGCAGGTGGCTCTGGTCAACGAAGGCCCCTGCACCATTGTCATCGACACCGACGAATGGAAACAAAAGGAATAAAAGGAGCAAGTTTGATGCAGGCATTTCATCTTCTCGGCCCTGCGCCGTTTTATACCAACAGCTTTCTGCTCATCAGCGATGCGGGGCACGCAGTCGTCATTGATCCGGCGGCAGAAGTGCAGGACTACGATAAAATTCTGAACGAACACCACGCGGCACTGACCACCATCTTCTGCACCCACGGCCATTACGACCATGTGGGAAGTGCAGGGGTGCTCCGCCGGGAGTGGAACGCGAAGCTCTACTGTGAGTCGGCCGATTGCAAGGGCGTCCAGCTGTTTCCCCTCAAAGAGGCCGACTGCGGCTACACCGAGGGGGAGACCATCGCGGTGGACGAACTGAACTTCACGGTCTGGCACACGCCCGGGCATACCGAGGGCGGCGTGGTGCTGCTCTGCGGCAGGGAGTATCTCTTTGTGGGGGATACGGTCTTTCAGGGCAGCATCGGCCGCACCGACCTCGAGGGCGGCAGCAGCCGGGTGATGGACGACAGCCTGCGCAAGCTGGCCGCACTGCCCATCCCGCGGGAAGCGCAGCTGCTGCCCGGCCACGGGGATTTCTCGACCTTCGGCGAGGAGCTGGACAACAATTTTTATATCAGACACGCGCTGAAAAACGCGTGACGGAAAAAGGGATCATCCATGAAGATTTATATCACGGGTCTGCCCTCGGGCTATGAGGTCGAGCATCTGATCCGGCTGTTTTACCCGATGGCACCGCTCACCCTGACCCCGCCCGAAGCGGGGGAGGACTGCGTCTGGGCAGAAAAGACTGCCGACGGCCTCCGCGCCATGGTGCGGGAACAGGGCGAGACCAGAACCGCCGAAGCCCCGCTGCCAAAGCCGGTGGAAGAGGGGGGCGAGACGCCTGAATTCTCCCTCGCAAGCCTGACCTACGATCTGCTGCGGAGCTGGACGGGGATCCGCCCGCCGTGGGGCAAAATGACGGGCGTGCGTCCGGTGCGGCTGATCCACGATAAGCGGGCGGCAGGCTGGACGGAGGCGGAGATCGACCGCTTCTTCCTCGGCCGGTTCGACTGCTCGGAGCAGAAATACACGATGGCAAAGCAGATCGCGGATCTGCAGGAGCCGATCCTGAAGCGGGGCTGCCAGCCGAAGGCATACAGCCTCTACATCGGCATCCCGTTCTGCCCATCCCGGTGCAGCTACTGCAGCTTCGTCAGCTGCAACCTCGACCGGGACCGCAAGATGGTGCAGCCCTATGTGGACTGCCTCTGCCGGGAGGTGGAAGCCATCCGGCGGGAGGCCGACAAAGCCGGGCTGGAGCTGTGCAGCATCTACATCGGCGGCGGCACCCCCACCAGCCTTTCGGCGGATCAGCTCCGCCAGCTGATGGGAACGGTGCGGGACAATTTTGATCTCGCAAACCTCGCCGAGTACACGGTGGAGGCCGGCCGCCCCGACTGCACCGACGCCGAAAAGCTGGCCGTCATCAAGGAGTATGGTGCGACCCGCATCTCCATCAACCCCCAGACCTTTTCGGACGAGGTGTTGGCCAACATCGGCCGGAAGCACACGGCACAGGACATTCTGGACTGCTATGCCGACGCCCGGCGGGTGGGGCATGACGACATCAATATGGATCTCATTGCGGGTCTGCCCGGCGACACCGTCGAAGGCTTTGAGAAGAGCCTGCGGCAGGCCATCGCGCTCGACCCCGAAAACATCACCGTCCACACCCTGACCCTCAAACGGGCATCCCGCATCGTCATCGAGGATCAGAAAGAGAACGACTACGCAGATGTGGCGGCCATGCTGGAAAAATGCCGCCTGCTGGCCGAGGCGGGCTATCGCCCCTATTACCTCTACCGGCAGAAGAACACCCTGCAGAATCTCGAGAACGTGGGCTGGTGCAAGCCGGGTCACGAGGGATACTACAACATCTATATCATGGAGGAAGTCCAGACCATCCTCTCCGCCGGTGCAGGCGGCAGCACCAAACTGGTGACCGACGGCGGCAGGCGGATGCAGCGCATCTTCAATTTCAAATATCCGAACGAGTATATCCAGCGGTTTGCGGAGGTGCTGGAACGGAAAAAAGGAGTGGCTGAATTTTATGATCACGATTTGGGTGCCGAAACGACTGGTTGAAGTGGAACTTTACAACGTTGCAGCCAAAAGCCCGGAAGCACTGGCCCGGATGTGCGAACAGAGCTACCGCCAGCGGGTGGGCTATGCAGCCCAGAAGGTGCGGGATTCCGGCGCAAAGATCGTCATGCTCACCGGCCCGTCCGCCAGCGGCAAGACCACCTCGGCGCATAAGCTGGCCGAAGAGCTGACGAGGCAGGGCACACCGGCGCAGGTGGTCAGTCTTGACAATTTCTTCAAGGGTGCCCAGTATTACCCCAAAATGCCTGACGGAACGCTGGATTATGAAAATCCCGACACCCTCGACCTGCCCCTGATCCGCCAATGCCTGCGGGAGCTGAATGAGACGGGGAAAAGCGATCTGCCGATCTACGATTTCACCCGGGAAGCCCGCTCAGACGAGACGGAACCGATCGACCTGCACGGCGGCGTCTGCATCGTCGAGGGCATCCACGCCCTCAACCCGGAGCTGACCAGCCTTGTGCCGGACAACGAGATCTACCGCGTCTACGCGGGTCTGCGGGAGGAATACTGCGTGGATGGCCGCCGCAGCATCAGCACCCGGGATGTCCGGCTCTGCCGCCGCACCCTGCGGGATGCGGCCGCCCGCGGACGCAGCCCCGAAAAGACCCTTGCCATGTGGGAGCGGGTGCTGGACGGCGAGACCCGGTATATCAAGGGATTCAAGACGACCGCGGATTTCCTGCTGGACACGTCCTTCACCTACGAGCTGGGGCTGATCGCGCAGCTGCTGCGTCAGGTGCGCCAGCAGTTCACACTGGAGGGCCGCTGTGCCGAGCTGTGGGATGAAACCGCCCGCCGCTTTGAGAATGTGACACCCATGGAGCTGGATCTGCTGCCCGCCGACAGTATGCTGCGGGAATTTTACGCAGGACGGGCAGAATCTGGAAAAAGCTTTGTGTAAATGCGAAAAAACTGTTTCCAAATCCGCACGAAACTGTAAAACTTGCAGCAGATTCGTTGCAATCGCAGGCTCTGTGCGTTATAATGAAGCCATCCCCAGATGCACAGGGAAGACACCCGTGCGCCGCAACCGAGTTTCAGGAGAGAACGCCCTGTTGGAGGGCTGAATAGAGAGAGGTGTCTGATTATGGACTTCAATAAAATCAAGGAAATGGGTCTCGAGTACGCCGAAAAGGGCAAAAATGCCGCCATGGATCTGGCCGAAAAAGGCAAAACGCAGGCCAAGATCGTCAGCGCACAGACCAAACTGGTCAAGGCACAGCGGCAGCTGGGCGCACTGGTGTACAGCCTTGCCAAGGGGCATGAGGAAAACCAGCCCCTCGTGGATAAATACATCGAGATGATCGACACCATCGAGGAAGAGCTGGCTGCCCTGAAAGCGACCGTCGGCCCCACCGCGGTGGAAGTCGAGCCGGAGGAAGCTCCCGCGGAGGAGAATACGACCATCGAGTTCCCCCTTGAGAACGACGAGAGCGAAGAACACAAGACCTGCCCGCAGTGCGGCGCACCGGTCTCGAAAGATGCGCTGTTCTGCAATAAGTGCGGCGCACAGCTGTAAAAGCCGACCGGAAACACAAAACCGGGCGGTATCCCGCAAAGGATGCCGCCCTTTTTGTGTGGAAATTCTGTAAAATCCGCCCGGGAAACCGACGAAATGTGCCGAAACGCTTGCAATCAAGCGGATTTTGCGGTACAATCTGAACCTATCCGATGGATGCAGGACGGGCAGAAAGGATGTTTGGGATGCAGGACTGGCCGGAGCGGGAACACTATACGGCAGAGGATCTTTTGCAGATCCTCCGCATCCTGCGGGATCCCGAGACGGGCTGCCCGTGGGATAAGGTGCAGACGCACCAGTCCATCCGGAAAAACTTTCTGGAGGAGACCTGCGAGGCGTTGGAGGCCATCGACGCGGACGACGCGGCTATGCTGCGGGAAGAGCTGGGCGATGTGCTGATGCAGGTAGCGTTCCATGTAGTGCTTGAGGAAGAGCGGGGGCGGTTCGATTTCGAGCAGGTCTGCCGAGAGGTGTGCGAGAAGCTGGTGTTCCGGCATCCGAACATTTTCACTTCCTCGGCGGCGGAAAATGCCGGTATAAACGGCTGGGACGCGCTCAAGAATAAGGAAAAGGGCCGCCGGACGCTGGCCGACGAGCTGGATACGGTTCCGCTGACGCTGCCTGCCCTGATGCGTGCCCAGAAGCTCCAGAAGCGGGCGGCGGGCCGCGGCCTCGGCACGCAGGATGCGGCGCAGGCCACGCAGGAGCTGGCGCAGGCAGAGCGGGCGTGGGCGGAAGCAACGCCTGCAAACGCGCAGGAGCGCGCCGGTGCGCTGCTGTTTGCCGCTGCCGACAGCCTGCGGCTGGCCGGTGTGGATGCCGAAGAAGCCTTGGGTGCTGCATCCCGGCGGTTCAGCGAGAAGCTGAAGCAGGAAAACCAATGATCGAACCGGAGGCAGGTCTTCTGCCCCGAGAGATAGCTGAAAAGAACGAAAAATTGTGGAGGGTTTCTATTATGACCAAGACCGATCTGATCGCACAAGTTGCGGCGAACACCGAAATGAGCAAGAAGAGCGCAGAGGCCGCTGTCAATGCAGTGTTTGACGCACTGAGCAAGGGCATGGCGGAGGGAGAGAAGATCACCATCTCCGGCTTTGGCACCTTCGAGGTTCGTGAGCGCGCCGAGCGTCAGGGCATCAACCCCCGCACCCGCGAGGCCATCACGATCGCGGCTTCCCGCAATATCGTGTTCAAGCCGGGCAAGGCTCTGAAGGATACTCTGTAAACATTGCTGTTCGCCGCCGGAACTTCTGTGCCCGGCGGCTTTTTATTGCCCTCTCAGGCACTCCGTGCCAGCTCTCCCGAAGGGAGAGCCCTTGGCAGGACGGAAAAGTCTGAGCAGAACGCAGGAACTTGTTTGTTCCGGGAACAGGCGGGCCCTGCTGTGAGACGGAGGAAGAAGATAAAATGAGACTGGACAAATATCTGAAAGTTTCGCGGCTGATCAAACGCCGCACGGTGGCAAACGAGGTGGCCGATGCAGGCCGCATCCTCATCAATGGCAAGGTGGCCAAGGCGAGTCAGGCCGTCAATGCAGGCGACATCATTGAGGTGACCTTCGGCAACCGCCCCATCAAGGTCAAGGTTCTGTCGGACGTCGAGCCGCGCACCAAGGATGTGGCGCGGGAGATGTATGAGATCATAACGGAGTAACCCTCTCAGGCGTCGCGCTGCTCCGCCAGCTCCCCCGAAGGGGGAGCCAAGAAAGCTTCCAGTACGCCTTGCCTCCCACTTTGGGAAAGACTCCCTCCGGCCGGAGGGAGATGTCGCAAAGCGACAAAGGGAGGATTGTGGCATCGCGCAGCGATGACGGAGAGGTTGGACAAGAGCGACGCCGACGGATAAAATGCTATTTGAACGTTCCATCGCATACACTCTATAAAAAGGGGCGTGATGGGATGAAGGGCGAAAAAGCGGAGGCGGCAAAGCCCCATGACCTGATCTTAGAGGGGCGGAATCGCTTGACGGCCACCGGTGTGAAGCGGGTGCTGCGCTGCGACCCGGAGAGCGCGGTGCTGGAGACGAGCCGGGGCACGCTGCATCTGGCCGGGGCGGAACTGACCGTGACGGCTCTGGATCTGGATGCGGGCGAGGCGAAGCTGACGGGGCGGATCGACCTGCTGGAATACACCGCCGAACACACGCCGGGCGGGTTCTTCCGGCGGCTCTTCCGCTGATGGCTCCGGCGTTGCTGCCCCAGCAGATCCTGCAGGAGATGGAAGCCTGCGCCCTGCTGGGCGCAAGTCTGGGCGCGGTGCGGGGCATTTTGCCCAAGCGGGGCAGGGCGGCGTTTCTGCCGGATCTGGTCTATGTGGGGGTGCTGCTGCTGGCACTGCAGAGCTATGCCGCCGGGTGCAGCGTCGGCGGGGTGCTGCGCTGGTACATGATCGGCAGCGCGGCGGCGTCTGCGGCAGCCGTTGGCACCCTTCTGGCTCTGCCCGGGCGGTTTTTACGGCTGCATCGCAAAAAGAGTTTGAAAAAAATCCAAAAAGAACTTGCCAAGTAAGCGGCGCGTGTTGTATAATTCAAACGTATCAAAGTAAGAGTACAGGCGCGCATGGCCTGCTGTATCCACGGGGGGCACTGTGTTATGGCAAATCCGAACCGCAGAAAACGGAGAAAAAATACCGTCTGGAGGGGGCTCCTCCGGCTGTTTTTTCTCCTTCTTCTTCTCAGCCTGCTGGCTGCATACATCTCCAATCAGGTCGCCATCAGCTCCCGCCGCGCAGAGCTGCAGACCCTGAACGAGCAGATCGCCCAGCAGAAGACCCAGAACGAGGAGATGGAGCGGATCCTCAGCGGCGATGCCGACGAGGTGACGGAGTGGGTCGCCCGGGATTCTTACAACTATGCTGCACCCAACGAGCGCATCTTTGTGGATGTGACCGGCAATTGAGCACGGTGCGGCCTGTCCGGATCAACGAGAGAGTTACAAGGAGTATTGAGTTTTGGCGATTGAGGTAGGGAACGTTTTTGAGGGTCGTGTGACCGGCGTGAAGCCGTTTGGCGCATTTGTTGCGCTGCCGGAGGGTCGGGTCGGCATGGTCCACATTTCCGAAGTGTCCAACGAGTATGTGCAGGACATTGCGACGGTTCTGCATGAGGGCGATACGGTCAAGGTGCAGGTCATTCAGGTGGCACCGGACGGCAAGATCGCGCTGTCCATCAAGCGGCTGCTGCCCCGGCCGGAGCGTCCGGCACGCCCGGCACACGACAACCGCGGCCCGCGGCCCAATGGCCCGCGGGAAGGTGGCAGAGGCGGCTTCCGCTCCGGCCCGCGGGAGGGCGGCCGCGGCGCGGCCCGCGACAGCGCACCCCGCGTCTGGCAGCCGAAGACCCCGGCCAAGTCCGACAACATGAGCTTTGAGGACATGATGAGCCGCTTCAAGAGCCAGAGCGAGGAGAAGATGGCAGATCTCGACCACGAGACCAACAACCGCCGCGGCGGTGGCTATGCGCCCCGCAGCCGCCGGAGCGGACGCTGATCCGCCTGCCGGAACGATCCCCGAACCAACGAATTTTCGGGCCTGCCCCCTCTGGGGCGGGTCTGTTTTTTAGCCAACCCCACAGGAAAGGAAAACAAGATGCCCGCAAAATTTGAACTGATCGCCCCCTGCTTTTTCGGGTGCGAATCCACCGCCAACTTTGAGCTGCGCCGGATCGGTGCCGAGGATATCCGGGTCAGTGACGGCCGGTTGACCTTCAAGGGCGGTGCGGAGATGATCGCCGCCGCAAACCTGAACCTGCGCACCGTCGAGCGGGTGATGCTGCTGCTCAACACCTACCCGGCTTCCACCTTCGACGAGCTGTTCGACGGCGTGTATGCCATCCCGTGGGAAGAGCTGCTTCCGGCGGATGCGGCGTTCCCGGTCACCGGTTCGTCCCTGAACAGCCAGCTGACCAGCGTGCCTGCCTGCCAGAGCATCATCAAGAAGGCCGTCGTCAAGCGGCTGATGTTCAAACACAAGACCTCTGTTCTGCCCGAGACTGGCGCGGAGTACAAGATCCGCTTTATGCTGCGGAAGAACGTCTGCGAGATCATGCTGGACACCACCGGCGACGGTCTGCACAAGCGCGGCTACCGCCGCAACGCGATGGAAGCCCCCCTCCGCGAGACGCTGGCGGCAACCATTGCCGATCTGGGGCGGGTGCGCCGCGACAGCATCGTGGAAGATCCCTTCTGCGGCAGCGGCACGCTGCTGATCGAGGCCGCCCAGAAAGCCATGAACATTGCCCCCGGCCTGAAACGCCGCTTCGCCGCCGAGCGGTACAGCTTTGTGCCTGCCTCGATCTGGGCCGAGCAGCGGCAGAAGGCTCTGGCAGAGTCCAAGCTGGATGTGGGATTTGAGGCGTTCGGCTATGACATCGACCCGGCCGCCGTCGCACTGGCCAACGCCAACGCAAAGCTGGCCGGTGTTGAGAAACGCTGCCATTTCGAGGTGGCAGATGTGGCCGATTTTGCGGCCCGAAGCGAGGCCATCGTCCTGACCAACCCGCCCTACGGCGAGCGGCTGGGCATCATCGAGGGTGCGGCAAAACTGGCTCGGACGCTGGGGCAGCAGATGGAGGCCCACCCCTGCGCGGGCGTGTATGCCATCACCGCCGATATGGACTTTGAGCATCACTACGGCAAACGGGCCAACAAACGCCGCAAGATGTACAACGGCATGATCCCCTGCCAGCTGTATATGTATTACAATGCACCCAAGGCCGAGAACCGCCCGGCAAAGCCCATGCCCAAGAGCGGCTTTGACGGCAAGCGGAGCACCCCGAACCGCTTTGAGAAAAAGTAAAGCATAACTTGTTCACGCATCAGATGAAAAACATCTGGTGCGTTTTTTGTCGAAGAATTTACAAATGGAGTGTTGCAACCGCAGGGCAAATTGAGTATACTAACACTGTTACGGAAACGATTCCGTAGGATTGAAACAGGAAAGGACTGAACTGTGATGAACGGGCGGATGCGGCCGTATCTGCCGGAGCTGACGATCCGGGACTATAACACCTATCTGTGGTATCTGCGCGGCGTGCGGCAGCAGCTCGCGCTTTCCTATGGAAAATACTCCTGCCGCCGTCTGCGGTACAACGGCGTGCTGTTTGCGCTGTTGGCCGACAGTCTGGCCGGACGCCCGGCTACCTGCAAGAACACCCGGGTGCGGGGCACCTTCTGCTGGCAGCGGATGATGTGCCAGACACAGGGCATCCGGCTGGCGGCGCAGGTCGAAGTGCTGCTGGCGTGGCATCGCCTGCAGGATGCGCAGTGGGGTGCGCTTCCGTTCAAGAAAAAGTGTCAGCGGCTCATGGACGGCATCCTCCTGCGGGGGGCATACCGCAAGGCCGTGCGCGAGAACCCGGCACTGGAGCGGATCTTCGTGCAGGAGCTGGATCAGGCCAAGGTGCAGCGGCAGCTGTTTACTCAGAACTACAAGCAGGCGTCGGAACCGAAAAGCAATCTGTATGCGGCTCTGTACGCCCTGCTTGCCACCGACGATGACCCCGACCAGCGCAAGAGTATGCACTACATCGGCAGCTGCATCGGCCGGGTGGTCTATCTGATGGACAACGCTGAAAGCCTGCCGGTGGATAAGGCAAAACGGCGATACAATGTCTATCTGGCCAACAACATCACCAACCGCGCCGCCGCCATTGAAAACGCCCGGCGGCAGTCGCTGGCAGCGGCCAACGATCTGGTGCGCGCCTATGGGATGCTGGACGTCAAACTGAACCACTCCCTGATCGACAACATCATGATCCTTGGCCTGCGCCACGCGGTGGAACCGCTGGACGCCGAAAGCCAGCCGGTGCGCTGGGAGCTGCCTTGAGAGGGCGGAAAAGCTGGGCCATGGCCTACTGCGGCATGGCAGCGGCGTTGTGCGTTGCCCTGATGCTGCTGGGGGCGGTGATCCCGGTGTTGATGTTCGTTGCACCGGCGGTGGCCAGCCTTGTCATTGCAACGGTCTGCATCGAGTGCGGCAAGAGCATGGCGTTTACGGCATATGGTGCCGTCAGCCTGCTGAGCGTGCTGTTTGTGCCGGACAAAGAGGTGGCGTTGACCTTTGTGTTCCTGCTGGGGTATTATCCGCTGGTCAAGCCCCATTTCGACCGCATCCGCCCGGCCGTGCTCCGCTGGGCGGCCAAGCTCGCGCTCTGCAACGGCGCGATCCTTGCCATGTACGGCCTGATCCTGCTGCTGGTTCCCGCCGGAAGCATCGCACAGGAACTGAAGACCACGGCTCTTGTGGTCTCGCTGTCCACGCTGGCGATGGGCAACGCGGCCTTTCTGCTCTATGACCGCGCCATCCACAACCTGCTGCAGGTCTATCGGCTGGTGTGGCAGCCGAGGCTGCATAAAATGCTGGGCTGGAAATGAAGCTTTGTAATGATTGCCAAGGCCTCTCCTACTAGGAGAGGTGGCAAAGCCGTCAGGCTTTGACGGAGAGGTTGGACAGAGCAGCAGGTAAGATAAAAAGCATCTTGTACAACCTCTCAGTCTGCTGCGCAGACAGCCGTTCCCCTTCTGGCACAAATGTGCCACCTCCCCCGGCCGGGGGAGTCTTTCCTTGTAGGGGAGCCTTTGGCAAAAAGATAAACGATAGCAAATCACTGAAAGAAGGAATGTGTACCATTCGTTGACGAAAAAGCGCAGGGCCACGCGGGTGACAGCCGTGAGGGTGACGAGGAGAGAAATGATCGAAAGACTCGGCGGATGTTTCTCCGGCTGAAACGGGCTATACCAGCCGCAGAGAAGGGCAAAAAACGGCAGCAATACCGCAACAGATCCCTTCAAAGAAAGCCATACAAGAACATAAACTGAAAGCAGAGGGAACCAATCTCTCTGCCGGAACAGAAGCTGACAGCCGGCTGAGCGCGTTTTCTGCGCCGGGCTGTCGGCATGGAGGTGTTTTGTATGTGTGGTATCGTTGGTTATGCCGGAAAGCGCAGTGCGCAGGATGTTCTGCTGGATGGACTGGAAAAATTGGAGTACCGCGGGTACGACTCGGCGGGCGTCGCGCTGGCACTTGCGGGCGGCATCCGGGTGGTAAAAAGCAAAGGCCGACTGGAAAAACTGCGGGAGAGACTGGCGCAGGCGCATTTGGCAGAGAGTTTCTGCGGCATCGGCCATACCCGCTGGGCGACCCACGGCGAACCCAGTGATGTAAACAGCCACCCGCACTCGACCCCGCGGGTGAGCATCGTCCACAACGGCATCATTGAAAATTACGGCGCACTCAAGGAGCGTCTGGCGGCAAAAGGCTATGCCTTTGAGAGCGAGACCGACACCGAGGTGCTGGTCAAACTGATCGACAGCTGCTATCAGGGCGAGCCGCTCAAGGCACTGCACGAGGCCTTGGCCATGGTGCGCGGCAGCTACGCGCTGGCCGTCCTGTTCCGGGATTTCCCGGATACCCTCTTCGCCGTCAAGAAGGAAAGCCCCCTGATCGTGGGCTGGGGCGAGGGCGAAAACTTTGTGGCCTCGGATATCCCGGCACTGCTCAAGTATACCCGGAAGTACAGCGTCCTCGAGGAGGGCGATATGGCGGTGGTCAACGCCGCAGGCATCCGGTTTTACGATGCGTTCGGCGAGCCGGTGCAGCGGGAGATGCTGACGGCCGACTGGGATCAGGAGGCGGCTGAGAAGGGGGGATACCCCCATTTCATGCTCAAGGAGATCAACGAGCAGCCCACGGCGATCACGGCGACCGTCAGCCCCCGGGTGGAGAATGGGATGCCCGACCTGCGGATCCCGGAGCTGACCGACGAACGGCTGCGCGGCATCGGCGCGGTGCATCTGGTGGCCTGCGGCACGGCCATGCACGCCGGTATGGTGGGAAAAGCCGCCATCGAGACGCTGGCGCGGGTTCCCGCCGAGGTGGACATCGCCAGCGAGTTCCGCTACCGCGACCCCATCCTGAACCCCAACGATCTGGTCATCATCATCAGCCAGTCGGGGGAGACCAGCGACACGCTGGCTGCGCTCAAACTGGCCAAGAGCCGGGGCATTCCGGTGCTGGCCATCGTCAATGTGGTCGGCAGCTCGATCGCCCGCGCTGCCGATTATGTGCTCTACACCTACGCAGGCCCTGAGATCGCCGTGGCGTCCACCAAGGCGTACATGGTGCAGATGTGTGTGCTCTACCTGTTTGCGCTCCGCTTGGCCTATGCAAAAGGCAAGCTGGAGGAAGCGGAGACCAAACGCCTGACCGCCGAACTGCTGCGTGCCAGCGAGGTCATCAAGCCCCGTCTGGCCGACTGCGAGCAGATCAAGTATCTGGCCAGCCGGTTCGTCAACACCCAGAGCTGCTTCTTCATCGGGCGCGGGTTCGACTACTCCCTCTCGCTGGAGGGCAGCCTGAAGCTGAAAGAGATCAGCTACGTCCACTCGGATGCCTACGCCGCCGGAGAGCTGAAGCACGGCACCATCAGCCTCATCACCGATGGCGTGCCGGTCATCGCGCTGGCGACCCAGAAACAGGTCTACGAAAAGACCCTCTCCAATGCCAAGGAGACCAAGAGCCGTGGGGCGCGGGTGATCCTCTTCACCACCAAGGACGCCGCGGTGCCGGAGGGCGTGGCGGATTATGTGGTGCGTCTGGACGAATACGAGGATCTGCTGATGCCGCTCCAGCTCATTGTGCCGCTCCAGCTGTTTGCGTATTATATGGCCGTCCTGCGCGGCTGTGACGTCGATAAACCCCGCAATCTCGCCAAGAGCGTGACGGTGGAATAACAGGAACGAAAAAGGCTGCTGCACTTCTGTTGGGTGCAGCAGCCTCTTTTTTGTTTTGCGCGGAAAAGCACAGAGGGTTTACTGCAGCTTTTCCAGAATCTGATCTGCGGTCATGCCGCCGGCCAGCAGCTTGTCCAGCACGGAAGAGACTTCCACCTTCCGAGCTTCGGCAGCAGCCTTTTCCTCTGCGGCGGCCTTTTTTGCAGCGGCCTTGGCGATCTGGGCATCGGCGGCCTTCCATGCCGCTTTTTTGGTTTTGATCTGCGCCTTCAGACGATCCAGATCGGCGTTCAGGGCAGCGATCTCGGCGGTCAGCTGCTCCTTTTCGGCGGTCTTTTCTGCAAGAAGAGCCTCATAATCCTTGTTGGTCTTTTTTGCGGCGGCTTTCACACCGGTCTTGGGTTTATTTTTGCTTCCTTTGGGTCTGGGCATAATAAATTCCTCCCGTTTCAAATATGATTCGTCAGTGTGGGAACGAGTATATTTTGAGTATAGCATGAGGCAGGCTGTTTTTCAATCTATATTTTTATTTTTATTTCGGCAGAAGGATCGGATGGAAAAATATTCTTTGCAAAGCGATACGCCCGTTTTCTATATCGTTTTTTGCGATTTTTCCGCGGGTCGCAGCGGGCAGATTTCTGAAAAATACGATGGTGCGCAGGAGGATTGGAAAGATTGCAGGAAAGATTATCAAAGTATTATCCTTTTGTGAATTTTAGCACTCTTCTATTGACAGTGCTAATGAACGGTGCTATAACAGGGGCGTGCTCAGGAGGAAGGGCAAACGGAGAGCCGCAAGGCTCCCCGGAAGGCTCTTCCGAGTGGACGCTTCAGATTTTTTGCCCCGACCCGAACGCCGGGATTGGAGGAATGATTTATGCTTATGCCGACTGTTTTCCATGAAAATCTGTTCGATGATTTCTTCGATCCGTTCTGGAATGACGCTGCACTGGAACGCGCGATGAACCGCGAGGCGCGTGACACCTTTGGGAAGCGCGGTGCAAACATGATGAAGACCGATGTCAAACAGACGGACAACGGCTACGAGGTAGCGGTTGATCTGCCGGGCTGCAAGAAGGAAGACGTTCAGATGGAACTGAACGACGGCTACCTGACCATTCAGGCCGTGCGCAGCCACAGCAAGGACGAAAAGGATCAGCAGGGTCGCTATGTGCGGCGCGAGACCTTCTCCGGCACCTGCGCACGCAGCTTCTACGTGGGCGATGTGAAGAAGGAGGACATCCATGCAAAGTTCGAGGATGGCGTCCTGCACATCACGCTGCCCGGCTCTCAGCAGACGAAGGCTTTGCCTGAGAACCCGAATCGAATCGCAATCGAATAAAATGCCGGCCGTGTGTACCAAGTCACACACGCACATAAAGTGGCCCCGGAGAGCTGTAACAGGCCCTCCGGGGTCATTTTGTTTCACGGTCTTTTGCGGCATTCAGAGCAGCCGCAACAACACGGGCAGGCCGCTGTGAGGGGGGAAATGGAAAATGCGCCCGATCAGTCCTGCCGGTATTTATATGCGCCCTCGATGGCGTGGATCAGATCCACGATCAGGCTGTTGTAGGGCACCGACACATTGTAGCGGCGAGCCTGCTCCACGATGGCACCGTTGATGGCGTTGATCTCCGTGGGGATGCAGCGTTTCACATCCTGATACATGGAGGAGTAGCCCTTGCCTGCGTTCTCGCAGACGCGATGCACCATGTCCAGCACTTCCATATAAGAAAAGTGGGTGCCGTCGGCCTCGGCCACATCCACGGCCTCGCAGATCATCTTTTCGGCAAAGTCCCATGCGTACTGGTTTTCGATCATGTAGGCGATGGGGGTCTCGGTGATGGCGGTGAAGGTGTTGATGGACAGATTGACAAACAGCTTGCTCCAGATGATGCGCTGGATGTCGTCCGAAATGGCGGATTGGAAACCGGCTTCGGTCAGCAGGTTGGCCACCGTCTGCAGGTGGGGGTTTTCTTCCAGATTGCTGCCGATGGTGGTCACGCCGTTTCCGCTGTGGCGGATCTTGCCGCCGCCCAGATTCACCGAGTTGTGCTTGCTGGTGCCGATGATGATGTTCTCGGTCTTGACGTACTTTGCAATTTTGCGGTCGTTGCCCGCACCGTTCTGCAGGGTCATCACGAGGGTGTTTTCGCCAAACAGCCCTTTGTTTTCTTCCAGCGAGCTTTCGGTGTGGGTGGACTTGACGAAGACGATGACGAGGTCGGCCACCTCTTTGCAGGTGCCGGACTTCATGGCGCGGACGCCTGAAAAATGCTGCTCGGTGCCGTCTTCTTCCAGCACGGTGATGCCGTTCTGGTTGATGCTCTCCACCTGCGGCTCGTAGACGTCCAGCATGGTCACGTCATTGTGCTTGCTCAGATATGCACCATACAGGCAGCCCATGGTACCTGCGCCGATCACGATGATTTTCATAGACATTCCTCCCGAAGTGAATTTTGCCAGACTCCTGTTTCCTATTGGAGATAAGCATAGCACACTTCGGTGCATTCGTAAACCGGGGAATCACGGTACGGCGGCTTCAGGGCAGGGGTTCTTTGGTCTGCAGGCGTCGGCAGGCATCCTCTTTGACCAGTTCGATGACCACTGCGGTTAGGGGGATGAAGAAGAGGATGCCGATGATGCCAAAGAGATTTCCGCCGATCAGGGCGGCTACAAGGGTGTACAGGGGAGAAAGCCCCACGGATTTTCCCACGACCCGGGGGTAGATGAACTGATTTTCAATGAACTGCACCGCAAGGTAAACGATGAGGCAGCGCACGGCCAGCACAGGATCCACCAAAAGCACGAGGAGCACGCTGACCACGCAGGAAATGAGTGCCCCAACGTAGGGGATGATGGCGCAGATGGCCGTCAATACGCCCACCAGACTGCCGTAGGGGATCCGGAACACCGAAAACGCAAAGGCCATGAGGACGCCGAGGATCACCGCCTCGCTGCACTGTCCGGTGAGGAAATTTGCGAAGGAGCGGCGGAACAGGCGGCAGAACTTCAGCACGAAGGCCGCATGGCGGGGGCTGAGATAGGCACACACCAGCGTGCGGGCGTGGCGGCACAGGCTCTCTGTTCCAAGAGACATATAGATGGAGATGATCAGGGCAAACGAAGCCGTCACCACGATGTTCACCGTGGCGGATACGGCACCTACCGCATTGATCAGGACGGTGTCGATGCTGGCGGCGACCTTGTGCAGCAGCTGCTCCCAGTTGATGCCCTCCAGCCAGTGCAGCAGCCAGCCCATGTCGGCATCCTGCGCGTTTAGGTAGGCGACCCAGCCGGGGATGTTTGCCTCGATCTGCAGATAGAGACTGTGAAAAGACTGCACAAGCTCCGGGATCAGCAGCGTCAGAGCAAGCACCAGCACCAGAAGAACGCCGAGCAGCGTGAGGAAGAAGCTGAGCAGATGGATGCTCTTGTCCGAGGGCTGCTTTTTGGCGTTGTGGAACAGCTGCTTCAGCCGCTTTTCCAGCCCGGCCATGGGCACATGGAGGAAAAGTGCCAGAATGCCGCCTGCGAGGATGGGCAAAACCAGATCCACGAGACCTGCAGCAAAGGCCAGAACGTCCGAAAGCCGCAGCAGGGCAACAAAAAGCGTTACCCCCACCACGGTGACGAGCAGGGTTTGTTTTGTGTTCGATTCCATGAAGATGTTCCTTTCCCGGAGCCTGCGGCTGCAAAATGCAAAGAGACCGTCTGCGGACTCTTTTTTCGTATTGTACCAGAAGAAACCGGCTTGTCAAGACGCCGGGGAAAGGCGGCCCAAATTTCACAAACGCATCTGGGATGGGAAGATCCTCCCAGCGCGAATGCGATTGAATTTTGGTAAAATTTGTGTGCAGAAACAATTTTACCAGTTCCAGACCGATTCCTGATTTTTGATTTTACATTCGTGGGATACAATAAAGACGTTTGTAACCTGCGATCCGTTCTGTTCGGATCAAGAAAAGGGAGAGGAATATGGAACATATCGATCATTGCTATGCCAACCGGGAGCTTTCGTGGCTGCGGTTCAATGAGCGCGTTCTGGAAGAGGCGGAGGATTCCCGCCTGCCCCTGTGCGAACGCCTGAGCTTTTTGTCGATCTTCCAGAGCAATCTGGACGAATTCTTTATGGTGCGGATCGGAAGCCTGCAGGATCAGATGCTTCTGGATAAGAACGCACGGGAAAACAAAACGAACATGACCAGCGGCGAGCAGATCGACGCAGCGATGGCGTTTATCCACAAGCTGACGGCACGCCGGGATGCAGCCTACAACAGCCTGCTGGAACATCTGTCGGAGCAGGGCATCCATCTGCTGGATTTTGCGCACATGGAAGAAGAAAGCTGTGCGGAACTGGAAAAGCTGTTCCGGCAGGATTATCTGCCGCTGCTGTCCAGCTTCCTCGTCAGCAAAAAGCAGGCGTTTCCGTTCTTGCGAAACAAGGGAACCTATGCCGTGGCCGTGCTGAGCACCAAGGCCGAGAAAAAGAAGATCGGCATCGTGCCCTGCGGCAGCGAGATCTTCCCCCGGCTGGTGCCGGTGCCGGGGCGGACCGGCTGCTTCATCCTGTCGGAAGAACTGATCCTGCATTTTCTGCCGCTGCTTTACAAGGGGTACAAGGTCAGCAGCAAAACGCTGGCCCGCATCACGCGCAACGCCGACATCGACGCAGATCTGATCTACGACGAAGACCTGAACTACCGCGACCACATGGCGGAGGTGGTAAAAAAACGCAAGAAACTGGCTCCGGTCCGTCTGGAACTGAGCCGGGAAATCGACCCGGAGATCATTCAGTCGCTGTGCAAGAGCCTGAAACTGGACGCCGCGCGGGTGTTTGCATACGATTCGCCGCTGGATCACTCCTTCCTGTTCCAGATTCAGGATCAGCTGCGCAGCCACACAGATCTGTTCTTTGCGCCGCGCCACCCGCAGCCCTCGCCTGCACTGGACGAGCGCAGACCCATCCTCCCGCAGATCATGGAGGAAGATAAGCTGCTCCACTACCCGTATGAGAGCATCCGCCCCTTCCTGCAGATGCTGCACGAGGCGGCCTGTGACCCGGACGTGGTTTCCATCAAAATGACGCTGTACCGGCTGGCCAACCACAGCAAGGTGGTGGACGCGCTGGTGGAAGCCGCAGAAAACGGCAAACAGGTGGATGTTCTGGTGGAATTGAAAGCCCGCTTTGATGAGGAAAACAACATCGAGTGGTCCCGGCTGCTGGAGCGGGCCGGCTGCCATGTGGTGTACGGCATTGAGGGGCTGAAGGTACATTCCAAGCTCTGCCTGATCACCCGCAGGACCCAAGACGGGATCTCCTTTATCACCCAGATCGGCACCGGCAATTACAACGAAAAGACCAGCCGCTTGTACACCGATCTTTCCTTCCTGACGGCGTCCAAGGAGATCGGTCTGGAAGCGACCGAAGTTTTCCGCGCACTGGATCAGGGCGAAACGGTGGATTCGGTCAAGAACCTGCTGGTGGCACCCCACTGCCTGCAGAACCGTCTGCTGAATCTGATCGACGGGGAGATCGAGGCAGCCGCCCGCGGCGAGGGCGGATACATCGGGATCAAGATCAACAGCCTGACCGATAAAGTCCTCATCCAGAAGCTGATCGAGGCAAGTCAGGCCGGAGTCCGGATTGATATGGTGGTGCGCGGCATCTGCTGCCTGCGGGCCGGCATCCCGGATGAGACCGAGAATCTCCACATCATCAGCATCGTGGGGCGGTATCTGGAGCATTCGCGCATTTACATCTTCGGGCGGGGAGAGCGTGCCCGGTATTATATCGGCTCGGCCGACTGGATGACCCGCTCGACCCTCCGCCGCGTGGAGATCGCAGCTCCGGTCACGGCACCGGCGTTGAAAGCTCGGCTGCAGCACATTTTTGATACGATGCTGGCCGACAACTGCAACGCCCGGGTGCAGCAGCCGGATGGCAGCTATGTGCGCCGGATGCCCGGTGCGGATGCGGTGGATTGTCAGGCATTGTTCTATGAGGAAGCATATCAGGCCAATGTCCACTCGGCTCTGAAATAAGCGCGTTCGGCAAGCAAAAAGAGATCGGCAGCCCCTTTTTGAGGGGGAGGCCGATCTCTTTTTTATAAGTGCCGTTCTTTTGCAGCAGACAAAAGCGGAAAAGCTGCACGCTTACTTCCGGCGGGTCACCCGATTGAGCAGCATCACGGCCAGAACGATGACGCCGATGACGAGAATGATGCCGACCATGCCGATGAGCATCATGGGCAGCGTGGTCATCCACGAAGAAAGATGAAGCATAAAAGCACCTCCGTTAAGCCATCAGGGTCAGGATCAGGCCGCCGGCAATGACGGACGCGATCTGCCCCGAAACATTGACGCTGATGGAGTACATCAGCAGGAAATTCTGGTTGTCTTCTTCCAGACCCAGTTTGTTGACCACGCGGCCGCTCATGGGGAAGGCCGAGATGCCGGCTGCGCCGATCATCGGGTTCAGCTTTTTGCCCTCCGGCAGGAAGAGGTTCAGCAGCTTTGCAAACAGCACGCCGCCGGCCGTATCAAAGACGAAGGCCACCAGACCCAGCGCAAGGATGAGCAGGGTGTCCGGACGGACAAATTTATCGGCGGTCATCTGCCCGGCGACCGTCAGACCCAGCACGATGGTGATGAGGTTGGCCAGTACGTTCTGTGCCGTTTCGCTGAGGGCGTTCAGCACGCCGCACTCCCGCAGCAGGTTGCCGAACATCAGGAAGCCGACCAGCGCGACACTGGCGGGGGCGACCATGCCGGCGATGATGGTCACCACAATGGGGAACAGGATCTTGGTCAGCTGGGAAACGCTGCCCTTTTCGTAGGGCATCCGGATGCGGCGTTCCTTCTGGGTGGTCAGCAGCTTGATGACCGGCGGCTGCACGATGGGCACCAGAGCCATGTAGCTGTATGCGGCCACCATGATGGCACCGAGGTACTGCGAGTTCAGGGTGTTCGCCACAAAAATGGCGGTGGGGCCGTCTGCTGCGCCGATCACCGCGATGGAGGCGGCGTCTTTCAGGTCAAAGAAGAAGCCCGCCAGAAACAGGGTGAAAAAGATGCCGAATTGGGCGGCCGCACCAAAGAGCATGAGCCACGGCTTTTCCAGCAGCGGGCCAAAGTCGATCATGGCACCGATGCCGATGAAGAGCAGCAGGGGAAACAGCTCGTTGGACATTCCCGCTTCAAACAGGGCGGAAATGGGGCCGACGGTATCGCCCTGCGTGATGGCTCCGGACAGGGGCAGGTTGACCAGAATGGCACCGAAGCCCATGGGCAGCAGCAGGCTTGGCTCCATCTTTTTGGCGATGGCAAGGTAGATGAGCAGCGCACCGATGCCCCACATCACCACCATCTGCCAAGTCAGATTTCCGAAGTTGGAAAACAGACTTGCGAATGCGTTCAGAAAATTCATCGTTTTTCTTCCTCCTGTGTGTTCCGGTACGGAGGCAAGAAAAAAGAGACCCCTGCCACAGTACCTTGTCTGTGACAAAAGTCTCAAGCGAACACATGACATCGGGCATTTCTGCCGTGATGACGCTGCCATGCAGCAGCTTTTCGCGTCCAAAACCGAAAAGCTGCCCTTTACTCCCTTTTATCGGAAACATTAAATCAGAATCCAAGAGAGCTGTCAAGCAAAATGCAAAAATCTTTTCCGGTTCTTATCCGGCGATGCTCCGGCAGGGTGGGGAAGCTGCCTTATACGCCCGAATAGGCGGAGAAGCCACCGTCTACGGGCAGGCAGATGCCGGTGATGAAACCGGCTGCGTCGTTGTTCAGCAGGAACAGCAGCGCGCCCACAAGGTCTTTTTCGCTGTCGCCGAAACGCCCCATCGGGGTGGCGGCAAGGATCTTTTTGGTGCGGTCGGTGGGGGTGCCGTCCTCGTGGAAGAGCAGACGGGCGTTCTGCTCGCTGGCAAAAAAGCCCGGGGCAATGGCGTTGACCCGGATGCCCACTTTGCTGAAATGGACGGCCAGCCATTGGGTGAAGTTGGTGACGGCGGCTTTGGAGCCGGAGTAAGCGGGGATCTTGGTGAGGGGCAGATAGGCGTTCATGCTGGAAATGTTCAGGATATTGCATCCCGGGCGGCCCACCATCTGCCGGGCAAAGGCCTGCGTCGGCAGCAGCGTGCCGATGAAGTTCAGGTTGAACACCATCTCCACGCCGCTTTCGTCCAGATCAAAGAAGGTGACGGTGTCGCTTTCCAGATCGCCCATCTCAAAATATTCCTTGTCGGTGTTGGCGCGGGCATTGTTGCCGCCGGCACCGTTCACAAGGATATCGCAGGGGCCGAGGTCGGCCAGCACATCCTCGGCCACCTGCAGGCAGTTGGCCTTGTTCATCACGTTGCAGGTATAGCCCTTGGCGGTGCCGCCCTCGGCTTCGATCTCGTCTGTCAGTGCCTTCAGTTTGTCCATATTGCGGCCCAGCAGTGCCACCTTTGCACCGGCGCGTGCCAGAGCCTTGGCAAAAAGGGAGCAAAGCGTGCCGCTTGCTCCGGTCACGACGGCCACCTTGCCGGTCAGATCGGTGTTCAATACGTTCTTTTCCATGAAGATCCTCCGTTTGCGGATGTTGTGCGCGTTCCTTGACTTGCAATGGTAGTATATCAGATTTCCCGGACTTCGGCTAGAACAGTTTTGTGAAATCAGGGAGGATTTCGTGATTTTGCGCAGACCTGCGGCAAGGCTCCCTCTTGCCAAATCCGGGATCCGTACTATAATGGGGATGTCTGCAGCGATGCAGAGCCATCGGTTGGAAGCAATGCCAAAGGGGTCTGCCCCGGATGACCGGGGGCAGACCTCTGCCCTCGGCGGGGATCTTCAGTTGATGTAGCCGCGGTCCTGAGTCACGAGCCAATCTTCGCACAGCCGCTGGGCTTCGTCCTTCGAGCGGCAGGTGCAGTTGAACAGTCTCCCGTGCAGAGAGCAATAGGTGTAGCGTACTTTCGGGACGCCGTCGGCATCCCGAAAACTGATACAGCGTTCTTCACCGGGAAACAGAGAAATCGAATCCACGTACAGCAGCTCCTTTAAAATCGTTTTTGTGCGGGCAGCACAACGTTTGCTATTGTACCATGTCCGGTGCAAAAAGACCATTGATGTTTTGACCAAAGAAACGGCTGAAAATTCTCCGTTCCGGCGGGGCAGGATGCCGAGAGCCTGCCCCGGGGCGGGGGAACGCCTGCAAGAGAGGGGATCCGGATGAAGCGAAACGCTGTTTTTCATCTGCCCGGTCTGTTCGAGTTTTACGAGCTGTACCGGCTGTTTCTGCCGCTGTTCCGGGAACATCGGGAGTATTTTTACGAGGGGTGGGAGATCGGCTCGATCTACGGCGCACCGGCAGACTGCATCTGGGGCGGCGGGCGTGCCGGGTTCGGCGACCAACGCCCGCAGGAGGTGCTGGCTCTGCTGCGGGAGTACGGCATCTCGGCTCGGCTGACCTTCAGCAATTCGCTGCTCCGGGAGGAGCATCTTGCCGACCGCAGATGCAACGCCCTCTGTGCGATGCTGGAAGAGGGCGATGTGCCGAATGGCGTGATCGTCCACTCGGATCTTCTGCTGGACTACCTGAAAACGCGGTACCCAAAGCTCTATTTCGTTTCTTCCACGACGAAAGTGCTGACCGGGTTCGACCAGCTGGAAGCCGAATTGAACCGGCCGGAGTTCCGGTATGTCGTGCCGGATTTCCGGCTGAATCATGGCTTTGCAAGGCTGGAAGCACTTTCGCAGGCGCAGAAGGACAAGGTGGAGTTTCTCTGCAACGAGTGCTGCTGGACGGGCTGCACGAGCCGGAAACGCTGCTACGAGACCGTCAGCCGCAAAAATCTCGGCGAGCCCTGCCCGGAGCACCGCTGCACCGCCCCGGATGCCGAGGAAGGGTATCGCTTTTCCAAGGCGATGGAAAACCCGAGCTTCATCGGGGTGCGGGATATTGCGGAAACGTATCTGCCGATGGGCTTTTCCAATTTCAAGATCGAGGGGCGGGGTCTTGGCAGTGCGATGGTGCTGGAATTTCTGCTCCATTACCTGACCCGGCCTGCGTACCAGATCCATGTCCGGGAAGCGATCTACCTTGATGCGATGCTGGATCTGTTCTGATGGGAAAAGCCTCTTTTCTTTGGCAGAAAACGGTGTTATAATCGGTGCAGAATACCATAGCAATTCAACTTTTTAATGCAACAGCAACAACGTTGAATTGCATATCGCAAATATGCTGTTTGAATGTTACACGAATTTCTTGACTTGCGATAAAACAGGGAGGTTGAACTGATGGAATTTACAAATTTGATCGCAGAACGCTACTCCTGCAAAAATTTTGACGGCAGCAAGCCGGTGGACGCCGCCAAGCTGAACGCCATTCTGGAAGCGGGTCGTCTGGCACCGACCGCCAAAAATCAGCAGGAGCAGAAGATCTATGTCGTCCAGTCCGAAGAAGGATTGCAGAAGATCGACGCTGCAACGCCCTGCCGGTACAGCGCACCGATCTGCCTTGTGGTGGCCTTTGACCGCAATCACACCTTTACATACCCCGGCGGAAAACGGAACTCCGGCGTGGAAGATGCTAGCATCGTGGCGACCCACATGATGCTGGCTGCCGCCAACGAGGGTGTGGACAGCTGCTGGCTCAATTTCTTTGACCCGGACAAGCTGGCCGAGGCACTGGAACTGCCCGAAAACGAAGAAGTGCTGATGATCCTCGATCTCGGCTATGCCGCCGAGGGCGTGGCACCGCTGCCCAACCACAATTCCAGAAAGCCGCTGTCGGAGACGGTGGCTTATCGGTAAGCGAAGCCGCAGACCGAAAAACGGAGACAGCACACCCGGATGCAGATCCTGCAGGGGTGTGCTGTTTTTTTCGTATTGAGCGGATTGGAATTTGTGGGTCTGTTTCTTACGGTAGCCGCAGTCTCAGTACGGTCCACCGGAAGCGAGGTCGTACTGCCGCAGAAGCGTGGATCCATATTCTGCCCTATAACATCCCGATGTGGGTGTATTCGGCCAGCTTTTTCTGCAGGATGGGATCGTCCGGTGCGAGGAAACGCCGTGTCATTCCGTCTACGACCCGATCAGGGGAAAGGCTGGCGCGGTACTCAGCCGGTGTGCGCTGCAGCGTGGCGCGGAACCGGGCGTTGAAGGTTTTGAGGTCGGCAAAGCCGTTCCGCAGGGCAATATCGGTCAGGTTGTCGTTGGTGATGGCAAGATCGTTCAGGGCGTGCTGGAACCGTACCCGGGTCAGGTATTCGTGAAAGTTGATGCCGACGATCTGCTTGAACAGGGTGGAGACGTAGGTGCGGTTGTACTGGGCATAGTCAGCCAGATCTTCCAGCGTCAGCTTGGAGGCATAGTGTTCCTCCACATACTCCAGCAGCCGCCGGGCGATGGCGCGCCGCTCAAGATCCTCCGGCAGGGTGTTGAAGTTTTTTGGTTCGAACTGGGTGCAGAGATGGACGGTGAGCAGCTCGAGGGTGGCTTTGGCCGCAAGCTGGGCGTATGGCCCGCCCTGCTGTAAAATGCGGAACAGCTGGCTGGCGTAGAACCGGATGACCCGGTAGCGCGGCTCAGACCGGTCGGCATCGGTGGAACGGCAGGACGGGAACTGATACACAACCCCCTTTTTGACCAGCGGCTTGAACGCAGCGGCCGAAAAAAGCAGAACAAGGGCGCAGGTATCTGCTGCCTGCGTCATGGAGGCATGACCGTTGCCGGGGGCAGTCAGGATCACGTCATCCTCGTGCAGCAGGCTGTTTTCGGAGCCGCGGCAGTAGGACTGCACGCCGTGGAGCAGGATGCTCAGTTCGTAGTCGTCTACGTGCCAGTGGTAGCGGTAATTCATGATGTTATGCGCAAAACAGCGGATGTGGATGTTCTCGCGCGGAAGGTCGAGTTCGTAGTTCGCGGAATCCATTTTTACACCTCAAATCCAAATATTTTCCCTATGGCAAAAATTCAGAAAAGCGTTTGCCTGAAACCCATTGACTTTAGCATAATCCAAAAAACTTGTCGTGTCAAATCGAATTTATGGATGAATGAGGGGAGTTTGAAAGAACTGTTTAGCAAAGTACACAAGCGCGGGAGCCGATATTTGACAAAATTTACAGGGAAAATGTTTGGATGCTTTTGAAGGCTTGCTTGCGATTTTTCTGTCAAAGATGGTGACAGCCCAATCGGAACTCGAAGAAAATCCACAAATATTTGCAGCGACAAAATAAGAACTTTCTGTTAAGATAGAGCCACAACGAGCCCCTGCCCGGGCAGCAACGGACTTCAGTGTTGAGAAAAACGTGAAACAATAACGGAAAGGGAAAACACTTATGAACACTCAAATGATCATCTGTATGGTGATCTTT
>CAKTBG010000016.1 GCA_934533135.1 uncultured Faecalibacterium sp.
CTCGCCCTGAAAGTGGCGCGCGGTGAGCGCGAAAACGCCCTCCAGTGCAAGTACAACGGCGGTGTGGTGCCGCTGGGTTTCACCATCGGCAAGGAAGACAGACTGTACCATATCGACCCGGAGACGGCTCCTATCGTGCAGGAGATTTTTACCCGGTATGCCAACGGCGAGCCTGCCGAGAAAATCGCGGCATCTTTGAACGAGCGTGGCTTGCGCACCCGTACCGGTAAGCCCTTTGTTAAGAACAGCTTCTTCCAGATTTTCCGGAACCGCCGCTACATCGGCGAATACCGCTATAAGGACATCGTGACACCGGGCGGCATTCCCGCCATCGTGGATGAGGACTTGTTCAACCGGGTGCAGCAGCGTTTTGAGCAGAACAAGATTGCCCACGGTCGCCCCGCAAAAGAGGATGTGAGCTATCTGCTGACCACAAAGCTGTTCTGCGGCAAGTGCGGTACGCTCATGGGCGGTGAGAGCGGTACCAGCCACATGGGAAACACCTACTATTACTACAAGTGCGGCAACGCCAAACGCCACGGCAAGGCGCATTGCGACCTGAAAGCCATCCGCAAAGAGCCTCTGGAACGGTTCGTGGTGGAGACTGCCATTAAGGTGATTTTCAGCGATGAAATCATCGAACGGCTGATAGATTTGGTCATGGAAGCCCAGCAGAAGGAGAACACCCGGCTGCCTGTCCTGAAAGACCAGCTCAGGGACACAGAGAAGCGGCTGGCAAACCTTCTGGAAGCCATTGAACAGGGCATCCTGACCCCGACCACCAAGCAGCGGTTGGACGAGCTGGAAGCCCGGAAAGAAGCCCTGAACACCAGCATTCTGGAAGAAGAGCTGAAAAAGCCCGTCCTGACCCGTGAGTGGATTCGGTTCTGGCTTGAAAAATTCCGCAAGGGTGACGTGGGCAGCACGGAACACCAGCGGCAGATCATTGATACCTTTGTCAACTCGGTCTATGTCTTTGATGACCGGGTCGTACTCAATTTCAACTTCACGGACGATGCCAAAACGGTCACCCGTGAGGAAGTGTTGGGTTCGAGTGCTGTGGACAATGCTCCACCAAAACAAGAGTCTCTGACGAACGTCAGGGGCTTTTTTTGCTGCGTCTGCCGCCAACTTACGTTGGAGTCTCGGACGGTACAGGACTCGAAAGCACGGCACTGCCGCAGGCAGGGCAAAAAGCAGTCCAGTGGACTGTTTTTTAGTGCGTGGTTGGTGGTGTCTCGGAACGTCTACCGAGATGACGACCGTTTTGTGGTGGACGGTACAGGACGAGAACAGGGCGGCGGCACGAAGTGCCGTAAGCAATCCGTCCGGCGGACGGTTGCTTAGCCCGCGGTTCCTAGACCCATAGGAACGTCTACCAAGAAAGCACTGCCTGCTGGAGCACCGTATGCACCGCCTCAGTCTCGGACGGTACAGGACTCGAAAGCACGGCACTGCCGCAGCCGGGGCAATCAAAGCCCCAGTGGGAGGTTCTGCGGCGAGAGCACGCAGAGCGGTAAACGAGCAAAGGCAGGGTATCATCATGGCGATGGTATCCCGCCTTTTGCTTTGAAATCCCTGCTCATGTGGCGAGAAAAAGGCACTTCTGCGGAAGTGTAATAACCCACTATGACACTTTCAGCCCTGCGGTCTGCAAAGTGTAGTGGGCTCTCCGAGGGGAAACGGCTGTATAAGGTGTGTTTCGGGCAAATCGCTGTGTACGCAGCAAAATGGTCAAGTTCTCGTATATAGGGGGTGACAGAACAAGCCGCTATATGCTATACTCAGTTCACAAGACTAAAGTTCGGGATAGGAGAAGTATACTATGGAAAAAATCTGGACTAATCTGCACGATGCCGCCGTAAAGGTTCTTAAGCCGCGTGAGGTCTCACGTATGATCGAAGCTGGCGGCGTTGCCGCTGCGGTGGAATCGGATTCCGGGAAAATCTACGTCGGTGTCTGCGTCGATACTGCCTGTACATTGGGCGTGTGCGCCGAGCGGAACGCCATCTTCAATATGCTCACGAACGGAGAGGATGCAATCCGCCGCGTGATTGCCGTAGATCGTGACGGCAACGCGATTCCTCCCTGTGGGGCTTGCCGGGAACTAATGAGCCAGCTCATGCCGGAACACTATCGGGAAATTGAAATCATGATGGACTATGCCAACAACCGCGTTGTAACACTGGGGAAGCTGACTCCTGAGTGGTGGTTGTAAGCAGGGTTTGGGGCTCCGCACGCCCCAACAAGAAGCTGCCCCAAAGGGGCAGGAAATTTTCAAGAATTGAAAATTTGTGGCCACAGAGCGATTCTTGCTCTCACGCTTTTGCTCTCAACTTTTGGCAAGGTCTCACCCTTCCGGTGGGATCCTGCCTTTTGCTATTCTAAATAGAGTATGGTATACTCATCTCAATCATAAAACAGAAAGGAGCGGGCAGGATGCGGTATTTTCTGCTGAACAAAGACTCCCTCTGGCTGGAATTTCACTGCGAGCAGAACGAATATCTGGAAACCACCGCGCGGGAAGAGATCTGGCACACCGGCCAGCGGCCCTTTGGCTACACCAATCTGACGGACTTTCTGGAACGCCGCAAAGCCCCCAAACACCGGGCGCATATTGCCGAACTGCTCCGGGAATACGGCTGCGAAACGCTGGACGGCTACCTGAACGTCACCCACGCCCTCTCCCTCAACGATACGTTCTGGGTCAAACAGGCCGATTCCCCCCTGACATGGGCTGACGTCTCTCTCTACCGCAATCCCTTCAATGCGGTCATCTCCGAAGCCGCCTTCGATGGTTTCATCCGCAGTTCGGGCTTTTCCTCGACCTCGCCAGAGTTTACCACCGACGGCCAGTATGCCAAATGCTGGGTGCGGGAAAACGGCACCATCCAGCTCTGCAAGAGCGGCGGCCTCTTCGGGTTGGAACCCCTGTCGGAATATCTGGCCTCTCAGCTTGCCGCCTGCCTCTGCCCGGAGTCGGTTCGCTACGACCTCGGGTTTTACCATGGGGCACTGGTCTCCAAATGCCCGCTCTTCACCAGCGAGCAGTACGGCCTTGCCAAGGCCGCCGTTTTTACGAAAGACCGTACCGTTTCCGGTTTTCTGCGCTTCTTTGAATCCATCGGCAGCGGCGACGCTTTCCGGCGGATGTGCATTCTGGATGCCCTCATCCTCAACATCGACCGCCATAGCGGAAACTTTGGCGTGCTCTACAGCAACGACACCCTGCAAGTGCAGAAAATGGCCCCCGTCTTTGACAACAACCGCAGCCTGCTCTTTGATCTGGACAACGACCAGCTGAAAAACACCGACTGGTGCATCCGGCATTGTTCGCCCCGTCTGGGTACGGATTTCATCGCAACGGCTCGCGGCCTGCTCACCGATGCGATCCGCAGCGATTTGAAGAACCTCTCCGGCTTCCGGTTCGTCCAGCATCCGGAGATCTCCACCGAACAGGAGCGGCTGGATCGGCTGACCCGGGTCGTCCACCGCCAGCTGGAACGGATTCTGGAATGACCCAGCCCCCGCATAGCAGCAGCAAAAATCCCTCTGGTTCTTTTTCATACAGCGTGTTATACTGAGTTTGATCTCCCGCAGGCGGTGTTGTCTGCCCTGTGGAAACCATCACGGAAGGAAGAGCTTGCATGAACATCCCCGAAGTTCTGGTCGCCAATTGCACCGGTGCGACCATCGCAATCTTTGTGTTCCTGCTGCGGGTGCGCAACAGCGAGACCAAGCAGCTCGGCGCATGGCTCTACGACGGGATTCTGGCTGCAGTGCTGGCGGCACAGGTGACGGAGACCATCAGCTTTCTGATTGATGGGCAGATGTTCCCGGGTGCCCGCGCCCTGCAGTATTTCACCAATACTGTCTGCTCTGGCGCGTCTGTGTTTGTAGGCTTTGCATGGTGTCTGTTCGTGGATTTCCGGCTTTACCGCAGCACCCGCCGCCTGCGCAAGATGTTTTTCCGGCTCGGCATCCCCTTTCTGATCGTCCTGCTTTTGCTGGTCGTCAACTTGTTCGGCACCGGCCTGCTTTTCCGCATCTCCGATGAGAATGTCTACTCCCGTGGGTCGCTGAATTTCCTGTTTTATGCCCTGCTGACGGTGTATTACAGCGAGAGCATCGCGCTGGTCTACCGCGCCAAGCGCAGCGGCATCTCCGTCGAGTTTTTCCCCGTGCTCTATTTTGTGCTTCCCTGCGTTGTCGGCACCATCGTGCAGGGCTTGTTCTACGGCATCGCCATTGGCTGGCTGTCGGTCTCCGTTGCCTTTGTATTCATCCACCTGCAGCTTCAAAATTTTAACACCTTTGTAGACGAGCTGTCCGGCCTGTTCAACCGGAAATACATGAACTACCGCCTCGAAAAGGCGCGCAAAGCCCATTCTTCCGACTTCTACGGCATCATGATGGACGTCAACAACTTCAAAGCCATCAATGACCGTTTCGGGCATTCGGTCGGCGACCGCGCCATTCAGGAGATCGGCCGCGTGCTGTCCTCTTCCCTGCCCGAAAACGCCGTGGCCATTCGGATGGCAGGCGACGAGTTCATCGTTCTGCTCGACCACGGCTCCAACCGGCTGCTGGCCGAGACCATTGCCGCCATCAACAAGAATCTGCAGCGGTTCAACCAGACGACCACCGCCCCTTTCCAGCTTTCGCTTGCCATCGGCAGTGCCAAATACGACGGCCGCCGGATCGAGGGCTTCCTGAACGAGCTGGATCGCAATATGTACGCCGACAAAAAACGCTATCATGCGGAGCATCCCCATCCCGAAGGAGTCACCCCATGAAAGCCATCCGTCCCACCTCTAAAAAGAGCTGCTTCTCCGCAGTCCTTTTCCGCAATCGTTTGACCCCAAACAGGCTTTTCGCCGCCGGATGCGGCAGAAGAGCCTGTTTTTTTGTGTTTTTTCATAGAAATCCCGAAAATCCGACTATTCAATCCCCCAAAAAAATGGTATGATAAAGGTGTATTGCGCTATGGCGGCTCCGCGCAGATGCGGGCTGGCCGGATGCCCCCTTGGGGAGGAGAGTGTCGTTATGAAGATCACCCGTAAATCGTTCCTGCAGCTGCTGGGGCTGTCGGCTCTGACGCTGGGCGGCGTCGGCTGCGGTGCAGGCAGCCCTTCGTCCTCGTCGGCCGTGCTGTCGCCCAGCGACCCGGTCACCCTCACGGTCTGGACTTATTACAACGGCGACCAGCTGGAGACCTTCAATAAGCTGGTGGACGAGTTCAACAACACCCTCGGGCAGGAAAAAGGCATCCTCGTCGAAACTTCCAGTCTGGGCGGCGTCACCGAGTTGGAGAACGCGGTGCTGGAATCCGCCGAGGGCAAGGTGGGCGCACCGCCCCTGCCGAGCATTTTCTCCGCCTATGCCGACACCGCCTACGCCATCGACCAGATGGGGCTGCTGGCCGACCTGAGCGGCTTCTTCCCCGACGAAGAACGCGCCGCCTACATCGAGGATTATCTTTCCGAGGGCGACTTTGACGGCAGCGGCAGCATCAAGATCTTTCCGACCGCCAAATCCACCGAGCTTTTCTTCCTGAACGACACCGACTGGCAGCTCTTTGCTGCTGCCTCCGGCTGCACCTACGAGGATCTTTCCACCATGGAGAGCCTCGTCTCCACAGCCGAAAAATACTACCAGTGGACGGAGGAGCAGACCGGCGAGGGCAAGGCTCTGTTCGGCCGGGATGCACTGGCCAATTATATGCTCGTCGGCGCACAGCAGCTGGGCTGCACCCTCTTTGAGGTCAAGGACGGCAGGATGACCCTCCACTTCCCGGAGGAAGTCGCCCGCACGCTCTGGGACAACTATTATGTGCCCTTTATCCGGGGCTGGTTTGCCGCCACCGGCCGCTTCCGCAGCGACGACATCAAGACCGGCAACATCCTTGGCTACGTCGGCTCCAGTTCCAGTGCCACCTTCTTTCCGTCGCAGGTCGTGACCGGCGACACCGAGAGCCACGACATCGCCCTGAAAGTCCTGCCCGCGCCGCAGTTTGCCAACGCAGCCCGTGCCATCACCGTCCAGCAGGGGGCTGGGATGGCCGTCACGCAGGGGGGAGAGGCCGAAGTTGCCGCCAGCGTCGTGTTCCTGAAATGGTTCACCCAGCCGGAAAACAACATCGCCTTTGCGGTCGGCTCCGGTTACCTGCCGGTGACCCATGCCGCCAACGACATGGACGTCATCCGTTCCAGCGGGCTGGAGCTTTCCCCTAAGATGGACAGCATCCTGACCGGTGCAGTCGAAGCGGTCAACACACTGGAGCTCTACACCCCGAAAGCGTTTTCGGGCGGTTTCGATGCCCGCAATGCCCTGCAGGACAGCATTGCGGATACGGCCAAGGCGGATCGTACCACGGTCAACGACCGGATCGTTGCCGGGCAGCCGGCAGAAAAGGCCATGGCCGAGTTCCTGACCGACGACCGTTTCCAACGCTGGTATACCGGCCTTTGTGCCAAACTCCGCACCTACGAGGGCTGATGCCGGCCCGTGAAGTCTGAACGAAAAGGATCTGCCCTACCGATGAAACGTACACCATTCCTTGTTCCCGGAAAACGGGAATGCTCGATCTTCTGCACCATTTTTTCAACGCTTCTCGTTGTGCTGATCGTGGAAGTCTTTTTGTTGTACAGCTCCATCCACCTCTCAAGCGTTGACGATCAGCTGCACCAGAACGCCATTGCGATTCTGGACAAGCAGGTGGAAAACCGCACCAATTATATCAACGGCCAGTTTTCCCAGATCCGGGATCTGACCGACATCAGCACCACGATCAACAACACCACCCAGAAATTGCTGGACAACGGCACGCTGGATCTCGACACCCTCGATCTGGGCAGCGAGAACAGCCTGCCCCTGCTGGATGCCATTCTGCCCAACCTCATCGACGCTTTGCGCAGCCGCCCGGCCACCGGTATTTTCGTTGTGCTGAACACCCACGATCTGGCCAAGCGGGAGCTGAGATCCCCCATTCCCTGCCTCTATCTGCGGGATCTGGATCCAGACGCTGTTCCACCCAAGCGGAACACCGACCTCCTGCTGGAGCGGGCACCCGCCCAGATCGTCCAGCACTACACCATCTCCACCGACAAGGGATGGACGCCGTCCATCCTGTATCAAGGCCGGGGCAGCGGCGGTTTCCTGCAATTGCCCTTTGAGACGGCCTACCTCGCGGAGACCAAGCTGGATGCCCGGGAGTATGGGCGGCTGATCTCTGTGCCCTACACCCTGAGCGGCGACAGCCGCTCGGCCATCGCCTACAGCCAGCCCCTCATCCTCGAGGACGGCACCGTGTACGGTGTGATCGGCGTGGAGCTGCTGACCAGCTATCTCGAGACCCGGCTGCCCAGCATCGAGCTGCAGAACAACAACGCCGGTTTCTACCTGCTGGCCTCCACCACCGATACGATCGACAAGAGCGATACCCTCACCCTGAAAAGCGTCGTCTTTTCCAGTGCGTCGGCCGATGCAGAAGAGATGCAGCGTTCCATCGTTCTCCACCGGGAGGGCAAGGCGTGGTATTTTGACCAGAACGGCACCCGCCAGTATGCGGCTCTGCGGGAGATCGAGATGTACAGCCGGAATGCCCCCTTCTCCAATGAGCACTGGGTGCTGGTGGGTGCCGTCAACGCCGACGCCCTCTTCTCCTTTTCCGACAGCATCAACCACATTCTGATCGCCGCGATCGCGGCCACCATCGCCGTCGGCCTGCTGGCCAGCTACATTGCCAGCCGCACACTGGCCAAACCCGTGGCGCAGCTGTCGCAGGAGCTTGCGGCCGCCCAGTCTCAGAACGGCAAGGATCGTGTGCCTGAGTTCTCCCGCACCGGCATCCGGGAGCTGGATCAGCTGGCCGCTGCCATCACCCAGCTGACCCGGGAAAATCTGGCTGCTTCCGCACTGGAACGGATCCGGATCGAGCGCGAGCGCGACCACGACATCCTGACCGGCCTGTACAACCGGCAGGCGTTCCGCCGGAGCTGCGAGGGCTTGTTTGCCACGCCGGATCGCTTGGAGCACGCCGCGCTCGTTATGATGGATCTGGACAACCTCAAGCACGTCAACGACGGCTATGGCCACGACTATGGCGACCAGTATCTCCGCCAGACCGGGCGATGCCTCATGGCAAATACGCCGCCGGGCACCCTGTGCTCCCGTCTGTCGGGCGACGAGTTCATTCTGCTGTTCTACGGCTACGAATCGCAGGACGCCCTCCGCCAGAAGCTGGCTGCACTGCGCGAGGCCATGAGCAAGAGCGTTTTGTCTCTGCCCGACGGCACCGAGCTGCACATCGGCATCTCGGGCGGCATCGCGTGGTATCCCGAAAGCAGCACCAACTACAACACCCTGAAAAAATACGCCGATTTCGCGCTGTATCAGGTCAAGCAGAGCGACAAGGGGCGTCTGTGCGAGTTCGACCTCGAGCAGTACAACCAGAAGGCCTATGCGCTCCAGATCCGGCAGGAGTTTGAGCAGATGATCCACACCGAAAGGGTGCTCTACCACTTCCAGCCCATCTACGCAGCCAACACCGGCCGGGTGGTGGCCTACGAAGCCCTGATGCGGGTGCCGGATTTCCCGGCTCTGCGCTCTCCGGCCACGGTGATGAAGCTGGCCAACGAGCAGGGCCGCCTTTACGACATCGAGCGGATCACGATGTTCAAAGCCAGCGAGCGGTTTGAATGGCTGCGCCAAAACCGCCGGATCCGGTACGACGCCATGCTCTTCATCAATTCCATCGCCAGCGTCAGCCTGAGCGATCCGGACTGGGATGAATACGTCAAGACCCATGCCGCCCTGCTGGGGCAGCTGGTGGTCGAGATCACCGAGGAAGAGCAGCTCAACCTCGAGGCTCTGGAGCGCAAGCGGAATGTGCCGGGCAGCCGGGGCATCTTTGCGCTGGACGACTACGGCAGCGGTTACAGCAACGGCAGCAGCCTGCTCAGCCTCTCTCCCCGGTACGTCAAGGTGGACATCTCCATCATCCGGAACATCGACACCGACCCGGACAAGCAGCGGTTCCTCACCAGCCTCATCGAGTACGCCCGACCCTACGGCATCAAGGTATTGGCCGAGGGCGTCGAGACGCTGGAAGAGCTGCACACCGTCCTTGCACTGGGCGTCGATCTGCTGCAGGGCTACTGTCTGGCCAAGCCCGCCGCGATCCCGCCGGCGATCGACCCCAAGGCTCTGGACGTCATCCAGAAGTACCACGCCGTATTTTCGGATTTCTGATCGTTTCCCGCCCGGGCGCAGCCTGCCGGATCCCTCCGGTGGGTTTTGTGCCCGGGCTTTTGGTTTTTTCGATTTCGTCAAAACGCCGAACATTTGGGCTTCTCTGCCCAAATTATGACAAATTTACGGCTCGGAAATTGATTTTGCCCCCCAAAGCTGTTACACTAGCGGTATCAAGTTCTCTGTGCGCTCTGCACAGAGACAGGAGGTATTGCTATGACTGAATCTCCCGGCAGCGTCGTCACCCTGCTTTGCTCCGGGATCCGGCTTTATAATGCGGAACGCCGGATCGCGGACTGCATCCTTGCGGATCTCAAACAGGCATCGATCTCCACCTCTGCAGAGCTGGCGCGGGCCAGCCATGCTTCGGAGGCCACCGTGACCCGGCTGTGCCACAAACTCGGCTTTGAAAACTATCGCAAGTTCCAGATCGCGCTGGCGCGGGATGTGCTGGAACAGCAGCAGACCACCGACCCGGTCCAGCAGACCGCTCCCGACGATCCCCTGCGGCAGTCGCTGGAGCTGATCCTCGCCAACCGGCAGGAGGAACTGCGGGCCACCTACCACGCATTGGAGCTTCCCCATCTGCGCGCGGCACTTGCGGCGTTCCGCGCGGCGGAGGTCGTCGAGATCGTCTCTTCCGGGCTCAATCTGCCGGCTGCGCTGGATGCTTCCATGAAGTTCAGCGGCCTCGGCAAACGGTGCGTTTCCAGTGCCATCCACGAAAAATCCCTCGCCTTTGCCCAGACCCTCACCCCGAAAGACCTGATGCTGGTCATCTCTTCCTCCGGCCGCTCCGAGCAGCTGGAGCTGACTGCCCAGACCGCCCGGAAACAGGGTGCCCCCATCCTCCTCATCACCTGCGACCGCTCGTCGCCGCTGGCGCAGCTGGCCGACCATCTGCTCATCGCCTCCAATCGGGAGCAGCGGCTTCTCGATGTCTCCCATCTGCCCTCCCAGCTCTCGCCCTCGTCCATCGTCGAGCTGCTGTACTATCTGCTGCTGTTGAACGCCGACCGCACCTGACGATTCCCCCACAAAAAAATCAACCGGCTGACTTTCGTGTGGTCAGCCGGTTGTTTTTTGTGTACTTAATCCTTTTTGTTGAAAACGTATTCGTCCATCCGGCGGAACGCCTCCTCGATGCGGGAGCGGGGCGACGCCAGATTCATCCGCAGATGGCAGGAGCCATGGAACATCGTGCCGTCCTGCACGGCCACGCCCACATCCCAGAGGGCGTGTTCCAGTTCGCCGATGGTCTTGCCGTGTGCCCTGCACCAGCCGGTGCAGTCCACAAAGAGCATATAGGTGCCCTCGGGTTTGGAGCAGGTCACCCCCTCAAAGCGGTCGGCAATATAGCTGCAGGCAAAGTTCACGTTGCCGCTCAGCACCTCCCGCAGCTCGTCGAGCCACGCCTGCCCCTCGGGGCTGTAGCCGCCCACCAGCGCGTGCATGGACAGGACGTTCATCGCGTTGTAGTGGCTCAGGCTGGATTCCTTTTCGATCCGCTCCCGCCACCAGTTGTTGTACACGATGTGGTAGCTGCCCACCAGACCAGCCAGATTGAAGGTCTTGGAGGGCGCATACAGGGCGGCCGTCCGCTGGCGGGCATCCTCGCTGATGGACTGGGTGGGGATATGCGTGTGGCCATTCAGAAGGATGTCCGACCAGATCTCGTCCGACACCACAAACACGTCGTATTTCCGGAACAGCTCCATGGCCTGTTCCAGCTCTTCCCGCTCCCAGACGCGGCCGCAGGGGTTGTGCGGGCTGCAGAGGATGGCGGCGTGGATCTTCTCGTTTTTCAGATGCTGCTCCATGTCGGCATAGTCCATCCGCCAGACGCCGTTTTCGTCCTTGACCAGCGGGCTGTGGACGATGTCGTAGCCGTTGTTCTCAAGGCTGCGGGTAAAGCCGATGTAGGTCGGGCTGTGGACAAGCACCTTGCCGCCCCGGGAGCAGACGCAGTTCAGCGCGCTGATGACGCCGCCCAGCACGCCGTTTTCGTAGCCGATGTGCTTGGGTTCCAGCCCGGTCACGCCGTTGCGGGTATACTGCCAGTTGAGAATTGCATCATAATACGCTTTGGAAGGGTCGAAATAGCCGTATGCCGGGTGCTGTGCCCGTGCGATGATGGCCTGCGGGATGACAGGCACGGTGGGGAAGTTCATATCCGCCACCCACATGGGGATCGCGTCGAAGCCCTCCTTGGGGGCCGCGGGTGCAAAGCCGGTGCCCAGACCGTCCACCGCGATCGCATCCTTGCCGCGGCGGTCCATCAGGGTGGTAAAATCGTATTTCATGGCAGTTCCTCCTGCTTCAGTTTGCAAAAAAGGCTCCCTCCGAAGAGGAAGCCTGTGGCATCCGGAAAAATCAGCCCTCGATGAGCTCTACCGTCTTCATCTTGACGGGCGTGGTGGGCTTATCGTTCCAGTCGGTGTGTACCGAGGCGATCTTGTCCACAACATCCATGCCGGAGACCACCTTGCCGAAGGCCGCGTACTGGCCGTCCAGATGGGGGGCGTCCTGATGCATGATGAAGAACTGGCTGCCCGCGCTGTTGGGGCTCATGCTGCGCGCCATGCTGATGACGCCGCGGGTATGCTTGATGGGGTTGTTGACGCCGTTGGCGGCAAACTCGCCCTTGATGCTCCAGCCCGGGCCGCCGGTGCCGTTCCCCAGCGGGCAGCCGCCCTGGATCATGAAACCGCGGATGACGCGGTGGAAGGTCAGGCCGTTGTAAAAGCCCTGATTGACCAGTTTCTTGAAGTTCTCACAGGTGAGGGGGGCAGCCTGCTCGTCCAGCTCGATGTCGATCACGCCGCCGTCTTCCATAGTAATACGAACCATATCGCTCTTATACTCCTTTATCACTGCGCCCGGATCCGGGCAGATGAGGCGGAAAACCGCCAAGTATCAGGGATAGTATATCATAACTCCGGCCGCATTTCCACCATATCCGCCCAAAATCGTTTGGGGCAGTGGGTCATGCGGCCCTTTTCGTTGTGCCGCGCCCGGATCTCCAGCGTATCGTAAAACTGCTTCCACAATGCCTGAAACTGCTTTTCCCGCGCGGAGGGCGGCGGCAGTTCCAGCGGAGCCGCCAGCTCCACCAGCCGGGTCTTGCGGTCTTCGTGCAGCAGCACCGCGTGGTGGACGGCATCGTAGATCATAAAATCTTCCTCGGGGAACCGCCCGCAGAAATGGGGGCGCAGCAGGGGCAGGATGTAGTTTTTGGGGTGGATCACCGCCCCCAGCATCCCGTCGTGCTCCTCAAAACGGACAAAGCCCTGAAACTTGTCGATCTCCCAGTTCAGGCTCTTTTCCATCTCGTAGAGGGGTGCCACGTCCGGATGCCCGGCGCGCCGGAGCGTGCCCGGCCCCAGCGCGAACGCCAGATGCAGGAACCGGAGCAGCAGCAGCTCCTTGTCCTCCCGGCCGGAGAGAAAATCCTTTGCCACAAGGTACTCCGTCTCCGCCCCCAGCTTTTTGCGGAAGCTGGCAAACACCCGCTGCGCCTTGGCCGTATCCGTTTCGATCTCCCGGATGGGATAGAGGGTCGCGGTCTCCCGCTCCGGCGTCCAGACAGCAAAGGGGATCTCGTGCTGGGCAAAACTCTCGAACACACAGCACAGAAAGCCCTCAAAGCTGCCGTCGTAGAGGTAAACGACGTCTGCATCGTGGAGCTTCCGCGCCGGTCTTACAGGGCTTTGGACAGGCATTGCACGGCCTCCTCCCGGATCATCCGCTGGGCCGTGCGGGGTGCCACGCCCTGCGCAACGAGGGCATCCACCGCCGGCGGCGTGAACATACTCAGCTGTTCCACCCCGCCGCTGAACACATTGGGGTCGATGAGGGCGCGGGTGATCCGCTCCCGTCCGGCACTGCCCCGCCCCGGGTGCGCCCCCGCAAAGCCCCGGCAGGTGATGAAATACTGCGCCCGCTTGAGGACGACGCCCATCCGTTTCAGCTCGTCCAGCCCCAATGCCGCCTGCCGCCGGGCATCCCGGATCCGGCGGGCACTTTTGGGGCCAATGCCCGGCACCCGCAGCAGCATCTCGAAGGGGGCGCGGTTCACATCCACCGGGAACAGCCCGTAATGCTGGATGGCCCAGTTGCACTTCGGGTCCAGATACGGGTTGAAGTTCTGGTTGTCCGCATCGAGGATCTCCTCCGCCCGGAACTGGTAAAACCGCAGCAACCAGTCGGCCTGATAGAGCCGGTGCTCCCGCAGCAGGGGCGGTTTGGTGTCCAGTGCCGGCAGCCGGGTGTCTGCGCTGACCGGGATGTAGGCCGAGTAGAACACCCGCTTCAGGCCATACTTCCGGTACATCCCCTCGGTCAGCTGCAGGATATGGTAATCCGTCTCCGGCGACGCCCCCACGATCATCTGGGTGCTCTGCCCCGCCGGTGCAAATTTCGGAGCCTTGCGGTAGAGCGTCAGCTCCTCCCGGTTGGCCTGCCCGGAAACGGCAATCTGCTTCATGGGGCGGAAGATCGAGTGCCTGCCCTTGTCCGGAGCCAGCAGCTGCAGGCTCTTTTCGCTGGGAAGCTCCACGTTCACGCTCAGACGGTCGGCCAGATATCCCAGCTGCTGGATCAGCTCCGGGCTGGCCCCCGGGATGGCCTTGGCGTGGATATACCCGCCAAAACGGTACTCCCCCCGCAGCAGGCGGAGCACCTGCAGCATCCGCTCGGTGGTGTAGTCGGGATCCACCAGCACCGCGCTGGAAAGGAACAGCCCCTCGATGTAATTGCGGCGGTAAAATTCGACGGTCAGCTCTGCCAGCTCCCGGGGCGAAAAGGTCGCACGCGGCACATCGTTGGATTTCCGGTTGACGCAGTAGCTGCAATCAAAGGCGCAGCAGTTGGTCATCAGGACCTTCAGCAGGCTCACACAGCGGCCATCGGCGGTGAACGCGTGGCAGCATCCCGGCGCGTAGCAGCTGCCGAGGGTGCCCGCCCGGGCCGTGCGGGAGGCCCCGCTGGAGGTACAGGCCACATCGTACTTCGCACTGTCGGCGAGGATCGTGAGTTTTTCCATCAAAGACTCTTCCATGGGGTCACTTTCTTTTGCAGGTCACCACTTGGCCTTGGTCTCCACCACGCGGCCCGCAATGTGCAGGCGGTTGAGGTCTTCGCCTTTGATGACCATTTCGTTGTAAGCGGGGTTAAACGGCTGGAGCACCACGCAGTTGCCCCGCTGGAGGTACCGTTTCAGGGTGCCTTCGCCCTCGTCGCCGTAGACCAGCACGCCCAGATCGCCGTTTTCCAGCGTATCCTGTTTGTGGACCAGGGCGAGGTCGCCGTCCTGAATGCGGGGTTCCATGCTGTCGCCCCGAACCACCAGATAGAAGTAGTTGGCGGGATCCTTGACCCGGGCGTACTCCTGCCCATAGTCCTCCTCAAAGGCCAGTGCGCCGTACCCGGCTTTGACCGTGCCGATCACCGGGATCAGGCTCTCGGCATAGTTGCCGAAGAACCGCTCCTCCGGGGTGCTGACGTTGGACACCGGGCGGTACAGCCCCAGCAGGAAATCCGCCGTGGTATTCAGCAGCTCTGCGATCTTGGCCACCGTCGTGGGGTCGGGCGAAGATTTGCCGCTTTCCCACTTTCCGACCGCCTGCTGGGTGACCCCCAGTTTGGACGCAAGCTCCGCCTGGCTCATGCCCTGCTGCTTGCGGCACTTCTTTAAAAGTTCTGAAAACGACATCGTTCTGCACTCCTTTATCTCAGTGGGTTCTGATTTTCGGTTTTATTATACAACAAAAAGGTGTTTCTGTAAAGAGCAGCCCCCAAATTTCATCGAAGGAAAGTTGTTGTGCGTGATTTCTCACCCCGTTTTGGGCAGAAATTTAAAAATAGGGCTTGACAGCCCGGCGGAAATCTGGTAAATTAAATAGGCATTCGACACCGCTGTGCCGGATGTCCACGAGGAAACAGATGGAGAGATGTCCGAGTGGTTTAAGGAAGCAGTCTTGAAAACTGCCGTACGGCAACGTACCGTGGGTTCGAATCCCACTCTCTCCGCCATTTTTTATTGAATAAGTGTAACACACTTTGCTCTGGAGTAGTACTCAAGAGGCCGAAGAGGCGCCCCTGCTAAGGGCGTAGGTCGTCTAAACAACGGCGCGAGGGTTCAAATCCCTCCTACTCCGCCAAGAAAAAGCTCGATGATTTGAAATCATCGGGCTTTTTCCATTTTTATCGGCAAAACCTCTCAGTCGCCTGCGGCGACAGCTCCCCTGTGGAGGGGAGCCCTTGGCAAAGAGATTGTGTTTTTGTGGATTGCCAAAGCCTCTCCTACAAGGAGAGGCGGCATTGCGTAAGCAATGACGGAGAGGTTGGACAAAGTACTGCCTTAACGCAATAGAACATTTGTAATGACCCCCAGCACCACCAGATGCACGGGGTAAAAGAGATAAAACGCCCACTTTGCCCATTGGGGGCAGCGGCCGCGCTGCCCGTTGTAGAACCACGTCAGCACAAAGGCAAGGGGCGCGGTCAGCTCAAAAAGCATCATCCCCGCGCCGAGGATGCTCTGCTGCGTCCGGGAGTTCCGGGTCAGGTAGAGCGCGGCGATCAACGCCACGCCGATGGCACCATAGTCCGTTGCCGCCAGCTCTGCCAGCAGCGCACAGCCCACAGCCGCCAAGCCGCCTTTCCACGTCAGATGGCCCTCGGCGTTCTGAAAATGCTGCATTGCAGCCATGGCGATCACCCCCAGTGCCAGCGTCCAGTAAACGTTCTGATCCCCCCAGTGGAACGGCACCCGGAAAAACGCCATATCAAAGGGGATCTCGCTCACCGCGCCGAAGAGCAGCAGCCGGCGGATGTACTGTTTCACGTCGTGGGTGTGCAGAAAGCCTTCCACCAGCAGAAAGCAGAAGATCGGGAACGCCAGCCGCCCGATGAGCCGCAGGATCAGATCAAACTTTAACAGCCCGGCCGGGCAGTTTGCTGCGGTGCCGTACCGTGCCTCGATGCAGGAGGCCCCGATGTGGTCAAGGAGCATGGTGACACAGGCAATGAGCTTGAGGGCGGTACCGCTGAGTCCGCAGCGGCGGCGGGTAGGAAGTGTTTCGGTCATAGTTTCATCCTTCTTTATACAATATAGACTCTAAAAATAAGCGTCTCATCCAATTCTACGACTCTCCGCGCCGAAATCCTGCATGAATCTGCCAAAATCCGCGGATCGGAGCACCAAATCCCGCCGGAAATGCTTGACAGAACCGGGCAGGAATAGTACAATCAAAAAGAAAATTGATTCAAAACATCCGCAAGATGAAAAAGATTCACAGAAGATCGGGCGTCTCCGAACGAAAACGCGGAGGGAGGCATGGGATTTTATGACGCTATTTTCTTATGAGATCTTCGACGCCGTGGCACGGCAGGGCAGTTTCAACAAGGCAGCACAGCAGCTGCACCTGACCCCCTCGGCCATCAGCCACGCCATCGCCGTGATGGAGACGGAGTTGGGCTTTACCCTGTTCAACCGCGGCAAAAACGGTGTGACCATGACCAGCTACGGTGCCTCGCTCTACCCATCCATCCGCGCTGTCCTGAACAGCGACGAGGCTCTGCAGCAGAGCATTGCCCGCCTGAACGGTCTCGAAAAGGGCAAGGTCAAGCTGGGTGCGTTCAACTCGGTCTGCGCCCGCCTGATGCCCGGCATCCTCAAGAGCTTCATGGCGCATTACCCCCAGATCGAAGTCGAGGTCTATCAGGGCACCTACGACGACGTCAAAGAGTGGCTGCGCACCGGTCAGGTGGATATGGCGTTCCTGTCGTCCACCTGCCGCGAAGAGTTCCCCCTGACGGAGCTGTTCCGGGAGCCGCTGCTGTGCATCGTTCCGCAGGATTGGCCCGCGCCCCCGAATGGTGTGATGACCCCCGCCCTGATGAACGGCCAGAGCTTCGTCGTCCAGTGCGACGCCACCGACGCCGAGATGCGCCAGTTCCTGAAAAAATACTCCATCGGCACCGAACGCCGCTGCCACGTCATCGACGACCAGTCCAACATCGCCATGGTCGAAGCCGGTCTCGGCATCTCGATCATGCCGCAGATGCTGCTGCGCAACTGCACGGCAGCGGTCAAGATCTACCCCATCGAGCCGGAGGAATACCGCACGGTGGGGCTGGCGGTGCCCCGCCCCACGGCCATGGCTCCGGCCGTCGAGCAGATGTTCCACCACATCATCGACTATTGCAAAGAAAACGTCGTGCAGTGATCTTCTGTCGGCTATCATACCACAACCCGGCCAATGTGTGCAACGTTGGCCGGGTTTTCTTTCAAAAAAGATTGTATCTGCGCGGTCGATACGGTATACTAGGAGCAAATCCAACGAATCTTCAGGAGGAAGCAAATGCAGCTTTTTTCTTCTACTCCGGCAGCGGACGGGTTCCGGATGCCGGCCGAATATGATCCCCACCGGGGCTGTGTGATGATCTGGCCTGTCCGCCCCGGCTCGTGGCCCCACGGCGGCAAGGCCGCCCAGCAGACCTTTGCGCAGGTGGCGCGTGCCATTGCCGAAAGCGAAACGGTCTGGATGCTGGCCGCGCCGCAGGAGGTTCCCGCCGTGGAAGCCGTTTTTGCCGCAGACGAGGCCATCCATGTTCTCCCCATCGAGACCGACGACGCATGGGCGCGGGATGTCGGCCCCACCTGCGTCGTCAACGGTCAGGGCGAGGTGCGGGGCGTAGACTGGCAGTTCAACGCATGGGGCGGTGATTACGACGGCCTCTACGCCCACTGGGAAAAGGACAACGCCGCCGCCCGCGCGATCTGCGATGCCCTCGGGCTGGGCTGCTACGACGCCCGGCATTTCGTGCTGGAGGGCGGCTCCATCCACACCGACGGCGAGGGCACGGTGATCGCCACCGAAGCCTGCCTGCTCAGCCCGGGGCGAAACCCCCAGCTGACCCGGGAAGAGATCGAGGCGCAGCTCCGGCAGTACCTCGGAGCCGAAAAGGTCGTCTGGCTGCCCCGCGGCATCTACAACGACGAGACCAACGAGCACATCGACAATGTGTGTGCCTACGTCGGCCCGGCCGAAGTCGTTCTGGCATGGACGGACGACGAGAACGACCCGCAGTATCCGCTCAGCAAGGCCAGCCTTGACGCGCTGGAAGCCGCCACCGACGCCAAAGGCCGGAAGTTCACGATCCACAAGCTTCCCATCCCGAAGCATCCCGTCTGCGTCACCGCAGAGGAGCTGTCCGGCTACGAGTTTGAGGAGGGCGAGGACACCCGGGAGGCCGGGGAGCGTCTGGCGGCCAGCTACGTCAACTTTTACATCTCCAACGGCGGCATCCTCCTGCCCCAGTTCGGCGACGAACACGACGCCGAGGCCGTCCGGATTCTGCGCGAGTTGTTCCCGACCCGGAAGATCCACCCCATCCCCGCCCGCACCATCCTTGTGGGCGGCGGCAACATCCACTGCGTGACCCAGCAGATCCCGGGGTGAACCTCTCAGTCTCGCTATCGCTCGACAGCTGTTCCCCTTCTGGCACGAATGTGCCACCTCCCCCGACCGGGGGAGTCTTTCCTACTAGGGGAGCCCTTGGCATAGAGATTTTGTTTGCAGAGATTGCCAAAGGCTCTCCTACAAGGAGAGCTGTCACGAAGTGACTGAGAGGTTGTACAAGAGCGATTTATAGCAGTTTGCTGAATGCACAAGCAACATCCACAAACTGCATATCGCAAACAGAACGATTTGATCGGTGCTATTTTTGAAACTTGCGATAAAACTAGGAGTCATAAATATATGAGAAACGTAACCGTCGCTGCCATTCAGATGCAGTGTTCTCCCTCGGTGGAGGAAAATATCGCCAAGGCGGATCGGATGGTCCGCAAAGCCGCCGCACAAGGAGCCAACGTCATCCTGCTGCCCGAGCTGTTCGAGCGGCCCTACTTCTGTCAGGAGCGGCAGTACGAATACTATGCCTACGCCACCCCGACGGCCGAAAATCCGGCGGTCTGCCACTTCAAGGCCGTGGCCAAAGAGCTGGGCGTCGTGCTGCCCATCAGCTTTTACGAAAAGGCCGGCACCCAGCTGTTCAACAGCATCGCGGTGCTGGATGCGGACGGCTCCCTGCTGGGCGTCTACCGCAAGACCCACATCCCCGACGACCACTATTATCAGGAGAAGTTCTACTTCACCCCCGGCGACACCGGCTTCAAGGTCTGGGATACCCGCTTCGGAAAGATCGGCATCGGCATCTGCTGGGATCAGTGGTTCCCCGAAACCGCCCGCAGCCTCGCGCTGCTGGGGGCAGAGCTGCTGCTCTACCCCACCGCCATCGGCAGCGAGCCCATCCTCGACTGCGACAGCGCAGGGCACTGGCGGCGTTGTATGCAGGGTCATGCAGGCAGCAACCTGATCCCCGTGGTCGCCGCCAATCGGATCGGCCTTGAGGAAGTGACCCCCTGCGAGGCCAACGGCGGCCAGAAGTCGGCTCTGCGGTTCTACGGCTCGTCCTTCATTGCCGACGAGACCGGTGCGCTGGTGGCCGACGGCTCCCGCGATCGGGAAGAAGTGCTGACCGCATCCTTTGATCTGGACGCGGTGGAAGCCAACCGGATGAGCTGGGGCGTGTTCCGGGATCGCCGCCCGGAGTGGTACGGCGAGATCACCCGGCAGGCCCGCGGCGTATAAAAGGCGTATCAAAAACGAGGTTCTGACCATGAAACGACGGACATTCTGCACCGGCGCAGCCGCGCTGCTGGGCTCCTTCCTGCTGGCTCCCCCCGCAGCGGCAGCTTCCGCCGATCCAACCACCGGCCGCGCCGTCGAAGACGGCAGCCACCTGCTCTCCTTCCGCAGTGAGCTGAGTTTGATGGACATTTCCCACACGTTCTATTACAGCGACCGGTTCTTTGCACACTCTGCGCTGGAATACGACCACGCGCTGGCCTTGGCCAGCCTTGGCCTTGCGCTTTCGGCGTTCAACACCGCCGAAAGCGACAGCCGCTACTGGGTCAACGCCGACGTCGGCCGACAGGACAATCTGGCCGCCGCCTACGAGGAGCTGGGCTTTGCAGACACGCAGTATCACCACTACGACATCGACGTAGGTGCCCCCGAGGACATCGTGGGGTACAGTCTGGCGCGCAAGACCCTGCTGGACGCAGACAACACCCGCACCACCCTCGTTGCGCTGACGCTGCGCGGCGGCGGCTACGGCGGCGAGTGGGTCAGCAACCTCCATGTGGGCGAGAGCGAAGCGCACGCCGGATTTGTGGCCCCCGTGGAGGAGGTGTTCCAGAGCTTCTGCCTCTACCTGTCCGACGCGCTGCGCCGGGAAGAGCTTGGCACGGTCAAGGTTTGGATCACCGGATACAGCCGGGGAGCCATCGTCGCAAACCTTGTGGCCGGCCGCATCCACAACGAGCTGCCCCAGCTGGATCCGGAAAACGTGTATGTCTATCTGTTCGCCGCGCCCATGGCTCTGACCGCCGACGCCCGACCCGACCTGCAGCAGGATTTCGACCACAACCACCTGCCTTCCGGTGCCCTGAAATCCACTTGGGAGGCCAGCAACATCTTCAACCTCCTGTCCAGCGGCGACATCGTTTCCCGCGTTCTGCCCGAAGCATGGGGCTATCACCGCAACGGCAACGACCGGTTTCTGCCCTCCACCCGGAACAAAGACGAGCTTTCCGACCTGAACGCCATGGGCAGGGACTTCGGCCCCACACCCCTGATCTTTTCCGACCTTGCGGTCGCCGAGGACACCACCGCCGTCATCGACTCGGTGCGGACGTACTGCATCAGCAAACAGAACTTCCACGAAAAGCACGAGGAAGCCATGATGGACATGATCGAGTGCGCCTTCCTCCGCTCGGAGGCAGAGGTCACCGCCGGAAAAGTGCTGGACGACGACGAGATCGTCGAGCGTCTGCGGAGCCTGCGCAACTTCCACCAGTTCTCGTGGTGGCAGATCATCCAGAGCGTCTGGGCGGCTTCCAGCATCAGCCGCCCCATTCTGGAGCGGTTCGGCAGCAACGTTCCCATCCGGGTGCAGCAGATCCTCATCCCGATGATCGCCGTGGGTCTGTGCTACGGCGTCGAGCTGGACGTCATCAAAATGGTCGCCAATTATGTGGTCAGCCTGCTGGCCGCCCGCAGCGACCCCGACAATCTGCTCCGCGCCGCCTACTGCCACCATGGAGAGAACTACATCGCCCTGATGGAATACTACACCCCCGACGAGCACGGCATGGAGCCGTTTACCCGCAAATAACCGCAAAAATAAAGAGGCTGTTGCGTACAACAACCTCTCAGTCGGGCTGACGCCCGCCAGCTCCCCTAGTAGGGGAGCCCTTGGCAAATAGATTTACTTTCATCGACTGCCAAGGCCTCTCCTCAGTAGGAGAGGTGGCATTGCGAAGCAATGACGGAGAGGTTGAAACTTACGCAGCAGCCTCTTTTTTATTTCCCGTTCTGTCCGATGCAGAACATATCCAGATTGCCGTCGGCCAGCAGGCGGCCTTCCGCATCCTTCAGCTGGACATGGACGATCACAATGGTTCTCCCCCGGCTGACCGTCGTGCCGTAGGCATGGATGGTGCCCGCGGGCAGGTTCCGGATGAAGTTGAAGTGCGCACTCTGGGTCACATAATCGCGGCCGTCGGCGCGGGCGGTCAGGCCGGCCACGCAGTCGGCCATGGTGAACAGCAGCCCGCCGTGAACCACCCCGTGGATGTTCCGGCTGTCCGGGCGGATGGTCAGGGCCACCTCGCTGCACTCCGGGCTGCTGACCACGGCCTCAATGCCGCAGTGATCCATAAACGGGTTGCTTTTGCGGTAATGCTCCAAAAAACTTTCTGCCATGATGGAATGTCGCTCCGTTTCCGCCGCTCAGCAGCCTTCTTTTTCGGCCAGCTTGCGCCCCATCAGAACGCCCATGACGGACGCCATCATCAGGCCGCGGGTCCAGCCGGAGGAATCGCCGAGGCAGTGCAGCCCCTTGATGTTGGTGTCGAGGTTCTCGTCCATCTTGACCTTATTGGAGTAGAATTTCAGCTCCGGGCTGTACAGCAGCGTCTCGTTGGCCGCAAAGCCGGGCACGACCATATCCAGCATCTTGATGAACTCGATGATGTTGGTCATGGCGCGGTAGGGCATGGCGGCGGTGATATCGCCCGCCACGGCATCCTTCAGGGTGGGCTTGACGTTGGACTGCGCCAGCTCCTTCTGCCAGGTGCGCTTGCCGTCCAGAATGTCTCCGTAACGCTGGACCATGATGTGGCCTGCGCCCAGCATATTGGTCAGCTCGCCCACTTTCTGTGCGTAGGCGATGGGCTGGTTGAAGGGCTCGGTAAAGTTGTGGGAGACCAGAATGGCAAGGTTGGTGTTCTCGCTCTTCTTTTCCTTGAAGCTGTGGCCGTTGACCACCGCCAGATCGTTGTCGTAGTTTTCCTGCGCCACAAAGCCGCCGGGATTCTGGCAGAACGTCCGGACCTTGTTCTTCCACGGCTTCGGGTAGCCGATCAGCTTGGACTCGTACAGGACCTTGTTGACCTTCTCCATGACTTCGTTGCGGCACTCGACGCGGACGCCGATGTCCACCGTGCCGGGCTTGTGGGCGATGTGGTGCTCGGCGCAGATCTTCTCCAGCCAGTCGGCTCCGCGGCGGCCGGTGCCGATGACGACGGTATCGGCATAGACGGCACGGGCTTCTTCCCTGCCCTGTTTGATATAAACGCCCTTGCAGACCTCGTTTTCGAGGATGATGTTCTCGCACTCGGTGCCAAACAGCATCTCCACCCCATTGTCGGCCAGATAGTTCTGGATGGCGAGATAGAGCTGCTGCGCTTTCTCGGTACCCAGATGGCGGATGGGGCAGTCCACCAGCTTCAGGCCGGCATGGATGGCGTTCTTGCGGATCTCCTTGATCTCCTCACCGGTGTAGATGCCCTCCACATGGGGGTCTGCGCCGAACTCGAGGTAGATCTTGTCGGTGTAGTCGATCAGCTCTTGCGCAAATTCCTCGCCGATCAGGGTCGGCAGATCGCCGCCGACCTCATAGGACAGGCTCAGCTTGCCGTCGGAGAAGGCACCCGCACCGGAGAAGCCGGTGGTGATGGCGCAGGTGGGGCGGCAGTTGACGCAATGCCCCAGCTCTGCTTTGGGGCAGTGCCGCTTTTCGACCGGCTTGCCCTTTTCCACCAGCAGGATCTTTTTCCGGCTGCCATGGCGCAGCAGCTCTACGGCCGTAAAGATACCGGCAGGGCCGGCACCCACAATGATCAGATCGTATTTTTCCATTTCTTTTTATCCTTTGTCTGTTTTAGTTTTCTTCGTTTTCCTGCTCGACTTCCGCGCTCTCGTCCACATGATCCAGCTCCACCGCCGTCGCTTCGGCATCCGTCGGGGTCACCTCGGGTGCGACCACGCCGTCGCCGTTCAGGTCGCTGCCGGTGAGAGCTTCCAGCATGGACTGGGTCTCGGGATGCAGCTTGGCAAACCGCCGGACGGCGATCACGGTGTACAGCGCGCTCAGCAGGTTCAGCGCACCTTCCACGATCAGGATCACGCCGATGGCCATCACCAGCGTTTCCATGGTGCCGAAGGGGTTCAGGATCATCACCGCGCCCAGCGCGATGCTCAGCAAGGCCAACAGCAGAAAGCCTTTCCAGCTGTCGTACTTGCAGCGGCGGAGCTCCAGTGCATTCTGGATCCGGCCAAGGCTGTCAAAGATGACAAACAGGCCGAACACGATGGGCAGGATGCGCACCACGACGTCGCTGCGGAAGATGAGGAAGGCTCCCAGCCCCAGACAGATCAGCCCCGAGATCAGGGTGAGCTGGCTCTGGAAGATGCCGCGCTCCACAGCAAAATACCGCACCAGCTGGATGACGGCGCAGACCAGTACCACCGTGCCCAGCGCGTAACAGACCACATTGAGGGCCGTTCCCGGCACCAGCAGCAGGAAAACGCCGAGAGCCAGATAGAGCACGCTCATGAGGATCAGGTTCCATTTCAGCTTTTTTGCCATAGAGATCACATTCCTTTCGTTTGCTTGCTTTTACGTCCTCTCCCGCTCATACAGCGGGGCAATGATCGTTTGGTTGATCCGTGCATAGAAGCCAAAGCTCATGAGCACGCTGACGACTTCTGCGATCACGAAAGACCACCAGACCCGATCAACGTTCCCGCTCAAGGAAAGCAGGTAGGCCGCCGGCAGCAGCACAAAGAGCTGGCGGCAGACCGAGACGATCAGGCTGAACAATCCATTGCCCAACGCCTGAAAGACCGAGGACAGGACGATGCTGATCCCCGCCAGCAGGAAATGCGGGCTGATGGTCCGCATGGCCGGGATGCCGATGGCCAGCATCGCGTCGCTGGCGGCAAAGATGCCCAGCACCCGATCCGGCAGGAACTGGAAGACGCAGAAACCGATCAGCATGATGCACTCGGCGTAGAGCACCGCCAGGCGGATGGTCTTCTTCACCCGTTCGGGGTTCCGTGCGCCGTAGTTGTAGCTGATGATCGGCACCATGCCGTTGTTCAGGCCGAAGATCGGCATGAATACGAAGCTCTGCAGCTTGAAGTAAACGCCGAACACGGCCACCGCCGTCGCCGAGAAGGTCATCAGGATCTGGTTCATGAAGAAGGTCATGACGCTGCCGACGCACTGCATGGCAATGCTGGGCAGGCCGACGACGTAGATCCGCCGGATGGCCTCGGCACTGGGGCGGAAGCCCTTGAAGTTGATCTGGATGTCCGGGTTCCGCTTCAGATTGAAGAAGATCGTCATCCCTGCGCCGCAGAACTGGCCGATGACGGTGGCGACTGCTGCGCCGGTGGTGCCGGACAGTGCCTCGCCGCAGTAACCGAAGATGAAGATCGGATCCAGAACGATGTTGACGACTGCGCCGACCAGCTGGCTGATCATGCTCAGGTGGGTGCGGCCGGTGGCCGCCAGCAGCTTTTCGCCCATCGTCTGCTGGAACAGGCCCAAGCTGAACACGCAGCAGATGGTCAGATACCGGATGCCCTGCCCGGCGATCTCCGCATCCTGCGTCTGCGCATAGAAATAGGGTCTCATGCAGGTCAGGCCGAGGATCAGAAAGACCGCAAAGCTGCACAGAGCCAGAAAAATGCCGTTTTCGGCGGTCTTGTTGGCACGCTCCTGATTTTTCTCGCCCAGACTTTTGGACAGCAGGGCGTTGACGCCCACGCCGGTGCCGACGCCCACGGCGATCATGACATTCTGCAGCGAGAAGGCCAGCGAAACAGCGGTCAGCGCGTTTTCGCTGACATGGGACACGAAGACCGAGTCCACCACATTGTACAATGCCTGCACCAGCATGGACACCATCATCGGCACGCTGAGCCGGATCAGCAGCGGGTTGATGGCCATGGTGCCCATGATGTTTTCCCGGGCGGCTGGCTGGGTTTGGGGTTGCTTGTTTTCCACGATTTCTCCTTTGTTGCGTTTCTGGTTGGTTTTGTTCTTTGATTTTATGCCCAAAACGTGGGCAGAGCGAATCCCCGCCCTGCCCACGAAGCACCGTTGTTTATGGCATCTCTGCCGGGATGGGCATCACTCGCCCAGCGTCTTTTCCTTGGCGGCCACGGCGTCGAGGATCATCTTGACGCAGGTCTCGCGGCCCAGTGCCGCATTGATGGCCAGATCGTAGTTGTGTGCGTCGCCCCAGCGGTTCTGGGTGTAGTAGTTGTAGTAGGCGGCACGGTTGCGGTCGGTCTTTTCGATCTCTTCCTTGATGCCCTTTTCATCCTTGGCCTTGACCAGCGGATCGGTCTTGGCCAGCTCCCGCCGCCACTCGACCGGCGCATAGAGGAAGACGCGCAGGATGTTCTTGCGCTCCCGCAGCACATAGTCTCCGCAGCGGCCCAGAATGACGCAGGGGCCTTCGTCCGCCAGCTGCTTGATGATTCGGCTTTGCAGAATGAACACCTGATCGCCCAGCGGCAGCTCGTTGCCCATGGTATACAGGCTGTACAGCAGGCTGTGGGTATGACGCTTTTCACTGGCTGCGACCGCTTCCTCGGACAGGCCGGAATGCTTGGCCGCCATGGTGATCAGCTCCTTATCGTACAGCTTGATGCCCAGTGCATTGGCCACATCTTCAGCGATGTAGTTGCCGCCGGTGCAGTACTCTCGGCCAATCGTGATGATCGTCTTTGCCATAATGTGTTCCTCCTATGTAACTGTATTTTCCCGAAAAGTCACCGGCTCTGCTGCGTCTGGGCAGCCGACCCGGTGCCTGGGTGATCGTTGGGCTGGGGTTCCGGCGGGGTCGGCAGCCGGACTTCGGCCACCCGCATACTGCCGGTCTGATCCACGGCGTAAACGCTCTGCCGCCCGCCGACGGCCAGCTGTTCGGGCGTGAACTGGATGCCGCCGTCCTCGGCGCGGCGCATCCGCTGGAACGTCCGGTGGGCGGTGGTGGCGTGCGCCACCCCATCGTGGGAGCTGCCCGCGATCCAGCCCGAGAACGTCTCGGGCAGCGGATCCCGCTGCCCCCGCTTTGAGAAGTAGTAGTGCCCCTCCTCCGCGCCTTTTTCCAACTCGCAGAGGAACCGCCGGGGGCGGTCGGCCTCAATATCCCGCGGTTTGGGTCGGAGCGCGATGGCACGGCCGGTGAAGTACCGCCGGAAATCCGTCAACGCCATGGTGCAGTTCACCGCGCCGTCGCTGTCGGCGGCAGGATCGTTGAGCAGGACAAAATCCGCCAGCACTGCGTCGTCGTGGCCGAAGCCGCGCAGCCCCATCCAGACGCCCAGCGGCTCCCGCTGCCCCCGGACGCGCCGCTCCACCCGGACGGCCACCGAACAGCCGTCGTGGATCTGGGCGCGGAGGTCTTTCAGATCCATCCACGCCTGCCAGCAGGGATACCCGCAGCAGCCCGCCGCGGCTGCGGCAAAGGCTGCGTTGCCGGTGCTCCGGGTCGCGCTGTCCTCCATGACATAGGCCACTTCCTCGGGCAGGATGTCCTCGCCCCAGCGGTTCATCAACGCCGCCATCACCAGCGGCAGATCCATCTCCCGGCCAAAGGCGGGGTCATGGGCGTTGAGGCAGTATTCGGGCAGGTACAGCCGCCGGTTGAGGGGCAGACCCTCCTGCTTTTCCCAGACAAGCGGGCGGACCGCCGCCGCCAGCAGCCGGAGGGCAGGGGTCGCCTTGTCGTCGTTGGTCGAAAGATTCACCTGCAGCTGGATGCCGGTGCCGCCGCCCGGCGTCGCCACGGTGACGGTATCCCCCATCAGGAAGATCATCCCATCCTCGCTCTGGGCGTTGACGCTGCACCGGGGGTAATCCGGTGCCCATTTGCCAAAGCTCATCCAGCCGGTCCAGTTGTTCCCGGCGTAGATCCGGCACCGCACTTCCAGCAGGGTATTGCGGGGGGTGCGGGCGTTCCAGCTCACGTTCAGGTTGCAGAAGGCGGGCATGGCGAATTCCGGCGTGGTGTAGCTGCCGTAGGGCAGATACCGCCCGGCCGCACTGTCCAGCACCAGACTCCCGCTTTCCAGCGCAACGTTGTCCAGCTGCCCGCGGGAGAAGGTCTCGGTCCCTTGCAGAACCAGATTGTTCCGCTGTTCCATGACACGCGCTCCTTTTTTCGTTTACGGCTGTTCGTCGCCGCTGTCGTCGTAGTCTCTGCGCAGCTCTTCTTCCAGCGCGGCATCCCGGAGCTTGCGGATGTTCTCCTCAAGGTGGAACACCCGGTTCAGGTCGCCGTAGACGATCTGGGTGGTGACCTCGCAGCAGAACCAGAAGCCGAACACGAGCATCAGCAGCAGACCCAGCGGCATACAGAGGATGACCAGACCCCAGAACAGGATGGTCACGATGGATGCAGCCAGCGCGTGGGGCAGGAAGGCGATCATGCAGTTGAGGCTGTTCTTCAGGGTCTGGGCAAAGGGCTGATCCAGCAAGACCACCTGCGGCCACATATAGGAGAACAGCATATGGAAAAGCACCAGATTCAGCACCGTTGCGACCCACATCCCAACGCCGACGTTGGTGCCGTGATAGAGCATATTGAAGCAGAAATAGACCAGAAAGATCTGGGTCGTGATCACCACGCAGTACAGGATGCCCGGCACGATGCTGGCCTTGAAGTTCCGCTTAAAGGCCTTGCGGTAGGTCATCCACCAGTAGCCCGCCTCATCCCGCAGGGCGCGGAGGACGGTGTCGTACATTCCGGCCAAGGCAGGGCCGGCCAGAATGCCGCCCACGGCTGCACTGAGGAGCATGACCGGCAGGCTGTTCATCAGAAAGCCGATGTAGACCATGCAGATCACCGGCAGAAAGCCGATGCAGGTCAGGATGTTGGCGAGGAACAGGCTGCTCATATCGCGGCCGACCAGCTCAAAAAAGCGGCCCGCGCCGGTCTTGCGGGGTGCATCCTTTTCGACGCCCGGGCCGGCCTTAAAATCGTTCGCAGAAGGAAATAAACTCATGGGGTGTCCAAACCTCTCTCCATCGTTACCGGCAGCACCGGTTCCCGGTTCCGGGTCGTTTCCCGAAAGAAACGCAATTGTGCTGTCTTTCTGGTTATAACTATACCCGGATTTTGTGAATTTTGCAAGCCGCAAAGCCCCTTAAATGTAAAAAAAGTATTTTTTCTCCCCTTTTTCCAGAAAGTGTGTTACAATAAACTTGGCTTTTTACGGCCAGAAGGAGGAATGATCCTGTGAATATTTTCCGCACCATAGCCATGTTCGTCTACCTGTTTGGTTACATGATCGTCCATTATGGCGTGCTCCGCCGTGCCGAGCGCGCCCTCGCCGCAGGCGATACCGAAACGGTCGAGCAGATCGTCCGCAAGCACATCCCCCATTGGAGCCGCCGGATCCTCAAGATCACCGGCGTCCAGCTCACCGTCACCGGCCTTGAGAACATCCCCAAGGATTCAGCCTGCGTCTTTGTGGGCAACCACCGCAGCTACTACGACATCCCCCTGCTGCTGGCCGCGCTGGACGCGCCCCACGGCATCCTCGCCAAGGAAGAGCTGGAGAAGATCCCCCTGCTCAACCGCTGGATGAAGCTGCTGGGCTGCGTGTTCGTCCAGCGCGACGACATCCGCGCTTCGGTGCGCGCCCTGAACGACGCCACCGCCGTCGTGGAAAGCGGCCGGAGCTTCGTCATCTTCCCCGAAGGCACCCGCTACAAGGGCGAAGAGGGCGGTGCCGGGGAGTTCAAGAACGGTGCGTTCCGGATCGCCATCAAGACCGGCGTGCCCGTTGTTCCCGTGGCCATCTCGGGTGCCCGCGCCCTGTTTGAGGGACACGGCAACACCTGCACCCCCGGCCCGGTGCGGATCAAGGTGCTGCCGCCCATCCAGACCGTCGGCATGAGCAAGGCCGAGCAGAAACAGCTGCCGGACGCCGTCCGGCAGACCATTCTGGCTCAACTTTGATGGGGAGAGGAACGAAACCGCATGGCAAGCTATCGTTATGAACGAGACATCGACCCCGAGGATCTGAAGCCCCGCCGCGAAAAACAATACACCCGCAAAGAACGCTGGGCCAACTGGTGGGATTACAACCTGAAATGGGTTCTCCTCATCGGAGCCGCCCTCGCGTTCGCGGCCTACTGCTTCATCGGGCAGTATTTCTTCACCACCAAAGCCGATTACAACGTGGCGGTGGTGGCCCCCTACTACCTGCCCGAGGACACCGTGAACGCCCTCCAGACCGAACTCGCCCACTACGGCGAGGATCGCAACGGCGACGGCAAGGTGGTCGTGACCCTGAACGTCTACACGCTGGACTATTCTTCGGGCGATACCGAGACCGAAAGTGCCGCCTACCTGACCATGGCAGGCACCACCAAGCTGGCCACCGATGTGCAGGGCGGCCTCAGCTCGGTCTTTCTCCTCTACGACCCCGCCGGGTTTGAGGAGAGCACCGGTGCCCTACGGTATCTGGACGGCACCCTGCCCGCCCCCGAAAGCGACGACGACTGGTGGAACATGGTCTACAAGTGGACGGACTGCCCCGTGCTGACCGGCCTTTCCCTCGGCGACTACCGCCCCGACACCACCCAGAACCGCAGCGGCAGCAGTCAGGACTATATGGCGCAGTTCTATGTGGGAATGCGCGGCGCATGGAACTCCGGCACTGCCGACAACCTCGCCGGCGGCGAAGAGCTCTGGCAGGCATTGACCGCCGGTGCCGTCTCCACCGCCCGCGCGGAGGATTGAGCCCATGCGGTTCTATAATCGCTCCGGCCGGTCGGCAAGACGCTTTGTCTTTGACCGCCCGGAAATTCCGGGCTCCCCCGCTCCCAGACCCGAACCCGCCCCGCCCAAGGCCGCCGACCTCGACAACCCCTATGGCCGCTATTACGGCAAGGCCCGCAGCCGGGAAGATCTGCGGAAGAATCGAAAAGACTTTTGAATCGTCAACCTCTCCGTCATTGCTTCGCAATGCCACCTCCCCTACTGAGGGGAGGCTTTGGCATTTCGCAAAGCGTCGCCGCTTCGCCAGAGGCTCCCCATCCGGGGAGCTGCCGCGTGAATGCGAGACGGAGAGGTTGACCTTTTTTCTTGTTGCCTCCCCTGCATTTGAAATTTTCTCCCCTTTGAAAGCGGAAATGGCTTGTTGTCTCTTCGTCCGGGTTATGGTATACTAATTTGGTATCACCAACCCACAACGCGAAAGGATGTGGAATCCATGGACGCTCTGGAACAAGCCCGCGTCGAGATCGACGCCGTCGATGCACAGCTGGCCGCCCTGTTCGAGCGGCGGATGGCCGCCGTGCTCCGCGTCGCGCAGTACAAGCAGGCACACGGTCTGCCCATCTTCGACGCTTCGCGAGAGGCCGCCGTACTGGAAAAATCCGCCGCACGGATCCAGAACCCGGCTCTGCGCCCGTATTACAAAGATCACGTCCAGAACATGATGGACGTTGCCAAGCAGTATGAGGCCGAAGTGCTGGGGCAGAACCGTGCCGCCTATCAGGGCGTGGAGGGTGCCTTTGCACACATCGCGCTCAAAGCCCTCTTCCCCCACGCCGAGGCCGTCAGCTACCCGACGTGGGATGACGTGTTCCACGCAGTGGCCAGCGGCGACGCCGCCCACGGGGTGGTGCCCTTTGAAAACAGCCACGCCGGAGACGTGTCCGCGGTGCTGGATCTCTGCTACAACCACCCGGAGCTGTGGGTCGTTGGGGTGTATGATCTGCCCATCTCCCAGAATCTTCTGGTGCTGCCCGGCACCCAGCTCAGCGAGATCCAGAGCGTATACAGCCACCAGCAGGCCATCGCCCAGAGCGAGACCTTCCTGAAGCAGTTCCATCTCCCGGCCACCGCCATGCCCAATACGGCCATGGCCGCAAAATTTGTGGCCGAGGGCGGCGACAAGACCAAGGCCGCCATCGCCAGCGCAGAGACGGCCAGCCTCTATGGGCTGGAAGTGCTGGTCCCCAGCATCAACACCGACGGCGACAACACCACCCGCTTCATCGTCCTCAGCCGCGAAAAGCCCACCGTCGGCAACCGGTTCTCCCTGCTGTTCACGGTGGACAACAAACCCGGCAAGCTGGGCGAAGTCATCCAGATGATCGGTGCCAGCGGCTTCAACATGGAGTCCATCAAGAGCCGCCCGATGCCCCATGTTCCCTTTGAATATTATTTTTACGTCGAACTGGTGGGCGACCCCACCCGCAGCGAGACCGCCGCGCTGCTGCGCGAGCTGGATCGGATCTGCCGCACGGTACGGCTGTTAGGAGTGTACACAAAATGAGTGAATTTATCGGAACCAAGCTCACCATGAACCTTGGCGCACGGAGCTATGACATCATCCTGAAACGGGGCGTGCTGGAGAATCTCTATCAGTTTGCCCGGCTGGACCGCCGGGTGGCCGTGGTCACTGACAGCGGCGTGCCTACCGCCTACGCCCAGCGGGTGGCCGACCAGTGCCGCGAGGCCAAGATCATCACCGTGCCGCAGGGGGAGGCCAGCAAGAGCTTCAAGATCCTCGAAAGCGTCCTGCAGCAGATGCTGGAGTTCAACATGGGCCGCGGCGACCTCGTGATCGCCGTGGGCGGCGGCGTGGTCGGCGATCTGGCCGGATTTGCCGCTGCCATCTATATGCGGGGCATCGACTTCATCAACTGCCCCACCACCACCCTGTCCATGATCGATTCCTCCATCGGCGGCAAGACCGCAGTGGATCTTGGCCCCACCAAGAACATCGTGGGGGCTTTCTGGCAGCCCAAGCTGGTCATCGTGGATCCCGACACCCTGTCCACCCTGCCCCGCCGCCATTACATCAACGGTCTGGCCGAGGCGGTCAAAGCCAGCCTCCTGGCCGACCCGGAGCTGTTCTCCATCTTCGAGACCGGCGATGTGGACGCCCAGATTGGCGAGATCATCTGCCGCAGCCTGAAATTCAAGAAAAACATCGTCGAGCAGGACGAGACCGAGCGCGGGATGCGCAAAGCCCTCAACTTCGGCCACACCATCGGCCACGGCATCGAGGCCGTCAAGGGCATCAAGGGCCGCCGCACGGTCGGCCTGTACCACGGCGAGTGCGTCGCACTGGGAATGCTGCCCATGATCGAGTCAAAAGCCCTGCAGAAGCGGGTCCGCGCCGTCTACCGCCGTCTGGGTCTGCCCACCCGCACCACCTACGATAAGGAAAAGGTGCTGGCGGAGATGCTCCACGACAAAAAGGCACAGGGCAGCCAGATCACCGTCATCAAGGTGCCCGGCCTCGGCTGCTGGCGGGCAGAGACCATCCCCGTCGAGGGGCTGCGGCCTCTGCTCGGGATGGAGGCGTGATCTGCCATGAAAAACACGTTTGGCAATGCGCTTGCCGTAACGATCTTTGGCGAGAGCCACGGCCGAGCCATCGGTGCGGTGCTGGACGGCATGGCCGCCGGTGTGCCGGTGGACGAAGCCTTTCTCGCTGCCTGCATGGACAAACGCCGGGCGCGCGGCGACGGCCTGTCCACCGCCCGGGTGGAGGCTGACACCGTGCAGTTCCTCTCCGGCGTGATCAACGGCCGCACCACCGGCACTTCCATCGCCCTGATGATCGAAAACCAGAACACCCGCAGCGGCGACTACGCCAAGACCGCTGCTCTGCTCCGCCCCGGCCACGCCGATTACACGGCCTATGCCAAATACCACGGCTATCAGGACGCGCGGGGAGGCGGGCACTTCTCCGGCCGAATCACCGCTGCGCTGGTGGCCGCCGGTGCCGTCGTGCTGGGGGCTTTGAATCGGGCGGGAATCGACATCACGACCCACATCGCCCGGTGCGCCGGCATCGCGGACACTCCCTTTGCGCTGGACGATCCCGCAGCACTGGCGGCGCAGGCAGAGACTCTGCTGCGCAAGACCGAGGGCTTTGCCCTGCTGGACGCCTCAGTGGAAGAGCCGATGCAGGCGGCCATCCGCGCCGCCGGTGCGGACGGCGACAGCGTGGGCGGCATCCTGGAAACGGCGATCCTCGGCCTGCCCGCCGGTGTGGGCGAACCCTATTTTGACAGTGTGGAGAGCGTGCTCTCCCATGCGGCGTTCTCCATCCCGGCGGTCAAGGGCATTGCGTTCGGCACCGGGTTCGGCTTTGCCGACCTGCGCGGCTCCGAGGCCAACGACGCGTTCCGGATGGATCCCACCGGCCGCATCGTCACCGAGACCAACCACAACGCCGGGGTCAACGGCGGCATCGCCAATGGAATGCCCGTGGTGTTCCACACCGTGGTCAAACCCACCCCCAGCATTTACAAACAGCAGGACACCGTGGACTATCCCTCCCGCCGGAATGCAGAGCTGTCCATTCAGGGGCGGCATGACCCCTGCATCGTGCCCCGCGCCGCCATCGTCCAGACCTGTGCGGCGGCGTTGGCCATCGGCGATCTGCTGACCCAGCGATACGGCATGGCGTGGATGGAAGATCCCGCCTGCTTCCGGAAGGAGGAGGACTGAATGGAATACGGGCTGATCGGCTCCAAGCTGGGCCACTCCTACTCCAAGATCATCCACGAGATGCTCTGCGGCTACCGCTACGACCTCTGCCCCCTCCCCACCGAGGAGGAGGCACGCGCCTTCCTGACCCGGCGGTCTTTCAAAGCCATCAACGTGACCATCCCCTATAAGAAACTGGTCATGGAGTTCTGCTCTTACATCGACCCCCGTGCCAAGGCCATCGGTGCAGTGAACACCGTGGTCAACAAGAACGGCCTGCTCTACGGCTACAACACCGATTATATGGGCTTTGCCCATCTGTGCGAGGCGCACGACGTTGATTTTACCGGCAAGACCGTCCTGATCCTCGGCACCGGCGGCACCCACAACACCACCCGTGCGGTGGCCATGGACAGGGGCGCGGCGAAGATCCTCACCGTCAGCCGCCGCCCCGACCCGGAAAAGGGCGAGCTTTCCTACGCGGAAGCCGCCGCATCCGGGGCGCAGATCGTCATCAACACCACCCCCGCCGGAATGTACCCGAACGTCGGCGTCTGCAACCTCGATGTTGCCGCCATGCCTGGGCTGGAAGCCGTGCTGGATGTGGTCTACAATCCTGCCAAGACCGAGCTGATCCTCCGTGCGGAGGAGGCCGGGGTCCCGGTGGCCGCGGGCGGCCTTGAAATGCTGGTGGCACAGGCGGTCTATGCAGCGGAATATTTCCTCGGCTCCACCTTCCCGGATGCCCCGGCAGAGATCCAGCGGATCACCGCCGCGCTCCGCCGGGATACCCTGAACGTCGCCCTGATCGGGATGCCCTCCTCCGGCAAAACCACCGTCGGACGCGCCCTTGCAAAAGAGCTGGGCAAGACCTTCGTGGATCTCGACGAAGCCATCGTCAAAGCCGACGGCCGCAGCATCCCGGACATCTTTGCCGCCGAGGGCGAGGACGGCTTCCGCCGGAAGGAGACCGAGCAGGTAACGCGCTTCTCGAAAGAGGGGCGGCAGCTGCTCTCCTGCGGGGGCGGCGTCATCAAGCGGCCCGAAAATCTGCACGCCCTGCGGCAGAACGGCGTGATCCTCTTCCTCGACCGGCCGGTCGAGGCACTGACCGTGGGCGGCGGGCGGCCGCTCTCGTCCAGTGCCGACGCGCTCCGCGCCATGGAAGCCGAACGCCGCCCGCTCTATCTGGCGGCAGCCGACGCCGTGATCCCCAACAATACCACCGTCGCAGACGCCGTGTCTGCGGCAAGGGAGGCTCTGGATGAAATTTTTGATCATTAACGGCCCCAACCTCAACCTGACCCGCTTTTCGGAGCCGGGCGTGGAGGGAACGGTCGATTACAACGGCCTGCTCGATTATCTGGAAGCCTGCTGCGCCCAGATGGAGATCGAAGTCGAATTCTTCCAGTCCAACCACGAGGGCGACCTTGTGGACGAGATCCAGTCCGCGGCAGGCCGGGCCGACGGCATCATCCTCAACCCGGGCGGCTACGCCCATTACAGCGTCGCCATCCTCGACGCGCTGCGGGTCTGCGGCCTGCCCGCAGTGGAAGTGATGCTCCACGAGCCAAGCGAACGGGAGCCGTTCCGCCAGACCGACATCGTTTCCTTTGGCTGTCAGGGGCATTTCATCGGCGAGGGGATCAGCGGCTATCTGCACGCGGTGGCCTATCTCGCCCAGCTGCTCCGGTTGGACGGCAGCTCCCATGCACACATCGTACAGTAAAACAGAAGGGAAAACTACCATGATTATCTCCACCAAAAAAGGCACTCCGAAAGAAGAGCTTGAAAAGATCGTTGACCGTTTCGAGAAGCAGGGGCTTGATGTGACCCTCATCACCGGCAAGGATTACAACGTGTTCGGTCTGGTGGGCGACACCACCAAGATCGACGAGCGGGATGTGCTGGCCAACCCCTGGATCGACAACGTGACCCGCGTTTCCGCCCCCTATAAGCGCGCCAACCGCCTGTTCCACCCGGCCGATTCCGTCATCGACTGCGGCGGCGTGAAGATCGGCGGCCGGGAGAAGATCGCAGTCATGGCCGGCCCCTGCAGCATCGAGGGTGAAGAGCAGGCTCTGCGGATCGCACAGAGCGTCAAGGCCGGCGGTGCCGCCCTGTTCCGCGGCGGTGCCTACAAGCCCCGCACCTCCCCCTACTCCTTTCAGGGGCTCGAGACCGAGGGCATCCTCGATATGGTCAAGGCACGCGAAGCCACCGGTATGCCCATCGTCTCCGAACTGATGAGCGAGGATCGCATCCCCGAGTTTGAAGAATATGTGGACGTGGTGCAGATCGGTGCCCGCAATATGCAGAACTTCCAGCTGCTGAAAGCCGTCGGCAAGATGCACAAGCCGGTCCTGCTCAAGCGCGGCCTGTGCAACACCATCGAGGAGTGGATCATGAGTGCCGAGTACATCATGGCTGGCGGCAACGAGCAGGTCATCCTCTGTGAGCGCGGCATCCGCACCTTTGAGAAATACACCCGCAACACCCTCGACCTCTCCGCCGTGCCCATCATCCACGAAAAGACCCACCTGCCCGTCATCGTGGATCCCAGCCACGCCACCGGCAAGGCCAACCTCGTCGAGCCGATGATGATCGCCGCCGTCGCCGCCGGTGCCGACGGCCTCGAGGTCGAAGTCCACTACGATCCCCGCCACGCATGGAGCGACGGTGCGCAGTGCCTGACCCCGGATGCATTTGCGCAGGCCATGGCCAAGTGCCGTCAGGTCGCATGGGCCATCGGGCGGGATATGTGATAGCCCTCTCAGTCTCGCTTTGCTCGCCAGCTCGTCCTCCCTCTGTCGCTTTGCGACATCTCCCTCCGACCGGAGGGAGTCTATCAAAGGGAGAGCCTTTGGCAAGCCGGACAATTTTGATAATATCGCCTTCGGCTCCTATATGCACTGCGCCTTGCGCCCGAGGGCAGAAAGCTTGATACTATGCAAATTACAATCTCCCCTGCTGCTATCCACGGCACCGTGGCGGCTCCCCCCAGCAAAAGCATGGCGCACCGGGCGGTGCTCTGCGCGGCGTTGGCCGAGGGGGTCTCCCACATCCGGAACCTCGAGTTCAGCAAGGATATCTCGGCCACCCTCGCGGCGGCAGGCCAGCTCTGCGCCGCGGTGCAGACCGATGCCGACTCCGCTGTGGTCACGGGGCTGGGGCGGTTCCGCCCGGTCACCGAAGCCATCGACTGCTGCGAAAGCGGCAGCACCCTGCGCTTTCTCATCCCGCTGGCCAGCCTCACCGGGCAGGCCGTCACCTTTGTGGGGCGTGGCCGATTGATGGAGCGGCCACAGTCGGTGTACGAAACGCTTTACCGGGAGCAGGGGCTCCGCTTTGAGCCGACCCCTGCCAGCCTGACCGTCGAGGGCGCGCTGCGACCCGGCGAGTACACGCTGGCGGGCAATGTGTCCAGCCAGTTCATCAGCGGTCTGCTGTTTGCGCTGCCCCTCCTGCCCGGCGACAGCACCCTCCATCTGCTCCCGCCCGTGGAGAGCCGGAGCTACATCGAGATGACCCGCAGCGTCCAGCAGACGTTCGACGTCAGGAGCCGCTGGGGGAACGACACCACCCTCTTCCTCCCCGGGAACCAGACCTATACGGCCCGGGATTACACGGTGGAGGGCGATTACAGTCAGGCGGCGTTTCTGGCCGTTCTGGGGGCGGTCTGCGGCGGTGTGACCCTCACCGGCCTTGCCGCCGAGACCCTGCAGGGCGACGCCGCCATCCTCGACATCCTCCGCCGGTGCGGAGCCGATTTCCGCCGCACGGAGGACGGCATCGTGTTTGCCAAAGCCCCGCTCTGCGGAACGGACATCGACCTTGCCGACTGCCCCGATCTCGGCCCTGTGCTGATGGTGCTCGGCCTGCTTTGCAAGGGGCAGACCGTCATCCGGAATGCCGAACGCCTTCGGATCAAGGAGAGCGACCGGATCGCCGCCATGGAGCAGGAGCTGCGTGCCTGCGGCGGCGTGCTTTCCAGCGAGGGCGGCACCATCGTCCTGCAGGGCTGTGCCGAGCGGCTGCACGCGCCCGCCGCCCCGCTCTCCGGCCACAACGACCACCGGGTGGTCATGAGCCTGACCGTGCTGGCTCTTGCCGCCGGGCTGAAACTGTCCATCGACGGGGCCGAGGCTGTCCAGAAAAGCTGGCCCCACTTCTTTGAAGCCATCAAGCCTTTGGGCGTGGAGGTAGAGTATGCTGGATAAATCCAAACGTTATCTCATCGTTGGTCTGGGTCTGCTGGGCGGCAAGTACGCCCTCGAGCTGACCCGCGCCGGTTTTGCCGTGGACGGCATCAACCGCAGCGAGGGGCACTTGCAGTACGCCCTCGACCACGGCTATATCCGCAGCGGCAAGACCCACGATTTTGAGGATCTGGTGCGCGGGGCCGACCACATCATCTTCGGCCTGTATCCCACCGCCCTCATGGACTGGTTCAAGACCTATGGGCAGCTCCTCAAGCCCGGCTGCATCTTCACCGATGTCTCGGGCGTCAAGACCGGCCTTGTGGAGCCGGTGCAGGCCCTGTGCCCGGAAGGGGTCGAATTCATCGCCAGCCACCCGATGGCAGGCCGCGAGACCTCCAGCGTCGAGCACGCGGCCGAGGTGAATTTTGCCCCCGCCAACTTCATCATCACCCCCACGGAGCAGAACACCCCGGAAGCCATCCAGTGGGTCAAGGAGCTGGCCGGGGTGCTGGGGTTCAAGCACATCTGCACCCTGACCGTGCAGGAGCACGACCGGATGATCGGCTATGTCAGCCAGCTCTGCCATGCCATCGCCGTCAGCCTGATGTGCGCCAACGACAACACCTCGCTCTGCGAGTACACCGGCGACTCCTTCCGCGACCTGACCCGCATTGCACGGATCAACGACAAGATGTGGGCGGAGCTGTTTTTGTGGAACAAGGAGAACCTGATCGCCGAGATCGACCAGTTTGACGCCGCGTTGAACACCCTGCGGAATGCACTGGCGGCCGGTGACCGGGAAAAGCTGGAAGAGATGTTCCGTCTCTCGACCCAGCGGCGCGCCGCATTCGACAAAAAACTGCCGTGACCCTCTCAGTCAATGCTTCGCATTGCCAGCTCTCCCTTAGGGAGAGCCCTTGGCAGGCCGGGCAGGTTTCATGGTATTCCCTTTCCGTGCCGGGCCTTGCGTCTATGGACAAAGTTGTGACAAACCGTGAGGAAGATCTATGCCGAAACAGGAAGGACAGAAGTCCAAGCTTTTAGCACTGCTGCGGATCTTTGAGCAGCAGACCGACGAACGCCACCTGCTGAATGTGCCGCAGCTGGTGCAGCTGCTGGAGCAGCAGGGCATCCTCTGCGAGCGGAAAAGCGTGTACAGCGACATCGAAGCCCTCAATGCACTGGGCTACGACATCCAGCTGCGGCGCGGGCGGAACGGCGGCTACTGGATGGCCAGCCGCACCTTTGATCTGGCCGAGCTGAAGCTGCTGGTGGACGCGGTGCAGGCCAGCCGCACCATCTCCAAGGCCACCAGCGACAAGCTGATCTCCAAGCTTGAGGGGCTGACCTCCCGCTACGAGGGCGGCCAGCTCCAGCGTCAGGTCTATGTCGATGGCCGCCCCAAAAGCACCAACCGCACCCTGCCTTACGCCGTAGACGCCCTGTTTTCGGCCATCAATGCAGGCAAAATGGTGCAGTTCCACTACAAAAAGCGGGGTTTCCCCGAGCTGCGCACCATCAGCCCATGGCAGATGGCGTGGGAAAACGGCTGCTACTACCTCATCGCCTATCAGGACGAGAAACCGCCCTTCGGCATCCGGAACTACCGGGTGGATCGGATGGCGGGCGTGACCGTGCTGGACGAGCCCCGCCGCGGCAAAGAGGCGTTTGCCGGTTTTGACCTGCCCGCTTACCTCAAAAAGCATTTCAATATGTTCGGCGGGCCGGAGCACGCTGTGACCCTCCGCTGCACCGCCGACCTTGAGCAGGCCATGCGGGAGCGGTTCGGCACAGCCCCCATCTTCCTGCCCGAGGACGAGGGCGAGCATCTCCACTTCACCGTTCCCATCTGTGTCAGCGAACAGTTTTACGGCTGGGTCTGCGGCTTTGGCGGCAAAGTCGAAGTCACTGCCCCCGCCGTCGTCCGCGAACAGCTGCGCGAAATGACCGCGAAGATCTGCGCCGCGCACCAGAGCCTCTGAACCGCATCAAAAAAACAAAATCCCCGGGGATGCCGCGCGGTGGATGCCGCCTGCGGAGTCCTCGGGGATTTCGATTTATAAAAGGGTTCCAGCCCTTGCCGGGGATCAGAAGGTCACAACGCTGCCGTTGGCCGGTGCGCTGATGGCGGCGTACCGGGTCACGGTCTCGCCGGTCTCCGCGTTGGTCGTGGTCACACGGAGCGTGTAGCTGCCCTTCTTGACGTTAAAGTGGAACTGGCCGTTTGCATCGGTGACGGTCTGTGCCACCACACGGTCGCCCTGCAGCAGTGCCACCGGCGCATTGACAAGCACCGCGTGGTCGCTGGAGATCGCTGTCGCACGGACTTCGACCGGCGTTGCGGCCATGGCCATCATCACAATGCCGCCCACAACGACCACAGCACCGCCCAGCAGGATCGCTGCCGCCATGCCGGAACCGTCGTCCGAAGGCGTGGTGACCGTATCATCCGGCTTCGGTGTATCGTTGGGCTTGACCGTATTGTTGGGTTTTGTTGTCGTCGTGCCACCGGACGGTTTCGTGGTGGTGCCGGAGCTTGTCGTATCTTTTGCCTTGACTTCCACCGGATATTCCACACTCAGACCCTTGTAAGAAACGGTGATCATCTGGGTGCCGACCTGATCGAGGATCTCCGGTGTGCAGGTATAACCGTAGTAAACGAGTTCTTCTTTGCCCTGATGCGTCCATTTCAGAACCATGCCGCTGTCATCGAGGGTATCACCCACCGTATATTTCGTCTTGATGGGGCGCATCTGGAATTCCAGCTTATCCTCGTTCTGATCCGGCTTTGTCGTCGTGGTGTCGTCCGGATCGGGTTTCGTCGGATTGTTGCCCGGATCAGTCTTGTTGTCGTCCTTATCATCCGGGGTGGGATTCGGCGTGACATTATCCTTATCGTCCGGGGTGGGGCTCGGCGTTTCCTTTTCCTTGACCGTCACATCAAAACTGGTGCTCTGGCCGTCATAATTGACTGTGATGGTCTGCGTTCCGGCAGTGTCGAGGGTAGTGGGAGTGCAGGTGAAACCGGAGGTGATTTCAACATTCTTGTCGAGTGAAACACTGTGCCAAGTTCCCTCATAGTGTCCGTTCAACACCAGTCCAGTCGTGTCCAACGTATCACCAACGGTATACTCGGTCTTGCTCGGCATCGACTTTACGCTGAGGTTTGTCAATTTCATCAGCTCAGCTTTGATCGTCAGCGATTCAACCGGCTGACCGTTATCGACGTTATAGGCGATCACCTTCAGTTCCTGCTCTCCGCCTTCGGGCAGCGTAAAGTACTCGGTTTCAAACGCATGGTAAACGCCGGGATTGGCTTTATCTGTCACAGCCGCATAGTCCTGCGGAATACTTGTCGATTCCTTATTGGCTGTACAAGTGTACCGCTCCCCATTCGGCGTTTCAATACAGATCTCAACCGCTTTATCCGTATCATCCCAGTCAAATGCTATGCCATAAACCTTGATCTGCCGCGTCAGCATATCACCAGCATAGGAACCTGCAACAACCGGATCGCCAGTCATCTTTGTCAGCAGGTTCATCGCCAGATAGCGTTCCTGTCCCTGATAATGGATATGTGCAACTTGACCTGAGCCCATACCAGACGCCTTATCCACATAGACCAGCTTGCCATTCGCAATCTCGTCTACCTTAGAGTTAAAGTTATGGCCGCTGTTCACGCTGATGCCATCACTGGACTTTACCTTATACCAGCCAGCGTACTGCGTAGAGCAGGTATCCGGCCCCGGATCAACCGGGCAAACACGCACATTGGTAAATGTCTTTTTAATCGTGCTCTTCGTGGTCTTTACATCCCACCGAATGATGCACCGGTTGCCGTAGTTGCAATCCGAGAACCAAACATTCTCACCCTCAACTTTGGTGATGAAAATAGAATGGCCGTCGTTCAGGTAACGGACAACATCACCGGTTTTCAGATCATTCACGGCAGCTGTGCCAGTCCTTTTCGTCCAAGTCTGCGGATCCGATCCGGCATAGCAGGAAGCAACCTGCTGTGCATAACCGGCACACTGGGTAGCCCAGCCAAGTGCGCCATAGTACCGGTTGTCGTACTGTCCGATTCCGCGTGTTCCATCGGCTCTCTTTACATAATGATCCGTGCAGGCGGTGCTGGTATAGCCCTCCGGGTTATTCGTAGACGAACCTGCATGGTTCCAATACTTTCCTGCCGGATATTTCTGACGCAGCTCATCCAGTGTATACGTCCGTGCGCTTGCCAGTGCGATGTCATCGCCGCTCCCGCTCAGAGCTTCTTCCGTGTAATAATGGATGCCCTCTTCATCGGCACCATCGTCATACGGGTCTTCATAGCCACAATCATCTTCAAACAGTACATCGTCGCCGTCGTCTGCATAGGCCGACAGGGGCGAGATGACCGAGAGCATCATGGCCACGGTCAGGATCGACGCGATCCAGCGTTTTCTCATCTTGACTCCTCGTTTCCCAAAATAATGTAACAGCCGGATCCACATTTCCACAAAAATCCAACTGTCCGCACTCAGTCTACCCCCCCCCCCCCGAGGTTCTGTCAAGGGTTTGCACGATTTTCTATCTTTTGCCGAAATTCTTCGCTGGCTGCAACAAAGAAGCAAAGCTCCTGCACTGGTTTTACACTGTGCAGGAGCTTCGCTACCGTTTTTCAGTTCAATTTTGCCCGGTAAAATGCTCGGTCTTTCTCTGCGATTCCCAGAATGTCCATTGCCTTATCTACTGAGACATCCAGATTCTTTATGACATTGAGAATAGCATTGAGTGTTGCCGTCTGTGTGCCGATTTCTTTGCCGATTTCTTTGCCGATTTCTTTGCCAATCTGTTCACCGCGCTTCATACCGGTTTCAATTGCACCTTGGCTCAAGTTGCACATACCAAGCACCTCGCTTTCCAAATGCTGTGTCATCGGAAGATGAAACTCTTCCTGTAAAATCTCTTTTTTCTCTTTTGCCGTGCGTTCATCCGAGAGAAGCACTTCCAGAAATTTCAGAACACCGGTATAGTTTTCCTGTTCCGGTTCTCCCAGACAGATCATGATCGCGCTCAGAAGATCATAATTCTGCACAGGTTCGTCCACTTGACCGACGAGCGGCCTTTGCTGGACGGAATACTGCATGATCGTATTCTGCCGTTCTGCAGGTGGGTTTGTACACACCCAGATCGAATAGACTTTTTTGATTTTGCCATATTCTGAACGGGTAAACTCCACTCCGTGCTGTGCCGAGATCATCCGGCTGCAATAATACAAAGCGCGTTTCAGCAGCGGATACCCAGGATTATATTTATTCTGCGCTTCCAGATTGATGATAAGACCGATCCGGCCATCCCCGGCGGGGGCAGTGGCGTAGAACCGGATATCATACCGCACCGTACCCTCGGTCAGGGTCGCATCCTCGGTATTGCTGCCGTGAATGTTTTTATCTTTGGCTGCGTTTGTATCGTCTGGATTTACCCCGACGGTTCCGATCTGCGGTTCATCCTCAATGTACTGTTCCGCGATCTCCTGTACGGTACAGTTCCGGTATTCTTCCACACAGCCCTGCATGATGGTCGCAAGGATGAGCTTGTTTGCCAGAAGCCGCTTGACTGCTTCGTCATACCGCACTTCGATGCTGGTTCGTTCGATCTGATGCCCCAGATAGCTTTCTTCCTGCATGGCAAGCCCTCCCTTCTTCTGGTTCTATTATAGTGGATTTCAAACCTTCCTGCAAGAGCGGTTTTCTCAAAACTGTTCGCTTCAAAGTGAAATAAGCTATTATTCCTCAAATTCCAGATCGCTCGGCAGGATGAGATCCAGCGCAGCGGCAGGTTCGGCCACGAGGCGGCGGCTCTGGTTGAAGATGGCTTTTTCGAGGGTATTGCGGGCGAGGCGGCCATTCCCGGCGGTGCGGCTGTCGAGAGCCTGCCGCCGCTTGTAGTAGCCCAGCAGCGGGAAGGTGCAGCTCTCGGCGAGGCGGTAGCCCTTGCCCTTGGCGAGGACTGCGGTGATGTCCAGCAGTTCGTCGGCCGTGTAATCCGGAAACTCGATCTTGTTCGGGAACCGGCTGGCAAGGCCGCTGTTGGCTGTCAGGAAGGTCTCCATCTCCTTGGTATAGCCCGCGAGGATGACCACCAGCTCATCCCGGTGATCCTCCATGCCTTTTACAAGGGTGTCGATGGCTTCGAGGCCGAAGCTGTCCTGCTCGCCCCGGTAGAGGCTGTATGCCTCGTCGATGAAGAGCACGCCGCCCAGCGCACTCTCGATCACGCGGTTGGTCAGCGGCGCGGTGTGGCCGGTGTAGCGGCCCACGAGGTCGCCGCGGCTCACTTCCACCAGCTGGCCGCCCTTGAGTGCGCCGATGGCTTTCAGGTACTTGGCCACCAGCCGGGCGATGGTGGTCTTGCCGGTGCCGGGGTTGCCGGTAAAGATCATGTGCATGGACAGGCTGGCGGTCTTGAACCCTGCCGCCGCTCGCCGCTGCTGCACCTGAAGATTGTCGGCCAGACCAAATACATACTCCTTGACCGGTGCAAGCCCCACGAGATCGTCCAGCTCGGCCTTGATCGCGTCGATGGCTCCGGTGTAGGCCTCCGGGAGCAGAGCAAAGAGCTTCTGCGGTGCCCCATCGCCGTGCTGGAAGTCGATGCCGTCCGGCCGCGCCGTCAGCACCACGGTGCCGGAGAGGGGGCGGTCAGTCTGCAGGCAGTATTCGCTCAGGGCGCGGAAGATCTTGTCGCAGCAGGCCGACAGCCCGGCCGCGCCTTTTTCAGGGGTACACTGGGCGGCGACATAATCCCGGACGTCGGCACCGGCAGTCATGGTCAGCCCCAGCCGGGTGCGGACTTTCTGCGCCAGTGCGTTGAGCTGCTGGGCGGCCAGTTCCGCCAGATCTTCCCGGGCAAAGGCCGCTGTTGCGCAGACGTCGCCCAGTGCCGAGACGAACTCCGCGCCGAATTTGTCTGCCAGCGCATCCCGCCCCTTGCGGGAGAAGAAGATCAGATACTTGCCCTGCGGGTCGATCCGGCTGACCGCACCGGGAGCCAGCGCGGTCCCGGCGTCCACAAGGATGCCCTCTTTGTTGACGAGGTAGCGGCTGGACAGGGGCGCACTGCCCTTGACGGCCAGATCGGAGAGGGTCTTCAGGAATGCCGGATGGCAGCTCTCGTAATGCTCAAACACAACGATCTCGCCGGGCGCATGGAGTGCGGCATAGAGATCCTGCAAAAACAGCTTTTCCGCGCCCGAATCGGGATACAGGGCGAGGTCGAGCGTTGCGATCTTATCATTGGCCAGCAGCCCCCGCGCCGCCATGCAGCGTGCCGTCTCTTCCAGCGTGAAATGCCGCCCGGTGCCGCTGCCGCCGGTGATAAGGATCACGTTCCGGGCGGCGGGCGGCTCGGTGCCCAGCACAAAGGGGCGGCGCATGGCACGCACCACGCTGTCCACAAAGGCAGACTGCCCCAGCACCGACTGCTTCACCGCATCGGCCAGCCCCTCGAAGCTGCCAAGGTGCTCGGCCTTCACCTCGGTGGTGCCGCGCGCCAGCAGGCCGTCATCCTCCAGATCCTTCAGCAGGCGGCGGCTGTCCGCGAGGGCAGACTGCGCCGCGCCGTCCTGCTGTTTCAGGGCTGCGTTCTGCTGCTCCAGCATCTCGCCCAGCCGTTTCTGCTGTTCCAGCAAGGCTGCGTTCAGATCCGGCAGGCCGCCGGTCTGCGCCGCAGTCTCGTCCGGCTTTGGCGTACCGGGCGTGAATCGCAACTTCCCACCCGCGCCAAACACGCCGTTCATCAGATCTTCCCAGTCGTTTGTGTATCCCATAGCGGCCTCCTGCCCTGCGTTTTTTTCTCAGTATAGTGTACTTTGCGGATATTTGCAAGAAAAGTCTTGAAAATCCGCCCTCCGTCCTGTACACTATCCCCAGAACTGGATCCCATTTCCGGATTATGATACGAAGGATGAAGTCAGAATGAAAACCCCTGCGGAATGGAAGGCGTTGTTTGAGAGTGAAGCCTTCGCGCAGCAAACCACTTACCACGGCCCCCTTGGGCCGGAGTACACCCCCGCCGGGACCCACCTCCGGCTTTGGGCACCCACGGCGCAGCAAGTCACGGTCAACCTCTACCGCCGGGGCGACGGCGGGGTGTGCATCGGGTCGCTCCCCCTGAAACAGCAGGAACAGGGTGTGTGGGCGGTCTACCTGCCCGGCGACCAGCACGGACATTATTATACCTTTACGGTCCACACCGACGGAGCGGTGTGCGAGACCGGCGACCCCTACGCCACCGCTGCCGGTGTGAACGGCACCCGCAGCATGATCGTGGATCCCGCCCGGGTCGCGCCGCAGGGCTGGGCGCAGGACGTCCGCCCCAGCATCCCGCCGACCCGCCGGTCGGTGTGGGAGGTCTCGGTGCGGGATTTCTCGCAGGATCCGGCCAGCGGCGTGCATCCCGCGTGGCGGGGCAAATACCTTGCCTTCACCCAGCAGGGCACGACCCTGAACAACGATGGCATCCACCCCACCTGCCTGAACTATCTGCGGCGGCTGGGCGTAGGCTATGTCCAGCTGATGCCGATCTTCGATTTCGGCAGCGTGGACGAGGCCAGACCCCTGACCCGGCAGTACAACTGGGGCTACGACCCCACCAACTACAATGTGCCCGAGGGCAGCTACTCCACCGACCCCACCCGGGGCGAAGTCCGGCTGCGGGAGTGCAGGCAGATGATCGCCGCGCTCCATGCCGCGGGGATCGGCGTGGTGATGGATGTGGTCTACAACCACGCCTACCGGAACGAAAATCCCCTCAACCAGACCGTGCCCTATTACTTTTTCCGGCAGAACGACGACGGGTCTTTCTCCAACGGCAGCGGCTGCGGCAACGAGTTTGCCAGCGAACGCCCCATGGCGCGGCGGTACCTCATCGACTCGGTGCTCTACTGGGCCCGAGAATACCACATCGACGGCTTCCGGTTCGACCTGATGGGGCTGTACGACGTGGAGACCATGAATCTGCTCCGCGCCGAGCTGGACAAACTGCCCAACGGCCGGAACATTTTAATGTATGGCGAACCGTGGCAGGGCGGCAGCAGTGCGCTGCGCCGGTACGAAGCCAACAAGAACAACCTCGCCATGCTCAACGAGCGGATCGGCATCTTCTGCGACAACACCCGCGACGCGATCAAGGGCGGCTGTTTCGACGCCCGGGAGCCGGGCTATGTCGAGGGCAGACCCGGTGCGTTCTGGGATATCGGCGGGGCTGTGGCCGCGTGGTGCCGCAGCGATACCCTGCCGCCCCACAAGCCCAGCCAGATCGTGACCTACGTTTCCGCCCACGACAACTTCACCCTCTGGGATAAACTGCTGCTGGTGCGGCACAAGAAGCCGGAATACGCCGCCACCGACCCGGTGGCTCTGGCGCAGAACCGGCTGGCAGCCGGCATCGTCCTGACCAGCATGGGGCTTCCCTTCTGGCAGGCAGGGGAAGAGTTTGCCCGCACCAAAAAGGGGCAGGGCAACAGTTACCGCTCTTCGCCCGCACTCAACCGGCTGGACTGGCGGCGTGCCGAGCAGTTCCATAGCCTCGTGGACTACTACCGGGGTCTGATCGGTCTGCGGACGACCTTCCCCCGGCTGAGTGCCGTGGATGCAGCCAGCCCGGAAGCCATCCGCTTCTTCTCGCTGGAGCAGCCCATCGTGGGCTGGTCGCTGCCGGCTGTGCCCGGCGACGGCAGCTGGTGGCGTGCGCTCTGTGTCTTTTACAACCCCACCGCCGGATCCCGGACGCTGCCGCTGCCGGAGGGCAACTGGAAGCTGCTCAGCGACGGCGTTTCGTCCAGCCTCTGGCGGGGCAAGAGCCAGATCCTGCAGGGGCAGGTCGAGGTCCTGCCGTACAGTGCAACCGTTTTAGGTTTGATATAGCCCTCTCAGTCTGCTTCGCAGACAGCTCCCCCGGAGGGGGAGCCCTTGGCAGGCCGGGCAAGTTTGTGCGCAAAACGCAAAAGGCCGGGCCTTGCGGTTTTGATCCAGATACAGCAAGACAGCCCGTTTCAGATCGCTCTAAAACGGGCTATCTTTGTCAAACAAGAAGAAAGGAACTTCACTGATGATGTTATCCTGAGGGGCGCATCAGCCCTGCGGCTGCTGGTCGGTCAAAGCCGGAGCCTGCTCCTGCTGAGAGGAGGCCGTGCTGTTGGCCGCCGTCTTTTCGCCCAGCGTCAGACTGACCGTCTGCATCTGGCCGCTGCGTGCCACGGTGATGGACAGGGTATCGCCTGCGGAGTGGTTCTGGATGATGGTGCCGAGGTCGGTCTTCTGTGCCACCTCCGAGCCGTCGATGCTGACGATCCGGTCACCGGCTTTCAGGCCCGCTTTGTCGGCGGGGCCGCCCTGCACGACGTCCACAACGTAGACGCCGTACGCGTTCACGCCCAGCTGCGCCGCCGTCTGTGCGTCCGTGACGGCCAGATAGGTGATGCCCATGTAGGGGCGGCCGGTCACATAGCCATTTTCCAGCAGATCCTGCGCCACCTTGATGGCGTCATTGATGGGGATGGCAAAGCCCAGACCCTCGGCGTCGGAGCTGGAAGATTTGGCGTTGACCACGCCGACCAGTTCGCCGTCCATGTTGAACAGACCGCCGCCGGAGTTGCCGGGGCTGACGGACGCATCCATCTGGATCAGCGACATGGTGTTGGTGGAGCTGTTGCCCTGAATGGTCACACTGCGGTTCAGTGCGCTGACGATGCCGCTGGTGACGGTGCCGCCCAGCTCACCCAGCGGGTTGCCGACGGCCAGAACATTCTCGCCCACGGCCAGCGAATCGCTGTCGCCGATGGTGGCGGGGGTCAGGCCGGTGGCGTCGATCTTGATGACCGCGATGTCGCTGGTGGAATCTTCGCCCACGATGGTGGCGGTATAATCCTGATCGCCGATGGTGACGGTGATGTTGGACGCACCGTTCACAACGTGGTCACAGGTCAGGATATAGCCATCCGAGCTGATGATGACGCCGCTGCCGGCACCCGACTCGATCTGGCTCTGGCCGTACCACGACCACTGCGAGTAGACGACCTGCTCGGTGGTGATGACCACCACACTCGGGCTGACCATCTCGGCCACCTGTGCGGTGGTCATCCCGCTGGAAAGAGCCGTGCCCGCCGCAGAGCCGGTGCCGTCCGGCGCGGCGGTCTTTTCGACCTGCTGGATCACGACCTTATTGCCGGAGCCTCCGCCGACCTTTGCGCCCACAACGCCGCCGGCAAAACCCATGGCCGCGGCCAGTGCCAGTGCAATCGCCCGCTGTGCCAGCTTGCTGCCGCCTTTGCGGTGCTTCTTTTCAGGCCGGGGCTGTTCGGGGGCTGCGTGCTCCACCGGGGGTTCCGGGGGAGGCGTCGCGCCGCCGCTGCCGTTGGGGGCGGCAGCATCCGGCTCCGGCTCCTTGAAGAAGTTTTCGGCCGGCTCGCCGAAGGTTCCGGCGGTGTTGGCGGTGTTCATGCCGCTGCTGCCCACATTGGGATAGCTGGTGTTCCCGGCAGGCTGATTATCGTCAGAGGAATACTTGTATTCCCATTTGTTTTCCGTATCCATACTGGTATCATCCTTTCTCGAAAAGGGTTCGTTCAGGGGAGGTGGATTTCCCGCTTCTCTTGAGCTGTCTTTATTGTATCTGCTAATTGTGAAAATCAATCGCTGACGCCGTGAAGAATGTGTGAAATAAGGTCGTACTTTACCGCTTGACAGCGGGGAGATCGGTTGGTATTGTTAGAGTAACATCCCTGCCCTCTCAGTCACCCTCTCCGTCATCGCTGCGCGATGCCACCTCTCCCGAAGGGAGAGGCAAGTCTTGGCTCTCCCTTTGGGAGAGCTGTCACCGAAGGTGACTGAGAGGGCGACGGAGAGGGCAATCCCGTTAAAGGAGATCATCCTCATGAAATTGCTTGCAATCCCCGGCGGTTTCGCCTTATACAAAGAAAAGACCGAGATCGGCCAATGCCTGCTTACCCCCACGGACAAGGGTGCCGCGATCACCGCGCTGTGCATCCTCGCCCCGTGGCGGCGGAAAGGCTACGGCTCGTATCTCTTAAAGGAAGTGCTGCGCAGCTTCGGCGGGTACGACCGGGAAGCGGCCACCGTCTTTTCGGCCCCGCTGCCGCAGGACGCCGGGGAGCAGCTCTTTTGGGCGAAATTCGGCTTCCGGCCCGAGGGCGGGCAGTTGTTCCGCCGCCGGACGCCCGACCTGACCGCGGTAAAATTCGTGCAGGACTTCCTCGCCGCCCGTCTGGTGTCGCCCCATCTCTGCGTAGATGCCACCTGCGGCAACGGCGGCGACACGGCCTTTCTCTGCCGACTGGTGCCAAACGGCCGGGTGCTGGGCTTTGACATCCAGCCCGAGGCCATCGACTCCACCCGGAAACATCTGGCGCAGCTGGGGCTTGCCGACCGTGCCGAGCTTTACTGCGACAGCCACGCAAACCTCCTGCATTACATCGCCCCCGGCTCTGCCGATGCGGTCATGTTCAATTTCGGGTGGCTGCCGGGAGCCGACCACAGCGTGTTCTCCACCGCCGACAGCAGCATCCCGGCTCTGGAAGCGGCCCTCGACGCTTTGCGGCCCGGCGGCGTGCTCAGTGCCATCCTGTACAGCGGGCGGGTGATCGGCACCGGCGAAAAACAGAGCATCCTCGGCTGGCTCCGATCCCTGCCGCTGACAAAATACACCGTTCTCGTGTGTGATTTTGCAAATTGGGCGGATACAGCCCCCCTGCCCTGCCTTGTTCTTAAAAAATAACAAAAAGTCTTGCATCCATGTGCATTTTCTGCTAAAATAAGCGTTGTGTGTATTTTACGCCATTTACAGGAGCGATCCGATGTAAATTTTGGATAGAGCAAACCCGTTTTTTCATCCCCTGCCCGGCATCCCGGGCAGTGCAAGCAGGAGAAGCTATTTTATGACCAATCGTGAAGAAATCGAGCGTCGCCGGACATTTGCGATCATCAGCCATCCGGACGCCGGTAAAACGACCCTGACCGAAAAGCTGCTGCTCTACGGCGGAGCCATCAATCAGGCCGGTTCCGTCAAGGGCAAGCAGAGTGCCAAGCACGCCGTGTCCGACTGGATGGACATCGAGAAGCAGCGCGGCATTTCCGTCACTTCCTCGGTGCTGCAGTTCAACTATGCGGGCAAGTGCGTCAACATTCTGGACACCCCCGGCCATCAGGACTTCTCGGAGGACACCTACCGCACCCTGATGGCGGCAGACTCTGCCGTCATGGTCATCGACGCCGCCAAGGGCGTCGAGGCGCAGACCATCAAGCTGTTCAAAGTCTGCACCCTCCGCCACATCCCCATTTTCACCTTCATCAACAAGATGGACCGCGAAGCCCGCGACCCCTTTGAGCTGATGGAGAACATCGAAGAGATCCTCGGCATCAAGACCTATCCCATGAACTGGCCCATCGGCTGCGGCAAGGAGTTCAAGGGCGTGTTCGACCGCAACACCCGCAAAGTCCTCGCCTTCTCCAGCGACGGCCGCGCCAACGGCGTCAAGAAGGTCGAAGAGACCGAGGCTGAGCTGGGCGATCCCGCACTGGACGAGCTGCTGACCCCCTATCTGCACCAGCAGCTCTCCGATGAGATCGAGCTGCTGGACGGTGCTGCCGAGGAATTTGACCTCGACAAGGTGCTGCGCGGCGAGCTCAGCCCCGTGTTCTTCGGTTCGGCTCTGACCAACTTCGGCGTCGAGCCCTTCCTCGAAAACTTCCTCCGCCTCACCCCCACCCCGCTGGCCCGTGTGGACAGCCTGACCGGGGAGGCCGTGGATCCCTGCCGCGACGAGTTCTCGGCCTTCATCTTCAAGATCCAGGCCAACATGAACAAGGCCCACCGCGACCGCATTGCATTCATGCGCATCTGCTCGGGCAAGTTCGAGCGCGGCATGGAAGCTTACCATGTGCAGGAAGGCAAGAACATCAAGCTGGCCACCGGCACCCAGCTGATGGCGCAGGATCGTGCCATCGTGGACGAAGCCTATGCAGGCGACATCATCGGCCTGTTTGACCCGGGCATCTTCTCCATTGGCGACACCCTGTGTACGGGCAAGAAAAAGGTCGAGTTTGCGGGCATCCCCACCTTCTCCCCCGAGCACTTTGCCCGGATCGAGCAGAAGGACACCATGAAGCGCAAGCAGTTCGTGAAAGGCATGGAGCAGATCGCACAGGAAGGTGCGATCCAGATCTTCCGCGAGGTCGGCGGCGGCATGGAAGAAGTCGTGGTCGGCGTGGTCGGCGTGCTGCAGCTGGAAGTGCTGGAGTACCGCCTGAACACCGAGTACAACGTTGAGATCCGGATGCAGCAGCTGCCCTTTGAGCAGCTGCGCTGGGTCAAAAACGACCCCGACACCTACAATCTGCGGGATCTCGATCTGACCAGCGACACCAAGGCCGTGGAGGATATGAAGGGGAATCGCCTGCTCCTGTTCACCTCCGATTGGGCCGTGCGCTGGGCCGAGACCCACAACGATGCATTAAAGCTGAGCGAGTTTGGCAATATTTAAGGTGTGCTGAACCCACCCGGCAGCGATTTTCCTACTTGGTTAGAAAGCTGCGGTTCAGGCGTTTCCTGCACCGCAGTTTTTTCTATAAAAATAAGAAGCATCCAACAAAGAATGCCAGCGTTCTGATGGTCTCTCATGATGGAGAGACTGCTGGCAAAGAGGGTAAATAGTATGAAAAACGAAACCATTCAGATCGGCAGGAGCGGCTTGTCTGCCCCGTTCCTCGGCCTTGGCACCTGGGCCATCGGCGGCGGCACATGGTGGGGCGACAACGACGACGCACAGTCGGTCAACGCCATCCGGACTGCCGTGGAGCAGGGCATTGCATGGGTGGACACCGCCCCCATCTACGGCCTGTACCACAGCGAGGAAGTGGTGGGCGAGGCTCTCCGGCAGATCGACCGGGACAAGGTGATCCTCTCCACCAAATGCGGCCTCGAATGGCGGCACGAAACGCCCGTCCTCCACAAAGTCGTGGACGGCGTATCCGTCTACCGCGACCTGTCGGCGCAGAGCATCATCGAGGACGTGGAGGGCAGCCTCAAGCGGCTGGGCACCGACCATCTGGACGTGCTCTACACCCACTGGCAGAGCCCGGATTTCGGCCTCTACCCGCTGGAAGAGACCGTGGAAGCCCTGATGAAGCTGAAAGAGCAGGGCAAAATCCGCGCCATCGGTGCCGCCAACGTGACTGCCGATATCATCCGCGGCTACTGCAAGTACGGCCAGCTGGACGTCATTCAGGAAAAATACAGCCTGCTGACCCGCCGGATCGAGAAGCAGCTGCTGCCCACCTGCAAGGAGCTGGGGGTGTCCATTCAGGCCTACTCCCCGCTGGAGCAGGGTCTGCTGACCGGCAAGGTCACCATGGAGACCACCTATCCGGAGGGCAACACCCGCAACTCCAACCCCAGCTACCAGCCCGGCCGCCGTGCGCAGGCCCTCAAACTGCTGGACGGTTGGACTGATCTGACCGAGAAGTACCACTGCACCACCGCACAGCTGGTCATCGCGCTGACGGCCAAAATGATCCCGGGGCTTCACGTCCTCTGCGGTGCCCGCACGCCGGAGCAGGTGCTCGACAATGTCGGCGCACTCAACCTCAAGCTGGACGGTGCCGACGCCGTCCGCATGAAATGGGATGTCGATTCGATCTCCTGAATGCAATTCTGACCATCACAAACGCAAAGGGAGCGGACGCCGCAGGGTGTCCGCTCCCTTTTTTGCTGGTTTACGAATTTTCTTTCCAGAACAAACCGCCGCTGGACTGGAACAGGAGTTTCGGGTTGATGCTCTTGCTGCCGAGCTTGAAATCCATGGTCAGCTCCTCGCCCAGTGCGCCGACGGCCTGCCCGCGCTCCACGGTCTGCCCCTTGCTGACCGTGAGCGTCTGGATGCCGTAGAGATAGCTGCGCAGGCCGCAGCCGTGGTCGATGACGACGGTGTTTCCGGTGAGGGCGAGATCGCCCGCAAAGACCACCACCCCCGCCGCCGGTGCGCGGACGGGGTCGCCCGGGATGGTGTAGAGCTTGGTGGAGTTGGACTTGCTGCCCTGTTTGCCGTTGACGACTTTGATCTGGCCGAAATCCACCAGTGTCATGGAATGCTCTGCCGGGCTGACAAAGCCGCCTGCCCAGAGCTTTTCCCGCACCGGCTGCTCATAGAGCGGCCAGATGTTGTTCCGGAACTCGGTGTTCGCGGCTTCGGACGCCTCCGGCTCCGGGTCCACTTCCGCGGTGCCGAAATCCTTCGGGATGACCGTGATGGTTCGGGTCTGGGGTTCGCCGTTGACGGTGATGGCCACCTCATGGCCGCCTGCGGCTGCGTTGTAGGCCGCGGGGATGTAGGCACGCCAGCCATTCGCACTGCGGACGCACTGGACGCTGCCAAGATCCGTCTCGATCGTGGGGGCGGTTTCGCCGGTCATGCCGGTGATGGCCACGCCGACCACGCCGCCCTGCTCGATCCGCTCCGCCGACAGCTCCACCTCCGCACTGGCCTGCAGGCTGAACCGGAAGGAGTACCGGTACCAGCCGGTGGGCTTGGCCGGGTGTTCCAGCCTCGGATCCTTCCGGAGGCTGCCGTTGCTGCCGCCCTCAAACTGGGTCACCAGAAAGTCCTGCGGCATCCGCCAGACCGTCAGCGTCGCCTTGTACCCGCCATTGGCCGGGAACAGGAAATCGGCGTAATCGGTCACACTGCCTGCATAGACGATGCTGCCGATGTCGGTCTCAATGGTCAGGGTGGTGTAGCCCGCCCAGTCCGGCAGGGCAAAGGCCGGGTGCGCGTCGTACAGGGTGCCCAGCTTCTGCACCGCCAGCGTTTCCGGGCTGGCAAACACTTTGTCCAGCTGGCCGCCCAGCAGCGGAACCTGCCAGCAGTAGCCGTTCACGTCCAGTGCTTCGCCGCCGAACTGGACTTCCGACGTCGGCATCGAGCCTTCGGTCTTGAAGGCATAGCTCACGCCCATCACCGCACCCAGCAGCACGGCCACGCCCACGGCGACGCCCACAAGCCACAACAAGAATCGTTTCATGGTATGTACCTCCGCCCTCTCAGGCTGCTCCGCAGCCAGCTCCCCCAAAGGGGGAGCCAAGAATGTTTCTGCGGATTTCCTGAGATTGCAATTTACCAAAAAGGCGCACTCAACAAGCCCTGTACAGACTTATCGAGTGCGCCCGATGTTTTTGACGTGTTTGGTTTTCGCCCGCAGTTATTCTGCGGATTCCTCAGCAGGCGCAGCGTCCTCCGCCGGAGCAGCCTCCTCGGTGGTAACGGCATCGTCCTCACCGAACAGCAGACGCTCGTACTCGTCCAGTTCCTTCTCACGGCGATGCAGATACACGGCAACAGCGGCCAGCGCACCGGCGACGGCGGCCAAAGTGGTGATCACAGCGATCAAACAGGATTTCTTCATAGGTTCAGCACACTCCTTTTTTCGGTCAAAACGATGTTTCAGCTTGTTTTTCCAGCGGGAGACCCGCAGCATCAGCTCGAGTACTTTCCACAGTGCGGAAAGCATATGAAGCGAGAGTTTTACCAGAAAGATCATCCGCAGCGTCCTCCGTATCGTATCGCTTTATGCGTTTATTATACCCGCTGCGCGAAAAAAATACAAGCGCGTTTTACAAACCGAGGTATTTTTTGCAGGCCTTGAACGCCCCGGGAAGGGTGTATTCGGTGCGCAGCTGTTCCCGGCTGGCCCAGACCGTGCCCTCTGGGGCGGGCTGCGGCGGAGCCGGAACCGCATACTGGGTCATCCGCCACTCGATGTGGCTGAAAATGTGCTTGGCCTCCGGCAGCGGCGCGATGGCCTCGGCCTCGCAGACCAGCCCCATGGCCGTGAGTTTTTCGTGCAGTTCACCGGGCGTCAGAGCCTCCCCTTCCCAGAGCAGCGGCTCCCACAGCCCGGCCAGCAGGCCTTTTTCGGGCCGCTGCCGGATGAGGAAGTTTCCCCCGCTTTCCACCAACGCTACCGTCACCGGCGCGACCTTCCGGGCCTTGGGTGCTGCCTTCCGGGGCAGGGTCGGCGCAGTACCGGCGGCACGAGCCTTGCAGAGGCCGTGCAGCGGGCAGGCCGCACAAAGGGGTGCGCCGTTCGGCACACAGACCAGTGCCCCCAGCTCCATCAGAGCCTGATTGTAGTCACCGGCCTGTTCCGGCGGCTGGTGCTCCATGACCCGGGCGGTGAATGCCTTTTTGACCGCCGGGTCGGTGATGAGCCGGGCGTCGTCATACAGCCGGGCAAAAACCCGCAGCACATTGCCGTCCACGGCGGGCACCGGCAGGCCAAAGCTGATGGAGGCGATGGCCCCCGCCGTGTAGTCTCCGATGCCGGGCAGTTCCCGCAGGGCGTCGTAGTCGGCCGGAAGCTGGCCGCCGTACTGCGCACAGACGATCTTTGCGGCTTTCTGCAGGTTCCGCACCCGGCTGTAATACCCCAGCCCCTCCCAGAGCTTGTGCAGCTTTTCCTCCTCGCAGGCGGCCAGTGCCGGGATGTCCGGCAGCGCGGCAAGAAACCGCTCGTAATAGGGCAGTGCCGCCGAAACGCGGGTCTGCTGGAGCATGATCTCGCTCACCCAGACGTGATAGGGGCTTGGGTCGGTGCGGAACGGCAGGATGCGGTGGTTCCGGTAAAACCACTCCAGCAGGGCAGGCGCAATGTTTTCCACAAAGGATCACCTCGTTGTTGAAAAGTTGCCCTTTCAGTCCGCCTGTCGGCGTCCAGCTCCCCCTCTGGGGGAGCTGTCACCGCAGGTGACTGAGAGGGCTCAAATGACGGAGAGGGCGCAGATGCGAACAAAAACCGGGCTACTGCACGGTGACAGCAGCCCGGGAAGCGCGATCTTCTTAGAACCCGTAAGCAGTGCGGGGGAACGGCAGGACATCGCGGATGTTCTGGATGCCCGTGAGGTACATGATCATCCGCTCGAAGCCAAGGCCGTAACCGGCGTGCTCCACGCCGCCGAACTTGCGCAGGTTGAGGTACCAGTCGTAGCTGGACTTGTCCAGACCCAGCTCGTCCATGCGGGCCACCAGCTTGTCGTAGTCCTCTTCACGCTGGCTGCCGCCGATCAGCTCGCCGATGCCGGGCACCAGCATATCGGCTGCGGCCACGGTCTTGCCGTCGGCATTCTGCTTCATGTAGAAGCTCTTGATCTCCTTCGGGTAATCGGTGACAAAGACCGGCTTTTTAAAGACCACCTCGGTCAGATACCGCTCGTGCTCGGTCTGGATGTCCACGCCCCACTCCACCGGGAACTGGAACTTCTTGTTGTTCTTCTTCAGGATCTCGATGGCATCGGTGTAGCTGATGCGGCCAAACTCGCTGTTTGCCACCAGCTCCAGACGCTCGATCAGACCCTTGTCGATGAACTGGTTGAAGAACGCCATCTCATCGGGGCAGTTGTCCAGCACATAGCGGATGACGTACTTGGTCATGGCCTCTGCGGTGTCCATATAGCCGCTCAGGTCGCAGAAGGCCATCTCCGGCTCGATCATCCAGAACTCGGCTGCATGGCGGGTGGTGAAGCTCTTCTCGGCGCGGAAGGTGGGGCCGAAGGTGTACACCTTGCCGAAGGCCATGGCCATGGCCTCGGCTTCCAGCTGGCCGGAGACCGTCAGGTTGACCGGCTTTTCAAAGAAGTCCTGCGTGTAATCCACGGTGCCGTCCTCGTTCTTGGGAACGTTCTCGAGGTCGAGAGTGGTCACCCGGAACATCTCGCCCGCGCCCTCGCAGTCCGAGGCGGTCAGCAGCGGAGAGTGGGCATAGACAAAGCCGTTCTCCTGAAAGAACTTGTGGATGGCGTAAGCGGCCACACTGCGGACACGGAAAGCCGCATTGAAGGTGTTGGTGCGGGGGCGCAGGGTGGGCATGGTGCGCAGATACTCCATGCTCATCTTCTTTTTCTGCAGCGGGTACTCCTCCGCCGGGCAGTCGCCCAGGATCTCCACGCTGTCGGCGTTCAGTTCAAAGGGCTGCTTTGCCTGCGGGGTCAGCACGATGCGGCCCACCACGCGCAGGCTGCTGTACAGGCCGGTGTGGACGACCTGCTCGTAGTTTGCCAGCTTCCCGGCTTCCAGCACGACCTGCAGGGTCTTGAAGCAGCCGCCGTCCGACAGGGCGATGAAGCCGATGTTCTTGGAGTCGCGGATGTTCTTGGCCCAACCGCAGACCGTGACAACGGTGCCGTCGGCCGGGGGGTTCTTGTACAGCGAAACGATTTCGGTGCGTTCCATGGGATGTTTCCTCCGATCTGAAAATGAAAAAAGACAGCTTTTGCCCTGAAAGTTCAGGGCGAACAAGCTGTCTTGTAATGTCCGCGGTGCCACCTGAATTAC
>CAKTBG010000017.1 GCA_934533135.1 uncultured Faecalibacterium sp.
ATCTGCCCCTTTCAGCGACACGTTTAAGCTGCCTTTCGGCATTCACCATCACCTCCCCAGTCAGAGATTGGTAGGCTTCTGCCACCTTGCCTTTGGGATCGTGCTGGAAAATGCTCTTACCCACGGCACTGATCTCCGCAGCGCGGACAGACCGGGGAATGGTCTGGTCGAACACTTTGATCTTGCTGCCGTAGGCACCTCGAATCAGGTTGTCGATTTGCTGTCCGTAGTTGGTGCGGCTGTCGGTCATAGTCAGCAGAATACCCTCGATTTTCAGTTTCGGGTTGATCTGCCGCCGGACTTTCTGCACGGTCTGCAAAAGCTGTTCCAGACCCTTTGCAGACAGGTACTGCGCCTGCACGGGAATCAGGGTGGTGTCTGCTGCTGCCAGTGCATTCACGGTCAGCATCCCAAGGGAAGGGGTGCAGTCCAGCAGAATGAAATCGTACTCGTGCTTCACCCCTTCCAGCACCTGTTTCAGCATCTTTTCCCGGTTCATGCAGTTGACAAGGGACACTTCCAGCCCTGCCAGTTCGATGTTTGCTGGGATCAGGTCAACGCCCTCTGCATGGTGCAGAACGCCCTCGCCGGGTGGAATACTCTGGTCGTTCATGGCTTTCTGCATCAGGGTGGAAAGGGTAGTGGGCAGTTCATCGGGCTGCTGCCAGCCCATGCTAATGGTCAGGCTGCCTTGTGGGTCAGCATCCACCAACAGAACTTTTTTGCCCTCCATCGCCAGCCCAATGCCCAGATTCTCACAGGTGGTGGTCTTGCCGGTGCCGCCTTTCTGGTTGACGATGGCAATCGTAGTTGCTTTCTTTGAAATTTTTATCACCTCCGCATCGCTAAGTCGTGGTTGGTTTGGTTCTGGTAGGAAAGCTGCATCGTGGTGGGTGCGTTGTACAGAGAAGCGAGCAGGTATTGTTTCATGTTTCGGATCGGGCTGCTGTTCTCTGCAAGGCACTTCAGCACAAAGCGGATATGGTCAGCGTTCAGCTTCATAAAGCGACTGCGTACCACCTCGGCGGGCTTATCGTCCCCGGCAATGCGCAGCAGCTTGCGGTTGGTAGCGCAGGTGTCCACCAACAAATCTACGATCTGATAGATGGTGTCCTCATCGTCCGGGCAAAACCGGAGCAGGAGTTCCACTTCCAAAGACTGCGAAAAATATTCTTCCAGTTGGGTGCGTTTGCTCATCCCCTCCGCTTCTTCAGAATAGAAAGGATCAGTCTCACTCATTTCAGTATCATTCTCTTTAGTCTTATTACATCGTGATTTTGAAGGGTCTTGACTTGCGTTTTTGAAGCCTCCAGAATCGTGAAAATCACGATTCTGGAATATTGATTTTGACGATTCTGCTGAAAAGTTCTTCACATACACCAAACTTGGCTTTCCCAGACCTCTGCGTTTTCGTTCAATCAGACCAAACTTTTCGAGTTCCCGGAGCAGCTTGGTCGCTTTGTTGTCTGCGCAACACAACGCCCTCTTGACATCCTCTATCGTGAAGATGATGAACACTCGACCCTGCTCGTCCAGCCAGCCATTTTTGACGGAAAGGCTCATGCGGTCGAGCAGGATACCGTACAGCGTTTTGGCATCGGTTGACAAGGTCTGGAACCGTGGTTCCTGAAACAGTGCTTTGGGGATACGGTAGAAAGCGAAAAGCTCTCCAGCTTGTCCATAGAAGTAGTCAAGGGTCATACGGTTGTGTCAAGAGCTGAAACCGACAGTGATACAGAAACATTGTAAAAACCTCCAGTGAAAAGTATTTTGTTGAGAAATGAAAAAAGCGCAACTTCGATTTTGGGGGTCGAAATTGCGCTTGGCAACATGTTATAATACAATGTCTTGACGAAAAACGGAATGGACGTATAATAAATTGTGTTATTTGAGAATTTTATATAATTTGCCCTTTGCACGGTCTCTCTGCTGGCAACAAACAAAATTTTATCGATCGAGGAGGAAAATTAATGGGATCAGAAACAATTTCTGCAGTTATGTCTGCTTTGGCTATTATTTTGGGAATGATTGGTGCGATGTTTTCGGTAAAGCATACTGCTTCCAGTATAGAGAAAACGTCTGATGGTGACGCAAAAGAAGCAAAAGAGGCTGCTCAAAAAGTTCAGGAAGGAAATAAAGACATTATTTCTTTGATGTTGAATAATATGTCCGAATTAAGAGAATATTATGTCATTAATAAGCGGCAGGCTAATCGGGTGTTTAATGCAACATTGACGGCTTGTGTTATGGGTGGAATTATCTTTATCATTGGAAGTATCGTAGCATTTTGGGGTGGCCAGAAAGTATCGTTCTATACAACAATTTCCGGATGTGTTGTAGAACTCATTTCTGGCTTGTTTTTCTGGCTTTATAAAAGAACGATTGATCAGCTCAATCTTTATCACGAGAGATTGGGTTCAACAGAAAAGTATCTCACAGCGGTGCAGTTGGTTGATAAAATGTCAGAACAAGAAAAAGATAGTATGTATCGGTATATCATTGAAATGATGCTGATTGATAACAGTTCAAAGTGTCGTACAAAAAAGCCTCCGGAGAATAAGATACAAAATACATAATAATGTTGAACTTTGTGATGGCTGCTGAAGGAGAATTGTTGGCCAGCAAGTGATTTGTTGTATTTTAAATTAACCTATCAACGTCGAATATTGTTTATCCTCGCACCTTTGTGTGGGGGTGCGTGAGTGCGTGGTTCGGGAGAGCGCTTGCATGGCATGCAAGAGGTCACCGGTTCGATCCCGGTAATCTCCATACCGAAGCACTTCACGAGAAATCGTGGGGTGCTTTTTTGTTTGATGGCTTGCAGCAAATGGGGCTTTATGGTACTATTATCTTGAAAGATAGATTGGAAAGCAGGTGACTCGATGTCTGAGAATAAAACACAACAAGAGCTGGATTTTGAACGTAAACACGAACAGGACTTGCAGCGTCTGAGAGGACTGCGCCTGATTGATGATGATTTCATGGCAGCGGTGTTTGAAGATCCTGCTTGTGCAGAATTTCTGCTTCAGATCATTCTTAAACGAGAGGATTTGAAGGTTCGTGAGGTGCATGGTCAGTACAGCATTAAGAATTTACAGGGGCGTTCCGTTCGTCTGGATATTCTGGCGGTCGATGAGCAGAATCGAGCATATAATATCGAGGTGCAGCGCAGTGACCGTGGTGCAAGCGAGAAACGCGCCCGCTACAACAGCAGCCTGCTGGATGCAAACCTTACTCGTTCGGGCAGTAGCTATGACGCTCTGAATGAGACATACGTTATTTTCATTACGGAAAACGATGTGTTAAAGGCTGGATTGCCGATTTACCACATTCATCGCATGGTGGAAGAAACGGGTGCTGTTTTCAATGACCAGTCTCATATCATCTATGTGAATTCTCAGATCAGGGATGAATCTGCCCTTGGAAAACTGATGCACGACTTTTTCTGTACCGATGCAAAGGATATGTTCTATCCGGTGCTTGCAAATCGGGTACAATACTTTAAGCAAGATGCGAAAGGGGTGGCAACTATGTGCAGAGCAATGGAAGAAATGCGAAATGAAACTGTCCGGGAGCGAAATATTGAAATTGCAAAGACAATGTTGGCTTCTAAAAAATTGAGCTACGAGGATATTGCTTTGTTCTCTGGGTTAACAGTTGACGAAGTTAAATCTTTGGACGCCAAGAAGCCTGCCTGAATCGCAATGGAGATTGACTGCTTTACAGGTGAGGATATACCAGAATACAGTGATCGTGCTGTGGAAACCTGTGAGGCCTACAGCCCAGAAGGAGATTCCGAAATGTCAGGAGTCTCCTTTTTTCGTAAACGACGTTGCAATCAAAATTTCCCGCACGCGGTCAAAAACGCCCGGGGTGGGTTCTTTTGCAAAGGTACAGGTGACGGAGTGACCGTTGATCTCCAGATGCAGCGTGGGCGGATCGCCTGTCGGCTTGGGGAGCGGGGCGATGGGTGCAGAATTCTCTTTGTGCATACAAAAACCTCCCATGATTTTTTATAACTCCATTGTATCCGAAACGGAACCAAAAGACCATGGTGCAATAGACCCCCAAATCACACCAGATTTCAGGTGAACACAGGCGCAATTTGTGGTACAATAGAGGCACTCCAAAAATTCAGAAGGAAAGAAGGCCGCAGATTGGCGACGGAAACGAAACTCCGGCAGTTGACCGAACAGGGCTGTCCGGTCTATTATTTTTACTCCTGCGAGCGGTATCTCGTCCGGCAGGCGGTCTCAGGCGTGACCCGGCTTCTGGCGGCGGACGAGGACGAAGAGATCACCACACTGGACGGTGCAACGCCGGAAATTGAACAACTCATCATGGCGGCGGGCACCATCTCCTTCTTTGGTACCCGGCGTGTGGTCGTGCTGCCGGAGATCGACCCGGCGGCTTACGGGGAAAAAGATCTGGAAGAACTCTGCGATACCCTCGCCCACCTTGAAAATGCGGTGGTCGTGCTGGGGAGCGTGTTTGACCTCGAGCGCGGGAAGCTGAAACTTGGCAAACGGGCGCAGAGGCTGATCGCGCAGGCAAAGAAGTTGGGCTGGGCCGAGGAACTGGCCAAACCCAAGCCCTACGAGCTGAAAGTCATGATGATCGAGCGCGCCAAGGCGCAGGGAGCCGCCCTGCCCGAAGGTGCAGCGGCGGCCCTGCTGGAACGCTGCGGGGAGGATCCGTTCCTGCTCGAGAACGAGGTGGACAAGCTCTGCGCATTGTCCGGCTATCAGACCGTCACGGCATCCATGGTGGCCGAGATGGGCACGGTCAGCCTTGAGGCGGATGTGTTCGAGATGATCCGGATGATCACGGCCAAAAATGCCACCGGTGCCTGCAAAAAGCTCCAGACCCTGCTCCGCCTGCAGCAGGAGCCCATTGCCATCACCGCCGCCATGATCGGCAGCTACGTGGATCTCTACCGGGTCAAGCTGGGGGCGGCCAAGCGGAAAACGTACAGCGCGGTGTTCAAGGATTTCGGCTACAAGGGCAGCGACTACCGGCTCAAGCGGTCGGCAGAGACGGCCGCGCACTACACCCTCGGCCAGTTGGAAGCCTGTATGCAGATCCTGCTGGATCTCGATAAAAGTTTGAAAAGCCAGCCTGTGGACGATCAGGTGCTGCTGGAAGCGGCACTCTGCCGTCTGGCACTGGCGGGGAGCGGACGATGAACGAACATTTCCTGCACACCGACCGGGTGTTGATCGTGGAAGGAAAATACGATGCCGCGCGGCTTTCGCACCTGACCGATGCGATGATCCTGCTGACGGACGGCTTTGCGATCTACAAGGACAAAAAACGCCAGCAGCTCTTTAAAGCTCTGGCGAAAAAGAATGGTCTGATCCTGCTTACCGATTCGGACGCGGCGGGCTTCCGCATCCGAACCTACATCACCAATCTGGTGGGGGAGAAGAACGTGGTGCAGGCCTATGTTCCGGCCATCCACGGCAAAGAGAAGCGGAAACCCCAGCCCGGCAAAGAGGGGCTGCTGGGGGTCGAGGGGGTCGATGACGCGATCCTATTGCAGATTTTGAAAGATGCTCTGGGCGAGGAAGTCTCCGGCGAGCCGGTACGCCCCGAAGGGCGGCAGATCACCTACACCGACCTCTACGACTGGGGCTTGTCCGGCACGGCCGGCAGTGCCGAGCGGAAAGCTGCCCTGCTGAATCGGCTGGGTCTGCCGCCCCGTCTCTCCAAAAAGGAGCTGGTCGAGGCACTGAACCGCCTGTACAGCTTTGAGCAGCTGGACGAGATGCTTCGGGAAATATAACAACCGCCTTAGCTTTTCCGCTGCGTTCTTGGCTCTCCCTTTGGGAGAGCTGGACGCGAAGCGGCCTGAGAGGGCGAGGAGCTGCCCTCATACACAGCCTAGCCCTCTCCGTCACGGCTGCCGCCGTGCCACCTCTCCCGGAGGGAGAGGCAAGGACTTTCCCGCCGCGTTCTTGGCTCTCCCCTTGAAAGACTCCCTCCGGCCGGAGGGAGATGTCGCGTTAGCGACAGAGGGAGGAGAGCGGGCAAAGCCGTCAGGCTTTGTCTGAGAGGGCGACTTTCCCTTCGCCGTCGAGAGCCTCTTCCAGCGTATGCCATGCCAGAACCGCACACTTGACGCGGGCGGGCACATGGGCAATGCCCTGCAGGGCGGCGGCATCTTCCAGCTCATCCAGCTGGTCAGGGGTGATCTTGCCCTTGATCATGTCGAAGTAGAGGCCGATCAGACGCCGGGCGTCTTCCACCGAGCGGCCCTTCACGAGGTCGATCATCAGGGAAGCCGACGCCTGCGAGATGGCGCAGCCGCTGCCGATGAACCCGGCATCCTCGATCTGGCCGTCCTTGACCCGGAGCTGCAGGGTGATGTCATCGCCGCAGCTGGGGTTGACGCCCTCGAGACTGTGGGTGGCTCCTTCGACCGGATGGCGGTTTTCCTTGCTGCGGCTGTTCTCGGTAATGACCTGCGTATACAGCTCGTTCAGATTCATAAACCCATCACCTTTCGTACCATTTCCAGATTGTTCAGCAGCGCGTCGATGTCCTCTTCGTCGTTGTAGATGGCGACGCTGGCGCGGCAGCAGGAGCCGATGCCGAGAAATTCCATCAGGGGCTGTGCGCAGTGGTGACCCGCACGGACGGCCACGCCGCCTGCATCCAGAATGGTCGCCACATCGTGGGGATGAACGTCCTGCACGTTGAAGGATACCACGCCGTACCGCCCATTGGCGGTCGGCTCCCCGTAGACGGTCAGCCATGGCAGGGTGCGCATTCCGGTCAGCATCCGATCCAGCAGGGCGTGCTCGTGCTTTTCGAGGGTCTCCCAGCCGATGCCGTCCATGTAGTCCAGCGCAGCGGCAAAACCGACTTCACCGCCGACGTTCCGGGTACCGGCCTCAAATTTGCGGGGGCCTTCCGCCCATGTCGCCGTCTGTTCGTGGACGCTGCCGATCATATCGCCGCCGCTCAGGAAGGGCGGCATTTTGTCAAGGATCTCTTTCCGGACGTAGAGGGCACCCATGCCCATGGGCGCATAGAGCTTGTGGGCGGAGCAGGCGGCAAAATCTACGTCCAGCTTTTTCACATCCACTGGGGTGTGGGGGGCACTCTGGGCGCAGTCCAGCACCACCACGGCCCCCACTGCGTGGGCACGGGCGACGATCTTCTCGACCGGTGCGCGGAGACCCAGCACATTGGACACCATGCCGATGGCGACCAGTCTGGTTTTGGAAGTGATCTTTTGCTCCAGCTCTTCCTCGGGCAGGCGGCCGTCGGCACCGGGGTACAGATAGACCAGCTTGGCACCCACGGCGGCGGCGACCCGCTGCCACGGCACCAGATTGGAGTGATGCTCCGCCACGGAGAGCACGATCTCGTCGCCCGCGTGCAGGAAGTGCATTCCGTAGCTGTAAGCGACCAGATTCAGCGACTCGGTGGTGTTCTGGGTAAAAATCATCTCGTCGTCTCCGGCGTGGAAGAACTGCGCCACCCGGTGCCGGGCACCTTCGTGGGCGTCGGTGGCACGCATGGCCAGCTCATATACACCCCGGTGGGGGTTGGCATTGTCGTGGAGATAGTAGTGGGTGACGGCATCCAGCACCTGTGTGGGATGCTGTGTGGTAGCGGCACTGTCCAGATAGACCAGACGGTTTCCGTTTTCGTCTGCGGAAAAAATGGGGAAATCCTTCCGCCACGGATTATTCTGCATGGTCGAGCCTCCTTGCGACTTCGTTCTGCACTTCCTCCCGCAGGGTGTCCAGCGGGATCTTTTCGATGGCGGGGGCAAAGCGGGCTTCCACCATCAGGCGGCGGGCCTGCGCTTCGGACAGCCCGCGGGAACGCAGATAATAGAGCTTGGCGTCGTCCAGACGGCCGATGGAAGCAGCGTGCTGCCCCTCGACCTCCTCCTCACCGCAGAGGATGAGGGGGGTGGTGCGGTTGCGAACCTCCGGGCTGAAGAGCAGGACATCCTCGCTCTCGTGCCCCACGCCCCGCTTGGCTCCGCGCCGGAAGTCGATGGTGCCGCGCAGGATCTTGTCCGCGCGGCCGGTCAGCACACCGGCGGTGTGCATCTCGCAGAGGGTATCCTTGCCGGTGTGGACGGAGACGTCGTTGAAGTCCAGTACGCTCTCGCCCTGCCCGAAGTAGAGGGCATCCAGATCGTATTCACTGCGGCTCTCGGGCAGCACCGCGCGGGTACCGGCAGCGGCCAGCAGGCCGCCCAGCTCGATCCGCACCTGCTCGACCTTTGCGGTCTTGGCGGCGTCGATGGCCACGGCGTTCCAGCGGCGGCTCTGGCTGCCCAGCAGCTGCACCTGCACCAGTTTGATGCGGGCACCCTCAGCGGCGCGGATGCGGGTCAGGTTGCCGCTGACGCCGTTTTCGGCGTCGCCGCGCACCACCTGCACCACGGTCAGGCTGCTGTCGGCCTTGGCGTCGATCTCCAGCACCGACAAGGCGTTGGGGTGCGCTGCGCTCAGGGTCGCTTCCAGAACCGCAGGCTCAGCCACCTTGGTATGCTCGGCCACCGTCAGCGCGTGGCGGATGGTGGCGTTTTTCAGAAAATAGGCATCGACCTTTGCCCCCATGCCGCTTTCGGGGAAGAGGGTGAACCCGCTCTCCGCTTCGCCCACGCCTGCGGGAAGGGTGAGGGCAAAATCGGCCTCGCCCCAGTCGTCTGCAGGCACGGCAGGCAGCGCGGCGGCCGCCGGTGCAGCGTTTACGCCGCACTGGTTCCAAGTGGGAACCGGCAGGCAGTTGATGTTCGTATGGTTCATAGCTCCAACTCTCCTTTTCAGCCGATGCTGCCCTTCATCTCAAGGTGGATGAGGTTGTTCATCTCCACGGCGTACTCCACGGGCAGCTCCTTGGCGATGGGCTCTGCGAAACCGCCCACGATCAGGGCGCGGGCATCCTCTTCGCTCAGACCGCGGCTCATCAGATAGAACACAGCCTCTTCGCTGATCCGGCCGATCTTGGCCTCGTGCCCCACATCCACTGCGTCGCAGCGGATGTCCATGGAGGGGATGGTGTCGGAGCGGGAACGGTCGTCCAGCATCAGTGACTCGCAGGAGACGGCCGACTTGGACCCCTTGGCCTCGGGCAGGACCACCACCGAACTGCGGAAGTTGGAGATGCCGCCATCCCGGGCGATGGACTTGGTGGAGATGTGGGAGCTGGTGTTGGGAGCTGCATGGACGACCTTGGCACCGGTATCAAGATCCTGCCCGGCACCGGCAAAGGTGATGCCGGTAAACTCCATCCGGGCACCTTCGCCCGCCAGAATGCTCATGGGATACAGGCAGGAAGTGTGGGAACCGAAGGAACCCGAGACCCACTCGATGGTGCCGCCTTTTTCGACCCGGGCACGCTTGGTGTTCAGGTTGTACATATTCTTGGACCAGTTCTCGATGGTGGAGTACCGGACCCGGGCGTTTTCGCCGACATAGATCTCCACGCAGCCGGCATGGAGGTTGGCGACGTTGTATTTCGGAGCCGAGCAGCCCTCGATGAAGTGCAGGTAAGCCCCTTTGTCCACAATGATTAAAGTGTGCTCAAACTGACCGGCACCGGGGGCGTTCAGCCGGAAGTAGGATTGCAGCGGGATCTCGACGCTGACACCGGCGGGCACATACACAAACGAGCCGCCGCTCCACACGGCACCGTGCAAGGCTGCGAATTTGTGGTCGGTGGGCGGCACCAGCTTCATGAAGTGCTTGCGCACCATCTCGGCATAAGGGCCGTTCAGTGCGCTTTCGATGTCGGTGTAGACCACGCCCTGTGCGGCCACCTCTGCCCGGACGTTGTGATAGACCACCTCGGAGTCGTACTGTGCGCCCACACCGGCCAGCGATGCGCGTTCGGCCTTGGGGATGCCCAGCCGCTCGAAGGTATTTTTGATGTCGTCCGGCACTTCGCTCCACTTGCCCCGCATCGCGGTGTTGGGGCGGACGTAGGTGACGATGTTGCTCATGTCCAGACCCTCGATGGAAGGCCCCCAGCTCTGCACCGGCATTTTGTTGTAGAGCGCAAGGCTCTTCAGGCGGAAGATCCGCATCCACTCCGGATCGTGCTTCTCCTCCGAGATCTTTTCGACGATCTCGCTGGTCAGGCCGGAGTGAACCTCAAAGGCGGCGTTGGGTGTGTCCTTGATGTCGTAAATGCTCCGATCGACCTCGGCAACATCGGTCTTTTCGGTATCGAAGGCTCTCATTTTGCTTCGTCCTCCTTCAGCGCGTGGAAGCCCTCTTCGATGATCTCGTTGACAAGGCTTCCGTCGCCGGTGCGCACAATGCGGGCATCGTCCAGCACATGGACGTAATCCACCTTCAGACCCTCGAGGATCTTGGCGTTGTGGGTGATGATGAGGAGGGCGTTGTCCTTGTTGTGGTAGGCACGCACGCCGCTGGCCACGGTCTTGACGGCGTCCACATCGAGGCCGGAGTCGGTCTCATCCAGCAGAGCCAGAGCCGGTTTGAGCATCAGCAGCTGCAGGATCTCGCTCTTTTTCTTCTCACCGCCGGAAAAGCCGACGTTCAGATAGCGGTCGGCGTAGGCCGGATCCATGCCGAGGGCTTCCATCTGTTTGGCCAGCTCCTTGCGGAAGGCAAACACTTTGACCGGCTTGCCGGTGATGGCGTTCTGCGCTGTGCGCAGGAAATTTTCCAGCGTGATGCCGGGGATCTCTTCCGGCGTCTGAAAGGACAGGAAAATACCGGCACGGGCGCGCACATCGGCGGGCTCGTGGGTGATGTCCTGCCCCTTGAAGAAGATCTGCCCGCGGGTGATGTTGTACCGCGGGTCGCCCATCAGGGCACTCATCAGGGTGGATTTGCCCGCGCCGTTGTGCCCCATCAGAACATGGGTCTCGCCCGGGTATACCGTCAGGTTCAATCCGTCGAGAAGGACTTTGTTTTCCTCCCCGACCGTGACCTGCAGATCGTTGACTTCCAGCAGAGGACTGCTCATGGAATACACCTCCAGATGCTCTAAAGCTCTAAAACCATGTGCCGCTCAATTCCGAGTGACACGGTAGGATAACTCTCTGGCCTGTATACTATACCTCTTTACTGGGAATTGCAAGACCTGTCAAAAAGAATTAACACTCTTCGTCAGCTGACCCAACAAAGAGGGAAGATTGGATAAAGAATTTGTGCAAAAAGAAAAGCCGCCGGCAAAAGCCAGCGGCGGAAACGTGAAGGAAGAATGTGCGATCACACCGTCGCAAGCACCGCAAGGATGCTCTGCCAGCGTTCGTTCTGGGCGGGAGAGCGGCGGGGTGGAACAGGGGAAGAAGCCCGGCGGGTGGTTTGCCGCTGCGCGGGGAGAGCGGGTGCGGCGGCCGGAGACGGAGCCGTGGGGCGGGAAAGATTCTGCAAGGGTGCATCCAGCCACTGCGCAGCCAGTGCTGCGGCTTCCGGGCAGTTTTGGAGGGTGCGGCGTTCGCTGCCAGCCAGAAAATCGCCCAGCCAGAAGAGGATCGCGGTCAGCGGCAGGTCGTCACCGGCGTGGTCGCTGGAATAGACCCACTCGCCGCCCTGCCCGACAAAGCTTTCGGTTGTGATGAGGGCACCGGTGCGCACCCCCGCCGAAAGGGGCAGGCCGTAGGAGGAGCCCGCCCGGCGGCGCAGCTCCCGGAGGATCTGCGCGGTCCGTTTTGCGTCCAGCGCGTCCTCCCGGATGTAGGCGGAAAAGTCACCGGCGTCCAGCAGCTCCTCCGCGCGGGAGGGGAAGCGGCTGGTCATCTCGCCGCTGGCATTGTGGCAGAGCTGCCAGCCCTTCCGAAACAGCTGAAAGTTGAGATTGCGGCGACCCATCGTGGAATACAATACCCGCGCAGAGCCATCTGCCGGATTCTGACGCAGTTCCAGATATGCATCCGCGCCGCCGAGATCCTGCACCTTTACGGTCAGCAGCAGGGTCATCCGGGATTTCTGGGCGGACATGGCAGTGTGCATCAATTCAAAATAGCGGGCAGCGTCCATGGCGGGTCTCCTTCCTCCGATACACGGGAGTTCTCAAAGCGGCGAAGCACAACCCAAAAGGGATGAAAAAGGGTAGGATTCACACAACTGAGGAACTTTTTGTTGTTGTCTGAGGACAGTATACCACAACTCACAACAAAAAACAACTATAAGTTTTCCGAAAAAATACAACTCAATCGCCCAGCTCCCGGATCTCGTTCTGGATCAGGCGTCCGGCGGCGCGGGCCAGCTGATCCATGCCCCGGATGCGGGCAAGGTTTTTGCCGTAGATGCGTTCTGCAGCCGGGATGGAGCTGTCCTCGCCCATAAAGACCGCCGATACCCGCAGCCCTTTCTGGCGGAGCTGTCGGACCTCGGCCGCAGCGTCGTCCACGCCGTAACTGCCGCCATACTCATGCCCCAGCGGGTTTTCGGGGGAGGGCGGAACCCGGCGGCTGTCGTTGGGGGAAGCGTCGGTCAGCAGGATCAGCAGATGCCGCCCGGCCGGACCGGGATCGAAATGGACCAGATCCCCGGCGGCACGCAGAGCCAGACCGTCCCGGTTCCAGCCGGAGGCAAAATACTGGTCGATGCTCTGGATGCTTTTGTCCTTGAAGCCCTTGAGGATCCGCAGGACGGTGTATCCCCGCAGGCTCGAAAAACTGCTGACCCGCACCGGGATGCCGCAGCGGGCAAGGCTCTCGGCGAGGATGGAGCCCTGCGCCGCGAGAACCTCCTGACAGTGGAGCCGGGAAGCAGACCCGTCCAGCAGCAGATCCACGGTAAAGGAAGGCTGATTTTCTTCCTCGGCGCAGCGGAACACCCGGCTGTCGTCGAGCACCGGCACACGCCAGACCCGCGCGGGATCCAGATGGCCGCTGCGGGCAATGCGGGCGTTGGGCTGCTGGTGGACGAGGATGCAGTTGCGGATCTGTTCGGTCAGGCGCAGCACGACGCTGCGGTGCAGCTCCCGGTTTTTGGCGTAGTATTCCCGGTTCCGCTGTGCCTGCAGCTGCGCCTGCTCTGCCAGATGCTTCGCCTCCGGGGTGGGAGCCTGCTCCGGGCTGGGCGTACCGGCGGCGAACCAGAGATGGCAGCCCAGATGATTGCCGGTGCAAAGCTCCTGCTCCGCCTTGCGCAGGCGTTCCGGCGGGTAGAGCGAATGTCCGAAGCAGCTTTCGATGTAGGCGCGATCCTCGGCGGCGTTCTGTTTTAAGGTAATATGCGCCAGCCGTTTGTCGGCGGTCAGGCCGCCGCTGCCGACGGCATCCACCGCGCCGGAGTGCTCCACGGTCACCCGGTCGGTCTTGACCATCTGGGTCGGCAGGGTGCGGGTCATAAAGGCGGCCAGCAGACCTTCGAGGTGGAGGTGCAGCCCGGCTTTTGCGTGGATCTGCCCGTCAAAAAGGGCAAACCGGGCATAGAGAGCCAGCAGCGTCGTCTTCAGCTCTTCCGGCTTGGGCGGGGTGCCCGGCAGAAGGGCTTCGCAGAGGGCGGATTCATAAGGGGTCATGACCGGCGCGTTCCGCCCCAGAACCTTCCGCCAGCGCGCCGCCTGCAGGGTGTAGACCAGCTGATTTTTCGCCATCCACTCCTGCCGCGAAAGCTTGTATTGGATGCCGAAGAAATAGTCTGCATGGGCGCGGCGCAGGTCGGCCAGCACCGGGCGTTTGGGCAGCTCGAGGGTGTAGACGGCACTTTCGAGGTAAAGCCAGGTCAGATCGTCCAGCATGGCTTCCCGGGTGTCGCCCTCCCAAGCCGCAAAAAGGCTGCGGATCAACGCGTCGCCGTAGTATTTGTGGACAAGCCCTACGACGCAGTTCATGTAAAAGTCGATCGTTCCATCGGTGTTGCGGGCGAGGAACAGCGGCTCAAAGCCATAGGCACCGGCTGCCGCCCAGACCTGATTGGCAGCGCGCCGTTCCTCTGCGGTGTAGCTCTGCGCTTCCATCAGCCAAACAGCTTGGCGGCGTCGAGCTTGGCCGGGATGCGGGCGGCAATGGCATCCCGGATGAGGCTCTGTTCGTAGGAGTCAAACGCCTTGTTGGTGATGCCCATATCCAGCGCGGCACCCGCCGGTACGCCCCGGCGCATCAGCCGCAGCGCATCCAGCATTCCGCGCAGGTCGAGGGCTTTGGTGGAGATCTCCGCGCTGTCGCACTTTTTTTGCAGATCGAGGAAGAGCATTGCAAATTGGTGGACATATTTGGCATTCAGGTCGGAGAATTGCGCCCGGAGCAGCTTTTCGAGGTTTTCTTCGGTGATGGTCGGCATCTGGATGACCACGAAGCGGGAGGTCAGAGCCTCGTTCAGCTCCCGGGTGCCCGCATAGCCGTAGTTCATGGTGGCGATGAAACGGGTCTCCTCCGCCAGCGGGATCCGCGCGTAGCCCGGCACGTCGATGGCGCGGCGAAAGTCCAGCACGGCATGAAGGACGGCCAGAGCCTCATTTTTTGCCATGTTGATCTCGTCCAGCACGCCGAAGCCGCCGCACTGGGCGCAGCGGTAGACCGGCCCCTGCCGGAACGTGACCTGCCCGCCCTCAAAGGTATCCATGCCGATGAGGGAGGCTGCGTCCATATTGACATGGAAGGAGATATCCCATGCGGGACGGCCAAAGGCGGCGGCGAGGTTTTCGGCCAGCACATTCTTGCCGGTGGCTTTGCCGCCGGCAAGCAGCAGATTTTCGCCGCAGAGCAGTGCGGCCAGAGCCTCTTCCCAGACGTCCTTTCCATAATAGGTAAAGGCGGGGGCGGGGATGCGGGCAGCGAGAGCCGGATCCAGCGGATGTGCCTTGCGGTAGGCAGTCACGGCGTCCAGCAGGTCGGGGCGGATGCCCTCCTGCCGCAGCGTTTCCATAAGTTCAGACATGAACGACACCTTCTCATTTTGCGGTTGGCAATGCCAAACCGGTTTTTCAGCCCTATCATAGCACAATCGGCGGGGGAAGGGTAGGGGGCAGAGGTCAAGAAACGGCAAAAAGAAGAACAAAATGGTGAAATGGATTTAAGAGACGCGCGGATGAGATGGCGAGGTTTCATCCTCCGGAGAAATTGACAGGCAGGGGAAAATACGATAAAATACATTTTGTTGTGTCAAAATGACGTAAAGTCCAATTCAGAGGGTGAGGAAAAACACATGATCGAAACGATCACGGCGGTCAACAATGCCGTCAACCATTTTATCTGGGGCATTCCGGCCATGGTCTGCATCATCGGCGTGGGGCTGCTGCTCAGCGTGCGGACCGGCTTTTTGCAGATCCGGAAATTCCCCTACGCCATCAAGACGACCATCGGACGCATCTTCCGCAAAAAGGATGCCTCGGATGGTGCCATGACGCCGTTTCAGGCCGTCTGCACCGCACTGGCGGCAACGGTCGGCACGGGCAACATCGCGGGCGTGGCGGGTGCCATTGCCATCGGCGGCCCGGGTGCCGTGTTCTGGATGTGGTGCTCGGCTCTGCTGGGAATGTGTACCAAGATGGCCGAAGTCACGCTGGCGGTGCATTTCCGGGAGCGGAATAAAAACGGGGAGCTGGTGGGCGGCCCCATGTATTATATGAAGAACGGCCTTGGCCCCAAGGGGCAGTGGCTGGCGGTGCTCTACTCCCTGTTCGGCGTGCTGACCGTGTTCGGCACCGGCAATGCCACACAGGTCAACACCATCGTCACCGCCATCGACTCGGCGGTGCTGTCCTATGCCGGGAGTCTGCAAGGCGTTCTGCCGACGCTCAACCTGATCGTGGGCGTGCTGGTGGCCATGCTGGTGGCCATGGTGCTGCTGGGCGGCATCAAGCGGATCGGCAGCGTCACCGAGAAGCTGGTGCCCTTCATGGCCTTGTTCTATGTGGTGTTGGCACTGGGCGTGGTCGTCCTGAACATCCGGCGGTTCCCGGCGGTGCTGCAGTCCATCGTGGTGGGGGCGTTTGACCCCGCAGCCTTTACGGGCGGTGCCATCGGCAGCGTCTTCCTCAGTATGCAGAAAGGCGTCTCCCGCGGCATCTTCTCCAATGAGGCCGGCCTTGGCACCGGCTCCATTGCACACGCCTGCGCCGACACCAAAAAGCCGGTCAAGCAGGGAATGTTCGGCATCTTCGAGGTCTTTGCCGATACCATCGTCATCTGCACCCTGACCGCCATGGTCATCCTGTGCAGCGGTGTGCCGGTGCATTACGGCAGCGCGGCCGGTGCGGAGCTGACCATCTCGGGCTTCACCAGCACTTACGGCGGCTGGTCTTCCGTCTTTACGGCGGTGGCGTTGTGCTGCTTTGCGTTTTCCACCATCATCGGCTGGGGGCTGTACGGCTCCCGCTGTGTGGAATTTTTGTTCCGCACCGATAAGGTGGTCAAGCCCTTCCTCGTGGTCTATTCCTTCGTAGCCATTCTGGGGGCGACCATGGATCTGGGGCTGCTGTGGAGCATCGCCGATACCTTCAACGGCCTGATGAGCATCCCCAACCTGATCGCGCTGCTGCTGCTGTCGGGCACGGTGGTGAAGCTTGTCAACGCATTTTTTGCCGCGGAAGGCAGATCCTGACCCGGTGCCAGACAAAGCCACAGGGCGCAAATCGCAATTTGTGTCCATTTGGACACTTGCACATCCCTGCACTTTTTGATAAAATAAGAGCAGAACAAGCTATAATTTGAGCGATTTGACAAAAAAGAATCCCATTTGCGAAGATTCAACTCTTGACAAGTCCGCGCGGACGATTCATAATAACTGTATAGACAGTGAACAGGCTGTGAACAGCCGGTTTGCTGCAAAGAGGGGTTTCCCGGGGGATGTCCGCCGCGATCCGCGCAGCAGGCGGGCAGATCCCGGATGCCATACATCACTTGTCTGGAAACGGAGGTGCGTATATGAAGCAGCTCCTGAAAAAGCTGACGCTCTTGGTGGTCACGCTGGCCTTGGTCTGCGGGCTTACCCCGGCAGCTTTTGCAGCAGATGCGAGTTCGTACGACGTGTATCTGGAGACACAGGGCGGTGTCTGCGATGAGCTGGTGGTCTTTGCTTACAGGTTGGGCAACGGATACTATCTCCTCGATGATCTGCCCACCCCGACGCTGGAAGGCTACCGCTTTTTGGGCTGGTACAACGACCAGATCGGCGGCAAAAAGATCACCCGGACGTACAACTTCAGCGGAGATACGACGCTTTACGCCCACTGGATCTTAGACCCGGCTGCACCGGAACAGGCTGAGCCCAAAGCAGAACCTGCACCGGAGCCGCAGGCGGCGGTCGAGATCACGACAAAGGATAAGATGATCGCGTGGGCGGTCGCAGGAGCGGCAGTCGGCGTCAGCGTGCTGATCCTTGTCCTGACCACAAAGTAACTGACCAATCAAAAACGGTTATGAAAGAAAGGAAATGCTATTATGACGAACTACGAGATCAAAATGCCCGCAAACTTTGCTGCAATCGAAGAGGAAGAGATGACCTACCTGATGGGCGGCGCAGACACCCCCGCATGGCTGACCTACATGAAGAATGTCGGTAACGTCTTTGGCAACATTGCCCGCGTGTTCTCTTCTGCAAACTCCATCATCAGCAACATCAACAACATCTACAATGCAATCGTGGCTCTGAGCAAGGATGTTCCCGGCCTGTTCACGGTCACCAAGACTGCCTAAGCCTCAAATGTACTTCAAGCCCTCTCCGGCAGGCATCTGCCCCGGAGAGGGCTTTTTGTATGCAAAAAGGGCAGATCGGCTCTCACAAGCAGAGACGAAAAAACAAAAAACGCACCCCGATTCTACACGAACCGGAGTGCGTTTTGTCTGGAGCGGGCAATGGGAATCGAACCCACCTCCTCAGCTTGGAAGGCTGATATACTAGCCGATGTACGATGCCCGCATCGGATTGCAAGGGATAGTATAGCAGAAAAGCGGCCAAATGTCCAGCCTGAATTTTGGAATTCCCGCCGCTTCCCCACACAAACCGGCAAAGGTTTGGGGGTGCAGAGCGGATTGCCTGTTTACTTTGCGTGCATTTTATTGTAAAATAGGTGCAAGAAACTACGCGGTGCGCCCCACGGCACGCCGCAGCAAAATCATGATAGGCGGTGTATTGTAAAATGGCATTGAAATATCAGCGCATCCTGCTCAAGATCAGCGGCGAGGCTCTTGGCGGCGAGAAAGGCACAGGCTTTGACGAGCCGACCATGGACGCGATCTGCGGCGGCGTCAAAAAAGCCCACGAGCTGGGCGTTCAGATCGGCATCGTGGTCGGCGGCGGCAACTTCTGGCGCGGCCGTTCCAGCGGCAAGATGGAGCGCACGCTGGCCGATAAGATCGGGATGCTGGCCACGGTGATGAACGCACTGGCCGTCTCCGATAAGCTGGAGCAGCTGGGCGTGGCGACCGAAGTGTTTACCTCCATCACCATGCCGCAGGTGGCACCGGCCTTTACCCGCAAGGACGCCCTGCGCGCCATGGATGCAGGCAAGATCGCCATCTTTGGCGGCGGCACCGGCAATCCCTTCTTCTCCACCGACACCACCACCGCCCTGCGTGCGGTCGAAGTTTCGGCGGACATCATGTTCAAGGCGACCATGGTGGACGGCGTGTACGATAAGGATCCCCACAAGTATCCGGACGCCAAGAAGTACGATACGCTGACCTTTACCAAGGTGCTGGAAGACCGTCTGGCGGTGATGGACGGCACGGCCGCGACACTCTGCCGCGACAACAAGCTTCCCATTTTGGTGTTCGATCTGGCCGACCCCGACAACATTGCCCGTGCTGTGCAGGGCGAGAACGTCGGCACGCTGGTGTATGAGGGCTGAGTATAGCCGCCCGCTTCCGCGAATAGAATAAACCAGACCGGGGATCCCTCTCCGGCTGGTGAATGATAAGAAACAGGAGACAAGGACAATGAGCAGCAATACCAAGGCATTTGAGGAAAAGATGAAGAGCTCGGTCGAGCATCTGGATCGTGAGCTGGCCGCTGTGCGCGCAGGCCGCGCAAACCCGGCTGTTCTGGATAAGGTGAGCGTGGACTACTACGGTGCCCCCACCCCCATCCAGCAGGTCGCATCCGTGGCCGTCAGCGAGGCACGCACCCTGACCATCACCCCGTGGGATCGCAGCCTGCTGCGCGCTATCAGCAAGGCGATCATGGCCAGCGATGTGGGCATCACCCCCATTGACGACGGCCAGACCATCCGCCTGAACTTCCCGGCACCCAACGAGGAACGCCGCAAGCAGCTGGCCAAGGAAGTCGCCAAGATGGGCGAGGAGGCCAAGGTCGCCGTCCGCAACATCCGCCGCGAGGCCATGGATAAGGCCAAGGCCATGAAGAAGGCCGGTGAGCTGACCGAGGACAGCCAGAAGACCATGGAAGAGGATGTCCAGAAGCTGACCGACAAGTATATCAAGAACATTGACGCAGCAGTGGAAGAAAAGCAGAAGGAGATCATGTCCGTCTGATCCGACGCGGCTGAATGAATCGAAAGGGTGCCGTGTGCTGGGATCAGGTGCGCGGCACTTTTTCCGATAAAGGCAGGAGAAAACAAAAAATGACACATCCCAAAGAATTTGCGGAAGGCCTGTCCATCGGCATCATCATGGACGGCAACGGCCGCTGGGCCAAGCAGCGGGGGCTGCCCCGCACCGCAGGCCATAAAAAGGGTGCCGAGGTGTTTCAGGATATCGCCAACTACTGCGAGGAGCTGGGCGTATCGTCGGTGTATTTTTACGCCTTTTCGACCGAAAACTGGAAGCGGCCGATGGAAGAAGTGGGCGCGATCATGCGGCTGTTTGGAGAGTACCTGCTCAAGGGCTTCAACTATAAAGACCGCAACATCCGGATCAAATTCCTCGGCGACCGCACCGCACTGGACCCCAAGCTCCAGAAATTGATGAACGAGCTGGAAGGGGATTCGGCCTCCAAGACCGGCATGACCCTGAACATCGCGGTCAACTACGGCGGTCGCCCCGAGATCGTGCGGGCTGCCCAGCAGCTGGCCGCCAAGGTCGCTGCGGGCGAGATCAAGCCCGAGGACATCACCGAAGAGAGCATGAGCGACGCCATGTACACCGCCGGGCAGAAGGATCCCGATTTCATCCTGCGCCCGAGCGGAGAAAAGCGGCTGTCCAACTTTATGCTCTGGCAGGCTGCTTACGCAGAGCTGGTGGAGATGGACGTTCTGTGGCCGGATTTCACCCGCGACGATCTGGATGCTGCCATTGCAGAGTTCAACAAGCGTTCCCGTCGGTTCGGCGGCATCTGAGAATAATGACCCATTGGAGAAAAACGAACTATGAAAACACGAATCATAACCGCCCTTGTCGGCATCGTCGTCCTGATCGGCGTGCTGTTCACGTTTGATACGCTGGTGTTTAACCTTGTGATCGCCGCGATCACGCTGCTTGCGATCCACGAGATCTACAGTGCCCTCGGCTTTGAGAAGAAAGACTGGCTGCTGTATGCCGTGATGGTGCCCTACACCCTGCTCATCATGCTGTCCAGCTATCAGGTCTGCCGCAGGCTGGTCATGCCGGCCTCGTTCCTGCTGGTGCTCTTCTACGCCATCTATCTGGTGGTGCGCAACGGCGACATCAGCTACCAGAAAGCCAGCGGTCTGGTCATGTTTTCCGGCATCGTGCTCTTCTGCTTCTATTCGTTCATCCGCCTGAAAGAACTGCTGCCCGTGGAGAGCTACGGCTACGACGCCGTCTTCTTTATCCTGCTGATCCTCTGCTTTGCGTGGGGCGGCGATACCTGCGCCTATTTTGCAGGCCGCGCCTTCGGCAAGCACAAGCTCTGCCCGGTGGTCAGCCCGAAAAAGACGGTGGAAGGTGCCATCGGCGGCGTGCTGGGCACGATGGTGTTCGGCGTGATCGTGACCCTGATCTACTCCGTCGCAGCCGACCGGATGGAGGCGTTCACCCGCTCCAACATCGGCGTTTCGATGTATGTCATCATCGCGCTGCTGGCCTGCATCGCGGCGGTGCTGGGCATCTACGGCGACCTGTTTGCCAGTGTGGTCAAGCGGCAGTGCGGCATCAAGGATTACGGCACCATCTTCCCGGGGCACGGCGGCATTCTGGATCGGTTCGACAGCGTGATGTTCATTGCGCCCTTCGTGACCATGGTGATTATCGCGGTCTTTTACCACTGACCGCAGGAGGAAGCTTATGTCTAAAAAAATTACCCTTCTGGGTTCCACCGGTTCCATCGGCACCCAGAGTCTGGATGTGATCCGTGCGCAGGGCTATGAGGTCTACGGCCTGTCTGCCCACAGCCATGTGGATAAAATTCTGGAGCAGATCGCGGAATTTCACCCCAAATATGTCTGCATGACCGACCCCGCTGCGGCGGCCAGGCTGGACGCTGCGCTGGCAGGCCGTGCCGATGCGCCCAAGCTGCTGACCGGCCCCGAGGGGCTGAAGGAGCTGGCGGCACTGGACGGCCCGGATGTGGTGCTGAACAGTGTGGTCGGCATCGCCGGTCTGGGTGCCAGCCTCTGCGCCATCGAGAGCGGCCACGATCTGGCTCTCGCCAACAAGGAAAGCCTTGTCACCGGCGGCCATCTGGTGACGCAGGCGGTGGCAAAGCACGGCGTGAAGCTGCTGCCCGTGGACAGCGAGCACTCGGCCATCTTCCAGTGCCTGCAGGATAAGGAAAGTGCCAAGAGCCTGACCAAGATCCTGCTGACGGCATCCGGCGGCCCCTTCTTTGGGATGAAGACCGAGGAGCTGCGGGGCAAGACCAAGGCCGACGCCCTCAAGCACCCCAACTGGAACATGGGCGCGAAGATCACCATCGACAGCGCGACCCTGATGAACAAGGGTCTGGAACTGATCGAGGCCGTCTGGCTGTTCGGTCTGCCCCCCGAGAAGATCCAGATCGTGGTCCAGCGGCAGAGCATCGTCCACTCGGCGGTGCAGTACAGCGACAACTCCATCATCGCCCAGCTGGGCGTGCCGGATATGCGCATCCCCATCCAGTACGCACTGACCTATCCGGCGCGTGTGCCCGGCGTGGTGCCGGAGCTGGACTTTACCACCCTCAAGATGCTGACCTTCGATGTGGCGGATGAAGAGACCTTCCGCTGCCTCGCAGCCTGCAAAAAGGCCATCAAAAAGGGCGGTCTTGGCCCCTGCGCTGCCAACGGTGCCAACGAAGAAGCCGTCAAGCTCTTCCTCGAGGATAAGATCGGCTTCCTCGATATCGGCCGTCTGGTGGAGGCTGTTGTGGACAGCGACCGCTTTGGCGGCGATTACACGCTGGCCGATGTCTATGCGTGTGACAAGATGGCCCGCGCCTTTGTGCGGAGCCATGTATAAAACGAGATAAACCGGAGATTCTATGTCAATTTTGATCACGTTCCTTGCCGCCGCGCTGGTCTTTGGCTCGGTGATCGCCATCCACGAGTTCGGCCACTTTGCAGTGGCAAAACTCTGCGGGGTGCAGGTCAACGAGTTTTCCATCGGCATGGGGCCTGCCCTGTGGAAGAAGATCCACAAAGGCACCCAGTATACGCTGCGTCTGCTGCCGGTGGGCGGCTATGTCGCCTTGGAAGGGGAGGAAAGCCCCGAGAGCCAGCAGGCGGAGAGCCAGAGCGAGGAGCCTTTGATCCCGCCGGAAGAGCGTACTGGAAAGCCGCTGAACGAGGCGGCGGTCTGGCAGCGGATGCTGGTGATGGCGGCAGGTGCCTTCATGAACTTTGTGCTGGGCTTTGCGGTGCTGCTGGTGCTGATCGCAGGCCGGGATGGGGCGATCACCAGCCGGGTCATCTATGAGGTCAAGGCGGGCGCACGCTGCGGCCAGACCGGACTGCAGGCCGGGGACGAGGTGATCGCGGTCAACGGACGGCACTGCTTCGTGGCCAACGATATGGTCTACGAACTGATGCGCACCGAGAGCTATCAGGCCGATTTTACGGTCAAGCGGAACGGCCAGACCCTCGAGCTGCCTGCCGTGCAGTTCGACACATGGCAGGACGACCGCGGCGAGACCCACATGAGCCTCGGCTTCACGGTCTACGGCATCGAAAAAACGCCGCTGAATGTCCTGAAGGAGACGGGCAACAGCGTGCTCTATTACAGCCGGATCATCTTTACCTCGCTGGTGGATCTGTTCCGGGGCCGGGAGAGCATCAACGATCTGTCCGGTCCGGTGGGGATCGTGTCGGCCATTGGGCAGGCGGCCAGCTACGGCTGGGAAGACCTGCTGGAGCTGCTGGCACTCATCACCATCAACCTCGGCATCTTCAATCTGCTGCCCTTCCCGGCACTGGACGGCGGCAAGATCGTGTTCCTGCTGATCGAGGGCGTCACCGGCTATGCGGTGCCCGAAAAGATCCAGAGCGGCCTGACCATTGCGGCCTTTGCGCTGCTGTTCGGGCTGATGATTTTTGCAACTTACAACGATATCCTCCGGCTCGTCACCGGTGGAATGGGATGAAATGAAGGAAAGGACAACGACAATGCGGCAGCTCAAACGAGAAGTGAAAATTGGCAATGTGACCATCGGCGGCAATCACCCCATCGCGGTGCAGACCATGCTGAACGTTCCGGTGGAGGACATCGAGGGCAACGTAGCACAGGCCAAGCGGTGCGAGGCAGCGGGCTGCCAGATCCTCCGCGTCACCTGCCCCAGTGCCGCCGATGCCAAGTGCATCGAGGCCGTCAAAAACGCCGTGAACATCCCCATCGTGGCGGATATCCATTTTGATTACAAGGCGGCTCTGGCCTGCGCCGAGGTGGGTGTGGACAAGATCCGCATCAACCCGGGCAACATCGGCGACGACGACCGGGTGAAAGCCGTTGTGCAGGCCTGCCAGCAGAAGAACATCCCCATTCGGATCGGCGTCAACGGCGGCAGCCTTGAAAAGCACATTCTGGCCAAGTACGGTGCGCCGGTGCCGGAAGCGATGGTCGAGAGTGCGCTCTACCATGTCCGTCTGCTGGAAAAATTCGATTTCAACAACATCGTCATCTCCATCAAAAACTCCAACGTGCCCCGCATGATGGAAGCTTACCGCCAGCTGAGTGCCGTCACCGACTACCCGCTCCATGTGGGCGTCACCGAGGCCGGTACCTACCAGATGGGTCTGCTGAAGTCCGGCATGGGCATCGGCGGAATGCTGCTGGAAGGCATCGGCGATACCATCCGTGTTTCGCTGGCTGCGGAGCCGGAAAAGGAAGTCGAGGCCGGCTACAACATCCTGCGTGCGGTGGGCTTCCCGGTGGCAGGCCCCGAGGTCATCACCTGCCCGACCTGCGGCCGCACCCAGTACCCCTGCACCGAGATTGCCAATGAGGTCGAAAAGCGGCTGCAGGGCTACAAAAAGTCCATCAAGGTGGCCGTTATGGGCTGTGTCGTCAATGGCCCCGGCGAGGCGCGCGAAGCCGACATCGGCATTGCCGGAGGCAAGGGCGAAGCCGTCCTCTTCATCCACGGCACCCCCATCAAGAAGCTGACCGGTGACAATATCCTCGATCAGTTCATGGAGGAGATCTACAAGATCTGAGAGGCTGCTATGGCATTACAGAACAAACTGGGTCTGACCAATGAGGCGGAACTGGCGCGGGAAGAGGAAAAGATCAGCAAGACAAAGGCTCTTGCGCTGTATGATACCGGCCTGCTGGATACCTTTGAGGTCGGCACCTTTGCCGGACTTGCGAAGATCCACAAGTACCTCTTCGGCGAGATCTACGATTTCGCGGGCGAGGTGCGGACGGTGAACATCGCCAAGGGCAGTTTCCGTTTTGCGCCGGTCATGTATCTGCACGCGGCTCTCGAGAGCATCGACCGGATGCCGCAAGCGACCTTTGATGAGATCATCGAAAAGTACGTCGAGATGAATGTCGCCCATCCATTCCGGGAGGGCAACGGCCGCAGCACCCGCATCTGGCTGGATGCGATCCTGAAAAAGGAGCTGCATCAGGTCGTGGACTGGAGCCGGGTGGACAAGGAAGATTATCTGTTGGCCATGGAGCGCAGCCCGGTGAAGGATCTCGAGATCAAAGCTCTGCTCCGCGCAGCTCTGACCGATCGGATCCACGACCGCGAAGTGTATATGAAGGGCATCGACGCCAGTTACCATTACGAAGGCTACCACGTTTTCAAGACGGAAACGCTGGGCTGATTTTATCATTTCAACGCTGCTGCGCTCCAAATTTTGGGGCGCGGCAGTTTGTGCTGTTATTTGCAAACAAAGGAGTACCATTTGTGAAACCACTCGTATCCCAGCTGTGGCCGCAGTTTATGGCAGACCCGGATTTCGCGGCCTGTTTTGGCCGTGTCATCGTCGAACACGCCCGGATGCTGCGGCAGGAGCGGCAGGTCATTTTTACCCTGCAGAGTGCCGCCCCGCTGGACAAGGGGCTGTGTGCGCGGCTGCTGGCCTCGCTGCAGCCCGACTATGAGGGCTTTGAACTGAAGATCCACAACCTCTTTGGCTATGCGACCATGGACGAGGACGTTCTGCGCGACCTGATGGAGGAGATGAAGCGGGAGGGGGTGCCCATCAACGGCTTCCTCGACCGATGCAGGATCCAGATCGTCGGGCAGAACATCACCATCGGCGTCTGCCACGGCACCAAATTTTTGCAGGAGATGGGCTTTGAAACGCAGCTGGCCGAGCAGATCGCGGCGCACACCGGCGTCAAGCCCAAGGTCACCCTGACCAGCACGGTCGGTGAGGCCGAGCAGCGGCAGATGGAGGAAAAGCTGGAGCGCAAGATCGCGCCGCCGGTGGTCAAATTTGAGAAAAAGAACACTGCTCCGTCCATCAAGGTCGAGGGCCTTGACCTGACGGACAAGCCCGTTACCATCTTCCACGGCAAGATGTTCACCCCCAAGAACCTGACCCCGCTGAAGGATCTGGGCGGCGAGGGCGGCAAATGCATGATCTGGGGCGATGTGTTCTTCACGGAGGTCAAGGGCAACTTCCGCAAGATCTACACCGTTTCCATCACCGACTATACCGGCTCCATCAACCTGAAGATCCGCGCGCAGGAAGGCGAGGACTGCTCCAAGTGGGAGACCATCCCCAAAGGCACCACCGTGGTGATCCGCGGCGACTGCACCTACGACAAGTACGAGCACGATTACATCGTCTACCCCTACGATGTGCTGTTTGTGGAGCGAAAAAAACGGGAGGACAACGCTCCGGTCAAGCGGGTGGAACTGCATCTGCACACCAAGCTGTCCAGCATGGATGCGTTCTGCGATCCGGGCGGCATCGTCAAGCTGGCGCACCGGATGGGGCATCCGGCCATTGCCATCACCGACCATGGCGTCTGTCAGGGCTATCCGGAAGCCATGCTTGCGGCCGATGACATCCACAAAAAAGACCCTGATTTCAAGCTGATCTACGGCTGCGAGGCCTACTTTGTGGATGATATGATCCCCTGCGTCTACGGCGTCCGGGAAGAGCCGCTGGACGGCGAATTCTGCGTGTTTGATACGGAGACCACGGGTCTGGACCCCGGCGTCGAGTACCTGACCGAGATCGGCGCGGTCCTCGTCCGGAACGGCGAGGTGGTGGACGAGTTTGATACCTTTGTCAAGCCGGGCAAGCCCATCACGCCCAAGATCACCGAGCTGACCGGCATTACCAACGAGATGGTGGCCGACGCACCCAGCGAGGCCGAAGCGTTGCAGGCATTTCTGGATTTTGCGGGCGGACGGATCTTAGTGGCGCACAACGCCCATTCGTTTGATATCCGCTTCCTGCGGGCGGCGGCCAAGCGGAGCGGCATCGTATTTGAGCCGACCTACCTCGATACCCTGACCATGGCGCAGGCCATGTATCCGGGGCTGCACAACTACAAACAGGGAACGATCAACAAGCACCTCGAGCTGCCTGCCTACGAAGCGCACCGTGCCTGTGAGGATGCGGGGGCACTGGGGCGGATCTTCTGCGTGATGCTGAACGACCTGAAGGAAAAGCAGGTCACCAACAGCAGCGAGATCAACACCAGCCTCGGCGGAAACCGCGAGGTGCTGAAAAAGAAATATTACCACCTGATCCTTCTGGTCAAGAACCAGATGGGGCTGAAAAACCTCTACAAGATCGTCAGCGAGGCGCACGTCAACTACTTCTTCAAGAAGCCCCGCGTACCCCGCAGCCTGCTGAACAAATACCGCGACGGCTTGATCCTGACCTCGGCGTGCGAGGCCGGTGAGCTGTACCGGGCCATTGTGGAAGGACGCTCCTACGAGGAATTGAAGAAGATCGCCGCCTATTATGACGTGCTGGAGATCCAGCCGCTGGGCAACAACGCCTATATGGTGCGGGAGGGAAAGGTCGAGAGCGAAGAGGTCATCAAAAACTTCAACCGCACGGTCATCCAGCTGGGCGAGGATCTGCACAAACCGGTCATCGCCACCGGCGACGTGCATTTCACCGAGCCGGAGGATGCCATTTACCGTTCGGTCCTGCAGGCGGGCAACGGCTTCAAGGATGCCGACAACCAGCCGCCGCTGTTCTTCCGCACCACCGAGGATATGCTCCGGCAGTTTGCCTATCTGCCGAAGGAAAAGGCATACGAGGTCGTCGTCACCAATCCGCGCAAGATCGCGGCCACCATCGACAACAACGTGCGCGCCATCCCCCGCGGCACCTACCCGCCCAGCATCGAGGGCGCGGAACAGCAGCTCCGCGATGCCACGTGGAAACGCGCCAAAGAGGACTACGGCGACCCGCTGCCCGAGATCGTGGAAAAGCGGCTACAGAAGGAGCTGGATTCCATCTGCGGCCACGGATACGCGGTTTTGTACGTCATCGCGGTCAAGCTGGTGGCGTACTCCAATGCGGGCGGCTATCAGGTCGGCAGCCGTGGTTCGGTCGGCTCGTCGGCCGTGGCGCACTTCTCCGGCATCTCGGAGGTCAACAGCCTTCCGCCCCATTACCGCTGCCCCAAGTGCAAACACAGCGAGTTTATCACCGACGGCAGTGTGGACGACGGCTTCGACCTGCCGGACAAGAACTGCCCGCACTGCGGCACACGGATGCTGGTGGACGGCCACGATATTCCGTTCGAGACCTTCCTCGGCTTTTACGGCGACAAGGAGCCGGATATCGACCTGAACTTCTCGGGCGAATACCAGTCCAATGTCCACCGCTATACGGAAGAACTCTTCGGCAAGGCCAACGTGTTCAAGGCGGGCACCGTCTCGGGCATTCAGGATAAAACAGCCTACGGCTACGTCAAAAAGTATCTGGAAGAGCGGGGGAGAACGGTAAACCACGCCGAGGAAAACCGCCTGACGCTGGGCTGCACCGGCGTCAAGCGCACGACCGGCCAGCACCCCGGCGGCATGGTCGTTGTGCCGGACACCTACGAGATCTACGATTTCTGCCCCATCCAGCACCCGGCGGATGATGTGGCCGGCGGCCTGCTGACCACCCACTTCGAGTTCAAATACCTCCACGACACCCTGCTCAAGCTGGACGAGCTGGGGCACGATATGCCGACCTTCTACAAGTATTTTGAGGAGTATACCGGCATCCCGGTGGACAGCATCCCCATGAACGACCCGAAGGTGTACAGCCTGCTGACCAGCCCGGACGCGCTGGGCGTGACCCCGGAGCAGATCGACAGCCAGACCGGAACCTTCGGCATCCCCGAAATGGGCACCAACTTCGTCCGCGGAATGTTGGTGGAGGCACGCCCCAAGAACTTCTCCGAGCTGATCCAGATCTCGGGTCTGTCCCACGGCACCGACGTCTGGACCAACAACGCCGATGAGCTGATCCGGAGCGGCACCTGCACGATCGCGGAAGTGATCGGCTGCCGCGACAGCATCATGCTCTATCTGCTGCGCAAAGGGCTGGAACCGAAGATGGCTTTCGACATTATGGAAGCTGTTCGTAAGGGCAAAGTGGCCAAGGGCGGCTTTGCACCCGGCTGGGAGGAGGCTATGCGGGAGCATGAGGTTCCGGATTGGTACATCGAGTCCTGCCGGAAGATCAAGTATATGTTCCCGAAAGCCCATGCGGTGGCCTACCTGATGTCGGCCATCCGTCTGATGTGGTTCAAGATCTATCGCCCGCAGGCGTTTTATGCGGTGTACTTTACGGTCCGAGGCGACGACATCGACTACGAAGCCGCTGTGGGCGGTGCGGCTGTGGCCCGTGCCCACATGAACGAGGTCAAACGCCGCCTGAAAGAGGAAAAGAACGCCAAGGACGAAGATGTTCTGGTATCGCTTCAGCTGGTCAACGAAATGCTGGTGCGCGGTTATGAGTTCCTGCCCATCGAGCTGGGCAAAAGCTACGGCTCCCGCTATGTGGTCGAGGACGGCAAGGTGCGCCTGCCCTTCTGTTCACTGAAAGGTCTGGGCGGTGCCGCCGCCGATGCGCTGGAAAAGGCGACCATCCATGGGGAGGAATACCTCTCCATTGAGGAACTGCAGCAGGCCGCCGGTGTTGGCAGCAGCATCATCGACCGCCTGCGTCAGGTGGGGGCTCTCGGCGACCTGCCCGAGAGCAGTCAGGTGAGTTTCTTCTAACAGAGACCGGACACCCCGAAAATGGAATAAACCGCAAACAAAAATCTCCGCGTCGGCGTAGAAACCGATGCGGAGATTTTTATATGCTTATATGCTTATGGAATCGAGCAGGGGAGCGATCACTCCACGCTGATCATATAGTAGTAGACCGGCTGGCCGCCGCGGATGTGGCTGACCTCAACATGGTTGGGGCACTTGGCCTTGACGATCTCGGTGACCTTTTCGGCATCCTCGTCGCTGACGTCGCAGCCGGAAATGAGGGTCACGAAGCTGGAATCCTTCTTGCACATTCCACGCGCCAGACGATAGGTGGCCTTGACGATGTCGTTGGAGGTGGAGACGATCTTGCCGTTCTCCAGAGCCATGATCTCGCCCTTCCGGATCCGCTTGCCGTCGTACTCGCTGTCACGGGCGGCGTAGGTGATCAGGCCGGTGGAGACCTTGTCGGCAGCAGCCATCATGTTGATGGTGTTGGTCTCGACGTTGGCAGAGGGATCAAAGTTCAGCAGAGCGGTGATGCCCATGGGAACGGTGCGGGTGGGCAGCACGACGACCTGACGGTCGGCCAGCTTCTGCGCCTGCTCTGCGGCCATGATGATGTTCTTGTTGTTGGGCAGGACAAAGACGGTCTTGGCCGGAACGCTCTGGACAGCAGCCAGAATGTCCTCGGTGGCCGGGTTCATGGTCTGGCCGCCGGAAACAACGGCGTCGGCTGCCAGATCGGTAAAGACGGCCTTCAGACCCTCACCGGCGGCAACGGCCACAAAGCCGTAGTCGCGGCTGGGATCGACGGCTGCATAGATGAACTCGGCCGTGGGGTCGGGCTTCTTCTCAGCGGAAGCCTGCTTCTCGAGGCTCTTGCCCTGCTTCTGGCGGGCGAGGAACTGCTCGTGCATATTCTCGATCTTGAAGTTGGTCAGGTAGCCGTACTTGATGGCCTCGCTCAGGATCTTGCCGGGGTCGGCGGTGTGGACGTGCAGGTTGATGACGTCGTCGTCCTCGATGCAGACCACGCTGTCGCCGTTGGACTCCGCGAAAGCACGCATCTTGGCGGCACTGGCTCCCTCGTTCTTGTTGATGAGGAACTGGGTGCAGTAGCCGTTCTTGATGTCCTCGACCTTCATCAGGTCATCGGTGAACACGCCCTTGCCGGCATTCTCGGTGGAGAGCTTTGCCTTGTTGGGCACAGCCTCGCCGCCTGCGACGATGGGCTCGCCATGGAACACCTTGCCCATGCCCTCGAAGATGATCAGGATGCCCTGACCGCCTGCGTCCACGACGCCGGCCTTCTTCAGGACGGGCAGCAGGTTCGGGGTGTCATCCAGTGCCTTCTGTGCGGCGGTCAGCACGACATCCCACAGCTCGGCCTCGTTCTCGGTGGAAGCGGCGGCAGCCTCTTCGCTGGCAACGCGGGCGACGGTCAGGATGGTACCCTCGGTGGGCTTCATGACGGCCTTGTATGCGCCCTCGACGCCCTTCTTCAGAGCCTCGACCAGATCGGCGGAACCGGCCTCCTTCTTGCCCTCCAACGCTTTGGAGAAGCCGCGGAACAGCAGGCTGGTGATGACGCCGGAGTTGCCGCGTGCGCCGCGCAGCATGGCGGAGGCGGCGGTCTTGGCGGCTTCCGCGACGGTGCAGCTGTCGTCCAGAGCCTGCAGCTCACGGACGGCGGCACCCACGGTCATGCCCATGTTGGTGCCGGTATCGCCATCGGGAACCGGGAAAACGTTCAGCTCGTCCACGCGGGAACGCTGGTTGTTGATGTTGTTTGCGCCGGAAATAATCGCGTCGCGCAGGATCTTACCAGAAATCATTGTCTTTTACTCCTTAACTCTTTTCCCGGAACCCCGGGCAGGCTGTGCCATCAGGCAATCACATCATCGACCGAGACGATCACGCGGGAAACTTTCAGGCCGGTGGCCTGTTCGACCTCGTCCTTGACGCGGTGCGAGATGCTGCGGGCGGCGGTCGAAATGTTCAGTCCGTAGCTGACGGCAATGTGCAGCTCGATCACGAGGCGGCCCTCTTCCTGCGTGACGCGGACACCCTTCTCGGAATAGTCGGTGCCCCGCCGTACCATGCTTTTGACGGCGTCGGTCAGGTCACGGGGTGCCATGGCAGCCACACCGTAGCATTGTTTAGTCGCCTCGCCCACAAGGGTAGAGAAATACTCAGCCGAAAAGCTGACATCTCCCAGCGGGAAACGGGAAGTGATCATAGTCGCTTTGCTCCTTTATCGTGATTTTTGGGGTTCATCCGCAGGGCGGGAGAACGCTTCCGGAATGCCGGAGACCGGCAGAACCGGATCTTATACCGCTTTTATTATACAACTTCTCTGCCTTGCTGTACAGTTCAATTTGCTGGGATGTGCAGAAAATCCTGCAAAACCGCAGCCGGGTTGCCCCGGTTTTCGACGCAGCCGCCCGGTATACTGAGAAGGAACATCGGCCGCAGGCAGGTTTCTCTGCGCATAGTATAACACAAAACCGCGTTCCATGCATGGATTTGACCGATATTTTAAAATTGCGGAAAAGCGACTGTGAATAAATTATAAAAAAATCTGGAATCGTCTTTATCTCGCTGTGAAAAAGTGCTAAAATTGAAGTGACGAAAGCAGTCGCCGCGCTGTCTCGGAAAAGAAAAGTAATTCTTTTGCGGGAGGGGCGGCTGCCGGATCGGGTGTAACGGACAGGAATCCAAGACGAACGCCGGGCAGACGCGGCCAAGGGAAATCGAGCCTGCACGACAGAAATTGACAGGTAGGAGCTGTTTTCATGAACATTTTGTTTTTCCTTTCGCCCAAACAGGATCTGATGTATGTCTACGAGGATTTTACCCTCCGGCAGACACTGGAAAAATGGGAGAACAACCGCTACGCATCCATTCCGGTGCTCAACCGGAAGGGAGAATATGTGGGGACCCTGACCGAAGGGGATATCCTCTGGGGGCTGAAAAAATTCCACGGGCTGGATCTGGAAGGGGCGGAGGACGTTCCCATTTCCGCCTTTCCCCACAAGAGAGACTATAAGGCCGTGACCGTGACCACCAGCATGGATCAATTGGTGGAAGCGGCCATGAACCAGAACTTTGTGCCGGTGGTGGACGACCGGGGGATGTTCATCGGCATCGTCCGCCGACAGGCCATCATCCGTTACTGCTACGACAAGACCCGGGCAGAACAGGCCGACCACCCGGCGCACCCGAAGTACACCGGGCAGCACCGGGAGACGGTCGTGGCAGGGTGAGAAGATGGTTTTGCAAAACTAACGTAAAAACTATGTAAAATTTCAGAAAAGGTTCGGTATACAAACCGACAGAAAAGCGAAGAAAGCGTCAAAAAAGTAAGTTTTCGGTAAAATAATGCTTGTTGAATGGGATCCATCAATGCTATAATAGAAAGGACGGCGTTCGGGGAGATGTCTCCGCAGTGCCGTACTTGTTGTGTAAGAGCAAAAGGAAGATCATTTTAGGAGCATTGATATGGATATCACACACATCACCTCTCTGTTGGGCGGTATTGCGCTGTTTCTGTACGGAATGTCGATCATGGGGGCCGGCCTTGAAAAACTGGCGGGCGGCAAGATGCAGGGCGTGCTGCAGAAGCTGACCTCCTCGACCCTCAAGGGCGTTATTTTTGGCACCCTCATCACCGCCGTCATCCAGTCGTCGGCGGGCACGGTCGTCATCTGTGTCGGCCTTGTCAACTCTGGCATCATGACCCTTACGCAGTCCGTAGGCGTGATCATGGGCGCAAACATTGGTACCACTGTTACCGGTCAGCTGATCCGCATGGCGGACATCTCCGGTGACAGCCTTTGGCTGACCTTGATGCAGCCGAAGACCTTTGCGCCTGTGGTTGCGTTTATTGGCTGCATTTTTTATGTCTTTATCCGGAATGCAAAAAAGAAGAACATCGGCCAGATCATGCTGGGCTTCGGCATCCTGTTCACCGGCATGAGCCTGATGGACACCGGCGTGGCTCCCCTGAAAGAGAGTGCGATGTTCCAGAACCTCTTTGTCTCGATGTCCAACCCCATCCTCGGCGTGCTGGTCGGTCTGGTGGCTACCGTGATCATCCAGTCCTCCTCGGCTTCGGTGGGTATCCTGCAGGCACTTTCCAGCACCGGTCTTGTCACCTTTGGCTCGGCCATCCCCATCATTCTGGGTGCGCATATCGGCACGGCCTTCACGCCGCTGCTGACCATCGGCGGCTCGTCCAAGGACGGCAAGCGTGCGGCTTTCATCCACCTGTATTTCAACATCATCGGCAGCATCGTTGTGATGGCTCTGATCTACGCGATCCAGTATACCATCGGCATCCCGATGTGGTACGATGTGATGAATAAAAGCTCCATCGCCAACATCCACTCGCTGTCCAGCGTGGCGGCAATGCTTCTGCTGCTGCCCTTCAACGGGCTGCTGGTCAAGATCTCCTGCATGACCGTCCGCGACAGTGCGGAAGAGGCGCAGGAGCTGACGATGCCGGTGCTGGATGAGCGTCTGTACAAGAGCCCGGCGGTGGCACTGCAGCAGGCCAAGAGCGCGGTGGTCAAGATGTCGCGCCGTGCCGCCCGCAACGTCAGCCTCGCCACCCCGCTGCTGCTCAAGATGGACGAAGAGGTGGTCAGTGCCATCAACGTCCGGGAGCATCTCATCGACCGGATGGAGGTCGAGATCTCCAATTACCTTATTAAAATGACCGATCAGGAGCTGGGCGACGACGAGAGCCACGCCGTGACCGAGCTGCTGAACTTTGTGACCGAGTACGAGCGCATCGGCGACTACGCCGTGAACATCATGGAAAAGGCACAGGAGCTTGCCGATAAGGAGGCTGCGTTCAGCGATCATGCCAAGAGCGAGCTGAAGATCCTCGACGCGGCTCTGGAAAAGATCCTGCAGCTGACCGACGATGCCTTTGAATCCAGCGACCTGCAGGCGGCTCGGCAGGTGGAGCCCATCGAAGAAGTCATCGACATTCTGGTGGAGCGTCTGCGCGACCAGCACATCAAACGCCTGAAAGAGGGCGTCTGCTCCATTGATACCGGCGTGGTGTTCCTCGATGTGCTGAACAATGCGGAGCGCATTTCCGACCACTGCTCCAACATTGCCGCCCGTCTGGTGGGCATGGAGGCGGGCGAGGACTACGACTCCCACACCCTCAAGAGCATGATGCACCACAACCCCAGCAAGGAGTACCTCCTGACTTACGAGGAGTGCCGCAAGGAATACCTCGTTCCGCTGGAAGCGTTGGAGGCGTAATAGCCCTCTCAGGCAAAACCGGATGGTTTTGCCAGCTCTCCCAGAGGGAGAGCCCTTGGCAGGCCGGGCAAGTCTGAGCGCATAACAAAAACAACCGGGCCCTGCGGTCTGGATCCACGGCATCGAAGCTGTGTATCTGGACAACGGAGCCCGGTATTTTGCGTTATGAGAAACTTTGTTCAATCAGAATGGACTGAACCGATATGCCAATGGCTCCCCCTTTGGGGGAGCTGGCGAGCGATAGCGAGACTGAGAGGGTTATCCCCCCAGATCCTCCAGCAGCTGGCGCAGCTCCCGCTCACTGGGAACGGTGAGGCCGTGCTTGATCCGCAGGGCATCGCCCTCGGGCAGGAGGTTGACGTAGATGCCGGTCTGCTCGAGCCGCTGCCCCGGTGTGCCGTCGGGCAGGCATTGGTAGACCGTCACCCGTCCGCCCTCGTCGCAGAGGTAGTAGGCGGTATACGACAGCGAGGGGGCCGCCTGCGCCGAGAGACTCCGTGACGCATCGTCGGGCACGTCGCCGCCGGAAGGGGCGGGGGAGGGCAGTGTGAGCTTGGGCAGCGACATCCAAAACAGGCTGAACGCGACGGCAAAGGCACACAGGGCATAAAACAGGCAGAGCCAGAGCTTCCGCATGAGGCAAAAACACTCCCTTTCGATGAGGCTTTCTGGCGGTAGTATGCGCGATTTGCGGGCTTCTCAGACAGAAAAGCAGAATTTTCACCTCCGGGTGCTGTACTTTCCGGGGCAAGATGTGCTATACTACCCTTATCCGGGGAAAAATTAGCCCTTGCGCCGGTTTGCCGGCAGGACTATAATGATGTATTATGGTTCCGGTTTGATCCGGGACCGATACGGCCCTGCGCACATGGGCCGCAGTCAGGAGGCGATCCCTATTTCATACGAAGGAAAACGAAAACTCAGCACGGACGGCGCGGTTCGGGATTCCCGCGCTGCGGCTGGACGTAGCCTGAACACCAGCCAGAGCCGCACCGAAAGCGGCTCCGGCACGGGCAAACAGCCCTCCCGCAAGGGGCGGCAGCCGAAGGAAAAGCGCGGTCATCCGATCCTGCGCTTCTTCGGCCGCCTCATTGCGACCCTGCTCTGCCTTGGCATTATGGCCGGCAGTCTGGTGGCCGTGGCCGCAGTCTACTATGTGGTGGAAGCCACGGCCAACGACGGCGATCTGCTGGATCTCGACAACATCGAGCTGAGCCAGTCCAGCGTGGTCGTGGCCACCGACCCCGACACCGGCGCACAGGTGGAGTATGCGACCCTGCGCTCCTCCAACAGCCACCGCGTCTGGGCCAACCTCGAGCAGATCCCGACCTACTTGCAGTATGCGTTCATCTGCACCGAGGACAAGGATTTCTACAACGAGCCGGGTGTCAACTTCAAGCGCACCATCGGCGCAATGGTCAACGAGTACCTGCTGCCCATTTACAGCTCCAAGCAGGGTGCTTCCACGCTGGAACAGCAGCTCATCAAGAACCTGACCGATGACGACAGCTCCAGCGGCATCGAGGGTGCGCTGCGCAAGCTGCGCGAGATCTACCGCGCCCTCTGCCTGAGCCGCAGCTACTCGAAGGAGACCATCCTCGAAGCGTACCTGAACACCATCAGCTTTACCGGTACGATCCAAGGTGTGCAGACGGCGGCAAACGAGTACTTCAACAAGGACGTCAGCGAGCTGTCCCTGTGGGAGTGCGCCAGCATTGCATCCATCACCAAAAATCCCACCAACTACAATCCATACACCAATCCGGAAAATCTGATCCATCGCCGGAACTTCCTGCTCTATAATATGTGGCAGCAGGGCGTCATCTCGGAGGAGGATTACCGCAACGCCGCTGCACAGCCGCTGGTTCTGGCCGAGGAAGATGCCAGCAAGACGTCGTCCTCCACGACGTCGTATTTCACCGATGCACTCTTCAACGAGGTGGTCAAGGCCATCATGGAGAAGGAAGGCATCAGCGAATCGGAGGCGCAGAACAAGCTTTACACCGGCGGCTATACCATCGAGGCGACGGTCAACCCCAAGATGCAAACCGCCATGGAAAACCTGATGCTCAACACCGGCGACGCGTACTTCCCGGCGGGCTGGCATGAGGAGGAAGTGACCAGCATTTCGGACGACGATGTGCAGGTCATGAACGCCGACGGCACGCCCAAGACCCGCACCGGCGAGGACGGCACGGTGTACTATTACCGCAATGTCCGGACGCAGGCCGCGATGGTCACGCTGGACTACGACGGCAATGTGCTGGCCATGGTGGGCGGTCTGGGGCAGAAGACCAAGAGCCTCTCCCTGAACCGTGCCTACAGCGTGACCCGGCAGACCGGTTCGACCATCAAGCCCATCGGTGCGTATGCACTGGGCATCGAGTATGGGCTGGTCAACTGGTCCACCATGCTCAACAACTCGCCCCTCTACCTCAAGCAGGATATGGTCATCCGGGATGAGGACTACTGCCGCAAGAACGGCCTGATGGGGCTGTCGGACACCCAGCTGAAAGCCTACCCCAACGCATGGCGCAGCTGGCCCCGCAACTATGGCGGCAACTACGGCGACAACAGCGATCTCCCGCTGTGGAACGGTCTGGCACGCTCCCTGAACACCATCGCCATCCGCGTGGGTGATCTGGTGGGCGCAAGCAACATCTTCAATTTCGTCTACAACACCCTGCAGCTGGATACCCTTGACCCGGCCAACGATGTGGGTCTTGCCCAGATGGTCATGGGCAGCCAGACCCATGGCGTAACGCCCATGGCACTGGCGGCGGCGTTCCAGATCTTCTACGACGGCGAATATACCACCCCGCACCTGTACACCCGTGTGCTGGATCGGGATGGCAACATCTACCTCGAGAGCAACTCCACCAGCTATCAGGCACTGACGCCCCAGACGGCCTATGTGATGAACCGCCTGCTGAAGAACGTCCTGTTCTCGGATGTGGGTACTGCCCGCGGCAACTACCCCAACTCCAGCGGCATGGAAGCCTTTGGTAAGACCGGTACCGCCAGCGACGAGAAGGATCTGTGGTTTGTGGGCGGCACGCCTTACTATGTCACGGCCGTCTGGTGGGGATACGATGCACCTTACGACATGACCAAGACCCTGACCAAGAATCAGGCCAAGACCCGCACCTGTGTTTCGGCATGGAAAGCCTATATGGAGCAGGTGCAGGCGGAGCTGCCCTACAAGCCCTTCCCGACTTCGGACGGCGTGGTGGAGCGCAGATACTGCACCCAGAGCGGTCTGCTGGCCGGAGGCTCCTGCCCGAGTACGGCGGTGGGCTACTACCGTGCCGACGATCTGCCCGACACCTGCAACTATTCCCACGGGGCGGCACCGGTGGCCAGTGCGCCGCTCATCCCCGAGCCGGACACCACCGGCGTGGATACCGACTAAGCGCGGCACTGCCCGCCGCAGCAAGACAGCTGTTCTTTGCAAAGGCGCAGAAACCGGCGATCGCAAAAATCATACTTTTCCGGCAAAGCTTTGCGATTCCGGCGAGCGGAGCTGCCACTTCACGGTCTAAAACTGGATAATCTGCCAAAATAGCATCCGACCTCTTGCATTGCCGGGGGTCGGATGTTATTATATTCTCTGCAAGAACACTTGTGTTTGTGAGGTGAACAAGTTGGAACGCCGCTTTTATCTGGTAGACGCACAGGTCCTGCCGGAAGTTTTCCTCAAGGTGGTACGCGCCAAGGAACTTCTGGCCAGCGGAGAAGCACGGAGCATTTCGGCCGCGACCCGCAGTGTGGATCTGTCGCGCAGTGCCTTTTATAAATATAAGGACTGCATCTTTGATTCGGAGAACAGCCGCGAGGTCATCACGGTGATGGCGACCCTGCGGGATGAGACCGGCGCACTGCAGAGCCTGCTGGCCGGCATCAGTGCAGCGGGTGCAAGCATCGTGACCATCAACCAGTCCACGCCCGAGAATGGAGCTGCGCTGGTGGCGGTCACCATCCGGACCGATACGATGCAGATGAGCCCGGAGGAACTGACCGAGAGGCTTTCCCGGCAGCGGATGGTGGTGGGTGTCCACTGCGGGTATAACCTGTAACGACGGCCATAGGGCAGAGAAATAGGAACGAGGGGTTTTTAATCATGGCAAAGATCGCAATCTTAGGTTTTGGCACGGTCGGCAGCGGCGTTTACGAGGTGCTGCAGCGCAATGCAGCCGGCGTTTCCCGCCGCGCCGGTGAGCCGGTGGAAGTGAAGTACGTTCTGGATCCGAAGGATTTTTCCAGCCGTCCGGATGCACACCTTTTCATCAAGAATTTTGACACCATTCTGGAAGACCCTGAGATCCGGGTCGTGGTGGAGACCATCGGCGGCACCCGGTTTGCCTATCCGTATGTCAAGGCCTGCCTTGAGAGCGGCCGCAGCGTCTGCACCTCCAATAAGGAGATGGTCGCTACCTACGGTGCCGAGCTGCTGAGCCTTGCCAAGGAGCATGGCTGCGCCTTCCTGTTTGAGGCTTCGGTGGGCGGCGGCACCCCCATCATCACCCCGATGCACCAGTGCCTCGCGGCCAATGTGATCACCGAGGTGGAGGGCATCGTCAACGGCACCACCAACTTCATGCTGACCAAGATGGTCCGCGAGAATCTGGGCTTCGACGAGGCGTTGAAGATCGCGCAGGAGCTGGGCTATGCCGAGACGAAGGATCCCAGCGACGATGTGGATGGCCGCGACGCCTGCCGCAAGATCGCCATCCTGTCCTCGCTGGTCTGCGGCCACCAGATCTACCCCCAGAACATTCCGACCCGGGGCATCCGGAACATCGCCGTGGCCGATGTGGAGGCCGCGGAGAAGATGAACTGCGTCATCAAGCTGATCGCATGGATGAAGCGGAAACCGGACGGCAGCGTGGCCGTCGGCGTGGAGCCCTGCCTGATCCCCAAGGCAAACCAGCTGGCCGGTGTGGACGATGTGTTCAATGCGGTGCTGGTCAAGGGCGATATGCTGGGCGATGTGGTGTTCTACGGCAAGGGCGCAGGCAAGCTGCCCACGGCCAGTGCCGTCGTTGCGGACGTGGTGGATGCCCTCAAGAACGGATCCAAAGTCCACGACAGCCTGTTCTGGAAACCGGCGGAACCGGTGGAAGGGATGCTCACCGACCCGGCTCCTGCCGCATATTATGTGCGTGTAGCGGGCATTGCTCCGGCGGTGGTGGAAGCGATCTACGGCTACGGAAAAGTGATCGAGGAGCGGTACGACGGCTGCTCGTACTTTGTGGAGCGCGCCGACGAAAAGGCTCTTGCCGAGGCCGCGCGGAAGGTGGAGGCCGTGGGCGGCAGCGTCAAGCTGGTGCTCAAGCGTCTGCCGGAAGAAGCCTGAGCGGGAAAGGAAAATGACGATGAAGATCCAAGTTTCGGTTCCTGCCACCAGCGCAAACGTCGGTTCCGGCTTTGATGCGCTGGGTCTGGCAGTGACGTTGTACAACACCGTGACGTTTGAGGACAGCGACAGGCTGGAGATCGCGTCTGCCGACGGCACCCGCATCCCCCGCAATGAGTCGAATCTGGTCTACCGCTCGGCAAAGGGGCTGTTTGACAAAGTGGGCAAGAAGATCCCGCCCCTCAAGATCACCCAGACCAACCCCATCCCCATGGCACGCGGTCTCGGCTCGTCCTCGGCCTGCATCATTGCGGGTCTGCTGGGTGCCAACCGGATGCTGGGCGATGTGCTGAACACGCAGGAATTGCTGACGCTGGCGACCTCCATCGAAGGTCACCCGGACAACGTCGCCCCGGCACTGCTGGGCGGCCTGACCAGCAGCGTTTTTGAGAACGGCGTGGTGTATTCGGTCAAGCGGGATGTGGATCAGAGCCTCTGTTTTGCGGCCATCGTGCCGGACTACAAGCTGCTGACCGAGGCGGCGCGCGCCGCCCTGCCCAAGGAGATCCCCCACCGGGATGCGGTGTATAACCTGTCCCGCGCCGCACTGGTTCCGGCGGCGTTCTGCGAGGGTCGGCACGATCTGCTGGCCATTGCGACGGAGGATCGCCTCCATCAGCCCTACCGGATGCCCCTGATGCCCGGCTCGCAGGAAGTCTTCGCGCTGGCCAGAAGCTGCGGGGCAAAGGCGGTCTATGTTTCGGGCGCAGGCAGCACCGTGATGGCGGTGGCCGAGCGTGCCGATGCAGACCGTTTCTATGCAGGGCTGGAAAAAGGACTCGAGAATCTGGAAGGTCTCGATGGATGTGAAGCATTTACACTGCTGCGTCTGGATGCCGATAATACCGGCGCGACGGTGGAATGATACAAAGGCGTAACCCTCCGCATCGTGAGGGAGAAAAAGAGGAGAGTGACAAGATATGGCGTTGATCGTACAGAAGTTCGGCGGTTCTTCGGTGAAGGACCGTGACCGTATCTTCAACGTGGCGCGCATTGTGGCCAATACCCACAACGCGGGAAATGATGTTGTTGTGGTGGTGTCCGCACAGGGCGACACCACCGACGACCTGATCACAAAAGCGGGTGAGATCACCCACAATCCGTCTGCCCGTGAGATGGATATGCTGCTGGCGACCGGCGAGCAGATCAGCATCTCGCTGCTGGCTATGGCTCTGAACGAGATCGGATGCCATGCCATCAGTCTGACCGGCTGGCAGGCAGGCTTCCGCACCGACCGTGCCTACACCAAGGCCCGCATCACCAAGCTGGAGACCGAGCGCATCTCGTCGGAGCTGGAGCGCAACCGCGTGGTCGTGGTGGCCGGCTTCCAGGGATTGAACAAGCTGGACGACATCACCACCCTCGGACGCGGCGGCAGCGACACCAGTGCCGTTGCGATCGCGGCGGCTCTCCATGCCGACCGCTGCCAGATCTTCACCGATGTGGAGGGCGTCTACACGGCCGATCCCCGCAAGGTGCGCAACACCCGCAAGCTCAAGGAGATCACCTTCGACGAAATGCTCGAGCTGGCCTCCCTCGGCGCACAGGTGCTGAACAACCGCAGCGTTGAGCTGGCAAAGAAGTATAACGTGGAGCTGGAAGTGCTTTCCAGCCTGAATCCCGTTCCCGGTACCATCGTCAAGGAGGTTGCAAACGACATGGAAGGTATGCTGATCAAGGGCGTCGCAAAGGACACCGACGTTGCTGTTATTTCGATTCTGAACGTTCCCGACGAGCCGGGCATGAGCTTCAAGATCTTCGGCCTGCTGGCGCAGAAGAACATCAACGTGGACATCATCCTGCAGTCCACCGGCCGTGAGGGGAAGAAGGACGTCATCTTTACCTGCGCCGAGGGCGAGGCAGAGACCGCCATGCGCACCCTGAAGGAGAGCGCAAAGTTCAAGGATGTTACCTGCGACGAGACCTGCGCCAAGGTCTCCATCGTCGGTGCCGGTATGCAGAGCCACAGCGGTGTTGCATCCAAGATGTTCGAGGCTCTGTCCAACAACAACATCAACATCAAGATGATCTCCACCAGCGAGATCAAGATCTCCTGCATCATCGACCGCGACGAGGCCGACCGTGCCGTGAGCGCGATCCACGATATGCTGTTCGAGTAAGAACCGCGCAAACATACGCTGCAATGCCCTGTCTGGCTGCTTTGCCCGGCAGGGCATTTTTGCGTCACAATTTTTTTACACCCTGCGGCGTTTACACCCAAACAAAAGGGGTGTATAATAGGAAATGCGTGTATCCGCAGAGGGAACGCGCTGCATATCGGTGTGAAAAGGGGAAACAGATGATGGAACAAAAGCGTCCCGAACAGAAGCGGCGGATGACCCGCCGGGAGTGGAAGATCCGCCGTCGGCTGCGGCTGGTGCGGAACTGGATGATCTTCCTGTCGGCCTGTGCCGCGGCTATGGCTCTGATGACCAGCGGCATCCTCTGGCTTCTGCCCAAGGCGCACGCACTGGTGGCGGGGCCGAAGACCTTTGAGGCGCAGCAGTACGACGGCTCCGCCTATGTCTTTGACCCGGCGGACGAGCGGCTGGTGCTGGTCAATGCCAATCTGCCCCTTGCCGGAGAACCCGCACCGGTGCTGGCTGTGGCCGACGATGCCACCGGCCAGCAGCTGGAACAGGAGGCTGCCGCCGCGTACCGCCAGATGGCTGCGGCGGCACAGGCAGATGGCATCGGCCTGACGCTTGTGACGGGCTGGCAGGATCCGGCTGCCCGGGAAGCCGCGTTTGATGCGCAGAAGCAGAGCTATCTGGACAAGGGCTGCACCGAGGAAGAAGCCGCGGCAAAGGCGGCCACCCTCTGCCCGCGTGCCGACGCCAGCGAACAGGCCACCGGCTATGGAGCCGACATTCTGGCCGACGATTCCCCCGAAAAGAACACTTCTTTTGCCAGAAGCCGCGCTTACGAATGGCTGACGGCTTATGCGTCGGAGTATGGATTCATCCTGCGCTGGCCGGAGGACCGGCAGGCGGCCACCGGCATGGTCTACCAGCCGTGGCACTGGCGGTATGTGGGGGTGGAAAATGCCCGCGCCATCGCCGCCAGCGGCCTGTCGCTGGAGGAATTTTCGGCTCTGGAACAGGCAAAAGCATAAAACAGATACAACAAAGAGGAACAAGAGCATTGAAACGAACTGAGATCGCGCCCGGCGTCCACCTTTCCTACGACCCGGCGCAGAAATTCAACCGCTGCCGGATCAGCATCCACTTTGCATTCCCGGCGCGGCGCGAGACGGCCACGGCCCATGCGTTGTTGCCGCTGGTGATGGAGCGGGGCTATGCCGACTGCCCGGATATGACCCAGATGACCAAGAAGCTGGCGCGGCTGTATGGAGCCGACCTGACCGTGGACGCCCGGCCGCTGGGCTGCAACCACAACCTCTGCGTCAGCGTGACCGGCATCAAGGATGCCTTCGCGCTGGAAGGGGAGCGGCTGACCGACGAATACACCGCCCTTGTGCTGGGAACGGCGTTCCACCCCTCCTTTGCGGGCGGCGTGTTCGACCCGGAAGCGGTGGGCATCGAAAAACAGATGCTGAAAAAAGCTCTGGAGGATGAGATCAACGAAAAGCGGCTCTACTGCCAGCGGCAGGCCAACCGGGAATTCTTCGGGAACAGCCCGGCCGGTATCCGGCAGGAGGGCTATCTCGAAGAGGTGGACGACCTGACCCCGGCGGCTCTGACGGCTGCTTACCGGGAAATGCTGGAAACAGCGCAGATCGAGCTGATCGTGCTGGGCTGCGACGAAGAAAAAACCGCAGCGGTGCAGAAGGCACTGCTGGCGGAACTGGCCGGAGTCGCCCGCCGCCCGGTGCCGCTGGCGGCAAACATGGCCATGCCCCGGCAGGAGCCGGTGCGAAAGACCGAGTGCTTCGATACCGTGCAGGCCAAGCTCTGTATGCTCTTCACCCTCGGCGAACCGATGCGCCCGGGGCAGATGGCTGCTGTGCGGCTGGCGATGGCACTTTACGGCGGCAGCGTCACCAGCCGCCTGTTCCTGAACGTCCGGGAGCGGGATCACCTGTGCTACTACTGCGCGTCCTCGTTCCAGAGCTTTACGGGCAGCATGGCCGTCAACAGCGGCGTCGAGCACGCTGACGCTGACCGCGCAGAACAGGCCATCCTGCGCGAGCTGGACGCGCTGCGCACCGGCCCCATCACCGATGAAGAGCTGGAGGACTGCCGCCGGTCGCTTCTCAGCGGGATGACCGGGCTGGAAGATACGCTGGGCGGCATCGAGACGTGGTATTACATGGAGATCCTGCGGGGCGGGGAAGTCCAGACACCGGACGATGCCCGCGCCGCCCTTGGCCGGGTGACGAAAGAGGAGGTTCGCGCCATCCTGCGCCAGCTTACCCTTTCGGTGAGCTACCGGCTGACCCGAGAGGAGGAAAACGCCCATGCCTGAAAAACAGACGCTTTTGGAAGAGACCGCCGCCGATGTGTGGCAGGTCCTGCCCTCGGGTCTGACGGTGATCGTCCGTCCCATGCCCGGCTACTCGGGCACCCATGTCATTTACGCCACCCGCTTCGGCTCCATCGACCGGGATTTTCGGCTGGGCGAAAAGGAGGTACATCTCCCGGCGGGCGTGGCGCATTTTCTCGAGCACAAGATGTTTGAGGACGAAGACGGCGACGCCTTTGCCAAATTTGCCAAGACCGGTGCAAATGCCAATGCATTCACGGCCTTTGACCGCACCTGCTATCTCTTTACCGCCACCGAGCAGCTGGATGAGAGTCTGGACGTGCTGCTGGGGATGGTGGGGCATCCCTATTTTACCCAGCAGACCATCGACAAAGAGCAGGGCATCATCGGGCAGGAGATCAAGATGTACGACGACAGCGCGGACTGGCGGCTCATCACCGGCCTGTGCGAATGCCTGTACCACAGCCACCCCATCCGCAGCGACATTGCCGGTACCTGCGAGAGCATTGCCGCGATCACACCGGAAATGCTCTACGACTGCTGCAAGGCGTTCTATGCGCCGAACAATATGGTGCTGGCGGCGGCGGGCAATACCAGCATGGAGCAGATCCTTGCGGCCTGTGCGCGGCATGGCCTGATGGAACCCCGCCCGGTGGAGCGGGTGCAGCGGCTCTGGAAGGACGAGCCCATGACCCTCGTTGCGCGGGAAAAGACCCTCACCATGCCCATCGCAAAGCCCTGCTTCGGTCTGGGCTTCAAGGAAGAGCCGCTGCCGCCGGACGATCTGCGCAGCGAGATGCTGTACGATCTGGTGCTCTGCTGCATCTGCGGCGGAATGTCGCCCCTCTACCGCAGGCTCTACGATGAGGGGCTGACCAATCCCGGCTTCGGCGGCGAGGTGCTGCGGGTGGACGGCTGCTGCTGCATCCTTTTCACCGGCGAGAGCGACCAGCCCGACACGGTGAAGCAGCTGCTTCTGGACGAGATCGCCCGCATCCGGGCGGAGGGCGTGGATCGGGAGATCTTCACCCTGTGCAAGAACGAAAAATACGGCCAGCTGATCGAAAATCTCGAGAACGTCGAGGACTCGGCCAGCCAGATGGCGGATTTTGCCCTCTCGGGGCAGACCGTGGCGCAGCAGATCACCACGCTGGCCAGCCTGACCGCTGAGGATGCAGACCATGCGCTCCGGCACATCCTGCAGGAAGAGCGGATGGCCGTCCTGTATATCCAGCCCGACGGCACGGTGTGCGACGCGGAAGCGGAGGAGGAAGAAGAATGACAAATCTGGTACAGTTCCCGGGTCTTGGGCTGCAGTTTGCGATCGATCGGGTGGCTTTTTCCATCGGGGGCGTCAACATTTACTGGTATGGCGTCTGCATCGCGGTGGGGCTCTGCCTTGCGCTGGCGTTCGCGTTCCGCCGGTGTCAGGAGTTCGGCGTGGATCCGGACGCGATGGTGGACGTGATCCTGATCGGCGCGGTCATGGGCATTGCCAGTGCCCGCGCCTACTACGTCGCCATGGCACCGTTTGCGTATGAGAGCATCTGGGAGATGCTGGCCATCCGGGATGGCGGTCTGGCCATCTACGGCGGCATCATCGGCAGCTTTCTGTTCGGCGGTCTGGCCTGCAAATGGCGGGGCGTACCGGTGCTGCCGATGTTCGATCTGGCGGCCATGGGCTTTTTGGTCGGGCAGTGCCTTGGCCGATGGGGAAACTTCTTCAATCAGGAAGCGTTCGGCTGCAACACCACCCTGCCGTGGGGAATGTACAGCGAGGCGACCCACGATTACCTGATGGGAAGCACGGTCACGGTGCCCAAGGGCACGATCATTGACCCGAACCTGCCGGTCCACCCGACCTTTTTGTATGAGAGCATCTGGTGCTTGGTGGGCTTTGTCCTGCTCACGCGGTACATCAAAAAGCGGAAGTTCAACGGCGACATCACCCTGCGGTACCTCATCTGGTACGGTGCAGGCCGCTTCTGGATCGAGGGGCTGCGCACCGACAGCCTGATGCTGGTGCCCTCCATCGGCCTGCGGGTCTCCCAGCTGATCGCAGGGCTGGCGGTGCTGCTCGGCGTGGCGGCGGAGATCTGCCTGACCCGCAGGACCCGGGGCAAGCCCCTGATGACCCCGCTGGCCTTGACCGCCGAAAACCGCACCCTGCTGAAAAAGGCGGGCAAAACGCTGGAAGAGGTGCTCCCGGCGGGAACCGATACCGAGCTGCTGGCCGGGATGCCGCGGCAGATGTTCCTCGACAAGACCGCCGCGCTGAATGCAGCAATCAAAGAGGCATTGGCGGACAAAGGGTAAGCCGGGCTGAAAAATCTGCGGAAAAGGGAAAAAATCCCCTTGAAATCTGAATTGTTTTCTGCTATACTATTCTAGCCGCATGGTGTGGGCTCCGGAAACAGCCCGGTGAGGGCTTGCCTTTACGACCAGCGAGTACAACGAAAAGGAATGAACAAAATGTACGCAATCATTGTTACCGGCGGTAAGCAGTACCGCGTGGAGCAGGGCGACATCGTCTACATCGAAAAGCTGGACGTTGAGGCCGACTCCGAAGTGAAGTTTGATCAGGTTCTCGCTATTGGCGAGGAGGGTTCTGTGAAGGTTGGCGCTCCCGTTGTTGAGGGTGCTACCGTTTCTGCCAAGGTCATCAAGAATGGCAAGGGCAAGAAGCTGAACATCATCACCTATCGCGCAAAGAAGCACAGTGCTCGCCGTATGGGCCATCGTCAGCCCTTCACCAAGGTTGAGATCACTGCGATCAACGGCTAAGGAGGTAAATTACAATGGCACATAAAAAGGGCGTAGGCAGCACCAAGAACGGCCGTGATTCTGCGGCTCAGCGTCTGGGCACGAAGCGTGCAGATGGCCAGTTCGTTCTGGCCGGCAACATCCTGGTCCGTCAGCGTGGCACCCACATCCAGCCGGGTGAGAACGTTGGCAAGGGCAGCGATGATACCCTGTTTGCTCTGGTCGATGGCACCGTTCGTTTTGAGCGCGTGGGCAAGAGCGGCAAGAAGTGCAGCGTCAAGCAGTAACTTCTTTCTAAAATCTGCAACCCATAGAGCCGGACCGTTGTGGCCCGGCTCTTTTTGATGAAAACAGGCCGCTTCTCCATGACTTGGCTCCCCTATTAGGGGAGCTGGCCGCGCCAAAGCGCGGACTGAGAGGTTGATTCCGGAGAAAAGCGGCTCTTTTGAGAACAGGAGGGGCTGTATGGCAGCACAGACCAACTTTATTGACATCGCCACCATCTGGCTCCATGCGGGCAAGGGCGGCGACGGTGCGGTGAGCTTTCACCGCGAAAAATTCGTGGCCGCCGGCGGTCCGGACGGCGGCGACGGCGGCAGAGGCGGCGACATCATTTTTGTCGTGGATGACCACCTGACCACCCTGATGGATTTCCGCTATAAGCGCAAGTATGTTGCCCCCGAGGGCGGCAAGGGCGGAGCCTGCCTCTGCCACGGCAAAAATGCCGAGGATCTGGTCATCAAGGTGCCGCTGGGCACCGTCATCAAGGACGCCGAGAGCGGCCTTGTCATCGCGGATCTGTCCAACCACGAGCCGGTCACCATCGCCAAGGGCGGCCGCGGCGGTTACGGCAACGCGCATTTCAAGACCCCGACCCGCCAGATCCCCAAGTTTGCCAAGCCCGGTATGCCCGGCGAGGACATTCAGGTGACTTTGGAGCTGAAGCTGATCGCGGATGTGGGTCTGATCGGTTTCCCGAACGTCGGCAAATCGACTCTGATCTCCACCATCAGCGCGGCCAAGCCCAAGATCGCAAACTATCACTTCACCACGCTGGTGCCGACGCTGGGCGTTGTCTCGGTGGGAGAGGGCGCAAGCTTTGTCTGCGCCGATATCCCCGGCCTGATCGAGGGCGCAAGCGAGGGCATCGGCCTTGGCCATGACTTCCTGCGCCATGTCGAACGCTGCCGCCTGCTGCTCCACGTCGTGGACGTCTCGGGCAGTGAGTGCCGCGAACCCATTGCGGATTTTGAGCAGATCAACGAGGAGTTGGCCAAGTTCAGCCCGGTGCTGGCCGAACGTCCGCAGATCGTGGTGGGCAACAAGTGCGACCTCGCCACGGAAGAGCAGATCGCCGAGTTCCGCGCCTATATCGAGGGCAAGGGGCTGACCTTTGTGCCCATCTCCGCCGCCACCATGCAGGGCGTCAAGGAGCTGCCGGGTCTAGTGTACAGCCGCCTGCAGGAGATCCCGGCGGTGCCCGTCTTTGCAGCCGAGTACAAGAAGCCGGAGGTCAAGGTAGGCAGCCGCGACTTCAGCATCCGCCGGATGGAAGCACACGTCTGGTCGGTGGAGGCTCCGTGGCTGGAGCGCATCCTCGAAGGCAGCAATGTCGATGACTATGAGAGCCTGCAGTACTTCCAGCGTCAGCTGGGCGAGAGCGGCATCCTCGATGCGCTGGTGGACAAGGGTGTTCAGGAGAACGACACCATCCTCATCGGCGAGTATCAGTTCGATTATATCTTCTAACAAAGCGGGCTTGCCCTCTCCGTCATCATCGCTTCGCTCGATGCCACCTTGTCCTCCCTTTGTCGCTCACGCGACATCTCCCTCCGGCCGGAGGGAGTCTTTCAAAGGGAGAGGCAAGTCTTGGCTCTCCCTTCGGGAGAGCTGGCGGAGCAACGCGACGCCTGAGAGGGCCAATACGGTGAATCTATGACAGAACCTGAAAAAATCGACCCCCGCGAGCTCAGCCCGCTGGCACTGGCCTTTGTGGGCGACAGCGTGCTGGAACTGCTGGTGCGCCAGCGGCTTGCCGAGCACCATCGGCTGTCGGCCGGCCGCCTGAACGCCGAAAAGGTCAAATACGTTTCGGCCAAGGCACAGTTTCGGGAAGAGCAGCTGCTTGAGCCGCTGTTTACCGAGGATGAGCTGGCTGTGTTCAAGCGGGGCCGCAACGCCAGCAAAGCCAGCGTTGCCAAACACGCATCGCCCGAAGAGTACCGTGCCTCCACCGGGTTCGAGTGCCTGCTGGGGTGGCTGTACCTCAATGGCCGGATGAACCGGGTGCAGGAGCTGTTCGAGACGCTGTGGCAGAACTTTGACCCCAACGAAGCATGACCCCCAACACGCCGAAAGCCCGCTGCTTTCCGCACTGGAAAACAGTGCCGGGAAAGCAGCGGGCTTTTTGGTGTGCGCCGCCGTCGGTCCTACGGGCAGGCGCAGCGATTAGCCGCGGCTGTTGCGGGCAGAATTGCGGGTGGTGTTCTTGCCGCCCTCGTCGTCGGCACCCTTGGTGTACTGGTTGGGGTGCTTGTGCTCGTTGGAGGCTGTGCTGTTCTGGGAAGAGCTGGAAGAACGGTTCTCGGTCTTGTTCCGGGTCTGATCCTTGCAGCTGCGGTTTTCGGTGCGATTGTCCATCGTTGCATTGCTCCTTTCGGTTCTGTGTGAGGGATTGCCTCACAGCCTTAGTTTGGCCGCAGGGGGCGGCTTTATACATCGGGATTCTACAGGGGAGGTAGACGGGATGCCTACGGAATATTTTGAACAACGGGAGCGTGCGCTGCTGGGGGATCGGTACGATGCGCTCTACGCTGCCCCGCAGGAGACGGCGGCACGCGGGGTCACGGTGTCTGCTCTCCGCGCCACGCCGGAGCAGTTTGCGGCCAAGGCGGATTTTCCGCTCCGGCCGTCGCCCTTCTGCAAGGCGGCGTTCGTGGTCGAGCAGCCGGATTTCAAACCCGGGCGGCATCCGTACCACCATGCGGGCGTAATCTACTCGCAGGAGCCGTCGGCGTCCTCGGCGGCTCCGCTGCTGGGGGTCAAGCCCGGAATGCGGGTGCTGGATCTGTGTGCGGCACCGGGCGGCAAAAGCAGCCAATTGGCCGCTGCGCTGGGCGGATACGGCCTGCTGGTGAGCAACGAGTATGTGGCGGGCCGTGCCGAGATCCTGAAAAGCAACCTCGAGCGGATGGGCGTGCCGAACGCGGTCATCCTCAATGAGACGCCAGCGCGGATCGCCGAGGCACTGCCGGAATTCTTCGACCGGGTATTGGTGGATGCACCCTGCTCCGGCGAGGGAATGTTCCGCAAGGAGCCGGCGGCGTTGGCGCAGCACTGCGAGGCGTTGGTCCAGCAGTGCGCCGCGCTGGGGGCAGAGATCTTAGACTGTGCCGCGGCGGTTCTGGCTCCGGGCGGGCAGCTGGTCTATTCCACCTGCACCTTTGCACCCGAGGAGGACGAGGGGCAGGTGGCGGCGTTCCTTGCACGACATCCAGAATTTGCGCTGGCCGATGCACTGGGCAATGTGGATGGAACCTTCGGCAGCGAGGGCGAAGCCAACCGCACCGGCGGGCTGCCGCTGGATGTCTCCAAAGTGCGCCGCATCTGGCCCTGTCAGGGCGGCGAGGGACATTTTATGGCACGGCTGGTGAAAGCGGGAACCCCTCGCACCCTGCCCCCGCTGGGCGAGTACACCCCCGAGGAAAAACTCTGGCTGGCAGCGGCTCTGGACGCCGGGAAAAAGGGCGGCAAAAAGGGCGCGAAGCCCGGAAAGACCCGGGAAGATCCCCGTGCCGCACGGCGGGAAAACAGCCGCGCCTGCCGGGAAGCCGTGCAGGGGCGGAACGCCCGCAGCCGGGATCCCGGCGGGGAAGCGACCCCGGCGCAGAGTCTGGAGGCATGGCACGCCTTTGCGGGAGAATCTTTCCCGGCGTTGGCCGATCGGCCTGCCGTCGTCCACGGCGGCGGGGTGCTGCTGCCTGCGGCTTTCCCGCAGACGACGCTCCATGTCCTGCGGGCGGGCGTCTTTGTAGGCAGTGTGCAAAAAGGGCGTTTTGTGCCGGAGCATCACCTGTTCACAGCGTTCGGGACGCTCTGCAAAAACCGCGAGGAACTGACCCTTGCCGACCCCCGCACGGTGGAGTACCTTTCGGGGCGGGAGATCGCCGCAGCCACCGCCGCAGACGGCTGGTGCTGTGTGACCGTGGACGGCTGGCCGCTGGGTGGAGGAAAAGTGTCCGCAAACCGGGTCAAGAACCATTACCCCAAAGCCCTGCGCCTGCTGTAAAATCGGCATAAAACCGAATTTTCGACCCGATCTGGCCGAAAACAAACGGGATAAGGCTTGAACGCGCAGAGCGGTTGTGCTAAAATAATAGAGTTAGATTTTGTGTGCTGCCACAAGCGGGCGACCACAGCCCGTCTGCCCGCAGGCGGAGATTTCGATAAAATGTAGGAGGCTCATTCCCATGTCTGGACATAGCAAATGGAACAATATTAAGCGCAAGAAGGAAAAGACCGACGGCGCAAGAGCAAAGGTCTTTACCAAGATCGGCCGCGAGATCAGCGTTGCCGTCCGCACCGGCGGCCCCAACCCGGCTTCCAACAGCAAGCTGGCGGATCTGATCTCCAAGGCAAAGCGCATGAGCGTGCCCAACGATAACATCCAGCGCATCATCAAGAAGGCTGAGGGCGGCGACAAGACCGAGTACGAAGCAATCACCTACGAAGGCTACGGCCCCGGCGGTGTTGCCGTCATGGTCGAGACCCTGACCGACAACCGCAACCGTACCGCTGCCGACCTGCGCCACTATTTTGACAAGAACGGCGGCAATCTGGGTGCCATGGGCTGCGTGGGCTTCCTGTTCAGCCAGAAGGGTGTCATCGACATCTCTCTCGAGGACAAGGATGCAGACGAGGCAATGATGGATGCTCTGGACGCCGGTGCAGAGGACTTCGATGCAGGCGAAGAGGCTGCTGAGATCACCACCGATCCCGCAAACTACTCTGCCGTTGTCAAGGCAATGGAAGAAAAGGGCTACGAGATCCTGAGCGACGATCTGGCCATGGTTCCCATGACCACCACCCGCCTGACCGACCCCGATCAGCTGAAGCTGATGGGCAAGCTGCTGGACGCCCTCGAGGATAACGATGATGTCCAGAACGTCTGGCACTCTCTCGAGAACGAAGAGGATCTGCCGGAATAAGCTCCCGCAAGACTCTTTGCACCTGAAATAAGACGTTACAAAGCCGCTTTTTGTGCTGCAAGGCACGAAAGGCGTCTTTTGTTTTGGGTAGCTTGAGCGAGCGACAACCACCAGCTCCGCTGGTGGAATAAAAACGGCTTTAGCCCTA
>CAKTBG010000018.1 GCA_934533135.1 uncultured Faecalibacterium sp.
TTAGGAGGGAGGCGCTTTATCCAGCTAAGCTACTGAGGCATATTATGTATTATCGTTGATTTTTTGAAATTCAACGCACTTGGAAACAAATGTGTGGAATGCTTTTCACAACGAAGTAACCGACTGCATTGCAACCGGAACGGTGTTAAACTTGTTGCATCAAAATTTGTTGGGAAAATCTCGATCCCCAGTCTTGCTTTTGATTAGAACAATCACTTCTGCCCCCAAGGTATCAGGTTGACCGAATTCTTAGGAGGCGAACCCTCTATCCAGCTGAGGTATAGAGACAGATCGAGCATCGCTGAGGTTCTTATCGCGGATCTTCCGCTTGGATGTGTTTTGCACGGAATGCGTCTCACAACAGAATAACCGATTGCATTCCAACCGAAATGGTGTTACACTGATTGCATCAAATGATTCCCTGCGGCGACCAGACACCGGCGTTGCCTGCGAACAGAGCACTCTCCTGCATCCATGGGATCCGGTTGACCGAATCCTCCGGAGGAAGCCGCTCTATCCCGCTGCGCAGCAAAGACGCACTCGTGTGTCCAACACAGTATATATTATAATACCTCTTTTTGATCCAAAAATCAAGACAGAGGTGCCGGGAAACTGCATTGCCGCGCGGAAGGAAAGAGGCTTTTCCCATGCCTATAAAACTAAAAACGAAACATTTCGCCCTGCGCAAGCAGCGGGGCGGATGGTTTGCCGGAAGCAGCGCGACCCAGCTGATCTGCGGCAGCTTTCTGCTGCTGATCGCGGCGGGCACCCTGCTGCTCAGTCTGCCGATCTCCAGCCGGAGCGGGCGGCTGGGCGTGATCGACGCCATGTTCACGGCCACCAGTGCCACCTGCGTCACCGGCCTGATCGTCCGGGATACCTGGACACAATTCACCGGGTTCGGGCAGGCGGTCATTCTGCTCCTGATCCAGATCGGCGGTCTGGGGCTGGTGACGCTCACCAGCTTCTTCGCACTGGCGGCGCGGCGGCGGATGGGCTTCCGGGATCTGCGGCTGCTGGGCGAGAGCGTCTCGGCCAGCGGGATGGCGCAGGCCACCAAAGTGCTCAAGATCGTCATCTCGCTGGCGGCTCTGTTTGAAGCCCTCGGCGCGGTGCTGCTGTGCTTCGTCTTCGTGCCCCAATATGGGTTGGAAGGCATCTGGGTCAGCGTATTTACAGCCATCTCCGCCTTCTGCAACGCCGGTTTCGACCTGTTTGGGCGGTTCGGCGCGTATTCCTCGCTGGTGCCCTACGTCCACAATTATTATGTACAGGCGGTCGTCATGTTCATGATTATGGCCGGCGGTTTGGGCTTCATGGTCTGGGTGGAGATCGGCGAATACCGCAAAAAGCGGCGGCTCTCTCTCAACGCACAGGTGGTGCTGGCGTTCTCGGCCATCCTGTGGGTCGGCGGCGCGGTGCTGTTCGGCCTGATGGAGTGGAACAACCCTGCGACGCTGAGCGGATTGTCCATCCCGGAAAAGGTCATGGCTTCCCTGTTCCAATCGGTCTCGACCCGTACTGCGGGCATGAACACCGTCGATCTGGCGGCCTGCGGCCCCATCACAAAACTGATGATGAGCGTGCTGCAGTTCATCGGCGCAGCACCCGGTTCGACGGGCGGCGGCGTGAAGGTGACCACCTTTGCGGTCGTGGTGCTGACCATCCGCAGCGTGGCGCAGGGTCGGGATGACTGTGTGATCGCCAACCATCACATCGAGTCCAAAACCGTTTACCGCGCACTGACCATCATCATGCTGGGCATCGTAGCGGCTCTGGGCTCGGCGGTGGTCGTATTCTACAACACCTCCGATGCCGTGTCGGTCATTGACGCCGTCTTTGAGTCCTGTTCGGCATTTGGTACGGTCGGCCTGTCGGTGGGCGTCACCAGCCAGCTGAACACCGGCGCAAAGCTGCTGTATATGCTGGTCATGTTCACAGGACGCGTCGGCCCGGTGTCGCTGGCCATCAGCCTGACGGCCAAGCCCGACGACAACAAACGCAAGATCCTGCCGGTGGGTCAGATCAACGTGGGTTAAACGCAAAAAGGCGGCTCCATACGGAGCCGCCTTTTTGCATTTCAGGTTATTTGGAGTACAGGCTGATGATATTCAGCAGAACTTCCGTGGCGCGATCCATCCGCTCGACGGTGGTACACTCGCAGACGCCGTGGAAGTTGAAGCCGCCGGTGCCAAGGTTCGGGCAGGGCAGCCCCTTCCAGCTCAGCACCGCGCCATCGGTACCGCCGCGCACAGGCACTTCCTCCGGCTCCATACCGGCCATCTCGATGGCTTTGCGGGCGGTCTCGACGAGGTGGAAGTGGGGTTTGATCTTCTCGATCATGTTGCGGTAGCTGTCCTTGATCTCCACTTCGACCGTACCGGCACCATACTTGCCGTTGAGGTAGGCCGCGATCTGGAGCAGGTTGTCCTTCTTATACTGCAGCTTGTCCGCGTCGTGGTCGCGCAGGATATAGCCGAGCTTGGCGTCGGTGACATCGCCGTACATCTGGCAGAGGTGATAGAATCCCTGCCGCCCCTCGGTGGTCTCCGGGCGTGCCATGACGGGCAGAGCCATGTGGAACTCCATCGCCACATTGGAGGCGTTGATCATGGCATCCTTTGCACTGCCGGGATGGACCGAGAAGCCGTGGATGGTGACGGTGGCAGAAGCAGCGTTGAAGTTTTCGTACTCGATGCCGCCCACGTCGCCGCCATCGACGGTGTAGGCAAAGTCTGCCCCGAAGCCCTCGAGGTCGAACAGAGCGGCACCCTCGCCGATCTCCTCGTCGGGGGTGAAGGCGATGCAGAGCTTGCCGTGAGGCCGCCCCTCGGCCAGCAGGGTCTCCACTGCGGTCAGGATCTCGGCCACGCCGGACTTGTCATCTGCGCCCAGCAGGGTCGTGCCGTCGGTGGTGATGAGGGTCTCGCCCTTCAGCTTCTCGAGGAAGGGGAAGGTGGAGGTCTTCATGACCATGCCGGTGGCGGGCAGGATCACATCGCGGCCGTCGTAGTTTTCATGGAGGATGGGGTTGACGTTCTCGCCGCTGGCATCCGGTGCGGTGTCCATGTGGGCGATCAGACCCAGTGCAGGCTTGTCCTCGCAGTCGGGCGTAGCCGGAACGCTGCCGTAAACGTAGCAGTGCTCGTCCACAAAGGCATCTTCGATGCCGATGGCCTTCATGTCCTCGACCAGAATGTGTGCAAGGTCAAACTCCCGCTCTGCGGAGGGATGCGTACCAGAATTGGGATCCGAGGTGGTGTACACCCGGGCATATTTTAACAGTCGCTCATAAGCACGCATAAGTAAATGCTCCTTTGCTTTTTTCTCTATCATACCCTCTTTTGGGGGATTTTACAAGGGAAAACTGCTCTTTCCGGAAAGTTTTTACGCCATGGGGAAGAGCCATGCCCCGTTTCTGAATCTCCCGTTTCTTGAGCAATTCCGTTGTGTTGTCTTGTGGAATCCAGCGGACATCGCACCAGAATATTGTATCAATTTTTTCGTTGACAAACGGCATGAATGCGTTATAATGGAGATGGGAAAAGGTGCTGTCCGCAAGGGTCAGCTCCCTACTCGACCATCATAAGCAAAAAAGCAAACGACCGCTCAAGTTTGGTAGGCTGTGAGGCGGTCGTTACTTTTTGCGCTGAGAATAATGTTTCGCCTTTGGACTATCCCGAAAGATATCCTTTGATGCCGTCCTTGTCACTTGTATCGTGCCAAAGATGACGGTTGCGAGGAGCTGCAACAGCTCAATAACAGTATTCAAAACTTCCATAGTGGAACTCCTCCTTTGAGTTTTCCTGTTCGTGAAAACATTCGACCGTCCGGAGGAGCACAAATTAAGTAACCTCCTCCGGACATTTGCCGGAAGGAAGCCGACCACCTGCAATGCAGACAGCACCTTTGCCGCCCTTCGGCGGCATTTTTAGTGTAACACACTCTGTGGAAAAGCGCAAACTTTTTTCAAAAAACAGTTGACAACACCCGAAAGCTATGGTAAGATACAGTTACGTTAGATATAGCTAACTGCAAGGCGGCAGGAACCTCCCGTGTTCCATGAGCCGCTTGATTTTAGCGTTTCTGGTTAGTATTTTCTAACTTGTTGGTCTGCGTTTTCCCTTCGGATCTCTTACATATCCGATCTGCAAGCGGGAACACTGAACCCAGCAGAACGAATGCCGACGGAGGAAACCGGACATGGAACGCAATTTTGAAACGGTCATGATCGAGCAGTGTGCGCCGGTTCTGGCCGGGCTGAAACCGGCCGGGCTCTTTCGCTATGAGACAAGCGACAGCTCCGATCTGGCCAGACGGGTGCGCAGCTGGAACGCGCAGCTCTGCAACAAGGGGCTGCGGGTCGAGGTTCTCAAAGGCTGTATCCGGACACATCAGTATCTGGTCTACGTTTACCGGGAGTCTCGGCTGCGTGCCATCCTTGCGGAGGATGCGATCCGAAGTTTTCTGGCGCAGGAGGGGTACACGCTCCCCCCTTCCCCCGAGGATTTCGGCAAGCTGATCCGCCAGCTGTCGCGGCGTCTTTGCTGCGCGTCTGAGTTCCCGCATGAGATCGGGATCTTTCTGGGGTATCCCCTCCCCGATGTGCAGGGGTTCATCCAGAATCAGGGGCGCAACTTCACCTGCTGCGGCTGCTGGAAAGCCTACGGCGATCCGGAACTGGCTCAGCGGCATTTCGCCCAGCTCAACAAGTGTACCGCGGTCTATCTGCGTCTGTTCCACAGCGGTACCCCCATCACCCGCCTTGCTGTGGCGGCTTAACTTTGACATTCTCTTCCAATACTCTCTTTTTATTCTGGCACCCGCCGGGCACCTCCATGCCCAGTGGGGCGAAATCCTCCTTTTGACACGCGGCCGCCCAATGCAGCATGACCACTGCATCGGGCGGCTGTGTCGTTTATAAGGAAAACCTCTCAGTCGCCTTCGGCGACAGCTCCCCTAGTAGGGGAGCCTTTGGCAAAAAGGTTTTGCTTTTTGTGGATTGCCAAGGCCTCTCCTACAAGGAGAGGTGGCATTGCGAAGCAATGACGGAGAGGTTGGACAAGAGCAATTTTGGGTTTGTGTAAACTACCTAATTTTTTCCGAAACGTGTCTCGCATTTTCTGTTTGTTTCTCCAAACTAACTTTAAATTATGAAAAAACCATTGACAACGAAGGTTAGTAAGCGTAAACTATCCACGCTGATAGTTGCAACTGACTAACTATCACCGCATGGTTCCCATACAATCCGAAAGACAGGGAGTGGAGTGGTATATGATGCCTTTAACAATGGCAAAGGCGGGCGAAACCGTCACGATCCAGAAGATCACCGGCAAAGACGAAGTCCGTTTGCATCTGGCAGAGCTGGGCTTTGTGATCGGCAGCGAAGTGACTGTTATCAACGAGATCGCGGGCAACCTGATCGTTCAGGTCAAAGAGAGCCGTCTGGCTCTGGACAAGACCATGGCGAACCGCATTATGATTGGCTGAACAGCGGAAACACACGTTTTTGCTGTTTGAGGGCGGCCGGTGAACCGTAGGCCGCCCCGATAGGATAAGACAAGTAGAGGAGGATTTTTCATGAAGACTCTGAAAGACGTCAAGGTTGGCGAGACGGCCACCGTCGCCCGTCTGCACGGCGAAGGCCCCGTCAAACGCCGCATCATGGACATGGGCATCACCAAAGGTGTCGAGATCTATGTCCGCAAGGTCGCGCCGCTGGGCGACCCGATGGAGCTGACCGTGCGCAACTATGAGCTGAGCGTGCGCAAGGCCGACGCAGAAATGATCGAAGTGGTTTGATTCCAAAGAGAGGAAAGGACACGCAATGAGCATTAAAATTGCATTGGCCGGCAACCCGAACTGCGGCAAAACGACCCTGTTCAACAATCTGACCGGCTCGAACCAGTATGTCGGCAACTGGCCCGGCGTTACCGTGGAGAAAAAGGAAGGCAAGCTGAAGGGCGAGAAGGATGTCATCATTCAGGATCTGCCCGGCATCTATTCCCTGTCTCCGTACACCCTCGAAGAGGTCGTCTCCCGCACCTATCTGGTCAAGGAGAAGCCGGATGCCATCCTGAACATCATCGACGGCACCAACATCGAGCGCAACCTGTACCTGACCACCCAGCTGATCGAGCTGGGCATCCCCGTGGTCATGGCCGTCAATATGATCGACCTCGTCCGCAAGAACGGCGATAAGATCGACCTGAAGAAGCTGAGCAATGAGCTGGGCTGTCAGGCCGTTGAGATCAGTGCCCTGAAGGGCGAGGGCACCGAGGCTGCGGCCAAGGCTGCCATCGCTGCGGCCAAAGCTGCCAAGACCGGCGAGCTGCCCCACGTCTTTACCGGCAGCGTCGAGCACGCCATCGCCCACATCGAAGAGTCCATTCAGGGCAAGGTCGATGACCGCTTCCTGCGCTGGTACGCCGTCAAGCTGTTCGAGCGTGATGCAAAGGTCATGGACGAGCTGAAGCTCGACAAGAGCCTGATCGACCACATCGACCAGCACATCAAGGACTGCGAGGCTGAGATGGACGATGACGCCGAGAGCATCATCACCAACCAGCGTTACGCCTACATCAACACCGTGGTCGGCAAGGCCGTCAAGAAAAAAGCCCGCGTCGAGCACCTGACCGTCTCCGACAAGATCGACCAGATCGTGACCAACCGTGTGCTGGCTCTGCCGATCTTCGCCCTGATCATGCTCCTGATGTACTCCCTGTCCATGGGCACCTCCATCGCAGACGGCGGCTGGTCCATTGGCTCCTTTGCCACCGACTGGACCAACGACGTCCTGTTCGGCGAGATCGTGCCCAACGCACTGGGCGGCTTCCTCGAGAGCATCGGCGTGGCCGGCTGGCTGTACGGCCTGATCATGGACGGCATCGTCGCCGGTGTCGGCGCAGTTCTGGGCTTTGTGCCTCAGATGCTGGTCCTGTTTTTCCTGCTGTCCATTCTGGAGGACGTCGGCTATATGTCGCGTGTCGCCTTCATTATGGACCGTATCTTCCGCAAGTTCGGCCTGTCCGGTAAGAGCTTCATCCCCGTGCTGGTCGGCACGGGCTGCGGCGTGCCGGGCGTCATGGCTTCCCGTACCATCGAGAACGAGCGTGACCGCCGCATGACCATCATGACCACCTGCTTCATCCCCTGCGGTGCCAAGATGCCCATCATCGGCCTGATCGCCGGTGCAATGTTCGGCGGTTCCTCTGTGGTCGCGGTCTCCGCTTACTTCATCGGTATGGCCGCCATCATCTGCTCCGGCATCATCCTGAAGAAGACCAAGATCTTCGCAGGTGACCCGGCTCCCTTCGTCATGGAGCTGCCCGCTTACCACATCCCCGCTTGGGGCAACGTCTTCCGTTCCACTTGGGAGCGCGGCTGGTCCTTCATCAAGCGTGCCGGTTCCGTCATTCTGCTGGCTACCGTCGTTCTGTGGTTCCTGCAGGGCTTCGGCTTCGAGAACGGCGTCTTTGGCATGGTCGAGGAGCAGGACAACTCCGTTCTGGCTATCATCGCCACCAAGATCGCATGGATCTTCGCACCTCTGGGCTTCGGCAACTGGAAGGCTACCGTCGCTTCGGTCTCCGGCCTGATCGCCAAGGAGAACGTTGTCGGCACCTTCGGTGTCCTGTATCACTTCGGCGGCGAGCTGTCTGATAACGGCAACGAGATCTGGAGTGCCGTTGCTCAGGATTACACCGCTCTGTCTGCGTACGCCTTCATGATCTTCAACCTGCTGTGCGCTCCCTGCTTCGCGGCCATGGGTGCCATCAAGCGTGAGATGAACAACGGCAAGTGGACCGCATTCGCCATCGGTTATATGTGCGCACTGGCTTACTGCTCCGCTCTGGTGGTGTACCAGATCGGCGGCCTGATCACCGGTGAGATCGGCTTCAACTTCTTCACCATCGTTGCAGCGGTGGTTCTGGTCGGCTTTATCTACCTGCTGGTTCGCCCCAACAAGTATGCCAACGACACCGAGGTCAAGATCGACGTTTCCAAGATCAAGTAATCAAACCTCATTTTGAAATTTCAAGTGCTGAAAGGAGTGCTGCTTTATGATGGAATTTCTGGCGACGAACTTCAACCTGCCGACCATTCTCGTAGGTGCGATCGTGTTTGGCGGTGTGGGCTGGATCACATGGCATTCCCACAAGCACGGGGGTGGCTGCGGTGGCTGCGGCGAGGGCGGCTGCAATGGAAATTGCGGCGGCTGCGGCGGCTGCCACTGAGCGTTAAACCAAAACCGCAGGGCGCGGGTCGAAACACAAAATCGGCCCGCGCCCTTTTTTAGAACCGAAAAAGTTAGCATAAGATAACATAGAAAGAGAGTGATACCATGGAACTGACGTCGGCGCACCTGCGCTACCTGCTGGCGATCTACGAAGTCTCGCAGACCCATCTGGACATCAGCTCCCGCAGCATTGCCGAAAAGCTGGGCGTGACCAAGCCATCGGTGGTGCGGATCATGAACCTGCTGATGGAGCGCGGCATGATCGTGAAAGAACACTACGGCAAAATTTACCTCACCGACCGGGGCATCTATGTGGCCAAAGCGGTCAATGCACAGCTGCACGAGGTGCTGACGCATTTTCCGCCGGTGAACTTTGCCCTGACCGCGGAGGAAAAATTCTCTGCCGCCCTTGCCCTGACCGCCGCTCTGCCCGACCGGGCTTTTACCGGCGAGTACGACCGTCTGTTCGGCGCATATTCGCCGGACGAAACCACAGAAACGGAGAATATCTCGTGATCAACAAAAAACTGCTTTCCTTTGACCGGGGTGCCCTGCGCTTTGTTGGGGGCAGCGTCCTCTGCCAGTGGCTGGGGATGCTCTGCAATGTGATCTTCGTCACCGCCGTGGCCGGGCTGCTGGGCGCGGTGTTCGACAGTACCCTGACCACCGATGCACTGGTGCAGAGCCTCCTTCTCTGCGCCGTCACCGTGCCGGTGCGGTACGGCCTGACCCTCGCGGCCTCGTCCCTGAGCGACAAGGCCTCCAAGGACGTCAAGCGCACCCTGCGCTCCAATATTTACGCCAAGCTGACCCGGCTCGGCCCCAACTACACCGAGACCGTCGCCACCAGCGAAGTGGTGATGCTGGCCAGCGAGGGCGTGGAGCAGATCGACACCTACTTTTCCAAGTATCTGCCCCAGCTGTTCTACAGCCTGCTGGCTCCGCTGACCCTGTTTGCCCTGCTGGTCGGCGTCCATGCGCGGTCGGCCATCCTCCTGCTGTGCTGCGTACCGCTGATCCCTCTGTCCATCGTGGCGGTGCAGAAATTTGCTAAAAAGCTGCTGGCCAATTACTGGGGCGAGTACACCACCCTCGGCGACAGCTTCCTTGAGAACCTCCAAGGCCTGACCACCCTCAAGATCTATCAGGCCGATGGCTGGAAGCATGAGGAGATGAATGCGCAGGCCGAACGCTTCCGCAAGATCACCATGAAAGTGCTGACCATGCAGCTGAACTCCGTCACCCTGATGGATCTGATGGCCTACGGCGGCGCAGGTCTGGGCATCATCAGCGCAGTGTCTGCCTTTGCTGCCGGTCAACTCGACCTGACCGACACCCTGCGGATCGTACTGCTGGCCGCAGACTTCTTCCTTCCGCTGCGGCTGCTGGGCAGCTATTTCCACATTGCCATGAACGGTGCGGCCTCGGCGGAGAAGATCTTCAAGCTCTTGGCCGCGGAGGAAACGCCCGACGGCACCCGGAGCCTTGACACCGCTGACACCACCCTCCAGCTCGACCACATCACCTTCGGCTACGAGAAAGACCGCACCATCCTCAAAGACATCTCCCTCACCATCCCGCAGGGCAGCTTCGTCTCTCTGGTGGGAGAATCCGGCTGCGGCAAAAGCACCATCGCTGCCCTGCTGTCCGGCTCCCGCACCGGTTACACCGGCCGCGTGACGCTGGGCGGCATCCCGGTGCAGGAGATTCGGCAGGCCGACCGTCTGCGTACCCTGACGCTGGTGCCTCACAACGCCGCCATCTTTAAAGGAACGGTGGCCTCCAACCTCTGGATGGCCGACCCCGACGCCGACGCGCAGAAGCTCTGGAATGTGCTGGAGCAGGTCCATCTGGCCGACTTCTGCCGCAGTCAGGAAGGCCTTGCCACCGAGCTGCATGAGGGCGGCTCCAATCTGTCGGGCGGCCAGCGGCAGCGTCTGGCCATGGCGCGCGCCCTGCTCCACGATTCGCCCATCTACCTCTTCGACGAGGCCACTTCCAACGTGGATGCGGAGAGTGAAAACGACATCCTGCAGGCCATCCACGGCTTGGCCGGCAAAAAGACCGTCATCCTGATCTCCCACCGCCTCGCCAACGTCGTGGACAGCGACTGCATCTACGTCATGGAGAAGGGGCGGATCGCCGAACAGGGCCGCCATGCCGACCTGCTGGCGAAGAACGGTGTATACAGCCGGTTGTATCAGACTCAAAAACAACTCGAGACCCTTGGGGAGGTGTCGGCATGAAGAACACCACACACCGCAGCCCGCTGCAGATCGTCCGGCGGCTGATCGTCCTCGTCCGGCCCATGCTGCCCATCATGCTGACGGCCATTGGGATGGGCGTGGCCGGGCATTTCTGCGCCACCTTCATCACCATTTTCGGCGGCTTCGGCATCCTGACCGCCGCCGGGCTGCCCAGCCCGCTGGGGTCGGTGGGCACGGCTTTTTGCTGCATCCTTGTCTTTGCGCTGCTGCGCGGCATCCTGCGGTATGCAGAGCAGGCATCCAACCACTATATCGCCTTCAAGCTGCTGGCTCTGATCCGCGACAAGGTGTTCGGTGCCCTCCGCCGCCTGACCCCCGCCAAGCTGGAAGGGCGGGATCGGGGCGACCTGATCTCCCTCATCACCGCCGACATTGAGGCGTTGGAAGTCTTTTACGCCCACACCATTTCCCCCCTCTGCATCGCATTCCTCTGTGTAATCGGGATGTTTTGCTTTACAGCAAGTTATCACATTCTGCCCGCCTTGGTTTTGCTCGCAGGCTATCTGCTGGTGGGGGTGGCTCTGCCCATCTGGTCGGCCAAACGGGGCGACGCGGCGGCGCGGGCGTATCGGCAGGCTCTGGCCGACACCAACAGCTACGTCCTCGAAAGTCTGCGCGGTTTGAAGGACACCCTGCAGTATCAGGACGCCCCCAGCCGTGCCGCAGGCATCACCGCCCACAGCGAGAGGCTGGGTCGGAAGCAAACCGCCCTGAAGTACCGCGAGGGTGTGACCGTGGGCGTGACCAATACCCTCATCCTCTGCACCGCACTGGCCGTGCTGGGGGTAAGCCTGCACCTGTATCAGACCGGCCGGATGGGAGCCGAGGGCGTCCTGATCTGCACCCTGTCGGCTCTCAGCTCCTTCGGGCCGGTGGTGGCACTGGCCAACCTCGGAGCCAGCCTGACGCAGGTGTTCGCCAGTGCCGATCGTGTGCTGGATCTGCTGGACGAGGAGCCGGTGACCGCCGATGTGACCACCGGCAAGGACACCGCCTTTGCCGGAGCCGACGCCGAACACATCCGCTTTTCCTACGCCGACGAGGAGGTGCTGCGGGATCTGAGCCTGACCATCCCGGAAAAGAAGATCGTTGGCATCACCGGTCGCTCCGGCAGCGGCAAGAGCACCTTCCTGCGGCTGCTGATGCGGTTCTGGGATGTCAGCTCCGGCACCATCCGTTTCGGGGAGAATGACATCCGGGAGGTCAACACCGCCGCCCTCCGCAGGCAGGAGAGCCTTGTGACGCAGGAGACCGAGCTGTTCGACGACACCATCGAGAACAACATCAAGATCGCCAAGCGGAACGCCACCCACGCGGAAGTGGAAGCCGCCTGCAAAAAAGCGGCACTGGACGGTTTCATCCGCAGCCTGCCCAAGGGATATGAGACCCCGGTCGGCGAGCTGGGCGGTGCGCTCTCCGGCGGCGAACGCCAGCGCATCGGCGTGGCGCGCGCCTTCCTCCACGATGCGCCCTTCCTCCTGTTGGATGAGCCCACCTCCAACCTCGACAGCCTCAACGAGGGCGTCATCCTCAAAGCGGTGCAGGCTGCGTGCAGGGACAAGACCGTCCTTCTCGTCTCCCACCGCAAGTCCACGATGGCCGTCGCCGACCTCAGCTTCTCGGTCGAAAGCGGCCGCGTGAGCTGAACGCACGGCCGCCCGTTTCCCATATCTCGCTGGCTCTCCCCCTTTCTCAAGGGCGGAGAGCCTTTTTTCGTTCCGCAATCTTGGATATATTATTGTTTTTCCTTGCAAAACACCGTCTTTGATTCCAAACACCGTCTTATTTGCGCACTTTCATTCCAACTCGGAATCAACTATCGCAGAAATCCATCAATTATCCGGGCTTTTCTTTGGGCGGATTCTGTAGTATCATGAAGGTATGGAATGAAATACAACAAAAACCGGTTCTGAAATCCGAGAAATGGAAAGGTGAAGACGCTTCTATGGACGAAAAAGACTTTGAACTGCTGGAAGTCCTCGACGAGACCCGCAACATCACCCATGCCGCCGACAAGCTGTATATGACCCAGTCCGCACTCTCCAAGCGGATCAAATCCATCGAGCAGGAGTTGGGCGTGGACGTCCTGCTCCGCTCCCGGCAGGGCATCCGCTTTACCCCTGCGGGCGAAAAAGTGCTGGAACACAGCCGCGCCGCCCTGCACGAGATGGAAAAACTGCGCCGCGGCCTCGACGCCATGCGGGGCGAGGTGTGCGGCACCCTGCGGGCCGGCATCTCCATCAATTTCTCCTACTACCGCCTGCCCGATATCCTGACGGAGTACCACAGCAAGTACCCCAGAGTCCGGTTGGATATCGCCACCGGCCACAGCCGCCAGCTGTATCAGCAGATGCTGGACGGCAGCTTGGATGTGGCGGTGCTGCGCGGGGAATACCCGTGGGACGGCACCCAATTTCTGCTCTCGCAGGAAAACATCTGCCTCATCCACGCCAAACAATACGAGGGCGTTCCCCTGTCGGATTACCTCTACATCGACCACCACACCGATGTTTCACTGGGGGCACTGATGGCGCGCTGGCGGTACGAAAACGGCATCACCAGCGACGCCGGCAATTTTGTGGTGGACAACATCACGGCCTGCCTCGAGATGGTCGAGCGCGGGCTGGGCTGGGCGTTGATCCCGGAGATCGCGCTGAGCCATTTTGACGGCTGCATCCACCCCTGCATCTTCGAGAACGGCGAGCCGTTTGTCCGGCGCACCTCCATCTTCTGCCAGCGGGATGCCGCCGCCCTGCCGCAGGTGCAGCTCTTCATGGATCTGCTCAAACAGCACCGCTGACCGGAAAGGAGGCCGTTTCAGATGGAAAACAACGTATCCCTGCTCGAAATGCTGGACGCCCGCGAACGCCGCGCCCAACGCCAGCAGCAGCTGCAGGCGCAGTACCGCACCACCCTTGTCTGCTTCACCATGAACATCGCCGGGCCGGTCAAGAGCAGTCCGCTCATCCGGCGCGGGTTTGCGCGGGGGCGGGAGCTGCTGGAACGCCAATTCCTGCGCTGCAGGCTGCAGCCGCTCCACGTCGAGATCGTGCGCGAGAAAACCGGCTGCGAGGCCTTTTATCTGGTGGACGCCGACCCGCTGGAAATCAAAAAGCTGACCACGCTGGTGGAGGACGCCAGCCCGCTGGGGCGGCTGTTCGACATGGATGTGCTCTGCCCCGACGGACGGAAAGTGGATCGGGAGGAGCTGCATCTGGAAGGCCGCCGCTGCCTGATCTGCGGCGGCCCGGCCAAGGCGTGCAGCAGCCGCCGGATCCATACCGTGGCAGAATTGCAGGAAAAGACCACCCGCATTCTGGAAGATACCTTCAACGAGCTGGACATCCACACCGCCGCGCAGCAGGCCGTCCGCGCCCTGCTCTACGAAGTGACCACCACCCCCAAGCCCGGCCTTGTGGATCGGCGGAACAGCGGCAGCCACAACGACATGGACTCCTTCACCTTTATGAGCAGTGCTGCGGCACTGGGCGGGTACTTCGAGGCCTGCGCCCGGGTCGGCCGGGAGACCGCCGCCCTGCCCGCCGCCGAGACCTTTGCGCAGCTGCGGCCGCTGGGCTGTGAGGCCGAGGGCGAAATGCTGGCCGCGACCCATGGGGTCAACACCCACAAGGGAGCCATCTTCTCCATCGGCATCGTCTGCGCCGCGCTGGGGCGGCTGGATCGGGCACTCTGGCGGGAGTCTGCACAGGTCACTGCGGAGGCCGCCGCCATGACCGCCGGGCTGACCGCACAGGATCTTGCCGGTGTGACCGCCGAAACCGCCGTCACCGCCGGGCAGAAGCTGTATCTCCAGTACGGCATCACCGGGGTGCGGGGGCAGGTCGAAGCCGGTCTGCCCGCTGTGCTGGACTACGGCCTGCCCGCCCTCGAGCAGGGGCTTGCGCAGGGATACGGCATCAACCGCGCCGGGTGCGGTGCGCTGCTGGCGATCCTGGCCCACAGCACCGACACCAACATCATCGCGCGCTCCAGCCGGGAGCGGCAGCTTGCGTTGGCCGATGCGCTGCAAACGTATCTGGCCGACACCCCCTACCCCGACGAAGCCGCCCTCACCGAGATGGACGATCGTTTCATCGCAGAAAATCTTTCGCCGGGCGGCAGTGCCGACCTGCTGGCTCTCACCTACCTGCTCCACTTCTTCCGATCGGAGGTCATCGAAGATGTCTGAATACACCCTTTCGCAGGTTTCCCCCACCGACAAACGCACCCTTGCACAGATCGACGCATTGTTGGAGCTGGAGGGCATCCGCCGCGACGGAAACCTCGACTACATCTGCGCGATGTTTGACGAAAACTACAACGTCATCGGCACGGGCAGCTGCTTCGGCAACACGCTGCGCTGCTTTGCGGTCAGCACGGCGCATCAGGGCGAAGGTCTGCTGAACCAGATCATCACCCACCTCATTGAGATCCAGTGTGCCCGCGGCAACCTGCATCTCTTCCTCTACACCAAGGTGCAGAGCGCGAAATTCTTCGGGGATCTCGGCTTTTACGAGATCGCCCGCGTCGCAGATACGCTGGTTTTCATGGAGAACCGCCGCGACGGGTTCGGCAGTTATCTGCGCCGATTGGCAGCCTCCAAGACCGGCGGCCGATCCGCCGCGCTGGTCATGAACGCCAATCCCTTCACGCTGGGGCACCAGTATCTGGTGGAAACCGCGGCCGCCGCCTGCGACACGCTCCACCTCTTTGTGGTCAGCGAGGACGCCAGCCTTGTTCCCTTTGTGGTGCGCAAAAAGCTGGTAGCAGAGGGCGTTGCGCACCTGCCGAACGTCGTGCTCCACGACAGCGGCCCCTACATCATTTCCAATGCGACCTTCCCCAGCTACTTCCTGAAAGACGAAACGGCGGTCATCGACGGCCACGCGCGGCTGGATCTGGCAGTGTTTACCAAGATCGCCGCCGCCCTGAACATCACCGCCCGGTACGTCGGCGAAGAGCCCACCAGTCAGGTGACCGGCCTGTACAACAAGATCATGTGCGAGCAGCTCCCGAAATCCGGCATCGACTGCATCGTGATCCCGCGCAAGGAAGCAAACGGCAAGGCCATCAGTGCCTCGACCGTCCGCCAGTGCCTGCAGACCGGCGACTGGGCGACGCTGGAAACGCTCGTTCCCCAAACGACGCTGGACTACTTCCAAAGCCCCGAAGCCACTCCCGTCCTCGCCCGTATCCGCAACGCCGGAAATGTGGTGCATTATTGATCTTTTTTCTTGCTTCTCCGTTCTTTTTATGATATGATAGGGGGCAACGACAAGTTCCACGGAGGACTTCCGCTGTACCACATTGAGCGGAAAATTACTGAAATGGGTGATATCCCTTTTGATGACGGTACTCGCATCATTTATGTAAACGGTGCTTTCCGCGACATCAACCATCCGGTCGGGCGGCTGATGCACGATTTCAATTGTACCAATGCCGCCGATATGTTCAGCGAACTGTTGGCTGCAGAGGTACGATATCTCAAAGAGGACGAAAGGGGGCGCACCAGTATGTGCAAACTTCTGGAAGAGATGCGGGATGAGGCCGCCGAAAAAGCCACCTATGCCAAGGCCATCGAAACGGCCCGATCCATGCTGGCAGATGGCTTTTTGACTTATGAAAAAATCGCCCAGTACTCTGGCTTGTCTCTGGATGAGATCAAAGAACTGGCCGGACAGCGATCCGCATAATTTCACAAGTACTTTATTATCACACAGCAAAACCCCCGGAAGCATCTCGCCTCCGGGGGTCGTTTTATGCGTAATTTCGTTTACAGAGTGCTTACTGGGCAACCATCACAACGATATCAACCATACCGACAACACTGTAAGTACCGATGCCGTACTTGGTGATCTTCGTGTTCTGCGCATCTGCATTATTCTTCTTGATCTGCTCTGCGAAGAAGGTGGAAGTATCACCTGTCTGAACCGTATCTCCATCCATGCCGACCAGCAGCTTGGTGCCGGGAGCAGAAACAGAAAGGCTGAACTTGCAGGTATTGATATCCAGACCTGCTTCCTTGATGATTTGCTCTGCTTTAGCAGCGGCTTTATCCGGGTCTTTTGCCAGAGCAGCCAGCTCCGTGGGGCTGAGTCTCTTAATGCTGTTGATCAGTTTCTTGGCACTGTTATCCATATCTGCATCGGCAGACACTCCGCTGTTTGCGCCCAGCTTACCAGCGATTTCGGTAGAATAAGTCTTTGCCGACTTGCCGCAGCCGGTGAGGACGGTGAGAGCCATCACGCAGACGAGCGCGACGGCGAGGAATTTCTTGAGATGTTTCATGATCGGGTACTCCTTTCAAATTGATCCCTTATGCAATACCTCTGCCGGGCATTTTCAAAATGCCTGCTTGAGTTGAGACAAAAATATTACATTTTTCACAATTTGTCAAGAAGTTCCGGCCTTTTGCAGATGTTTTCCGCATTATGAACAAAAATAAGCGAAAGCCATTGTGGAATAAGTCAAACTCTTCTGTCATCCAACCTCTCCGTCATCCCTACGGGATGCCACCTCTCCTTGTAGGAGAGGCCTTGGCATTCCGCAAAGCCTGCTCTCATTGCCAAAGGTTCCCCTATCGGGAAAGTTTTCCCCGGTCGGGAGAGCTGGCTGTGAAGCAGACGGAGAGGGCATTTCCTTTTACCGTGTTCCCTTCCGCAGATCCTGCTCCCAGACCATGCCGATGGCGTCGAGCTTGGCGATCTGCTCCGGGGTCAGGCGGGGATCCTGTGCCGCGTAGCACTCCCGCGCCCGGCGCACCCAGTCGCCAAGGCAGAAGCCTTCGGGCGTCTTGTAGTTGACCGGAACGAGCAGGGTGCCCTTTTCTTCCGCATACCGCTTGACCTGCTGGTAAGCACACTCCCATTTGGCTTCGCGGGCATCCCACTCCATGCCGATCTCGTCCAGCAGTGCGATGTGCTCCGCCGATACCTGCGAGGAGTTGGGCCGCGTCTTGCGGGCGGCGCGGAGGTTTGAGATCCAGACCCCCAGCCGGAACCCCGTCTCGTCGATGTAGCTGGCCGGCACCAGCAGATCGCCGTACTTTTTATAATACGCCTTGGCGCGGCGGTAGTTGCGCTGCCAATTCAGATCGCGCTGTACGCCGCGGGGTCTGCGCACCCGGGCAGCCGCCTGCGCCATCTCGGTGTGGAACAGCTCTTCCAGCGCGGCAGACTGTGCGGCGGTCAGGGTGGGGTCGTTTTTCTTGACCCGCTGCTTCTGGCGGGAGATCCAGCTGCCCAGCCAGATTCCTTCCTCGGTGATATACTGGCTGGGCACGGGTGCGCCGTGATGCGCCTGCTTGTATTCCCGCGCCAACGAAAGGCGGTAATCCCAGCCGTTGCTCCGGCTCCAGACCATGCCCAGCTTGTCCAGCAGAGCCTTGCGCTCCGGGGTCAGGCGGGTGCTGCTGTGGTCGGGCCGCTGGCAGGCATACCGCTGGCGGGCGATCCATTTGCCCAGCATCAGGCCGTCTGCGGTGACGTACTCCGAGGGCACATTCAGATTGCCATGGATCTTGCGGTACTCCACAGCGGCATCGTAGGCCTGCTGCCACTTGCGGTCATTGCGGTTGGTCCAGTCCACCCCGATGGCATTCATCCGGGCGATCTGGTCTTCCGAGAGGGCGTGATTTTTGTAGGCGGTGCGCTGGCTGCCCAGCCAGACGCCCAGTGCCATCCCCTCGGGGGTGATGTATTTGACCGGCACCTCGAGATCGCCGTGCTCGAGGTAATACCGGGCAGCGGCGGCGTAGCTCTGCTCCCAGAGCTGGCTCATGGTATCCCAGACCATCCCCAGTTCGCTCAGCCGCTCCACCCGCTGCGGGTCGAGGCTGTGGCTGAAATACCGCTGCCGGTTGTACACGATCCACTCGCCCAGCGCGAAGCCGTTCTTATCCCTGTAGCGCACCGGCACCATCAGGTCGCCGTGGGTGTCGCGGTACTTTTTGGCCGATTCCCAGCCCTTCTCCCACGCAAGCGTGAGCCGCTGCTTCCAGACCACGCCGATCTTATCCAGCTTGGCGATCTGTTCTTCGGTCAGGCGGCCGGGGCGTTTGCCCGCGCGGACTTTGCGCTGGATCTCCAGCCAGCGACCCACGGCAAGCCCCTCAGGTGTGACGTAATTGCTGGGGAATTCCAAGTTCAGCTCGACACCGGCGCAGGCTTTGGCCGCCTCATAATATGCGTTCCAGCGTTGTTCCAACGCCTTTTTCAATTGCCGGAAGCAGATCACGCTCTGGCGCAGAGGATCCCTCTGCCGGAACGCGATGGGGATGCCACCCTGCTGCTTGACGGCTTTTTCGTAGCTGCGGCGGGCATCCAGCACGGTAATGACCCCCTCAAAGGAGTCGGTGTAATCCACCAGCGGAACCCCGCCGCAGGCCGCCATGACCCGGTTGACCATCAGGCGTGCGATCCGGGGATCGCTGCTTTTGTGCAGCAGGATCGCCCCATCGATGCCCTCCTGCGGGAGCATCGCATCCGGCTCGTTCCAGTACGCCAGCAGCCGCACGCCGGGTGCAGCGTCGGCCTCAAATTCTGCCCGCGCCGGGCTGTCCACCAGAGAGGAATCTCTGGCCACGGTGTAGACGCGGGGCGCGGCTCCCTCGTGGCTCAATCGGACGCTCAGCTCGGGCAGGCAGTGCCGCAGCCATTCCTGATCCTCCGCCAGCACATAGAACCGCCCTCCCTGCTCGGCCATGGACGCGACCGGCTCCTTTGCGGCTTCTTCCGCATCGCGGACGGCATAATCGAGGTTGTTGTAGAGCTGCATCAGCGGGTCGGGCAGACCGGGGCTGTGGAGGTTCTTGACCCGGGCTTTCAGGCCGCGCATCACATCCCTGCTGGACCAGAGCAGAGCCACCAGCTCGGGCGGCACCGGCATCGCTCCGGCGGCCGCGGCCTCGTTGACCGAGCAGCACGCCGCCACCGCATCCTCCCCGAAGAGTTCCTGCGCACGCAGGCAGGGGCTCGGTTTGACCCCCATCTCCCCGAGACCCAGCACCCGGATATCCGGGCAGAGGCCGATCAACCGCGCCACGCTGCGATTCCACAGATCGGCGGCGATCGCATGGTAGCCGTCCACGATCAGCCATGCGGGGCGGCTCTCGCCCAGCTCCACCCACTTTCGGGGGTCTGCCGCTGCCAGCTCTTCACAGGAATATAACGTCACGTTTTCGGGCAGGCCGTTCTCGCCTCCCCCGGCCGGGGCAAGCGGCACGTTCGTGCCAGAAGGGGAACGGCGGTCGGGCGTATGCGGGGCTGCAAGAGCCTTCGCCGCACATTCCACCTGCCGCAGGCGCAGTGCGTACGCCCCCGGCACCAGCCAGACGATCTTCTCCCCGGGATGCTCTTCCAGCAGCGTCCAGATCAGGGCAAGTTTGTCCGTGCCGGTGGGCTGGATCACGGCCGCCCTGCCACATTCCTTTATTTTTTCCATCGCCGCACCGTAGGCTGCGATGTTGTTCTGATACAAATCCATCTCCATAAGATCCCATCTCCCTGCACCGGCACATCCCGCCCTTCCAACGCCGATTTTGCGCGTCGTTTCGGCGTTTTGCCGGAGTGTCCACCAGAAAGGTAAATTTCGCACTTTATTTGTATCACGAAAGTCATTTTCTTGTCAAGAGACTTTCGGAAAATTTTCGCCGCTTTTCGCCGTTGTGATCGGCTGCAAACAAAAACAACCGGGTCCTGTCGTCCGGATCCACGGCATCATAACGGTGGATCCAGATCACAAGGCTCGGTTGTTTGGAGGAGGCTGGTGCGCTGCCCTCTCCGCCTGCAGGCAGGATACCCGGAGAGGGCAGGACTCAGAAGCGGCTGACCAGCCGCTCGCCCGACGCTGCCCCGCTTGCATAGCCGGTTGCGCGGCTGACCTGATTGTCCAGCGGCTTTCCGGCGGCGTAGAGGGTCAGATTGTGGACGAAGATGTCTGCGATGTTCTCCAGCGTTTTCGGCAGGCTGAACTTGCCCGACACATGGGGGGTGATGATGACGTTCGGCTCAGCCCAAAGCGGATGGTCGGCGGGCAGCGGTTCCGGAGCCGTCACGTCCAGACCCGCGCCATAAATGTGTCCGCTGTGGACGGCTGCGGCCAGCGCGTCGCTGTCCACGCAGGAGCCGCGCCCCACATTGAGCAGGATGGCTCCCCGCTTGCACTTGGCCAGCCGTGCGGCGTCGAACAGCCCCTCCGTCTCCGGGGTCCCGGGCAGGCTCAATGCCACGCAGTCCGCCTCGGGCAATTCCTTGTCGAGGTCGGCCTGTGCCACCACCCGCAGGCAGTAGTCCGGGCAGGGGGTATCCGGATGGACGCTGCGGCGGACGCCTACCACTTCAGCCCCCAGCGCGTGGGCACGGCGGGCAAAGTTGGAGCCAATGTCGCCCATGCCGACGCAGAGCACCCGCGCACCATAGATGCTGCGCACCGAGTGGCCGGTGGGAGCCCACTGGTGGGCGTTCTGGCGGTCGCGATAGAGGAAGAGGTCTTTCTGCAGCCCCAGCCACATCCCCAGCATCCATTCGCTGATGGACAGCCCGTAGGCACCGGTGGCGTTGGTCACGATGCAGCCCTCGGGCAGGACGCCGGGCTTGAGGTAGTCGTTGGGGCCGGCCGCGTTGGACTGGAACCACTCGATGTGGTCGTTTTGGGCGATCAGCTTCACCGGCACATTGCCAAGGACGATCTCCGCCCAGACCGCATCTGCCGCGGTGACGGTGCTCTCGGTCGTGAAGCGGAACGCCGCTTCCGGCGCGGCGGCCTGCAATGCAGCACGCTGTGCCTCGGTGGTCGGCAGACAGACCAGGATCTTTTTGTTCAGGGAAGGCATAACGAAAACTCCTTTCGGGATGATCCATTTTCTTGCATTTTACACCCTCATAGTAGCATATTTCAGCCGGAATGTAAAATCATTCTCATGCGTCTTCCAGCGTATCATCGTCCTCCACGGGGTAATATTCCGCAAGCAGATCCTGCAGGTCGGTCTCCATGGTTTTGCGGCTGCGCAGCGCGTTCTGGACGATGGCAGGGTTGTCGGTGATGATGTCATCCACCCCAAGGCGGAGCATCCGGTCGATCTCCTCCTGCCGGTTGACCGTCCATGCCGAGACGGTCTTGCCCCGCAGGTGCGCCTGCCAGACCGTCAGCACCGTGATGGAACCATTCTCGATGCTGTAAAAATCGACGTCGCGCTGGTCGTGAAAGCCCAGAAAGCCCGAGTGGGTGATATAACCGGTGCGGATCTCGGGCGCGAGGATCTTGATCTGGGCAAGCGTATCGAGGCTCTTGGAGGTGACGGTGCAGTCTTCCTCGAAGCCCTCCTCCCGGATCAGGCGCACCACTTCCGCCTCCAGCGTCGGCGTCGCTGCGCTGGGCTTGATCTCGATGTTCAGCTTGATCCGGCCTTTGCAGAGCCGCAGCACCTGTTTGAGGGTGGGGATCCTGGTGCCCGCAAACCGTTTGCTGAAGAAGCTGCCCGCGTCCAGCTGCTCGATCTCGGCGTAGGTCAGGTCGTACACATTGGCATCCAACCCGGTGCAGCGGCGCAGGTTGGTGTCGTGGGTCAGCACCGCCACGCCGTCTTTGGTCATCTGCACATCCAGCTCGGCGTATTCCGCGCCCGACGCAATGCTCATTTTAAACGCAGGGATGGTATTTTCCGGTGCCGCCGCACTGTACCCCCGGTGGCTGGTGACAACGATCTCCTGTGACAGACGATGGCTGTGCAGCCCGACCCAGACCAGCCCCAGCAGGCAGAGCACAGCCCCGGCCAAGATCACCAACGCCGTCTGCACAGCCCGGTACCGGCGGCCATCATACTTTTCCTCCATGCGGTTCTTCCCTTTTCTGTCATCGCAGTTTTCCACATTTTTCGCAGTTTGTGGGATGACTTTTTTATTAAAGTATACATTTTCAGAACGAAAAAATCAAGAAATGGAGGAAATTGGTCTCACTGGTTCAGGCGTTTGCGCCGCCCTCCGCCTTCATCGCATTGAAGCCGATGAGGACGATCCAGACGTATGCGCAGGTCTTGGGGATCATCAGCATCCCGATCAGGGGGTTCACTTCCGCCCACAGCACCACCGGGATATAGAAACCGAAGCTCAGCACGATGGTGAGCCACATCCAGCGGAACGCCCGGTCGCCGTGATCCTTGGCACTGCGGTAGAACAGCACAATGATCAGCAGACCCAGCAGCGCGAAGGGAAGGTTGCGCAGGATGCCCCATGCAAGCGGCGTCTTATTGGTGAGCCACTGGTTCTGCGGCATCATGCACAGCAGCACACGCACGGCAGACAGGGCGTACACGGCGATGGTCAGGTTCTTCTGGCCTTCCACCTGATAGCGTTTGCGCCAGACGTAGTACAGCAGCACATAAAAGATGGTCATGGTGATGGAGGTGATCCACTTGCCCAGACCCAGCGGAACGGCATAGTGTTCCAGACCGGTGGTACACAGAGCCAGCGCACGCGGCACCAAGTGGAAGGAATCGCCCGCCCCCAGCACCACGGCCATGAGGCCGAACAGCTTGAACTGCGAGCCGCTCTTGCTGCCGCGGATCATACGGATGCCCACCGTGAGAACGGTGACCAGATAAAAGATGTCAAATACGGTTTCGATGATTGCACGCATAAATTTTGCTCCTTTTTTCAGATCGGTTGGGAGAGAAGGTGTGTACACAGGATGCTTCCATCCCATGTACCGGTCAATCTGAACATTGTTCATTTTCGGTTCAAAAAACATCCCACATCTCTGTGGGATCGTTTTTTAGTAGATGGTTCGCCGGACAACTTCCAGCACCGTGGAGGGGTCGAAATCCTGCCGCACCAGTGCGGACAGCATCAGGGAAAACAGCATTTCCGCAAACTGTTCCACGGTAAATTCCTCGGTGAAAGCATCTGCCCGAACCTTGGGGTCACTGCGCAGCACCCTGCACAAAGCGTCCAGAATGTGCCGCCATGCCCGCTGCATCTGCTGCTTTCCGTCGGCGGTATCCTCCCGGACAAAGCCCAGCGCATGATGGGTGAAAAACCCCGGGTATCGCTGGCAGCCATACGCCAACTGCTGATACATCCACCGGACGCAGGACAGCGTATCCCGAAAGACCAGCGCATCCTCCGGGTGGTGAAAGATATCGTTCCAGATGCTCTCCACCGTGGCACTCAGCAGCGCGGTCTTGGAGGAAAAATAATTGTAGATGCAGCCCACCGAGACCCCGCAGGCAGCCGCCACCGAGCGGATGTTGACCCCCGCCCACCCATTTTGCTGGATGAGCTCCCGGCTGGTCTTCAGGATCGTCTCTTTCGACGTTGCCATTGGATTCATCGGATCACCTCAACATGAACATTGTTCATGACGCATAGTATACAAGTCCGGCGGGGCGTTGTCAAGGGGCTCTTGAAAAATTTTTCCGCGTTTTTTGGCTCAGAGCCGCACGGCCGCCTGCTTCAGCCGCTCCAGATCCTCCGCATCCGGGTGGGAAAGGGCTTGGTCGAAGTTTTCGATCAGCGCGTCCAGATTCGGCAGATGGAGCGGCTGCTTTTTCATGGCCTCATACCGCTGGCGCACCGACAGCGGCATCTTGCCCTGACACATAAAACTGCCAATCACCCGGTTGCTGCTGTCCAGCCTCTTTTGCACGGCTTTCAGGATCTTGTCGAAATAGGCCTCGCTGCCGCCGAAGCCTGCAGTGCCAAAGAGAAAAATGTTTTTGCCGTGCAGCTGTTTCAAAAAGTCTGCCGCACCCTCGTCCGCGTTTCCCTTGTCCGTCCAGAAGCCCACATAGAGGGTGTCTGCTTCCAGTGCGGCGGGGTCCGGCGTGCCAAAATAGCAGCATTCCTCCTGCGGCAGATAGTCGTGCAGCGTCTCTGCCAACAATTTCGTGTTGCCGGTTTTACTGCTGAATACGATTGCGTAGCACATAGGTTTCTCCTTTTTTAAGTTCAGACGTTAAGTCCAGACGTCGTTTTTACGTTCGTGCATCATAAATGCAGCGGGTTCCCTGATGTGCCATCAGGCCGCCCAGACACTTTTTGTTGCAGCGGACACAGCGGTGGATCTGCTCTGCCTGCCCGTTTTTCAGCTTGTTCACCCAATCCGGGTCTGCCAGAAGCGGGCGGCTCATGGCAGCACACTGGATGCGTCCGCCGGCAAGCTGCTGCTCCACAAAGGCCGGGTCGTTCAAGCCGCCCACCCCGCAAAGGGGGAGGTCGGTGTACTGCCGCACCGCATCGCAGAATTTGAGGAAACACCCCGGCTGGTTGAAATAGGGGTGGTTGGCGGGCGGGATGGTGTTCTCCAACGCCGAGTGGTTTGCCAGCGTCACATGGAAGCTAGTCACCCCCGCCTGTTCCAGCAGCGGCACAAACACCGGTAATTCTTCTTCCACCACACCGGCGTTGCCAAAGTGGGGGTTTTCCTGCCGGACCGCCAGCTTGTAATCAATGGGCATTCCCGGAACTGCCGCATGGACAGCCTTGACTGCCTCCACCGCAAAGCGGGCGCGGTTTTCGGCACTGCCGCCGTATTCGTCGGTGCGATGATTGAAGATGGCCGAGCTGAAGCTGCCGCACATCCGGTCGCCATGCACCTGCACCAGATCAAAGCCAGCCTGTTTTGCCAGCACCGCCGCCTTGCCGAATCCGCGGAGGATCTCATGGATCTTCCGCTGCGGCAGATTGGTAATGTAGGGTGCCACTTCCTCGTTCAGCTTTTCCCGCAGCTGATCCGGGGTGATCTTCTTCAGCAGAACGCCGGGAATGTACTTGAACATGGCCAGCAGGTTGGAATCGCTCTGGTGCAGCTGGGCGCAGACTTTGCAATCCGCATCGTGGGCGATTTTTACGATTTTCTGATAAAAAGCGAACCCCTTGGCATCAAACAGCGATTTTTCAAATCGGCTCTTTCCCACCGGGACATCGCCAACGATGATCATGGCACAGCCGCCCTGAGCGATCGCACGGATCTTTGCAAAATATTCTTCCTCCGGCAGACCAAACGTCGTCGGCGCAAAAATGATGCGGTTTTTCAGCTGCACCCCGCCATAGTTGATTGGACTCAAAATCGTTTCGTACATCATTCACACACTTTCTTTTGTACTGCTTTTTGCAGCAATGTCAGCAGCTGCTGCCGCTCCTGTGCCGTCAATCCATCCAGATTCTGCGCATCCCAGTCGGTAAAGACCCGATGACAGGCTGCAAACGCACGTTCGCCCTGCTGCGTCAGCTTCAGGCGGTAGCTGCGCCCGACTTTTTCTTTCGTCAGGAACCCATCCCCCGCCAGCTTGTCCAAACTGCGCTGGGAGTGCCCCCAGTCCAGATGGAGATCTTTGGTCAGCTCCGAGGGCGTACAATCCGGATGCTTTCCCACATAGATCACAAAATACATCAACCCGAAACGCAGCCCCTGCTCCTGCAGACACTGGCTCGTATAAGCAGCAAACGCTCGGTACAGCGTCAGAATGCAGGAAGATACCGTGGTTCGTTCCACACCATCCACTCCTTCCGTTTTTCAGATCGTCCGCATTATAGCACCATTGCTTGACAAAGTCAAGTAACTTTTTGCACGGATTCACCGAAAGCCGAACTTCTCAAAGCCTGTGACTGAAACCTGTGAAGCAGATGGGCGTGCGGCGTGCCGAAGGGATCTTGTTCTCCCAAAAGGGCTGCTGTCGTCCGACAAAATTTCTCTTCCAGCGATCCTCTCTGCAATTTTCCGGTCGCTTCGCTCGTATCCAGAATAAAGGACCGAATTTCATTGCCCACGTTGACTTCGTTGCACAATATGGATATAATATAATCAGAATTTTACTATTACGAGCTACACAGGAGCAGGAGGTGCTTTTATGAATATCCGTCCGTCTGCAGCGATTCGCCAGAATTACAATGAGATTGCCGCTCTGTGCAGAGAAACCGCTGAGCCGATTTTTCTCACCAAGAACGGCGAGGGCGACTTGGTCGTTATGGACATTGAAACCTACAACCGCCGGGAAAAAATGCTGAAGCTCCGTGAAGAGCTGCTTTCCGTGGAAGAGGACCGGCTGCATGGAAGCGAGGGCTATTCGATTGACGAGGTCGCTTCCATGATGCGCAGCGCGATCAAGGAGGCCGCCGGACATGGAGCAGCAAAATAAATACCGCGTGATCGTGTCGGCACGAGCCGCTCAGATGCTGGTGTTCCACGCCGCATTTCTGGCACAGACCAGCCCTGCGGCAGCAGAGCGGCTTACAGTTGAATTTGAAACGGCTGCAAAATCTTTGGAGCAGATGCCGCAGCGTTGCCCGTGGCTCAGAGGCGAATACATTCCTAAAAATGCTTACCGATTCATCTTGTTTGAAAACCGCTATATGCTCATCTTCCAGATCGTAGATCATACGGTCTATGCGGATTATGTGGCAGATTGCAGACAGGATTACGGCTGGCTCATCCGATAATCAACAAAGGCGGTGGCTTTCCTTTTTGTGGGAAGTTCCCGCCTTTTGCCGCGTCTATGCAAAAAGAAAAGCACCATACTTCCTGCGAAGTACAGTGCTTTTTTGGTGGAGATTACCGGGATCGAACCGGTGACCTCTTGCATGCCATGCAAGCGCTCTCCCAGCTGAGCTAAACCCCCACAAATCAACGTCATTCCTGACGACGTTGATTATTATACCAGCAGAAAACGGAAATGTCAAGCCATTTTCTGCATTTTTCTGCAGATCATTTGGAATGCTTCCGACCAAAGCGGTACTCTTTGCCCTCCCGGATGCGCTGGATGTTGGAGCGGTGCATATAGATCACCATCCCGCCCATGATGAGCGCCCCCGCCACGCAGACGACGGTATCGCCGACGGCATAGCCTTTGAGCCCGCAATACACCCATGTGAGGATGGGATACGCCGCCGCCATGGTCACGCTGCCCAGCGACACCATGCCGGTGGGGAGCAGGCAGGCCAGAAAGATCAGCGTCAGAAAGGGCAGCAGAACGGGCTGGATGGCAAGGATCGCACCCCCGGCCACCAGCACGCCCTTGCCGCCTTTGAAGCCGAAATAGAGGGGTTTCAGGTGTCCGACCACCGCAAGGATGGCGGAAAGGTAAACGCCCAGATACGGCGATACCGCGCCGCCTGCGGGCAGATAACCGAACAGCCACCGCCCGATGCAGACCGCCGCCACGCCTTTGAGGACATCGCCGGCAGCGGTCAGAGCCGCCGCCTTCTTGCCAAAGGTGCGGAGCATATTGGTCATGCCTGCCGCGCCGCTGCCGTGGTTGCGAACATCGTCGTGATAGAGGTATTTGCTGATGAGGATGCCGGTATCAACGCTGCCCAGCAGATAGGCCTGCGCTGCCGCTGCAAGGACGATCAGGATCGTCAGCATAAAACAGACGCCTCCTTTTTACACGTCCTTCGCACGGACTTCGCCAGCACCGCGCTCCCGGACGACCAGACGGATGGGGGTATGCTCCAAGCCAAAATTCTCGCGGATCTGATTGATGATATACCGCTGATAGCTGAAATGGAACAGCTGCTTGGAGTTGACGAAGGCCACGAACGTCGGCGGGCGGGTGGAAGCCTGCGTCAGGTAGAAGATCTTCAGGCGGCGGCCCTTGTCGGAGGGCGGCTGCATCCGAGCCGTGGCGCGTGCCAGCATCTCGTTCAGCACACCGGTGGGCACACGGGCACCGTTCTGGGCGTCCACATCCCGGATCAGCTGCATCAGCTTGTTGACGTTGTAGCCGGTCTGCGCCGAGATGAAGATGATGGGGGCATAGCCCATAAAGCTGAAGCACTCGGCATAGCCGCGCCGCTGCAGCTCCATGGTGTTGGTTTCCTTGCCTTCCACAGCATCCCACTTGTTGACGACGATGATGCAGGCTTTGCCCTGATCGTGGGCGTAGCCCGCCACCTTGCTGTCCTGCTCGGTGAAGCCGACCGTGGCATCCACGAGGATCAACGCCACCCGGCTGCGCTCGACGGCTGCCAGAGCGCGGACGACCATATACCGCTCAAGACCGTCGGTGATGTTGCTGCGCTTGCGCAGGCCGGCGGTGTCGGTAAAGATGAACTTGCCGTAGGCGTTGTCCACCGGGGTGTCGATGGCGTCGCGGGTGGTGCCCGCCTCGTTTGCCACGATCATCCGGTTCTCGCCGAGGATGCGGTTGGTCAGGCTGGATTTGCCGACGTTCGGGCGGCCGATGATGGCGACCGGAATGCGGTCTTCCTCCACAACGGTCTCGCTGAAATCGAGGTGGGCGCAGACGGCATCCAGCAGGTCGCCGGTGCCGTGGCCGTGGACCGACGAGATGCCCAGCACTTCATCAAAGCCCAGATTGTAGAACTCGTACAGCTCCATGGGGGTCTGACCCACGTTGTCGCACTTGTTGACGGCCAGAATGATGGGTTTGTGGCTGCGGCGGAGCATATGCGCCACATCCTCATCGGCAGCGGTCAGACCATCGCGGACGTCCACCACCATGATGATGCAGTCGGCGGTGTCGATGGCGATCTCCGCCTGCTCCCGCATATGCGCCAGAATGCCCTCGGTGGCCTTGGGCTCGATGCCGCCGGTGTCCACCAGCAGGAACTCGTGGCCGCTCCACTCGCAGTTGGCGAAGATGCGGTCACGGGTGATGCCGGGGGTATCCTCGACGATGGCCAGACGCTGGCCGCAGAGTTTATTGAAAAGGGTGGATTTGCCGACGTTCGGGCGGCCCACCACTGCTACGATCGGTTTGCTCATGGGGGATTCCTCCTTTCACAAAGGGGTCAAATGAAATCAATGCCTTATGAATGTCTCCGGCGGGAGATGTGCAGGCCGCTGCGGAGCAGGGCGCGGGCCTCGTCGCCGCCGCTGGTGGGCAGCACTTCGATCTTCACGCCTAGACGTTCGCCCAGCTGTGCAACGGACACATCGTCGAGGAACACGTCTTTTTCTTCCCGCAGCATCACGGCAGGCACCCCCAGCGTACCGCTGGTCAGCCTGCCTTCGCATTGGGCAATGATGTCGGTGGCGGTCACCAGACCGGCCACGCCGACATTGCCGCCGAAGAACTTGTTCTGGATGGGGTGTACCGTGACCTCGATCATGGGGTACTGGCGGTGCAGCTCGTCCATCATTTCGGTGATAAGAGGGGCTGCCATGGTGCCGGTGACCACATCCAGCTTCTTGCTGCCGTAGATGCGGTGGGGCTTGGCCAGCTCCTCAAGGAATTCTTCTGCGTAGAGCCGCATCATGCCGACGCCGTTTTCCAGCTGGTCGAAGTCCTCATAGAACTCCGCCGGCGGGATGGGCCGCTCTGCCTTGAGATACCACTCGTCGCTGGGATAGATGATCCGCTTGCCGTGCCGCTTTTTGCATTCGTCGCCGAATGCTTCCATGATGTCGATGACCTCGGCACTGGTCTCCTTGTCGAAGGGAACCTGCGGATAAAGGTTCTTGCGGTAGTCGGTCACCCCGCAGGGCACCGCAGCGATGCTCTGCACCATGGGGGTCAGCTCCAGCAGGTCGCTCAGGGTGCGGCGCAGCTCGTCGCCGTCGTTCACGCCCCGGCAAAGCACCAGCTGGCAGTTGACCGCGATCCCGCCCTCCACCAGACGGGGCAGATACTGCAGCACTTCCCCGCCCCGCTTGTTGGCCAGCATCCGGATGCGGAGCTGGGGGTTGGTGGTATGCACCGAAATGTTGATGGGCGAAATGTGCATCTTGATGATGCGGTCGATCTCGTGATCCTGCATATTGGTCATGGTGATGTAGTTGCCGAACAGAAAGCTCAGCCGCTCATCATCGTCCTTAAAATACAGGCTCTCGCGCATACCCGGAGGCAGCTGATCGATGAAGCAGAACATACAGTGGTTGGAGCAGGAATGTTTCTGGTCGCCCAGATAGGTCTTGAAGTCACACCCAAAGGGGCCGCGTTCTTCCCGCCGGACATCCCACTCCCGAATTTCGTCGGCGGCCTTCGCTTTCAGATGAAAGCTCTTGCTGTCGGTATAAAAATCGTAATCCAGCGAGTCGTTCAGCGGGTTGTCATCCACACTCAGCAGCTCGTCGCCCGGCGCAAGGCCAAGGGCTTCGGCCTCACTGCCGGGTTCGATGGAGTCGATACGGATACTCAAGCTTTCACCTACTTTCAGACAGAACAAGAAGGGGAAGGCGTGCGCCCTCCCCTTCTGTACATAACACCAATTATGCCACCAATTCTGCGCAAATTAGGCCTTCTTGATGACTTCCTCGCCCTTGTAGTAACCGCAGTTGCCACATGCCTGGTGGGGGAGCTTCAGAGAGCCACAGTTGCTGCACTTGACCAGTGCGGGGGCCTCCAGCTTCCAAACATTGCTGCGACGCTTGTCGCGGCGGGCCTTGGAAAGATGTCTCTTAGGTACTGCCATATTTTTGCACCTCCTTGATGGGTTTCTCAGTTCAGCAGTGATTTGAGGATCGCGAGCCTTGCGTCTGCGGGAGTGGCTTCATCCTCCGTGGGAGGACAGACACATTCTGCCCTCTTTTTCCCGCACCGGGGACACAATCCCGGGCAGTCGGCACTGCAAAGCAGCACCGTGGGGATCTGGAACAGAAACTCCTGGCTCAGCCATTCGTCCACATCCAGATGTCCTTTTTCGTTGAGGGGCAGGTCGAAATCCGGATCGTCAAGATCCCGCTCTTTCGCCGTCCACTCCGTGTCTACTGTTTCTTCCCGGGTCACCGGGTCGAGACAGCGGGCGCACTCTCCGTGTACTACCGCCGTTGCCCGCAGGGTCATCCGGACTTCGTCGCCGTCGGTCTCTGCCTCAAAGCAGGCCGTCACCGGCTGGTCGATCCGGGCACCGGCAAAATCCTTTGCAGACAAATCACACTGAAACTCTGCATGGTAAGGTTGCTTGCCGGTGGCAATAAACTTTCTCAGGTCAAATTGCATAGTACACCTCATAAAAGGCTGCTTTGTTAGTATAACGCCAACGCTGCCCTTTGTCAACACCAAAACAGGCAGAAAACCGAAAAAATTTCTTTTTGCCGGTTTCCTGCCCGTTTGGACTGGATTTTCAGGAATTTACAGGTACTTCTTTACATTGTGGGGCAGCTCTGCCTCGTCTGCGCTGACGGTGACCGTGACCTTGACGGAATCGCCCGCCACAGCTGCCATCTCGTCCAGCACAACGCCCAGACGGTTGATGTCGTGATCCAGCACCTTCAGGATGCCGTCGATGTACAGGTCGGTGATATCATAGTTGCTTGCCAGCAGGCCGGCCACAAAGCCGTACAGCATCTCGCCGCCGGCAACTTTGTACTCGTCCAGATCGATCAGACGGGCAGCAGGAGCGATGTCATAGGTCAGCTTCATGCCCTTTTCGACCACGACGACATTGCCCTTGGTGGTCTTGACCGAATCGTTGATCATGTCGATCATCGCCTTGGTCTTACCGGAGCCTTTTGCGCCAACAATCAGTTTAATCATAGTTCTGTCCTCCTGTATTTTCCACGCCTTGCGGCGGGAGATCTTTGTTTTTTGGGTTTTCTTACTTCAGCTTTGCTTCCAGCTCAGCGGTCAGGTTCTCGTAGCCCGGCTTGCCCAGCAGTGCGAACATATTCTTCTTGTAGCTCTCCACACCCGGCTGGTTGAAGGGATTGACGCTCAGCAGGTAGCCGCTGCAGGCGCAGGCACGCCAGAAGAAGTAGATCAGGTAGCCCACATTGTAAGCCGTCAGGTCGTCCAGCTCGATCAGAACTTCCGGCACGCCGCCGTCGGTGTGGGCGAGGATGGTGCCCTCCATGGCCTTGCGGTTGACCACGCTCATGTTCTGGTCGGCGAGGAAGTTCAGGCCGTCGAAGTTGCCCTCCAGCTCCTCAATGAACAGATCCTGCGCGGGCTTCTGGACATCCACGATGGTCTCGAACATGGTGCGGGAGCCTTCCTGAATGAACTGACCCATGGAGTGCAGATCGGTGGAGAAGATGCAGCTTGCCGGGAACAGACCCTTGTTGTCCTTGCCCTCGCTCTCGCCGAACAGCTGCTTGTACCACTCGTTCATCAGGGTGAAGTTGGGCTCGTAGCACTCGAGGATCTCGACGCTCTTGCCCTTGCGGTACAGGATGTTGCGGATGGCTGCATACTTGTAGGCATCGTTGTCGGGGCTGAGGACGGAGAAACGCTCCATGGCGTCGGCTGCGCCCTGCATCAGGGCGTCGATGTCGATGCCGGCTGCGGCGATGGGCAGCAGACCCACGGCGGACAGGACGGAATAGCGGCCGCCGACGTCATCGGGAACCACGAACGTCGGCCAGCCCTGTGCGTCTGCCAGCTGCTTCAGGGTGCCGCGGGCACGGTCGGTGGTGGCGTAGATGCGCTTGTTGGCTTCTGCAACGCCCATCTCATCCTCCAGCAGCTTGCGCAGCACACGGAAGGCCAGCGAGGTCTCGGTGGTGGTGCCGGACTTGGAGATGACGTTGATGGAGAACTTCTTGCCCTTGCACAGTGCGATGATGTCGTTCAGGTAGGTGGGGCTGATGCTGTTGCCGCAGAAATAGATCTTCAGGCCGTTGTCCAGCTCGTTGTGGTACAGACCCTTGACTGCCTCGACCACAGCGCGTGCGCCCAGATAGCTGCCGCCGATGCCGGCGACCACCAGAACTTCCGAGTCCTCGCGGATCTTGGCAGCGGCTGCCTTGATGCGGGCAAACTCTTCCTTATCGTAATCCCGGGGCAGATACATCCAGCCCAAAAAATCGTTGCCGGGGCCGTTCTTGGCTTCCAGCTGCTTGTGGGCGGCTTCCACCTGCGGATAGATCGCCTGATATTCCTCTTCGCCGATGAAGCTTGCGAGGTGTTTCGTGTTCAAAGCAAGACTCATTTTATCAAAACCTCCAAACATTTTTCGGGCACCCTGCCCGGTGAGGATGATTCTATGGTATAAGTGTACCGTTCCCACCGGGCAAAGTCAAGGCCAAAATCCTTGGTTTTCATACAATTTTAATGATAATCTTCTGGCGCATCCGACATCTTTTGTTCAGCAGTCCAACGGCCTGTTCTGCCCCGCCCCTGCTTTTATTCGGTAATGTGTTTCTTTTAACAAACCAGACTTTCCCACAGCAGGTCAAACGCCGCGCGGAAGGTCAATTTTGGTGCATCTGCGGCCGCTCTCACTTCAAATTCATTCAACAGCGCGTCGCCGTCATAGACCGCCATTTTCCCCACAGCCTGCCCCTGTGTGACAGGTGCAGCCAGCTCTTCGGGCAGGGTCAGCGCGGTGCGCAGGCTGCTGCCGCCGCCCTTGCGGGTCAGCACCGTCTCCGGCAGGGCGGTGTAATCCAGCGGCACAGCGTCCTCCGCACTCCCCCTGACCCGGAGCTGGAGCGGGCGGTCGGCCGGTTCCGGCACCGAAGCCGCCTCGTAAGCGGCAAAGCCGTAGTCCAGCAGGGCGGTGGCCGCATGGAACCGATCCGCGCTGGACGGTGCCCCCAGCACCACGGCGATCAAGTCCAGCCCTTCCCGGGTCGCACTGGCCGAGATGCAGACGCCCGCCCCGCTAGTGGTGCCGGTCTTGAGGCCGGTGATGCCGCTGTACCGTTTGAGCAGCTTATTGGTGTTCACCAGCTGGGTCTGGCCGTTCCGCAGGCTGTCGGTCCAGATCCCCGTGTAGTGGAGCACCTCCGGATAGCGGTTCAGGATGTACCGGCTCATGGCCGCCACATCCCGGGCGGTGGAGAGATGCCCCTCTGTGTCCAGCCCGCAGGCATTGTGAAACGTGGTGTGCTCCAGCCCCAGCTCCTTGGCGCGGGCGTTCATCCGCTCCACAAACGCCGGTTCGCTGCCGCCCACCAGCTCGGCCACCGCCACCGCCGCGTCGTTGGCCGACGAAACGCAGATGGCCCGGATCATCTCGTCCAGTGTAAACTGCTCGCCCGGCTCAAGCCAGATCTGGCTGCCGCCCATGCGGTAGGCGTGCTCGCTGACCGGAACCAGCGTGTCCATCGTCAGCTTTCCCTCCTCCACAGCCTCAAACGTCAGCAGCAGGGTCATCACCTTGGTGATGGACGCAATGGGCATCGGCGCATCCGGGTTCTTCTCGTAGAGCACCCGGCCGCTCTCCTGCTCCATGAGCAGTGCCGCCCGGCAGTTCAGCGGCAGATCCGGCTGGGCGTCTGCCTGCAGCGCATCCGGCGTGCGCAGGGCGGAGCCTGCCGCCCGCGTTTCCGCCTTTGCCCCGTCGGGGGCCAGCACCGCCCGCAGCCCAAGCCCCTGTGCCGACCCGAAGGCCAGCGCGAACAGCCAGAAGCAGAGCACCGCCGCGCAGAACGCCGCAAATCTTCTCTGTTCCATCTCTCCTACCTCCCCGCATCCGTTGCAAACGATCTCTGGTTGCAGTGTATGCCGCCAAAAGACGCAAAATCACTCTTTTCCATTGAAAAAGAATCTGGTATAATATAGATTTGTCAACTTCATGATTACACTTGCTCTTGTCCAACCTCTGATCGAAAGGAATCCCCATGCGAGTTTGTTTTTATACCCTTGGCTGCAAGGTCAATTTGAATGAGACCGGCGCATTGGAGCAGATGTTCCGCTCCGCCGGGTTTACCATCGTGCAGGAAGGCGAAGAAGCCGACGTCTTTGTCGTCAACAGCTGCACCGTCACCAACTTCGGCGACCAGAAGAGCCGCAAGTGGCTCCGCCGCGCCAAGCGGGAAAACCCCGGCGCGGTCACCGTCCTCACCGGCTGCTACCCGCAGGCCTTTCCCGAAGAAGCCGCCCAGTTTCTGGAGGCCGATCTGGTCTGCGGCAACGGCGACCGCAAGGCCATCCTCGACAACGTGCTCAAGCTGCTGGACGGCCACGAGCGGATCGTGGCCATCGCGCCCCACGCCCGGGGCGAACAGTTCGAGGAGCTGCCGGTGGAGCGTTTCGAGACCCATACGCGCGCGTTCATTAAAGTAGAGGACGGCTGCAACCGTCAGTGCGCCTACTGCGTCATCCCCCGCGCCCGCGGCCCCGTGCGGAGCCGTGCGGAAGCCAGCATCCTCAACGAGCTGCGGCAGCTGGCCGCGTCCGGCTACCGTGAGGTCGTGCTGAGTGCGATCTCCCTGCCCAGCTACGGCCTCGACACCGGCACCAACCTTGTGGAGCTGGTGGAGCACTGCGCCGCCGTGGAGGGCATCGAGCGGATCCGTCTGGGCAGCCTCGATCCCGATATGCTGACCCCGGAGTTCATCTCCCGGCTGGCGGCGGTGGACAAGCTCTGCCCGCAGTTCCATCTGAGCCTGCAGAGCGGCTGCAGCTCCACCCTGCGGCGGATGCGCCGGGTCTACACCGCCGAGCAGTACGCTGCAGTGGTGGCGCAGATCCGCGCAGCCTACGGCAAACGCCCGGTCAGCTTTACGACCGACTGCATCTGCGGGTTCCCGGGGGAGACGGCGGCCGACTTTGCGGAAAGCTGCGCCTTCCTGCAGAAGATCGGCTTTTTGAAAGTCCATGTGTTCCCCTACTCCCGCCGGAGCGGGACCCCTGCCTACGATTTCCCCGATCAGATCCACGAGCGGGAAAAGCAGGAGCGGAGCCGGAAGATGAATGCCCTTGCCGAGGAGATCCGCCGGGAAGTCCTTGCCGCTTACGAGGGCACCGAGGACGAAGTCCTGCTGGAAACACCCCTCTCCGAGACGCTGTTCACCGGCTACACCCGGCTGTATATTCCGGTCGTCGTATCGGCCCCCGGCTGCAAGAGCGGTGCGATCGTCCGCGTCCGTCTGGGGCAGTACGACGGCGAGCGGGTCCGCGCCCAGCTGCTGTGAATTTTTTCACATATTTCAAAGTTTGGTCTTTTCAGACGTTTTTGTTTGTGCTACAATGAAGATGGATCATCGGGTCAGCGTGCTGTTTGCAGCAGTGCGGTACCACCGCCCGGGTCTGAAATGCTGTTATCTGTGTCATTGCCCTCTCAGTCACCTTCGGTGACAGCTTGTCCTCCCTCTGTCGCTCATGCGACATCTCCCTCCGGCCGGAGGGAGTCTTTCAAAGGGAGAGCCAAGACTTGCCTCTCCCTTCGGGAGAGGTGGCATCGCGCCAGCGATGACGGAGAGGGTCAGTACCGCTGCATTTCTGTGTTCTGTTGTTTCAAAAGCAAGGAGAGATTGGAATGAGTTTTAGAGGAATCAACACGACGGTCATCCAGATCCGCCGCCAGGTGTTCACCGAGGTTGCGCGGATGGCCTATGCCAACGTCAAAGGCGAGCAGGCCAACCACCTGATGCGCAAGATCCCTTACACCATCATCCCCGGTGAAGAGGGAAAACTCCGGAAGGACATCTTCCTCGAGCGCGCCATCGTCGAAGAGCGCGTCCGTCTGGCCATGGGTCTGCCCACCCGCCGCATGGACGAGCACAACAGCGTCGTCTCCGGTCTGGAGGACGCTTCCATCGCCGATAAGTATTACGATCCCCCGCTGGTAAACGTCATCAAGTTTGCCTGCAACCGCTGCCCCGAGAAGCTGGTCAAGGTCTCGGATCTGTGTCAGGGCTGTCTGGCACACCCCTGCATGGAAGTCTGCCCCAAGAAGGCCATCACTTGGGAGAGCGGCCGCTCCACCATCGATCAGGACAAGTGCATCAAGTGCGGCCGCTGCGTGACCGTCTGCCCCTACAACGCCATCGTCAAGACCGAGCGTCCCTGCGCCGCTGCCTGCGGCATGGGTGCCATCCACTCCGACGAGCTGGGCCGTGCCGAGATCGACTACAGCAAGTGTGTGTCCTGCGGCCAGTGCCTCGTCAACTGCCCCTTCGGTGCCATTGCCGACAAGGGTCAGATCTATCAGCTGATCCAGGGCTTCAACCGCGGCGACCGCATCTACGCTCTGGTCGCTCCCGCGTTCATCAACCAGTTCCCGTCTCTGGCCTCCACCGGCAAGCTCAAGGCTGCGCTGAAGGCTGTCGGCTTCTACGATGTGGTCGAGGTCGCCATCGGTGCCGACCTGTGTACCGTCGATGAGGCGCACGACTTCCTCGAGGAAGTTCCCGGGAAGCTGAACTTCATGGCAACCTCCTGCTGCCCGGCATGGAGCATGATGGCCAAGACCGCCTTCCCCGATCTGGCCAAGAACATCTCCATGACCATGACCCCCATGGTCTTTACCGCCCGCATGATGAAGCAGAAGGATCCCACCGCCCGGATGTGCTTCATCGGACCCTGCGCCGCCAAGAAGCTGGAGGCCTCCCGCCGCACCGTCCGCAGCGACGTCGATTTCGTCCTGACCTTCGAGGAGCTGGCCGGCATCATGGAAGGCAAGGATCTGGACTTTGATTCTCTGGAAGTCGATCCCAATGAGGCCGCTCTCTGCTCTGCTTCCGGCGCAGGCCGCGGCTTTGCACAGTCCGGCGGCGTCGCCAAGGCCGTTGCCGATAAGATCAAGGAATGGCATCCGGATATGGACGTCAAGATCGCATCCGCACAGGGTCTGGCCGAGTGCAAGAAGCTGCTGATGCTGGCCAAGGCCGGCAAGTACAACGGCTATCTGCTCGAGGGCATGGGCTGTCCCGGCGGCTGCATCGGCGGTGCCGGAACCATTGCAGATCCGGCTCGTACCGCGATCCAGCTGAACAAGTACGTCAAGGAAGCTCCGTTCGCCGACCCCGAGCAGAGCCCCTATATGAGCGAGATCCACGTCCTGAAGGACGACCCCAACTTTGAGGTCTGATCTCCGCTGAACCTTTCCGCCGCTCTCCGCAGCATCGCTGCCGGGGAGCGGCGTTTTTTTTGGAGTTTTCGCGTTTTATTTTCACAATTCAGCGGTCAGACGTGTAATATTTTTGTGAAGAAATCACGAAGCCGATTGACATTTTTGGAGCGTTATGCTACCTTTGTGTTGACAAACTCTGTCTCATTGCCCTCTGGCAAGAAAGAAAGGCTGAAGCAACATGACCCATTCCATCAAACGCACCGGCGCGGCAGTGCTCTCGCTGATCCTGCTGTGTATGCTGACCCTCAACGCAATGGCGGCTTCCAAGCTGACCGTCGGCGTTAAATTTTGGAAAGAACGATCCGATAAGGAATCCATGGCCAACAACGGCATCGACGCAGACCGCGAGGCCACCCTCGCCCGCCAGTCCAACGGCACCTACACTCTGACCCTGCCGGTCAAGCAGGTCTCCAAGATGGGCGTCTCCGGCTCCCTGACCGGCCTGACCATCGGCGATATGACCTACGACGGCGTGTCCAGCGGCGACTTCGAGAAAGGCACGGCCGTCCTCACCATCAAGAATCTTCCTGCTTCCATCCTGACCGGCAGCGATGTGAACAAATCGCTGCTCGTCACCTGCAACATCCAGATGGACGTAAGCATCCTCGGCGAGATCAACACCACCGCCCGGATGTGCATCTGGACAAAATAACCCTCTCAGTCACCTTCGGTGACAGCTCCCCCGAAGGGGGAGCCATTGGCATATTGGATCACTTCCATCCACAAACAATAAATGCCGGGCCCTGTTGTCCAGATTCACAGCTGCGATGCCGCGAATCCAGACCGCAAGGCCCGGTATTTTACGTTTCGCGCTCAAGCTTGTCCGGCTTGCCAAGGGCTCCCCCATTTCGGGGGAGCTGGCGAGCGGCAGCGAGACTGAGAGGGCTACTCCATCTTTTTCTCGACGAAATCGCCGACCAGTTCATCCAGCTGGCAGATGGCTTTCTCGGCACCCTTTGCGATCTTGCGGGCGGTGCGCTTGACCTGCCGCTGATTCTGGGTGACCATCATGGTGCCCGCCATCCCGAGGGCTGCCCCTACCGCCACGCCCAGCAGGACGCCGCCGGAAGGATTCGCTCTGTGCTCGTTTCTCATGAAAATTCCCCTTTCGTACCGGTTGTTCACAAAATTTTCAGGCCGATATCTCCAGTATTTCCGTCCAAGAATCCAATATACGCTTTTTTTACGCAGAAAAATGTGTTATACTATGAAAGTATGCTGATAAAATCGGTGCAGTACGCCCGGTTTTTCTGGCGCATTCTGCGAAGGAGGCCACTTTTTTGCTGAAACAAACGGAACCCAAAAAAGTTCTCTGCATCCACGATCTCTCCGGCGTGGGCCGGTGCAGCCTCGCGGTGATCCTGCCGGTGCTGTCGGTGATGGGCATCCAGCCCATCGCGTTGCCGACGGTCGTTCTCTCGACCCACACCGGCGGCTTCGGCACCCCCGCCCGGATGGACGGCTGTGCCTACGGCGAAGCCGCACTGGAGCATTACCGGGATCTGGGGCTGGAATTTGACTGCCTCTACACCGGCTATCTCGGCGGCGAAGCGCAGGTCGCGCTGGCCGAAAAAGCCTTTGCCTACTGGCCTGCCGCCCAAAAGATCGTAGATCCGGTGATGGGCGACAACGGCAAAGCCTACTCCACCGTAACGCCCGCTCTCATCGACCGGATGCGTGCCCTCTGCCAGCAGGCAGACCTGATCCTGCCCAACGCGACCGAGGCCGGGCTGCTGCTCCGGAAGGACAGCCTGCCCGCCGCTTTCGACGAGGCCGGTGCGCAGGCTCTGGCCGACGAGCTGGTGCAGCTGGCACCGCAGGCCGTCGTGACCGGCCTGCCGCTGGGCAAGTACATCGGCTGCGCCGGCGCAGGCCGGGAGCAGTTCGTCATCAAAAAGCTGCACATCGACCGCAGTTTCCCGGGCACCGGCGACCTGTACGGTGCGGTGCTGCTCGGCTCCCTGATCCAAGGCAACGCCCTGAGTGCCGCCGCGGACAACGCCGCCGAATTCGTCTCGCTGGCCATCCAGCAGACCCCCGCCGGGCAGGATCCCCGGTTCGGCGTCTGGTTCGAGCCGCTGCTGCCCCGCCTGTGCCCCCTGCGGGAAGGGTAAGGGAGGCCGACCATGTGTGAACAACCTACCCTGAACATCGTGCTGGTGGAGCCGCGCATCCCGCAAAACACCGGCAATGTCGCCCGCACCTGTGCCTGCACCGCCTGCCGCCTGCATCTGGTCGGCCCCATGGGGTTTGCCATCGACGACAAGAAGCTCAAGCACGCCGGGCTGGATTACTGGCACTACCTCGACATCCACTACTACGACGGGCTGGACGATTTCTTTGCCAAAAACCACGGCCCCTTCTATTATTTTACGACCAAGGCACCGCAGCGTTACACCGATGTTGCGTATCCGGACGGCGCGTACCTCGTCTTTGGGCGGGAGGACGCCGGGCTGCCTGAGGCACTGCTGGCGGCCAATCAGGATCACTGCATCCGGATGCCCATGCGGGATACCTGCCGGAGCCTGAATCTCTCCAACAGCGTGGCCGTCGGCGTCTACGAAGTGCTCCGTCAGTGGGATTTCCCCGAACTGCTGGATCACGGCCACCTGCGCGACTATGAATGGAAATGAGGAACACTATGAGCAAAATTGCGATCCTGACCGATTCCTCCTGCGACATCCCGCAGGAGCTGGCCGAGAAATACGGCATCGACGTGATGGGCTTCCACATCCTGCTGGACGGCGTGGACTATGTGGAGCGTGAAAGCTGCACCAACGAAGCGTTTTACGACAAAATGCGCGCCGCCAAGGGCGTGCCCTCCACCGCAGCCATCACCCCCATCCAGTTCTGCGAAAAATACTGCCAGTATGTGGACGAGGGCTACACCGACGTCATCCATGTGCCGATCAACCGCTCCGGCTCTTCCACCTACAACAACGCAGTCATGGCACAGGGGATGCTGCGGGAAGAGCGGCCTGAGCACCACCTGAAGATCCACCTGCTGGATCCCCACACCTACTCGATGGTGTTTGGCTGGTATCTCTGCGAGATGGGGCGCAAGCTGCAGAACGGTGCCGAGATCCACCACGTCATCCACGAGTTTGAGACGCAGATGGGCAAGATGGAGATCATCCTCGGACCCTACAGCCTCAAGCAGATGAAAAAGAGCGGCCGCATCTCTGCTGCTGCCGCCTTTGCCGGCGAGCTGCTGGGGCTGCGCCCCATCATCACCCTGATCGACGGCAAGACCAAGGTGGAAAACAAAGTCCGCGGCGATGACAAGGTCATCCCGGCTATGATCGACCTGTGCAAGAAGCGGTCGGAAGGCGTGGAGGACTTCGATTATATGATCGGCCACACCAGCATTCCGCAGGCCGCCGAGCTGGAAAAAGTCTGCCGGAAGACCTTCGGCAAGGCTCCGCTCGTCACCTTCAACCTCGGCGGCGTGGTCTCGGCCAATACCGGCCCGGACACCATCGCGCTGGTCTACGTCGGCAAGCCGAGAAACTGATAACCCTCTCAGTCAAAGCCTATCGGCTTTGCCAGCTCTCCCAAAGGGAGAGCCCTTGGCATATTGATTTACGTTCATACCCTATAGCGTCAACAACCGGGCCTCGCGGTTTGGATTCACGGCATCGAACCTGTGTATCCAGACAGCAGGGCCCGGCTTTTTACGTCATCATAAACGCCATGCAATTCGCACAAACTTGACCGGTCTGCCAATGGCTCCCACTCTGGGGGAGCTGGACGCGGAGCGGCCTGAGAGGGCATTGATTTTCAGTGCTTTTTATGCTATACTCTCTGTCGCTGTGTTTTGCACGGCATCCCGAAAGAGCAACTTAGGATTTTAGGCTCCCCGGTGCATCTCGAGCTGCGCCGGGCCAAACCCACAGGGGCTGGCGGCCCTGCGCGGTCAAAATCATCCCGCTGGAGTATTATATTTATGAATCAGAATTCTTCTATCCGCAAGCTGGTCCGCTGTGCTGTGGTCGCAGCGATCTATGTCGTCCTCTGCATGGCACTGCAGCCGCTTTCTTACGGCGCGGTGCAGGTGCGTGTGGCCGAGGCTCTCTGCCTGCTGCCCGTCTTTGGTGCCGAGTACATCGTCGGCGTCGTGCTGGGCTGCTTCCTTGCAAACCTGCTGGGTTCCACCCTCGTGGACGTCATCTTCGGCACGCTGGCGACCCTGCTGGCCTGCCTCGTGACCTACAAGCTGCGCAACGTCCGCTTCAAGGGTCTGGCTCTGGCCGCCTCCCTCCCCCCGGTGCTCTTCAATGCCGTCATCATCGGCATCGAGATCGCCGTCCTGTTCCCGGATCCGTCCTCTTCGGCTCCGCTCTGGATGGCCTGCATCACCAACGGCATCTCCGTCGGCATCGGCGAGCTCATCAGCTGCACCGTGCTGGGCGTTCTGCTGGTGAAGATCGTCGAGACCAACCCCGCGCTGCGGAAGCTCTTTGCCGCAGCTGCCTGATCGCCTTTCCCTTTCTCCCCGCCGGGCCCACCTGATCGAGCAGGCTGTCCCGCCGCATCCGGAAAGGCTTTTACCCAGTTGCTCGGCTTTTCCCGGAATGAGTGTCCGATTTCTTTTTCAGCTGCCGCATTTGCGGCGGCTTTTTTTGATTCACAAGCTCTTTTTGCTGCTGTCTCCGCACGATTTTACAGAAAGTTCATGCAAATCCGCGCTAAAATCTGTTTGTGGGTTTGACGGGTTTTGCGCTTTGGTGTATCATAAGAGATGGATCGATCGCAAGTCAAGAAATGCGTGCAGCATTCCAACAGCATCCTTGCGATCTGCAATGCAGCGCGGCTGCGGTTGCATGAAAACGTTAAATTGCTATAATTGGAATAGATGAGGTGTATTGAATGTCCCTTGCTGAAAAAATCTTTGGCAGCTTTTCGGATCGAGAGCTGAAAAAGATCAATCCGATCACCAAGCAGGTGCTGGCTCTTGAGCCGACCTATCAGGCCATGCCGGATGCGGAGCTGCAGGCGCAGACCGCTGCCTTCAAACAGAAGCTGGCCGACGGTGCCACGCTGGACAGCATCCTGCCGGATGCGTTTGCCGTCTGCCGCGAGGCCGCATGGCGTGTGCTTGGCATGAAGCACTTCCCGGTGCAGGTCACCGGCGGCATCGCCCTGCACCGGGGTGCCATCGCCGAGATGCAGACCGGTGAAGGCAAAACGCTGGTCGCCACCCTGCCCGCCTACCTGAACGCCCTGACCGGCGAAGGCGTCCACATCGTCACCGTCAACGATTACCTTGCCAAGCGCGACAGCGAGTGGATGGGCAAGCTGTACCGCTGGCTGGGTCTGTCCGTCGGTCTGATCGCACAGGGTATGGACGGCGACGCCCGCCGTCAGGCATATCAGGCCGACATCACCTACGGCACCAACAACGAGTTCGGCTTCGACTACCTGCGCGACAACATGGTGACCTACAAAGACAACATGGTGCAGCGCGGCCATGTCTACGCCATCGTCGATGAGGTGGACTCCATCCTGATCGACGAGGCCCGCACGCCGCTGATCATCTCCGGCCGCGGAGAGGATTCTTCCAGCCTGTACACGCAGGTGGACCGCTTTGTGCGCACCCTGCGCAAGAGCGTGGTCGTCGAGCTGCAGGATAAGGTCGAGACCGACGAGCAGACCGACGGCGATTATGTCGTGGACGAAAAGCACAAGAGCTGCACCCTGACCGCCAGCGGCATCAAAAAGGCCGAAGCCTACTTCCACATTGAGAACCTCGCCGCCGCGGAGAACATGACCCTTGCGCACCACATCGATCAGGCCATCAAAGCCTACGGCGTGATGCAGAAGGACATCGACTATGTGGTAAAGGACGGTCAGGTCATCATCGTCGATGAGTTCACCGGCCGTCTGATGATCGGCCGCCGGTACAACGAGGGTCTGCATCAGGCCATCGAAGCCAAGGAAGGCGTGAAGATCGCCGCCGAGAGCAAAACGCTGGCCACCATCACCTTCCAGAACTATTTCCGGATGTACAAAAAGCTCTCCGGCATGACCGGTACGGCCAAGACCGAGGCCACCGAGTTCACCGAGATCTACGGCCTGAACATCGTCACCGTGCCCACCAACCGCCCGAACATCCGCAAGGACTACCCGGACGCCATCTACAAGAGCATCAACGGCAAGTACAACGCCGTGATCCAGCAGGTACTGGAGTGCCATAAGAACGGCCAGCCCGTTCTGGTAGGCACCGTCAGCGTCGAGAAGAGCGAACTTCTGGCCAAGATGCTGCAGAAATACACCCGCGACTTCAATGTTCTGAACGCCAAGAACCACGAGCGCGAGGCTGAGATCGTCGCACAGGCCGGCAAAAAGGGAGCCATCACCATCGCCACCAACATGGCGGGCCGCGGTACCGATATCATGCTGGGCGGCAACGCCGAATTCATGGCCAAGGCGCAGATGCGCAAGGAGCATTTCTGCGAGAATCTGCTCAACCCCGAAAAGCCCGAGGACGCCCTGCCCGCGCAGGTCGAGCTGCTGCTGACCGAATCCAACGGCCATGGCGACACCGAGGATCCCAACATCCTCGCCGCCCGCAAGCGGTTTGACGAACTGTACGCCCAGTACAAGCCCGCCATCGACGCCGAAGCCGACGAAGTGCGCGCGGCAGGCGGTCTGTTCATCATCGGCACCGAGCGGCACGAAAGCCGCCGCATCGACAACCAGCTGCGCGGCCGTGCCGGTCGTCAGGGCGACCCGGGTGCATCCCGCTTCTACCTGAGCCTTGAGGACGATCTGATGCGTCTGTTCGGCGGCGACCGGGTGCAGGGGCTGATGGGCACCCTCGGCATCGACGAGGACACCCCCATTGAAAACCGGATGGTCACCAACACCATCGAGAGCGCACAGAAGAAGCTGGAAGGCCGGAACTTCGAGATCCGCAAGAACGTCCTGAAGTACGACGACGTCATGAACCAGCAGCGCGAGATCATCTACGGCCAGCGTCGCAAGGTGCTGGATGGCGAGGACATCAGTGCCGAAATGCACAAGATGCTGCGGGAGAACATCGACTCCAGCTGTAAGCAGTTCCTTGCCGGTGACGTCAAGGACGAATGGGATTTTGGTGCGCTCCGCCGCCACTATCTGGGCTGGCTGACCACCGACGCCGACTTCCATTACACCGTCGCCGATTACGACGCGCTGTCGGTGGAGGGCATTGCCGATCTGCTGTACGACCGCGGCATGGATGTACTGAACGACAAAGAGCAGCGGTACGGTGCCCCCCTCATGCGGGAGCTGGAGCGCATCTGCCTGCTCAAGTGCGTGGATCGCAACTGGATGGATCACATCGACAACATGGATCAGCTGCGGCAGGGCATCGCGCTCCGCGGCTACGGCCAGAAGGATCCCGTGGTGGAATACCGCATCGAGGGCTTTGATATGTTCGACCAGATGGTGGACGCCATCCGCGAATCCAGCATCAAGATGCTGCTGACCATCGAGGTCCGGCAGGCCGGTGCCGCCCCCAAACGGGAACAGGTGGCCAAGCCCACCGGCGAAGGCTATGTCCCCGGCAACGGTGCGCCCGGTGCTAAGGGTGCCCCCAAGGGTCAGCCCGTCCGGGTCATCAAGATCGGCCGGAACGATCCCTGTCCCTGCGGCAGCGGCCTCAAGTGGAAAAAGTGTACCTGCGCCCAGTACCACCCGGAGGGGTCGAATAACTAACGTATTTCTTGGCTCCCCGATTCGGGGAGCTGTCTGCAAAGCAGACGGAGAGGTTGATTCACAGAGGTGTTTTATGATGATTTCTTCTCAGGATCTTCTGAACGAAGCAAAGGCGTTGGAGCCCCAGCTGCAAACGTGGCGGCGGACGCTCCACCGGCATCCGGAGGTGGGCTTTGACCTGCCCCAGACCAAAGCCCTTGTCAAACAGGCTCTGACTGCGATGGGCTATGCCCCGCAGGACTGCGGCAAGGCCGGTGTGATCGCACTGGTCGGCGGCAAAAAGCCGGGCAAGACCCTCCTGCTGCGCGGCGACATGGACGCCCTGCCGATCCAAGAGCAGTCCGGCGAGGAATTTTCCTCCGAGATCCCCGGCAGGATGCATGGCTGCGGCCACGATATGCACACGGCCATGATGCTGGGAGCCGCCAAGCTGCTGAAAGCCCATGAGGATGAGATCGAGGGCACGGTCAAGCTGGAATTCCAGCCTGCCGAGGAGATCTTTCAGGGTTCGCCCGACATGATCGCAAACGGCCTTCTGGAAGATCCGAAGGTCGATGCCGCTGTGATGTTCCATGTTCTGGCGGGGATGCCCCTGCCGGCCGGTACCGTCCTTGTTCCGGGTGGCGGCATCACCATGGCCAGCTGCGAGCAGTACCACATCACCGTCCACGGCAAGGGCGGCCACGGCTCCACCCCCCACGCCTGTGTGGATCCCATCACGGCCGCAGCGCACATCCACATCGCCCTGCAGGAGATCAACAGCCGGGAGCTGGATCCCAATGCCTTCGGCGTGCTGACCACCGGCTGCTTCAAGGCCGGTGCCGCCTCCAACGTCATCCCGGACACCGCCGAGATGTTCGGTACCATCCGCACCACCGACCCTGACAACAAGACGGGGGAGCTCATCCGGAAGCGGATGACCGAGATTGCACAGGGCGTGGCACTGGCTTTCCGCTGCACCGCAGAGGTAGAGTTCAGCGACTACTGCCCCTGCATGGTGGTGGACAAGGCTCTGGCCGCCGACGCACTGACCTATATGACCGACCTGCTGGGCGCGGGTGCCATGGATATGACGCCCCTCACCGGCGGCAAGGCGGGCGGCGGCAGCGAGGATTTCGCCTTTGTCAGCCACGAAGTGCCGACTGTGAGTATGTTTCTCTCCGCCGGAAACTCCAAGGACGGCTATCTCTACGGCCAGCACCACCCGAAGGTACGGTTCGACGACAGCATCCTCTACGAAGGCTCTGCTGCCTACAGCTATTTCGCCCTGCGGTGGCTGAGCAAATAATCCGACAACAAAAAATCCCATGTCTGGTACAACACCGTACCGACATGGGATTTTTTCGTTATGCCCTCGCCCTCTCCGTCATTGCTGCGCAATGCCACCTTGTCCTCCCTTTGTCGCTCACGCGACATCTCCCTCCGGCCGGAGGGAGTCTTTCAAAGTGAGAGGCAAGTCTTGGCTCCCCCTTTGGGGGAGCTGTCATCGCCGAAAGGTGATGACTGAGAGGGCCATCCTCTTTAGAACAGCCCCGTGATCTTACCCTCCGCGTCCACGTCGATGTTGACGGCGGCGGGCTTCTTGGGCAGGCCGGGCATGGTCATGATGTTGCCGCAGATGACCACCACGAACCCGGCACCGGCGGCAAGGCGGACCTCCCGGACTTCCATGGTGAAGCCGGTGGGGGCGGCCAGCAGCTTTGCGTTGTCACTGAAGCTGTACTGGGTCTTGGCGATGCAGACGGGCAGATCGCCGTAGCCCATCTCGGTCAATTCGGCAAGGGTCTTGCTGGCGGCGGCACTGAAGTTCACGCCGTCGGCGCGGTAGATCTTGGTAGCGATGGCCTTTACCTTGTCCTTGAGGGGCATTTCCAGCGGATAGGTGTACTGGATGGGGCGATCCTCCATGACCTTGAGGACTTCTTCGGCCAGAGCTTTGCCGCCCTCGCCGCCCTTGGCAAAGACCTCGCTCAGGACGCAGGGCACGCCCTGCTCAGCGCAGACCTGCTCGACGTAAGCCTGCTCTTCGGGGGTGTCGGTGGGGAAGGCATTGATGGCGACCACCACAGGCAGGCCGAAGCCGTTTTTCAGGTTGTCGATGTGGCGGACAAGGTTGGCGGAACCGGCTTTGACGGCCTCGAGGTTGGGCTGGTTCAGGTCGGCTTTGGCGACCCCGCCGTGGCTCTTGAGGGCGCGGACGGTGGCCACCAGCACGCAGGCACTGGGTGCGATGCCGGCATAGCGGCACTTGATGTCGAGGAACTTCTCAGCCCCCAGATCGGCACCGAAGCCCGCCTCGGTGATGACGTAATCGGCCAGCGAGAGGCTCAGCTTGGTGGCCATGACGCTGTTGCAGCCGTGGGCAATGTTGGCAAAGGGGCCGCCGTGGATGATGGCCGGGTTGTTCTCGAGGGTCTGGACGAGGTTCGGGTCAAGGGCGTCCTTCAGCAGGGCGGTCATGGCACCGGCGGCACCGATCTCGCCCGCCGTCACCGGCTTGCCGTCATAGGTATAGGCGCAGACGATCTTGCTCAGCCGCTCCTTCAGGTCGGAGATGCTGGTGGCGAGGCAGAAGATCGCCATGACCTCGCTGGCCACGGTGATGTCAAAGCCGTCCTCGCGGGGCGTGCCGTTGACCTTGCCGCCCAAGCCGTCCACGATGAAGCGGAGCTGGCGGTCGTTCATGTCCATGCAGCGTTTCCATGTGATCCGGCGGGGGTCGATGTTCAGCGGGTTGCCCTGCTGGATGCTGTTGTCGATCATGGCCGCCAGCAGGTTGTTGGCCGCGCCGATGGCGTGCAGGTCGCCGGTGAAGTGGAGGTTGATGTCCTCCATCGGCACCACCTGCGCATAGCCGCCGCCGGCGGCACCGCCCTTGACGCCGAACACCGGGCCGAGGGAGGGCTCCCGCAGGCAGAGCATGGTCTTTTTGCCGAGGGCGTTCATGGCGTCGGCCAGACCCACGCTGGTGGTGGTCTTGCCCTCGCCCGCGGGCGTCGGGCTGATGGCCGTGACAAGGATCATCTTGCCCTGCTTGCCCGCCTTGTGGATGAGGCGGTGGTTGATCTTGGCCTTGTAGCGGCCATAGGGGATCACGTCCTCGTCGGCAAGGCCGAGGGATGCGGCGATCTCCGCGATCGGCTTCATCTTGGCTTCCTGTGCGATCTCGATATCAGACTTCATGGCTCTTTTCCTCCTTCGCTACGAAAAAAGGGCAGCTTCGCGCAGCGATTGCGCAAAGCTGCCCAGACGGTCGGCATTGACATCCCGGCTCTCCCCGCACTGTGGTGCTCCACAACGTTCCGTCAGCAGAAAGAGCCGTTCTCGATGGTTTTAAGATAACACAACTGCGTGGGGTTTGTCAAGCTAATAAAGTTGATTTCATTCTTCAACAATTTAATAAGTCTTACGTTTCAGTATACTATATCATTTATTTCCTTTTGCCCTATTATGCGTTTTGCATAGCATCTGACAATTTTTAATGTCCGTCATTCCGCCTTTGCTCCATGCTGTAACATGGTCTGCATCCATTTCCGTGAACTTCCAGATACGTTTTGCATTGCTATCTGTGCCTATTGCACATAATGGACAGTTTGATTTTCCGTTTATTTTTGCATCAGCTGTCTGTTGTTCATAAACCGCCTTTTTTGTGCTTTCTTCAAAAATGCGAATTTCGAGTAGCCGAAAATCCTGACATCCTCCTAAAATATATTCAAAAATACCAGCTTTCTTTTTCACGGCATTATCTGCATATAGTTCATGCACCTTTGCAGATACCGTAGCAGGGTCATACGGATTATTGTGATATGTCTCAAAGAGTCTTCCCCATTCTAACCCACGCATTTCACTTTTCACATCGCTGAAAACACCTGAAACCCAGTCAATAACACTTAAAAAATATGCTTCAAGCTCATTTATATTATCATCATAGCGATGTTCGCTCATATATGTATCTATCACATCATTGTCAGTGCTTCTGGTCACCCATCCTAAAGCAATATGCAAAAAATCCTGCCTCAAGACGTCACCCTTTATGTACGCACTCCATTTTTGTATATTGGCATTTTGACTGTTGCTAAATTTTTCCTTTGCTTTTGTGACAAAAGTTCCTGAATATACCGCATTTGAAATTTCTTGATGCTTCAATGGTATTCCCGCAATATTGATTGTCTTGAACCACTCTTTTATTTCACTTTCTGTGCCTTCGCAAATATAAATTGTCAATGGTGTTTCATTGATTTTTTGTCTTAAATCTTCTGCCATCGCCGAATAATAATGCGGCATTCCATTTTCATCTATCAACGGGAATTTTCCCGTCAAAAAACGACCCAAGCTCGTAATGCGCTGTTGTCCATCTAAAACCTCATACTTATCTGTTCCAACTTTATTAAAATAAATCAATCCTAATGGATATCCATTCAGCACAGAGCGAATAACCGCTTCTTCCATTTTCTGCTTCGCATAAAGATAGTTGCGCTGATATTCCGGCTGAATTACAAGTTTACCAGATAAACCAAAGAGCCCTTTTCCTTCCAATTCATTGTACACAAAGCCTTTGCATATTTGCGCAATGGTAATATCTGTTACAAGCGTTGTCTTCATAACTTTCGCTCCCTACTTATTCGACGAATAAGTAACCGTTGGTATACCTTTACTCCATTTACTACACCGGCTGCATTTAAGTCGTAGGTTCCTTTTTTTCCAAATAATTCAAAATACCGTTTCTGGCACTCTTCCGATGTATACACTTTAGTTTTTAATCCATACAAGTCCATATTTTCACACATACCCACAATTTCAAATTGTTCCGGGCAGTGCTTAAACAAGTATGTAATAGGAACCCCCATAATTCCGCTACATCTTCCGTTTAATAAATATTCGTCCGTAGCGGAGTTTTCCTTCAATATACGGTCCGTCTTTTCCTGTTCTTGACTCGATTCCGGCGAGACCTCTAATATTTCCAGCTGCAAGGCCGACAATTTCAAATTGCTCTGGGCTATGCCTGAACAAGAAGGTGATTGGCACTCCCATAACTCCATTACATTCCGGTCGGTCGGTCGGTCGGTCGGTCGGTCGGTCGGTCGGTCGGTCGGTCGGTCGGTCGGTCGGTCGGTCGGTCGGTC
>CAKTBG010000019.1 GCA_934533135.1 uncultured Faecalibacterium sp.
CTGCACCTGGGCGCATACGACCGTATGATCCTGATGGTCTTCTACCTCGAGTCCAAGTACGGCAAGGACTGGGCAGATCCCACCACTTCTACCCTGAACTACACCGAGGACGAGATCGCTGAGGGCATCGACTTCATCAAGAGCCTCGTGGACGGCCACGTCATCATGAGCCTGCCCACCTACTACGGCTCCAACGGCGACAACGCCGCTCACCAGTCCAACGAGTGGATCACCGGCAAGCTGGCTGGCTGCTTCGAGTGGGATTCCTCCGCTACCAAGTATCAGGACGCTCTGGATGAGGAGAACAAGCCCGGCTTCATCGTCGGCGAGGAGATCAAGTTCGGCGATTACAACGGCGGCTTCTCCAAGGTCTCCATGGGTCTGGCCATCACCAAGACCTGCAAGACCCCTGCCGAGGGTGCTATGCTCATCAACTTCCTGCTGAACGAGGAGAAGGGTGCTTCCATCATGGGTTCCGAGTGCGGCATCCCGGCTTCCAAGGCTGGTCTGGCAGCAGCACAGGCCGCTGGCAAGATCAAGGATCTGGTCGCTGAGGCAAACGGCAAGGTCATGGATTTCGTTTCCTGCCAGCTGGATCCCCTGTTCGAGGCAAGCGACCTGAAGGCAACCGGCACCGGCACCTATCAGGAGGTCTTTGACACTCTGGATTACGACAACGCTGCTGGTGCAGATCTGGTCGGTACCCTGCTGGACGGCATGGAGGCTGTCGGCTACACTGTCGGCTAAGTCCTGCAAAGGTGTACAGCCGGCAGGAGGGTATAGCCTGACGGCTTGGTCCGGACAAGTTTGATACATACGGGGCGTCCATCCCCCAAAAGGATCGGATGGATGCCCCTCTTTTTATCAGCGAGTGATTACAAATTCTTGACAAAGTTGTATCGAAATTGTGTACGGACGATCCGCACAACGAATTTCCAAAAAGGAGGATTCCCGGATGAAAGAAAGCAAAGCTCCCTCTCTGGGGCGCACCCCGGCGCAGAAGTTCCTTGACAAGTGGCAGGGCCTGCTCTATCTGATCCCCTGGATCATCGGCTTCGTCGTGTTCAAGGCCATTCCGTTCGGTCAGTCGCTGTACTACAGCTTCACCGATATGAACTTCTTCAACGGCATCCATCAGTACGGCGTGATGAACTACGTCACCGCCTTCACCGATGCCAAGATCACCAAGGCTCTGATCACCACCTTCAAGTACGCGTTCATCACCGTGCCCCTGAAGCTGGTCTTCGCCCTGTTCATCGCATACATCCTGAACTTCAAGATCGCCTGCGTGAACCTGTTCCGTACCGTCTACTACATCCCGTCCATTCTGGGCGGCTCGGTGGCCATCGCTGTGCTGTGGAAGGCCGTCTTCCGTGATGACGGTCTGGTCAACACCATCATCCGCGCCATCACGTTCGGCCATGCGCAGGGACCCTCTTGGCTGTCTGACCCCAGCTACGCCCTGTGGATCATCTGCTTCCTGCGTATCTGGCAGTTCGGTTCTGCCATGGTGCTGTTCCTCGCCGCTCTGAAGGGTGTGCCCGCGGATCTGTACGAGGCTGCAACCATCGACGGTGCCGGCAAGTGGAAGCAGTTCTTCTCCATCACCGTTCCGATGATCACCCCCATCATCTTCTACAATCTGGTCACCCAGATCTGCCAGGCATTCCAGGAGTTCAACGGCCCGTTCATCATCACCAACGGCGGTCCCCGCGGCTCCACCACGCTGATCTCCATTCTGGTTTACAACTACGCCTTCAAGTCCAACCAGATGGGCATGGCCTCCGCACTGGCATGGATCATGTTCGTCATCGTCTGCACCCTGACGATCATCGCATTTACCAGCCAGAAGAAGTGGGTCTACTACTCGGATGAAAGGTAAGGTATGACAGTATGGGAATGAAAGCAACGAACGCCATTGCGACGTTTTTAAAGTACTTTGTCCTGATCCTTGTGGGCCTGATCATGATCTATCCCCTGCTGTGGATGGTCAGCGCGACCTTTAAGGACAACAGCGAGATCTTTGCAGGCATCGGCCTGTGGATCAAGAACCCCACCCTCGAGGGCTACAAGAACGCCCTGAACAACTTCGGCGGCTCCATCAACATTCTGCAGGCCATGCTGAACACCTACTCCTATGTGCTGCCCAAGGTCATCTGCACGGTCGTCTCCTCCTGTGTTGCCGCCTACGGCTTCGGTCGTTTTGACTTCCCGGGCCGGAAGATCCTGTTCAGCATCATGCTGGCCACCCTCTTCCTGCCGCAGGTCGTTCTGAACGTTCCGCAGTTCCTGCTGTACACCAAGTTCGGCTGGGTCAACAGCCCGTTCTATCTGGCCATCTGGGTCCACTGCGCATTTGCGACCGAGACCTACTTCGTTTACCAGCTGGTTCAGTTCATGCGCAATGTTCCCCGCGATCTGGACGAGGCCGCTGCCATTGACGGCTGCTCCTCCTTCCAGACCCTGTATAAGGTCATTGTTCCCATGCTGATGCCCGCTCTGGTGTCCTGCGCCCTGTTCCAGTTCATGTGGAGCTGCAACGACTTCATGGGCCCGCTGCTTTATGTGCAGACCCCCGCGAAGTACCCCATGTCTCTGTTCGTGAAGCTGTCCATGGACGGTGATACCGGCTTTGCCTGGAACCGTATTCTGGCTCTGTCCCTGATCTCCATCCTGCCGCAGCTGATCGTCTTCTTCTGCGCACAGGATCAGTTCGTCGAAGGTATCTCCGCTGGTGCTGTCAAGGGCTAATCGTCCTGCTGCTGCGGATCTCACCTCGAACGCAACGTAAAACCGCCCCCTGTGCCATTTCCCGTAGAATGGTTCAGGGGGCGGTTTCTGTTATGTGCGGTGGCTTTTGCGGTACTGCAGCGGGCTGATGTTCATGGTCTCCCGGAACACCCGCCGGAAGTGGGCGGCCGAGGCAAAGCCGGTCTGCTCGGCCACGTCGCCGATGCTCAGGTCGGTTTCGGTCAGCAGCTTGAGCGACGCTTCGATCCGCAGGCCATTGATGTAATCTACGGTGGACTGCCCCGTGACCCGCCGGAACAACCGGCTCAGGTAGTAGGGCGACAGGTAGAAGGTGGCGGCCACCTCGGTCATCGAGATCTTCTGCTGGTAATGCGCCGCAAGGTAGGCGCAGACCCGCTCCACCGTCTCGTTGCGGGGGTGCCCGGCGGCTTCGGCCTGATACTCCTGCACAACGTAATGGAGCACCAGCCCCAGATACAGCCCACCCGGATAACTCGGCTCCTCGGCCGCGCTCTGCATCAGGTCAAGGATCGACCGCAGGCGGCTGCGCCACTGCACCGAACCATACAGCGTCAGGCACTGACCCGGCGCAAACAGCTCGGCCAGATCCCACTGGGCGATGGTTTTCAACTCGTGGAGCACACTTTGTGGAAACGCGCAGCCGACCAGCTCAGGGGTCGTGTGGCCGAGCTGCCGCAGCACCCCCCTGCCCGGGCCAAGCAGCAAGGCTCCGCCCGGGTTTGACGCCGTGTTTTCGCCCTCCCACTCCAGCGTGCCGCTGCCGCCGGACAGCAGGATCAGATAGCAGGTCTCCTCGTTGGAGTCCAGCTCCAGCCGCCCGCCGGACAGCCGCAGCCGGCTCGCCCGGATCTTCGCATTCCATTTTTCCCGTTCTGACCGCATTTTGCCGCAACCCCCTTGTCATTTTGCTTTTTGAATTCTATAATGGATACAACATCCCTATGCTCTTTGGCTATCCCTAGTGTATCATGCCCGTCCTCTGCGGGCAAGCTGAAAATCCACTCACAATCGTTCAGGAGGCTGATTGTTTATTATGAACCTCACACTCATCCGTTCCATGACCCGCAGTGCCGTCTTTGAGCTGGAGAACGGCCTGTGCTTCCACCCGGCTCATCCGTTCACCGTCACGCTGAACGGCGAAACCGTCTATGAGAGCTGCAACACCAATGTGTTCTCCCTCTTCTCCCTGCTGCCCTCCACCACCTACACCGCAGGGGTCGAGGCCGAGGGCGAAACGCTGAACCTCACCTTCACCACGGCGGCCGAGACCTTCTTTGTGGATGCCTCCCGCTACGGCCTTGTGGCCGACGGCGAGACCGACAACACCGGCAAGCTGCAGGCGGCTCTGTCCACCTGTCCGGCCGGCGGCACGGTCTATGTTCCGGCTGGCCGCTACCGCACCGCAAGCCTCTTCCTGAAGAGCAACACCACCCTCTACCTCGAAAAGGGAGCCGTCCTGCTGGGCGACAACGACCGCACCCACTACCCCATCCTGCCCGGCGTTCTGCCCAGCGAAAACGAGGTGGACGAATATTATCTCACCGGCTGGGAGGGCAACCCCCTCAGCAGCTTTGCCGGTCTGCTGAACATCACGCAGGTGGAGAACGTCGTCGTCACCGGCGAGGGCACGCTGGACTGCGACGCGCAGAACGGCGACTGGTGGGTGAACCCGAAGGTCAAGCGGATCGCATGGCGGCCCCGTGCCGTCGCCATGGTGGACAGCAGCAATGTCACCCTCCACGGCATCACGGTCCAGAACAGCTACTCTTGGACCATCCACCCCATCTTCGTCAAGCACCTCGACCTGCTCAATTTCAACATCAACAACCCCTACAACGCCCCCAACACCGACGGCATCGACCCGGAAAGCTGCGAGTACACCCGGATCATCGGCGTGAACATCCACGTCGGTGACGACTGCATTGCCATGAAAGCCAGCAAGGTCTTCCTCGGCATGAAGCTCAAGAAGAGCTGCGAGCACACCGTCATCCGGAACTGCCTGCTGGACAAGGGGCACGGCGGCATCGTCATCGGCAGCGAGATGAGCGGCGGCGTCAAGGATATGGTGGTCACCCAGTGCCTGATGGATCACACCGACCGCGGCCTGCGCGTCAAGACCCGCCGCGGCCGCGGCAACACCGCCGTCATCGACGGTCTGGTGTTCCGCAACGTCGAGATGCGGGGCGTCAAGGCCCCCTTCGTCATCAATATGTTCTACTTCTGCGACCCGGACGGCCACGGCCCCTATGTCCAGTGCCGCGACGCCCTGCCGGTGGACGAGTACACCCCGAAGCTGGGCACCCTGACCATGGAAGACATCGTGGCCACCGACGCCCAGTTTGCGGGCTGCTACTTCGACGGCCTGCCCGAGCAGCCCATCGAGCGCGTCTCCATGAAGAACGTCACCATCACCTTTGACCCCAACGCCGTCGAGGGGCAGGCAGCCATGGCCGACAACCGCCCGCTGGTCAAAAAGCTGGCCATCTACGCCGAGAACGTCAAGGAGATCGACCTGCACAACGTAAAAATCGAGGGCTACGAGGGCGAGCGGCTCCGCTTTGCCAACGTCGGCCATTTTGAGGAGGACTAAGACCATGACGCACGAAGAGATCCTGTCCATGCTGGGCGATTATGTGGACTACCTGATCGCCCATTCCAGCGCAGAAGCCCCCATGTGGAACATCGAGAAGGTGCGCAGCGGCAAGCCGAACAAATGGAATTACATCGACGGCTGCATGATCACCGCCTGCCTGAGCCTGTGCCACACCACCGGCGACCCGAAGTATCTCGATTTCTCCAAGCAGTTCATCGACTTCTTTGTGCAGCCGGACGGCTCCATCAAGACCTACGACCCCAAGGAGTACAACCTCGACAACGTGAATCAGGGCAAGAACCTGTTCACCCTGTACGACATCTTTGGCGACGAGAAGTACCGCAAGGCCATCGACGTGATCGACAGCCAGCTCCAGACCCAGCCCCGCACCAAGGAGGGCAACTTCTGGCACAAGGACATCTATCCGTGGCAGGTCTGGCTGGACGGCACCTACATGGCGCAGCCCTTCTACATGGAGTACGAGACCCGCTTCCACAAGATGCAGGGCTGCATCGACAGCTACCGGCAGTTCATGAACATCCAAAAGCACATGAGAGACCCCAAGACCGGCCTGTACTACCACGGCTACGACGAAAGCCGCCAGATGTACTGGGCGGACCCCGTGACCGGCTGCAGCCCCAACTTCTGGCTGCGCGCCATGGGCTGGTTCATGGTCGCACTGGTGGACACCCTCGAGCGGATGGATGAGCAGCTGTACAACGAGTACCGCGGCATTCAGGCGATGCTCAAGCAGACCATCGAGGACGTCCACAAGTTCCAGGACGAAGAGACCGGGATGTTCTGGCAGGTCATGGATCACCCCGGCGTTGAGGGCAACTACCTCGAGACCAGCGGCACGGCTCTCTTTGCATACGCCGTGCTCAAGGGCGTGCGTCTGGGCTACCTGCCCAAGCGGATGACCGCATGGGCCGAGAAAGCCTTCTACGGCACCTGCGACAAGTACCTCTCCAAGAACCCCGACGGCTCCCTCCAGCTGGGTGGCATCTGCCTTGTGGCCGGTCTGGGCGGCAAAGACCACCGCGACGGCTCCCTCGCCTACTACTTCAGCGAGCCGGTCGTCTGCAACGACGCCAAGGGCGTCGGCCCGCTGGTGCTGGCCTATACCGAGATGATCGCAAGAAAGTAAGGTTCTGCGCAGCTCTATCCTAAAGCGCAAACACCCCCGCTCCTGTGGTTTTGAACCATGGGAACGGGGGTGTTTTGTCGTGTTATGAAATCACATCGAATTCAGTTTTGAGATAATAACCAGCGCAACGATTCCGCCCAAAATCGCTCCCGGCACACCCAAAACACTGAATCCCAAAAATACACACACCGCAAAAATCACAACCATAATAATGCAGCCAAGCATTGCATTTTCTCCCCCTCTATCTTTACCCTGCGCAGAACGTTTTCCACTCCTGATCAAAATCAATGCCCATGTTATAAATCTGATTGATCTGGTTCAACTGCGGCACAACGTCCTCTGTGTAGAGGTTCATTTCTTTGATATTTGTCTGGATTTGAGCCACTTGATTTTGGATTTTTTCGAGTGCGTTTTCCATATTGAGTTTTGCCTCTGTCAGCAGCTGCTTGCTCTCCGACTAATACTGTATCCATTCTTCCTGATACGCCGTCTCAATGTTCGCCAACAGCAGTCCATATTGCACATCAAACAAGTCTGCCTGTTCCAGAATCAGCATCACAAGATTGGTGGCAAGGATCGTCACGATCAGCTGCAGCGGCTCCATGATCAGATCTGGCAGACCGAACTGTTTTTCCATGTATTCAAACAAAATTTCCAGCACAACAGACGTTACTGTAGTAGCCAGAATCCGTGTTACGGCATCCGCTTTTTCTGCCGGGCTGCTCTCTTTGGATGCGATCACTTTTGCACACTGCACAATGGACAAGACCAGATCCTTGGCCAGCCGAAGCAGCCGCTTCACCGTTTCTTTCACCGTTTCAATGATAATGTCAAAGAACGATTTCAGGAATTTCTGAAAACCGTTTCCCAAGATATGCTTCAGGATATCTTTCAACTTTGATTTCACATAATTCACGATTCTCTTGCCGGAGCGTTTCAATTCTTCAAAGAACCGGTCAAGCGTCATATCCTTTTTGCGGAGAATGCACTGTGTTTCAAATACAAAGGGCGGCAGAACATAATAGATCACCTGTCCAGTGATGATTTTGACCATTCCCTTTTTTGTGTGTTCCAGCGCATCCGACGATACTTTGGTATAATCCGTATGACGCAGGATCACTTTGCTTTCCGCATTCATGGAATGGCGCAATTCCTCTTCCAGCTTCTTTTTCACGCCCTCCGGAACCGTTCCATCCTCGCTCAGTTTTCCCGTGCGGATCAATTCTTCCCGCGTTTTTCCGGTCGTGTTTTCCCACCGGTTGCACACGGCATCTGTGACTTCCTTCGCACCGGCTTTATAAGTAACATCGTATTTTCGAGTGATCTCGTTTTCTGCTTCTGACGCGGCCTTCTTGCCCGCTTCTTTTTCATCCATTCCGGCCTTGACGTATTTCTGTTTCAGGTCATCCCGGATCATCTTCCGCTTCTCTTTGATTTCCGCATCTGACATCTGCCGGTCTCCATCCGCATAAACACGGACATCGCCTTTTGAAGCATTTGCCCGTTTTTCCAACATCTGAAAGTTGTCAGAAGAATTGTAGAATTCTTTCATTGCTTCCACTGCTTCGGGCGTATTCAGATAACTCGAATTATAACGCGCCGTGGCCGCCGCCTGAACATGATCTACTTCCAGACGTTCTGTGTCGGAACTATTGCCGGAAAGTTCATCATACAGCTTCCCATTTGCATCCCTCTGCTCTTTTCGGTAGGCTTCTTTTCCATCCTGCATCAATTTTCGGTCAACATACCGGCGGTGTTCTTTTCCATTTTTATCGGTGTAAGTCTCCTTTTCATGGAGCTTTTTCTGTGCTTTCTGGCAATCTGCCGAGATCGTTTTCAGCGTCTCGCTAAACCGTGGATCGTCGTTTCGATTATACAGTTCTTTCCGGATCGCTGTTTCGCTTTCGGCAAGCGGATCCGGTTCATTCTCATACGAAAAATGCACGATCCGGTCGTATAAAGCGTCCACCGTCACATAAAAATCCGATGTATCGAAATACTTCCGCACCACTTCGCCCGCAGCATCTCGGGCACAATTCCGAACCAACGTACTGCCAAAATCGTTTTTCAGCAGTTCTCCGTACCGCATATTCAAATTCGACACGGAATTTTTGTATATCTTTTTCTGCTGGATCAGAAGCCGATCCCGCTCTTCCAAAAGCTGTTGCACATCGCCCGGCATCTCTGTTCCTCCTCCCCGGAAATTCCGATTTTTTTATCCGTTCAGTACAGTCTCATTTCGGACACATTCTGCTTGAATGTTCAGAATCTTATTTTCACGCTGAATTTTCTCTTGATCGGTTTCTGTCACGCAATGATTCAGCAGTTTTGTCAGAACAGGCGTATCGTATATTTTGCAGGCGATCACATAAAATGCAAACGCATTTTTCACAAACTGATAGTGCTTTTCATATTTTGTTCCCAGCAGCGTGGCAATTGGATACTCCACATTCCCATCGCCTTCTGCATGATCTGCCAAGACTCTATCCTTGATGCTTTCTGCCTGAAAGAACGCATCCACCACCCGAAATTCTGGAATGATCACGTTTCGGATCGCTTCGGAAATAAACGTTACATTTTCAATGTAGGTCTTGCAGATTTCCGTTTCCAGATCAGTCGTAAATTTCTTTAACGATAGTTCCTTTACTGTCTCTTCGATCATCAGCTGCAGGCTGTTTGCATTCTGTGCCAGCTGGATATTCTGATTTCTTGTTTTTACCCTCATGCCAATCGGCGTGCGAAAAAACGTATTCCAGAAAACTTCGTCATCTGTCCAGTCGATTTCTTTCAAATAATCCTGAAGAGTCTCATAATCTTCTTCCGGAAATTCGCACTGCAATTTCTCGCTTTCATCCACATACGCCTCTATCGGTTTGCAGTTTCCGTATTTTCCGAGCGCGTGGTTCAAGCTGACAATATTATCCTTGATTTTCTCCACCCGAACCGCATTCAATTTCCGGATCCAGTTGTTGAATTCGCTGATCGCTGCATTTAATTTTTCTACGGCTGCCGACACTTTTTCTTTAAATTCATCCGCAAGATCGTGCATTCTCGCAGTGCGTTCACGACGTTCTTTTTCACCCGTCGTGGACTGGATCTGATCGGCCAACCATCGTATCAGCCCCATTTAGTTCACCCCATATGTATATGTTTTCGTTCCATCCGAGACGGACACGATTTGCCCATCTACCACATGGAAGGTCAATTCGTTATTTTTCACGATTGAAAATTCATTTTTATTTCCAATTGCTGCAATTGTGCTTTCACCCATTTGATATTCATATTGAAACGGCTTTTTTCGCTGGATTTCTTTTTTACGCCGCTGATATGCCGTCAAAAGTGCCTTGCGGTTCCAAACAATCAGCCCCAACAAAATTCCTACGATAAAAATCAGAATCATGTTCTCACCTCTCATTTCAATTTGCGGCCACCTAACCATTTCAATTTTTAACTATATAGACATTTTAAGTCTATTATGTTTGTTCGATTATAGCACGTTCCTCTATATAATGCAATCAAAAGCATAAACTGTACGGTCAAAAGTTAAACTGTATAGACAGAGGACAAGCTATGGACTACACCGCAATCGGAAAGCGTATCCGCGCAAAGCGCAAACAAAAAGACCTTTCTCAGGAAGAACTTGCCGAGATGGTCAATATTTCAACCGTTCACATGAGCCATATCGAAACCGGTTACACCAAGCTCAGTCTGCCGGTGCTGGTGGACATTGCCTGCGCACTGGGGGTGCGGACGGATGACCTGATCTTTGACAAGGACACCATGGGAAAAGACGAGCTGCTGGAAGAGATTGCCTTGGAGCTGGAAGGCTGCACCAACGCCCAGCTCCTCGCCCTGCGGCAGATCTTGTCTGCGTCCAAAGATGCCATCCACCATTATCTCAATTGAAGCAAACAACCCCGCTCCGGTGGTTTTGAGGCCACGGGAACGGGGTTGTGTTCTCGGATCAAAAATTGTACAATGCAAAGGGTTCCTACCGCTTATGACAGCAGCGTGTAGCCCGAGAGGTCAAACAGCTTTGCATCCACCTTTGTGCTGATGGATTTATAGGTCGTCACATCATTGATCGGGTTCTTGCTCGTATCGTAGTACAGACCCGACACTACGCGGTACTTCAGGACATTGCCCTCAAAGCAATAAATGTAGCTCACCGCATTGCCGTAGACCGACTTTTTCAGGATCTCTGCATCGTATTCCCGGCCATTGACGGTGTACTTCCCGGTGGTCATGGTTGCGGCTTCTGCCGTCGTCGGGAAGTTACAGCCGGTCTTTGCCGAGCTAATCATGCCGCTTGCACTCGGTGCTTTGGACATATACTTCCCGTCGATTGCGTAAATCGCACCGTCTTTCTGAACAAACGCGGTGCTGGCCTTGTCGCTGGAATCATAGGTCAGGACATACACATTCTCCCCGCTGACGGCACACAGGTAGTGGTTTACAATGCTGCTGCCGTCCTTCTGGCTCGTGTACTCCGCCTGCACCGTGCCGTTGACATACTGCAAGATCTTGGTTGCCTTTGCTGCGGTCGTGCCGGACGCACTGCCGGATGCCGTCGAACTGCCTGTGCTGCTGGAGCTGCTGGTCGGCGTCGAGGAAGCGGCTCCGCCGTTGCCCGTTCCATTCGAGCCGGAAGAGGACGGTGCGCCGCTGCTGCCGCAGGCAGTCAGGATCATGGCAGCCATCACAGCCGAAACCGCTGCACAGGCCGCTGCACGCAGGACATTCTTTTGCATTTTCATAAAAATCCACTCCTTTTTCGATACAATTTTCCAAAGCATTGTCGTTTTGCAACCAGCCTTGTTTGAATTTATTTTAGCACAGAACCTTTCTCATCTCAAGAACCCAGACGCTCCCTGCTCATATTTCACAAAAAGAGGTATTTCCTATGACGCACATTCCCCTCACCGACAAAATCGCCCTCATCCCCTACTACCCGGCCAGTGAAACGACACTTGCATGGTATCAGGACAAAACGCTCTGCAAACAGGTGGACAACATCGACACGGTTTACGATCTGGACAAGCTCAACCGGATGTATCACTTCCTCAACACCCACGGCGATTTATTCTATATTGCCTATGAAGGAACACTCTGCGGCGACGTCTGCCTGCAAAACACCGGTGAGCTGTCCATCGTGATCTGCAAAGAATATCAGAATCGTCACATCGGGCGGGTAGTCATTCAGAAAATGCTGGCTTTGGCTACAGAGAAAGGCTTTTTACAGTGCTATGCACACATTTATCGGTTCAATGTCCAATCCCGGAAACTGTTTGAAGCCCTCGGGTTCGTCAAAGAGGGTGAAGAGCGGTATGTATATCGGCTGAAATAACGCTCATAGGTTCTATCTTGCATCTTTTTCGCGGAAATGGTACACTATATGTGAGGTGAGCAGAATGGTTTTCGCCCCCTATATTTCAACTTCTTCTTGTGAGGTCGTGCCAGTCAAAATCAACCGGATGCAAAATGCTGATGCACAAAAAACGGTTGACCTTCCCCGTTGGCAGAGCGACTGGACCAGCAGTTATATTTCGCAAAGCAGTTGCCCCAAGTATGCCGTCCATACCGTTGATGGTGAACTTGTTGCACTTGGAATGTACGAGATTCTTGGCCATGCCCTTGCCGTACGGATCGTTTACATGGAGGCACAGCCGGAAAGCAATCCGACCATTTCCGGTTCTGAACGCAGGTATACTGGAATCGGAAAACTGCTGATTGCTTTCGGGATCAAGCTTTCCATTGACAATGGCTTTGGTGGCGATGTAATCCTTGAGGCAAAAACGGATGCACTCGCTGCTCATTACAAAAATGACTTTGGTGGGATCGAGCTTCCTTCTTTCGGAAATAGTGCCGCTCCCCGTTTTCTGATTCAGGGAGAACCCGCCAAGAACATCTTTTTCAGCTATTTGAAATGAGGTGATTTGATGGATATGCGTTCGAGCAATCTTTGCGAAGATTATCTCCGGGATGCCGCAAACGACCGGGAGTATTACAACATTTTCTTTCAGATGTGCCGGAAATTCCACATCAACTGGGCAGACGCATCCGAAAAAGAGAAATCCTTTATTACCGAAGTCACCCGTGTAACCTACGAGCGAGAAAAAGCACTCCAAGCCGGTTCCTCACCGGACACGGTGCGCCCTGCGTTCAGTGCATAATCGTTGCCATTTATTTTTCTTTTTATCCATACGCGAAAAGCCGCCGGAGGTTTCCCTTCGGCGGCTTTTCCTAGGATAGGAGGATCAAAAATGATCAAATCCGTATACTCAAATTGGGGCTGAATTTAGTTCAGGATGGTCTGCTCGGTCTCGATGTCGAACAGGTGAACCTTATGCGGGTCGAATGCGACGCGGACGGTATCTCCGTTGCGAGCCTTGGAGGTGGGAGCAACGCGGGCGGTCATCTTGCTGCCCTTGTACTCCAGATACAGGTAGATCTCAGCACCCATCATCTCAGAGACATCGACCTGTGCATCCAGCTGGCAGTCGGTGTGCTTTGCCATGAATTCGGGCTCGTCGTCGATATCCTCGGGGCGGATGCCCATCTTGACCTTCTTGCCGACATAAGCATCCAGCTTGCCGTCTGCGGTCTTCTCCTTGGGCAGGGGGATCACATCGCCGCCCAAATCGACGCCGTACAGGTCGCCCTTCTTGACGAGGGTACCGTCGAGGAAGTTCATCTGGGGGCTGCCGATGAAGCCTGCAACGAACATATTGCAGGGCATATCATACAGGTTCTGCGGGGTATCGACCTGCTGGATGATGCCGTCCTTCATGACCACGATGCGGTCGCCCATGGTCATAGCCTCGGTCTGGTCGTGGGTAACGTAGATGAAGGTGGTAGCCAGCTTCTTGTGCAGCTTGATGATCTCGGTGCGCATCGAGGTACGCAGCTTTGCGTCCAGGTTGGACAGAGGCTCGTCCAGCAGGAAGACAGCCGGGTTACGAACCATGGCACGACCCAGAGCAACACGCTGACGCTGGCCGCCGGACAGAGCCTTCGGCTTGCGATCCAGCAGGTGCTCGATCTCAAGGATCTTGGCAGCCTCATGCACGCGGCGGTCGATCTCGTCCTTCGGGGTCTTGCGCAGCTCCAGACCGAATGCGATGTTCTTGTAAACGGTCATGTGGGGGTACAGAGCGTAGCTCTGGAAGACCATGGCGATATCACGATCCTTCGGGGGAACGTCGTTGATCAGACGGCCGCCGATGTACATCTCGCCCTTGGAGATCTCCTCCAGACCGGCGATCATGCGCAGGGTAGTGGACTTGCCGCAACCAGACGGGCCGACAAAGATGATGAACTCTTTGTCCTGGATCTCAAGGTTGAAGTCGGTAACAGAGGGTGCCGTTGCGCCCGGGTAGATCTTGTAGATGTGCTGGCAGCTAATCGAAGCCATAAGTCATTTGCCTCCATACAGTTTTTACGGATTATTCCCACATCTTGACGATGGGTGATTTCGTTGTTATTATAATAGCAGATTATTTTGTGATATAAAATAGCATTTTATTGATTTGAGGTGTCAGATATTGATTTTTGATTGGACAAGCACCGCAGCCCTCGGCTCGGTGCGGGATCTCCTGCTTCAAGAGCCTCTGACCCTCTCGGGCGAGGGGCTGTGGATCTGCCTTGTCTCCAGCGGAAACTGCACCGCCAGCCTGCCGGTCTCCGGCCCGTCACCGGTCGGCAGCGCGCTGATCCTGCCGCCCCAGAGCATTCCGGCCGGTCGTCTCATCCTCAGCCGGGCACCGCTGGCTCTGGCTCCCGAGGGCGAGTGCCATCTGCTCTGCCTCCAGCTGACCGGGCAGGCGGTGGAGCTGTTCCTCGCCGGGCTGACCACGCTGCCCTTTGCGGCTCGGGGCGAGACCTGCCCCGCCGCGGCTGAGCTGATGGGGCAGCTGGCCGCAGAAGCCGGTTCGGACGATCATAGCCGCGTGCGGAGCCAGCTGGCTTTCGCCCTGCTCTGCGAGCTTTCCGGTGCCGACCGCGCCGCGCCCGCCCTGCCGCCGCTGGTCGCGGAGGCCATCGCCGATATCCGGGAAAACTATGCCGGGCTGTACGGCGTAGAAGAGCTCAGCGAGCGGCTGGGCGTCTCCAAGAGCCATCTGGTGCGCACCTTTACCGCCGCCGTCGGGGTGCCGCCGGGCCGCTACCTCACCACCGTCCGGATCGAGGCCGCCATGCGGCTGCTCCTCCACCGGGAATACACGCTGGACGTCATTGCCAGCCTCTGTGGATTCTCCGGGGCCAATTACCTCTGCCGGGTCTTTAAAAAAGAGACCGGCCACTCCCCCGCACAGTGGCGGGCCATGGCCGGTCATACCGCCCGTCCCGGCCTTTCCCCCGAGGAAAGCAAGCGGGAACAGGAGCTGTTCATCTGAAATCCCAATATAAAACGCAAACACCCGGAAGCTCCCGCTGCAGAGCTCCGGGTGTTTGCACACATCATAGCAGTTTGCGTTTTTAATGCACAAGCAACATCCGCAAACTGCATATCGCAAATATGCCGTTTCGATAGGCACTATTTTTGAAAATTGCGATAAAAAGGAGGAAGTCTTGCCTTACGGCAAATCGTTGAATGTCACAAGTTTGATCTGATTTTCTTCGATCCACGTCCGGGTGGCCGGGTCAATGCTCATCGCAACTTCCATCGGGCGGGGACGGGTCAGAGAAGAATTCTGCAGGATCTCTTCATCCAGATATCCCGGATGGCAGATGAACATTCCGCAGCCATCTTTCCCATAATCGCGCATTGCGGCGGCTTTCAGGCTCTCGAATGGGTCGTAATCCGGCTTCATGCTGTCCATCACGGGGTATAGTTTGGTGTGCCGGAACAAAATCGATCCTCCTGTGAGCGCAGAACCGAGGTACGGCAGTCCGTGCCGCTCCGCAACGATTTTGATTGCACGAAAAAAGTTATCGCTTTTCACCGCATGACTGCCAAAGTGCTGTGGCTGCTGACCCGTAAGCTCGACGAAACGCCGATATTGTGCCTCCACTTCGAGGATCGCTTCTTCCAGCACCACAAAGTCTTTTTCTGCACTGCGGTAGACTTTGGAAGACTTGAACCTGCCGGTTTCGTCTACAAGGCTGGGGATCCGCTCCGGGTCGGTCAACGGGGTTCCGGCACAAATATTGGTATGCTGACCCAGACAGAAATCATACCCTTTCAGCAGTTGTACTCCGTGCTCCGCAGCGGGCATATTCGACATCAACCCCACCGATTGGATCACACCGTCGATCATTGCTTTTGCGATCCCGTAATTCACACCTTCACTGAATCCCAGATCATCGGCACGAATCAAGATCTGTCTCATATCTTCTTCACCCTTTCTTGAGCCGGTCTCATTCTTTGCGGGTTACTTGCTGTCTTTCACAGATTTTTTCTCAAATCCAAAGAAGTAGGTAACGACGGCCGAAACCACCATCGACAGCACGATCGCAATGGTACCATTGACAAGGTTTGCCTGACTGTCGCCGATAAAGCCCGTAAAGCTCAGGATGTTGGAGGGAGACATGGTATAAACGCCAACGTGCATCAGACCCGCATACGCACCGCCGACCAGACCGCCTGCGACCATCCCTACAAACGGACGCATATAGCGCAGGCCAATGCCGTACAGGATCGGTTCGGTAACACCGCCAAGGATGGCCGAGATGAAATAACCCAGCGTCTCCGAACGCTCATCCTTATCCTTGATGCGGAAGAACGCGCCAATGGACATACCGATGGTTGCAAACACAGCACACTTGCCGCAGACAAAGATCAGACCCTCGAAACCGTCAGCCATCAAGGTCGCCATTGCAGGCAGAACCAGAACGACGTGCATACCGGTCATCACAAGGAACTCCCAGACAGCTGCGATGATGCCCTTGCCGACGAAGCCGCCGTAAGTTGCAATGGCGTTGAGCAGGACAGAGAGATAATCTGCGAGGATGCTGCCCAGAGGAGCCAGTGCGCACAGCGCGATGGGCGTCGTGATCAGGATCGTGAACGTGGGTACAAAGACCGAGGCCAGTGCATCCGGGATGATCTTCTTGCAGAGTTTTTCAACATAGTAAAGCAGAACGACCGACAGCAGAATGGGCAAAACAGACTGGGAATAGTTCACCAGCCGCATCGACACACCCAAAATAGCAAACGGCTCGCCTGCGCTGACCAGCGCAATCAGATCCGGAGCGATCAAAATTGCTCCCATATACATACCGAGTGCAGGCGTTGCACCAATTTTTTTCGCAGCATGATAGCCGAGGAAGATGGGCAGGAAGTAGAAGCCTGCGTCATACATGAAATCGAACAGGATGTACAGGCTGCTGTCTGTACGCAGCAGATTGAGCATCGTCGGTCCAAAAACGACAATGATGGTCTTGAACATACCGGCTGCCAACATAATGGGAAGCAGCGGCGTCATCGAACCAGACAGGTAATTCATGATATTGCTGCCGATTTTCTTGGCAGTCAGCTTTTCTTTTGCTTTATCCTGATCCAGATTTTCGTCGATTGCTGCAGAAGCGGCAAATCCGCCTAATTTGCATACTTCATCGTAGACCTTGGCGACGTTCTGGCCGATGATGACCTGATACTGGCCGCCTGCCTTGGCGACGCCGATGACGCCCTTGATCTTTTTTACTTCGTCGTCTTTGGGCACGCCCGCGTCCTTCAAAATAAAGCGCAGACGGGTCATGCAGTGGGTCACGCTGGAAACGTTTTCCTTGCCGCCCACGGCTGCCAGAACGTCGGCAGCGATCTGAGCATTGTTCGCCATAGTGTTTTCTCCTTTGCTTTCCAAGTGGATGAATTGCGGTTTAATCCAAAACAGCAGGCGCGCACCACTGTTTTTACCAAGTTTGTAAAAGAAAAGACCCTGACAGCACACGGCATACGCCGCCGTGCTGCCAAGGTCATGCCCCGGTGGATCGCCGGGTTACAGTCCTTCTTTGACGCAGATACGGTTGACATGGAGCATCAGGTAGAGCTGCTCTTCTTCGGAGAGTTCAAAGCCCCATTTTTCGTTTAAATGATCGCGGATGTGGGTCACACATTCCGCGATGGCGGGAAACTCTTCCCGCAGGCTCCTGTACATCCGGATGTTCTCGCTGTCGATGGATTTCTGGTTCCGGATGCGCTTGAACAGGTACTGCACATGGGTGGCGTACCGGGAGTAATTGAAGGAATCCCGGTCGATGATCTGGTGGAAATCGTTCTCGACGATCTCGGTGATCTCCTCCAGCATCTCGTCGAACCGTGCAGCCTCGTCCTGTTCGGACTGATCGGCAGGCTCGGCTTTGGCACTGAGCAGGTTCATCGCAATGCCGACGGCCTCTTCCTTCGGCAGGCCGATCTGGAAGTCCTTCCGGATACGGTCTACGGTGTACAGGCCGATCTTGTACTCCATCGGATACATCTGCTGGACGTCGTAGGCCAGCGGCATCCGGACGTGGAGCCGTTTGCGGACCCGCTCCATGGCAAAGTTGATGTGGTCGGCCAGCAGGAGCGGCGCATTGGAGCTGAGCGGATAGGGCAGCTCGTTGTCGGCGATGTCAATGATCTTGGCGGCAAACAGCACCACCTCTGCGGGCAGATCCCGCATGACGTTCTGATCCGCCGGGCTGATGTTGTAGAAGGTGCGTTCCACTTCGGCGGGGGTGATCTCCCGCGGCAGGGTGCCGAACCCGACGCCCTTGCCCATGGCGATGATCTCGCTGCCCGCACTGTCGATGCACAAAACTGCGTTGTTGTTCAGTTTTCGTTTGGCCAGCAACCTGCGCCACCTTCTTTCCCCTGCATTGAAAAAATCCCCAAAAGCAACAAAGCAACCTACTAAGTGTTGCTTTTGGTCATGCCTCAGGGGAGTAACAGTCCAAATTCAATTCTGAATCTTCTATTTTCAGTCTGCTCCCGGGAGAATGCCCCTTGCGGGTAACAGCTCCTCGGAACAGCTGTATTATAGCAAATCGAGCTGAACTGCGTCAATTCGCAAACCGAACAAAAAACAGACCCGGTTTTTGTCAGAATCGTAAAACGTTGTACTGCTTTTTCCAATTTTTGCCGTGTTCCGGCTCATCCTCAGTCCAAGTCCAGATCCTCGAAGCCGGTCACCGACTCGAACCGCTGGGTGCGCACAGCCATCATCTCGCTGATGAGCTCAGCCGGAAGCCCCATCTGCCCGGCCATCCGCAGCATCGTGCTGACATCGGAGGCCGTCAGGATGGCACACCTGCAAAGCCGCCGGAAGAGCGCGGCGCAGGCATCCTCGGCCCTGCCGGGCATGAACTGGGGCGCACGGTCGAAATACTGCACCAGCAGCGCGACATCCCACTGCCGGTCGGCGTCCGAAAGACCCGCATCGTATTCCAGCCGCGCCAAGGCCATCCGCGCGGAAAAATCCAGCCGGAACGCCTCCTGCGCCAGCCGATCGAACCAGCTCACCGGCTGGGTGAAGAAATCCACCGGCACCCGGAGGATCCTGCCGAACTTCCGATCCCCGGCCAGGATCTTATCCCGCGCCACGGGCAGACCCAGCTGGTAGAGGATCGTGCCGTCCGGTGCCGCCTTTTCCAGCCAGAGCAGCGCGGCGGCATGGTCAAACGCCGTCGCCGCCACCGCGATGGGGCGGCTCCACGGGATGCCCACCCCATCCAAGGCCGTCAGCCGGACAAGCCCCGCGCTGTTGAAGGTATGCGCCCCCAGTGCGGTCAGGCGGGCGGGCAGGGTCAGCTCTTTCAGGGCATGGCAGCCCGCAAACACGCCCACATCCGGCATCACCTGATCGGTGGGGCGGGGCAGATAGCCGATGGTGCACAGGGTGGCGGGCAGGGTCACCCGCGCCAGACGGCTGCAATCGCCGAACGCCCCCAGCGGCAGCTCTTCGATCCCCTCGGGCAGGGTGATCTCCTTCAGGTTGGTGCAGTGCCAGAAGGCATAAGGCCCGATGTGGTTCACACTTGCCGGCAGATGGATCGCAGTCGGGCCGCCCTCGTCCACGGCTTCGGTGGTGGTGTACCGCCCCATCCGCATACAGAACACGCTGTAACTGATGGGCGACTGGAACATCTCCCGGAACCGCTCTTCCTCGATGTGGGAAACCGCAAACGCGGTGGCGGCAATGGCGGTCACCGCCCGCCCCTCCACCTCTGCGGGAACCACAGCAGGCCGCGCCAGACGGGGCCAGCGGGTCAACGCCAGCGTGCCGTCCGGCAGCGGCGCAAACTCCGCCGTCAGCGGTGCCTGTTCCGTTTCGGCTTCTTCGTGCAGATGCCCCAGCCGGGCAAACTCCGCGCTCATGTCGGGGGCGTCGCCGCCCCAGTCCTCATCGTCGTCCTCGCCCAGCAGATCCGCCAGCGCGGATCCCGGAATGCCGGAGGCCGGTTTTGCTTCCGGAGCGGGCGGCGACCACGGGTCGCCCAGCGTGCCCTCCGGCGTGATGCAATAACGCAGTTTTTCCATCATTTACACCAGCCCCGTCAGGTCAATTTGGTGCAGCAGCTGCTCCGACTGCCGATGCAGCAGCAGGTCGCGGCTGGCCGCAAAGTAATCGGTGCTCAGGAACTGACCGAGGAAGGCCGTTGCCGCTGGTGCCACCGTCAGGTCGTTGACGGCCATGCTCAGCTCGGTTCCCTTGCCAAAGGCTTCCTGCAAAAAGCGCAGCAGGTGGCCGATCTCGGTCTGTGCCGCGGCCACCTCGGTCTGCAGGTCGGCCACCGCCTGTTTGTAGCAGGCTTTCAGCGCGTCAAACGGCGTTGCGCCCTGCAAGCGGTCGTGCCAGTCTGCCGTCATGGTCAGCAGGTCGAGATAGACCTTCTGCCGGGCGGCAGGCGCAGCGTTAGCGGTGTTCCGCCAGCCGTCCTCAAGGCCGGAAAGAGCCGTCAGCAGGTCGCCGGGCTGGGCCAGTTCTGCCCGGTGTTCTTTCAGGGTCTTGACGGCCGCGGCCAGCGCGTCGTGCCGCAGGGTGCAGCGGCTCATGTGGAGAAAGACCGCTTCCAGCAGCAGGCTCACAAGGCTCATCCGCTCGTCCATCTTGGCACTCCGCGCCTGCGTCAGCACCTCCTCATCCCACACACCCTGCAGCAGTTCGTCGATCCGGTAGACCTGACGATACTTCTGGTACAGCTCGTAGTAGATGGCAAAATCCCGCGCCACCTGCTTGTTCTGCAGGTATTGGATGGTCAGCTCCTCGCTGACCGAAAGCCCCAGTTCCTCGTGGTACTGCAGGATCTCGGAGAGGTCTTCCCACGCACGGGGCGTCACCACGGTCAGGCCGTCCACGGTGGTCTCGACCTTGTAGAAATCCTCCGGCCGGATGTCCAGATAGCTGATGACGCAGCGGCTGACCCCATGGTCGAGGGCGTAGGCTTTCCACGCCGGATAGTTCGGCTCGACCTCGATCACCTTCAGGCGGTCGCGGGTGGCGGCGTCAAACTCCCGGACGCTCTTGTTGAAGCGGGGCGGGTTTCCGGCGGTGACCACCACCCAGCCCTCGGGGATCTGGTGCCCACCGAACACCTTATACTGCAAAAAGAGCAGCATGGCCGGCGACAGTGTCTCGGAAACGCAGTTGATCTCATCGAGGAAGAGGATGCCCTCGGTCTTGCCAGTGGTGCGCATACAGTCGTAGACGCTGGCAATGATCTCGCTCATGGTGTACTCGCTGACCTGATAGGTCTTGCCGCCGTACGCCTTTTCCACAATGACGGGCAGACCCAGCGCGCTCTGGCGGGTGTGGTGGGTCATGGAGTAGCTGACCAGACCCAGCCCCATCTCGTCCGCGATCTGCTGCATGATGGCCGTTTTGCCCAGACCCGGCGCACCCAGCAGGAACACCGGCCGCTGATGCACCAGCGGCATCCGGTAGCGGCCCAGCGCGTCTTTTTGCAGGTAGATCTGCACCGTATTCTTGATCTGTTGTTTTGCACTTGCTATATCCATGATTCAGCTTCCTCCGTTTGGGGCTGTTCGGTGTGGAGCAGGCGGATGTTGTCCGTCGTCAGGACAGCACGGATGGCCCAGCTGGGCACATTCGGGCTGATGAAATCATCCCGGTTGAAGACAAACGCCGTCTTGTAGGCAGGGGCTTTTTCCGGGTAGGTGCCCACGCCGTCGGTAAAGTAGAGCAGGCCGTTCAGTTCGGTCAGCGTCCGCTGTTCCACCAGTTTGTCCACATAGTCGAACACCGGGCGGAAATCCGTGCCGCCGAAGCCCCGGAGCTTCAGCCGCGGGATCAGCTCGTCCAATTGATCCAGACTGGTCAGTCGCTCCACGCTCTGCACTTCGGCGTCGCACTGGATCAGGTAGATGACCACCTGCGTCGTGAACGATCCGCTCTGGCGCAGCACATCGCAGGTGCGCTGCAAAAAGCTCTGGACGATCTCGCCCTGCACGCTGCCCGAAGTGTCGATGGCAATGACGAATTCCCGGATGCGCTTGTCGTCCCGGTATTCCAGCGGCTCGATCAGCGGGATGTTGCCGTAGGTCTTGAGGCCATAGGTGTAGTAGATGAGGTCGAATGCCTCGTCCGACAGCTGCATCACCTCGTTCTGTGCCCCGAACCGGCGCAAAAACTCGGTATAGTCACACTCCTCAAAGGTGATGGGCGCAAGGCCGTCCATCAGCGCACCGGCTCGTTTTCCGTGGCGGCGGCTGAAGGTCTCGAGGTCGGCTTTGGCCTGCCGCGCCAGCTGCTTCCACTGTTTGCGCAGCGTCTCATTCCGGCGGCGTTCCAGCTCTTCCCGGGTCGCATCGTCCTCCGGGCTGAGCGGGATCTGCTCGTCGAGGTCGTCGCACGCGTCGGGCGGTTCGTCAGGCGCAAGGGGCATCTTCTCCCCGCCGGGCTTCCGGCCGCCTTTTTTCCCGGACCGCACCTCCCACAGGAGGTGGCTGTCGCGGGCGAATTTCTCCCGCAGCTCAGCCTGCACATCGGCCGGGTACTGCCGCTCCAGCAGGAAATTGTACAGCTCCTGCGCCGTCATCTTCGGGCAGGCTTCCCGCAGGCGGAGGAACCAATCCCGCTGCCCCTCGTCGGAGGGCAGGGCGCAGGAGGGAATGTCCAGCTCCCGGATGATCTCTTCCACGGCGATGTCGCAGGCAAGCCCCCAGAGGGCATTGTCCTTTTCCTGCTTCTGGAACGGATGCCCCAGCAGGCAGTGGAGGGTGGTGTGGAGCAGAGCCCGGGTCGGCGCCGACTGCTGGGCGCGGAAGACCCGCAGCACCGTTTTGGGCGAATAATACAGCGTTCTGCCATCGGCGGCATACAGGGCGTTCAGCTGGGGCAGTGCCATCGGGCGCAGCTGCTCCAGCGAGGACGACAAAAACCGCAGATCCGCCGTCAACCGGCTTTGCGCCAGTGTCACCACCTGCGCCGCCAGCGCAGCGATGTCCGGAGCTTCCGGTGCGGGCTGCGGATGGGGCATATCCGGCATAGTCCATCTCTCCTCTCGTATCGTTCCTCTGTATTGTACCAGAAAGGATCCCGGCATGAAAGCGGCAAAACCAGCCGGCAGCCGCTCCACAGGAAGCAGCCGTCTGCTGGTTTGCACGCAGGGGATCGTTCAGTTAAAACAGCAGACCACAGAAGATGCAGCCGACCGCGACCATGATCGCCGAGGCGAGCCATGCGTAGGGCAGGGTGTGTTTCTGGTGGTCGCCCAGATCCTGACCGGACAGACCCAGCAGGAGGAAGGTCGCACCGGTCAGCGGGCTCAGCGGGAAGCCGAGGGTCATCTGACCCATGATGGAAGCCTTTGCCACGGCCAGCGCATTGCCGCCCATGGCAGCCACTGCGTTTGCAATGACGGGCATGACGCCGTAGTAGTAGGAATCCGGATCAAACAGCAGGCTCAGCGGAACGCTGAACAGACCGACGACGGGCGCGATGAAGGTGCCCATGCTGGTGGGGATGATGGAGACCAGTGCATCGGTCATGGACGCCAGCATTCCGGAGTTCTTGACCACGCCGGTGAAGGCACCTGCGGCAAAGACGATGGAGACCATCAGGAAGGCCGCCTGTGCATGGCTGTTGATGATCTTGTGCTGCAGATCCACGCTCGGGTAGTTGACGATGAGCAGGATGCAGTAACCGATCATGAAGGTGACCGCCGGGCTCAGACGGTTGGTGATCAGGACGTACAGGATGACGAGGATCAGAGCCACGTTGAAGTACCAACGCCAGCCGCTGCGGGCCAGCTCGTTGGTGCCGGTGGAGGCTTTGGCCTCGGTCAGGCCGGTGACGGCTGCGGCCGGGATGCCGGCGGCGATCCGCTTGGCTTCCTTCTTGCCGAGGAAGGCAGAGATGACTGCGCAGGCGATCCAGCCAGCGATCCACGCGGGCATGATGCCGACCCACAGCTCACTGCCGGTGACCTCATAGCCAAGGCCGGACATGGCAGCCGCTGCGCGGACGGTGGGGCCGCCCCACGGCATGACGTTCATGACACCGGCGGCGAGGGCAACGATGGTTGCTTCGACCCAGAGGTTCATCTTGAGCTTCTGGAACAGGGGCATACAGGCGGGGATGGCAATCAGGAAGGTGGTGGCACCGGAGCCATCGAGGTGGCAGATGCAGCCGATGAGGAAGGTGCCGACGCAGACCTTCACGGGATCCTCGCCGGTGAATTTCAGGATGCGGCTGATGATGGGGTCAAATACGCCCGCATCCGAGCAGGTGCTGAAGAACAGGATTGCAAAGATGAACATGACGCCGGTGGCGACGATGCTCGTCAGACCTTTGCCCATGTAGTCGGCACTCAGCATGGTCAGTGCCTTGGTCAAGCGCATTCCAAAGGTGATGGTCGGTTCTACATAAGCGGTCCCGGCTTTTTCAGCCGCCGCCTGCGCCGCCGAGACGATGGCGGCCGGTGCGTTCATAAATGCAGCGATGAAGCCGGTGATGGCAGGAACAAAGATCAGGGCAACGAGGGTCGAGACCTTCTTGCTCATGATCAACGCCAGCACCAGCAGGATGGTAACAAAGCCTAAAACTGCCAGCATAAGGGGATTCCTCCAGATAATGGTGTTTTGTGTGGATATTCGGACATGGGGGTACGCGTGCCTTATGTTCTATACAGAAATTGGGAACGATCGCTCTGAAAAAAACGGAAGCTTCAAGCTGCCAATGGGAAACATTTTCGGGGGCTGCTCAGAATACCTGTTTGTCGTGCAGGGCATCGAACTCTTCGTCGCTCATGCCAAGCACGCCCTCGAAGATCTCCTTGTTGTTCTGACCCAGCTGGGGGGCGGGGGTGCGGACGGAGGGCTTGGTGTCCATCAGCTTGATGGCGCAGCCGTTGACCGTGACCTTGCCCAGCGTGGGGTGATCCATCTCGACGAACATCTCCCGCTCTTTGACGTGGGGATCCTCCAGGATCTCCTTGATGTTCAGGATGGGGCCGGCGGGGATGCCGTGAGCCAGCACCAGCTCGGCGGCCTCGTTGGGGGTCAGATCCTTGATCCGATCCTCGATGACCTGTGCGATGGCGTCCTGATTGGCCAGACGGCCGGGCATATCCACAAAGCGCGGGTCGGTGATCATATCGGGGCGGTCGAGGATCTCGGTGCAGAGCTTCTCATACAGCTTCTGGTTTCCGGCTGCAATGATGACCTTGCCGCCCTTGCAGCTGAAGCTGTCGTAGGGCGAGACGGCGGCATACCGGTTGCCCATGGGGGCCGGGATGTTGCCGGTCTCGATGTACTTCAGTGCGGTGTTCTCGGTGGCAGCGATCATGCTGTCCATCAGAGAAACATCCACGCGCTGCCCCTTGCCGGTGATGGTGCGGGCGTTGACGGCTGCCAGAATGCCGATGGTGACGTGCAGACCGCCCAGAATGTCGCCCAATGCGGAACCGGCACGGGTGGGCTCGCCGCCCTTGGCACCGGTGATGGACATCATGCCGCCCATGGCCTGTGCCAGAATGTCATAGCCCGGGCGCAGGTGATAGGGGCCGTAGCAGCCAAAGCCGGACACGGCCGCATAGATGATGCGGGGGTTGATTTCCTTCAGGACGTCGTAGCCCAGACCCAGCTTGTCCATCACGCCGGGGCGGTAGTTTTCCACCACGACGTCGGCCTTCTTGACCAGCTCCTTGAAGATCTCCTTGCCCTCGGGGGCTTTCAGGTTCAGGGTGATGCCCTTCTTGTTGCGGTTGATGTTGGCAAAGTAGACGCTCTCGCGCTCACCGTTCAGGTTCTTGGCACGGAACGGCGGATAGCCGCGGGTGTCGTCGCCGCCCTTAGGCACTTCGATCTTGATGACGTTTGCGCCCATATCGGCCAGCATCATGGTGCAGAACGGGCCTGCCAGAACGCGGGTCAGGTCGAGAACCGTCAGGTTCTCCAAAGCCATGTGCTCACTCATTACAGTTCTCCATCCTCTACATGAATCTTCATCCGCATGACGGCACTGCCCATGGACTTGCCGAGGCTGTCCAGACGCAGGCTCATGGTGGCACCGCCGCCCAGTGCGTGCTTCATGACAAAGTTGAAGCCGTTCAGGGAGGGCACATCGTAGCGGGTGATCTCGCCCTTGACCATATCGCCGAAGTATGCCTTGAGCTTTTCGGGGGTCACTTCGCGCTCGATGATCTTGTAATATTCCGGTTTGCGTGCATAGACGCAAACGTTGCTGGTGTCGCCCTTGTCACCGGAGCGGCCATGGGCGATATCGTTCAGATAGATCTCTGCCATCTTACTTCACCTCCAGAATATGGCTCTCGACCTGTACAGCGTCACGCGGCACGGTGGTGGGCCACAGAGCCATGACCTCCTGCACGCGGGCACGGCCGCCGAAGAAGGATGCACCCGGAGGGCCATTCAGCTGCATGGGGCTGATCTCGGGGATGATCTTGGCGCATTCCTTCTTGTCCTCGCTGAACACGGCGATGCGCAGCACACACTCGTTCAGGTTCTTGAGGGCCTCTTCGCTCATATCGGCCACGCCCAGATGCAGGCTGTTCAGGCCGATGTAGCTGATGTGGATGTCGTCGGCCTTCATGCCGCGACGCTGCATCTTCTTCATGATGACCTCGGCGCAGTACTGTGCCTTCTCGTAGGCATCGGGCCATGCAAAGCTCAGCATGGAGACGGTCTTCCAGCCCTTGTGGTAGCCCACGCAGAGCTTGAGGGTATCGGGGCGGGGTTTGCCCTTGACGCCGCCGATGCGCACGCGGTTGTCGCCCACCTGGGTGATGGTGGCGTGGCTGATGTCCACATTGACGTCCGGGGTCAGGTAGTTGGCCGGGTCGTGGACCTCGTACAGGAACTGCTCCTTGCAGCTCTGCTCGCAGATGATGCCGCCGCAGTCGGGGGCCTTGGTGATCTCAAAGGTATCGTCGGTCAGCTCGGCAATGGGGAAGCCCAGCTCGTCCATGCGGGGCACATTCCGCCAGTCGTACATATAGTTGCCGCCGGCACCCTGACCGCCGCACTCCAGCAGATGGCCTGCCATGATGCCGCGGGCGAGGTTGTCCCAATCGTCGGCAGCCCAGCCGAACTCGTACTTCAGCGGTGCGAGGAAGAGCGCGCTGTCGGCCGCACGGCCGGTGATGACCACGTCTGCACCCTCAGCGAGACAGCCTTCGATGCCTTCGTGCCCGATGTAGACGTTGCAGTTGTAGATCTTATCGAGGATGTCGTTGAAGTTTCCGTCGTAGTCAAAGTTGGGGAAAGTCCAGCCATCCTTGAGCAGCTGCGGGATCTTGTCCTTGATGTTGTCGCCGGTCACATAACCGATCTTATAGCCGCTCATACCGCTGCCTTCCGCCCACTGGCGGATGCCGTCCACGCAGCCGTTGATGTTCATGCCGCCTGCATTGGTGCAGATCTTGATGTGCTTCTCCCAGGCCTCTTTGCCGGCCGCACTCAGGATGCGGGTGGTAAAGTCGGGTGCAAAGCCCTTGGTCGGGTCCTTCAGCTGCTGCTTGGCCATGATGGAGAGGGTCAGCTCTGCCAGATAGTCGCAGCCCATATACTGGATGTCCGCATTGCGGATCATGTGGATGGCCGCATCGGGGCTGTCGCCCCAGAAGCCCTGGCCACCGCCGATGGCAACTTTTTTCATTCCAAAACCTCCTTAAACCGGTCGAACGAAAAGCTCCTGCTCAAACTCCAACGCAATTTTGGGTATAACGTTTGAGTCAATCGTCGTACTCAGTATAGTCAAACGATGTACCAAAGTCAAGAGGGTTTTGACAATTTTTTAGCGTTCTTTGCCGGATCTAAGGTTTCCACCGTGAAAAAGGCCAATTTTTCGTGCTTTTTTCAGGCATTTTGCTGAAGTATCCAAGTCCAGTGCAAAAAGGCAGTTTTCTCTTGTCAATTTCCCCTCCGGGATGGTACAATAAATACAATTTAGGATAAAGGTGGGATCACGCCATGGTCACGATCAAACAGATCGCACAGGAAATCGGCATCTCCCCCAGCACGGTCAGCATCGTTCTGGGCGGCAAGGCAGCCGAGCGGAAGATCAGCAAGGAAACGCAGCAGAAGATCTTCAGCGCGGCGGCGCGGCTGGGCTATCAGCCCAATATGGCGGCGCGGAGTCTGCGGGGCGGCACGTCGGCCAACGAGCTGGTGGTGGCCATGTTCTGGGCGCAGGACTTCCGCGCCAGCATGATGGTTCGGTTCTGGGACGGCCTGCGGGCCGAGATCGAGCACTGCGACCGGCCGGTGCGTCTGGTGATCTACCCCTACATCAACGACCATCTCTGCGAGTGTACCGCCCTGACCAGCGGCAACAACTGCCACGCCGCCCTCATCTGCAATGCCTCCTATAACGACCTGCAGTTCCTCGAGGACACGCAGCTGCCCATCCCGGTGGTGCTGTACAACCGCCAGTGCCGGGGCTATTGCAGCGTCAACGTCGATGACGTCAAAATGGGGGCACTGGCGGCCCGGGCCTTTGCGGACAACGGCTGCAAAACCGCCTCGGTCCTGACCGGCCAGCCGGTGTTCTGGGGCATGGAAGACCGCATCCACGGCTTCCGGCTCGAAGCCCAGCACCACGGGATGCAGGTCGTGCTCAGCCGCTACTGCGAAAACAGCATCCGGGGCGGCTACGACGCCGTCACCCACCGGCTTTGCCGGGAATGGTCGGAGATCCGCCCGGACGCCATCTTCTGCGGCTCGTCCATGATCGCCCATGGTGCCATCCGCGCCTTCCATGAAGCGGGCTTCTCCATCGGGGAGCTGCCGAAGATCATTGCGGTCGGCAACGGTGCCGAGGAGACCGACGAATACGCCGTGCCCAGCCTGAGCGTCGTCCACCTGCCGATGGAAGAAATGGCCTGCGAGTGCTTCCAGATGGCTCTCGCCCTGCTGGACGGCAAGATCCCCGCGCCCGAAAGCCGGATGCTCCCCATCGAGTACCTTGCCCGGGAGAGCTGCGGCGACATCGTCGAGCACCCGGTGGACGGCTGAACCGGTTCCCGGATCCAAAGTTCCAACAGCAAAAAAGCCCTGAGAAGCCGCTCCGTGTTGCGGAGTGCTTCTCAGGGCTTTTTTTCGCTTTATTTATAGGATGCGGCGATCCTGCCGGGATCAGGCTTCGGTTCTGTTTTTCTTGAGCAGGCTCAGGATCACGGCACCCACTGCGCTGCCGATGGCCAGTGCCGCAACGTACATCACCGCATGGTCTACGACCGGGAAGACGAAGATGCCGCCGTGGGGTGCGCGGAGGGCGCAGCCGAAGGTCATGGACAGCGCGCCGGCCAGAGCTGCACCGATGACACAGCTGGGCAGGACGCGGAGCGGGTCGGCCGCGGCGTAAGGGATCGCCCCCTCGGTAACGAAGCAGAGCCCCATGACGTAGTTGACGATGCCGTTCCGACGCTCATCAGGGGTCCACTTTTTGGGGCAGAAGGTGGTGGACAGTGCAATGGCGATGGGCGGGACCATGCCGCCGACCATGACCGCAGCCATGATCTCGTAGTTGCCGGAGGCCAGAGCCGCCGTGCCAAAGACGTATGCGGCCTTGTTGAAGGGGCCGCCCATGTCAATGCTCATCATCCCGGCAACGATGGCACCCAGCAGCACCTTGGAGGTGCCGCCCATGGCGTTCAGCCAGTCGGTCATGGCGGTGTTGATCATGCCCATGATGGGGTTCACGCCGCACATGACCGCGCCGATGATGAGGATACCGCCCAGCGGATAGATCAGCATCGGGCGGATGCCGTTCAAGCTGGCCGGGAGCTTGTCGGTGATCCGGACAAGGAAGCGGACGATGTAGCCTGCGGCAAAACCCGCCAGCAGTGCCGCAAGGAAGCCGCCCGAAATGCCCGTGGTTACTCCATTGGCCAGATCTGCAAAATTGGTGCCGTTCATGGCCAGCACACCGCCTGCAAAACCGACGGCCAGACCCGGACGGTCGGCGATGGACATGGCGATAAAGCCTGCAAGGATGGGCAGCATATAGCCGAAGGCTGCGCCGCCCACCGTCTTGAAGAAGGCCGCGATCGGCGTGTTCATGCCGAAGTTGGCGGGGTCGATGCTGTAATCGTCCAGCAGGAAGGCCAGCGCGATCATGATGCCGCCGCCCACCACAAAGGGCAGCATATGGGAGACGCCGTTCATCAGGTGCTTGTAGAGGGCATGGCCGATGGAGTCGCCCGCGCCGCTCTCCTCGTCTGCCGCCTGTGCGCCGCCCTTTGCATGGTAGACGGGCACCTCGCCGTGGGCGATCTTCTTGATGAGTTCTTCCGGCTTGTGGATGCCATCGTCCACCCGGGCAAAGAGCACCGGCTTGCCGTCAAAGCGCGCCGTCTCCACGTTTTTATCCGCTGCAATGATGATGCCGTCGCAGGCCGCGATCTCGGCCTTGGTCAGGACATTCTTGGCACCGTCGGAGCCATTGGTCTCCACCTTGGTCGGCAGCCCCAGCTTGCCGCCCGCCTTGGTCAGTGCTTCGGCAGCCATATAAGTATGGGCGATTCCATTGGGGCAGGCTGTCACGGCCAGCACCCGATAGCCGTCCTGCGGGATCTGCTGGTCGGTGAAGCTCTCCTCCCCGAACTGTGCCTCCTCCTGCGCGTCAATGGCGGCGAGGAACTCGGCCGGGGTCTTGGCAGCGTGGAGCTTTTCGACGAACGCCTCGTTCATCAGCATCTGCATCATCCGCGCCAGCATATCCACATGGAGGCTGCCGTTTTCGGGTGCGGCGATGGCGAAGAGCAGGTCGGTCTTGCCGTCGTCCTCGGCGTTGTATTGGACCGGTGCGGTCAGGCGGAGAGCCGCCAGGCTGGGCCGGGTCACGCAGGATGTTTTGGCGTGGGGCACCGTGATGCCGTTATCAACGTAGGTAGATGCTTCGGCTTCGCGGGCATAAAGGGCTTTCTTGTAAGCTTCGGGGTCGGTAATATTGCCGTGGGTCGCCTGCAGTTCCACCAGCTTGTCGATGATCGCGGCCTGATCCTGCGCAGACACATCCAACGCGATGGATTTTGCGGTAAACAATTCCGTGATACGCATGGGGCTTCTCCTCTCTTTCTCTGTCTGGTCAGCATCCTTGCCCTCTCAGGCCGCTTTACGGCCAGCTCTCCCAAAGTGGGAGGCAGGTCTTGGCTCTCCCTTTGGGAGAGCTGTCACGCGGAGCGTGACTGAGAGGGCAAGCCCGTCAAATCTCTTTCAGCAATTTTTCGATATCGGCTTTCTTGGCCAGCCCAAGGCTGAAGGCCGTCGCACTGCCGCAGGCGGTGCCAAGGCGCAGAGCGGTTTCGTAGTCGCCGGTCTGAAGATATCCGGCCACAAACCCGGCCACCATACTGTCGCCTGCGCCCACGCTGTTGACGACCCTGCCTTTGGGGGTGCCGATTCGGTGGACTTCGCCCTGCTCATCCAGCAGCAGTGCGCCGTCGCCCGCCATGCTGACAAGAACATTCCGTGCGCCTTTTTCCTGCAGCGTTTTTGCTGCCGCGACGATCTCTGCATCGGTATGCAGCACCCTGCCGACGATCTCGCCCAGTTCGTGGTTGTTGGGCTTGATGAGGAAGGGGTGATACGGCAGCACATTCCCCAGCAGATCGCGGGTGGCATCCACTACGGCACGGACGCCCTTGCCCTCCAGCCGCGCCAGAAGCCGCTCATAGGTGGTCTGCGAAAGGCTGGCCGGGATGCTTCCGGCAAGGATCAGGATGTCGCCCTCCTGCAGGGCATCCAGTTTTGCCTCCAGAGCTTCCATCGCCTTTTCGGGGATGTTGGGGCCTGCCCCGTTCAGCTCCGTCTCCTGCCCGGCTTTGATCTTGACGTTGATGCGGGTCATCCCCGCTTCCAGATGGATGAAGTCGGTGTCGATGCCCTGCGCCGCCAGCCCCCGCTCGAGCCATGCACCGGTCTCACCGGCCACAAAGCCCAGAGCCACGCTCTTGCAGCCCAGCTCCGCCAGCACGCCGGACACGTTGATGCCCTTGCCGCCCAGCACGCAGTCCTCGCCTTTGGCGCGGTTCACCTCGCCCACTTCCAGCGGAGCATCCAGCCGTACAACATAGTCGATGGCCGGATTGAACGTTACCGTGTAGATCATGCTTCTGTCTCCTTTATCAATGTGAATTGCCGATATTGGGGGTTCGGGCAGTGGTTCGTCAGGATCGCACCGCCCTTCAGATCCGAAATGACTGCCGGGTAGACCCGGGCAAATTTGGAGTCATCCACAAGGAACCATGTCTCCCGCGCCCGATCCACCGCTGCCGCTTTGACGGCCGCTTCCTCCGGGTCAGGGGTGGTGAAGCCTGCATTCAGCGAGACGCCGTTGGCTCCAAGGAACGCCTTGGTGAAATTGTATTGCCGCAGACTCTGCAACGCCGCCGCACCGGTGATGGCCTCGGTGTTGGGGCGGAGCAACCCGCCGGGCAGAAACACCCGGCAGCCCTTCTGCGCGAGGATCCGGGCGTGCGCCACGCCGTTGGTCAGGTATCCGGCTTCGAGAGCCGGGCCACTCAGAGCCCGCGCCAGTGCCAGCGTCGTGCTGCCGGCATCGAGGAAGACAAAATCCGATGCGGTGATGAGGGCAGCCGCTGCCTTGGCAATGCTCTGTTTCTGCGCCACCGCCAGCGTTTCCTTCGCGCTCATGCTGGGCTCGTCGGCCAGAAACTGGCTGTCCGGCAGGGTCGCGCCGCCGTGGACTTTGTTCAGCTTCCCAAGCCGATCCAGCTCGTTCAGATCGCGCCGGATGGTGGATTCGCTGGCATTCAGGGTCTCGCACAGTTCCTGCACCGTCGCTGTCCGCTTTTCGGCCAGAAGATCCAGGATCAGGCCGAACCGTTCTTCTGCTAACACGTTCGGGTACCTCCAAAGAGTCTCTTGATTGTTTTTGATTGATTCTGACGTTTATTGCGTGCTTCTGGGTTTATTATAGCATAATTTCCGTCAGAATCAATCACATTCCGTCAACTTCGCGCACAAAAATTTTCTTTTGTTTTTGGGCAGGTTTTACAAAGTGTGGGATACAAGAGCAGAGAAAGGCCGGAGAACGCATCTGCGCCCTCCGGCCTTTCTCTGCTATATTTTATTTACGCATCCGACCGTGAATAGGCGTTCTTCATGCCACTGCTCAGCTCAAACAGCACTTTGTCCAGCGTATCGGCCGCAAAGCCTTTCAATGCCTTTGCAATGGCCTCGTTGCCCGCTTCCCGCAGGGCGGCACACTTGGCGGCGTCCGGTTCGGCTTTCTGCAGGGCGTCGTATTCTTTCACCAGCGCACGCGCCGCCGACAGGACGGCCAGCTCATACCGCTCGATGTGGAAGAGCGACTTGCCGTAGCTGGCGTCTGCCATGGCCGCGATCATCCGGCTGACCCAGTAGAAGCTGTCGGTCGAGACTTCGCCGGTGGTGCAGGCCAGATACTCCGGCGTCGTCTCGACGTTGGCGTAGAAGGGCACCATGGTGTTGAACGCATTGGACGCATAGGCGATCCACTCGAGGGTGCGGTACGCTGCGGGCACATTCGGGCGCATCTGGATCAGTGCCATGAAGTCGTTGCGGTTGATGCCGATGGAGCGGTACGCGCCCTTCATGGACGGATCGCCGTAGCTGGCATAGGGATCGTAAGGCGTGCCCTGATAGTGCGACGACAGCACATACTTGACGTCCTCGGGGGTCAGCTTTTTCTCAGGCACCATGCACCACGGCAGGTCGTCGGAGAGCGGGGTGAACGCGGCATCCGCACCATCCCACACCTTGGTGTGGGGGTTCAGATGCCGCAGCATGAACCACGCACGGGGCGTATTGTACACATGGTCGGCGTCCTCGTGGCTGCCAAACGCATCCCGGGGGTTCAGCACGCCGTTCTGCGACAGGTCCAGATGGTTCTCGGCAATGAATTCCTTCAGGTCGGGCGAGCACAGATGGTTTTTCTGGTCGCCGTAAGCGTCCTCAAGGTCGAATGCGTCGATGCCCAGCTGGTTCGGCATCACCACATAGGCATCGTCCGGCACCCGGCGGGCCATCCAGTGGTGGCCGCCGATGGTCTCGAGCCACCAGATCTCGTCCACATCCTGAAATGCGATGCCGTTCATCTCGTAGGTGCCGTATTGTTCCAGCAGGCTGCCCAGCCGCTGCACGCCCTCCCGGGCCGAGTGGATGTAGGGCAGCACGAGGTAGACGATGTCCTCCTCGCCGATGCCGCCGGGTACTTCGGGCTGACCGCCCTTGGCCGGCTGGTACACCACCAGCGGGTCGGCTCCCAGCACGCGGGGGTTCGAGGTGATGGTCTCGGTAGCCGTCATGCCGACATTTGCCGCATTGACGCCCGAAGCCGCCCAGATGCCCTTGCCCTCCACGGCGTTGGGCATGGCCGTCATCCGCATCGGATCCCCGGGCAGCGGGATCTCGACGTGCGACAGCACCGAGCGATAGACCGCCGGGTGCTCTTCCGGGTGGACGACCACAAATTTCTTGGCCGTGAAGTGCCCCGAACCCGAGTCGTCGTTGCGGGCGATCATGGTGGAGCCGTCGTAAGAAGCGTTTTTACCAACTAAGATTGTTGTACAAGCCATTTTTCTTGTCCTCCGAACTGTGATACTTCGGTTTGCTGGCATTATTGTAAATCTTTTCCGGGAAACAAGCAAGCCCCTGCACACCGAAAGCGGCGCGCAGGGGCTTGCTTGTTAAAGACCTAATCTTACCAATTCTTCCTCCGGTGCCTTGGCCTCCCGCAGGGCGTCCGTCAAGAGCTGATGGTACTGTGTCTCCGCCGGGGTTCCGGCCAGATTATGCTCCTGCTGCGGGTCGGCGACAACGTCATAGAGCCGGTCATGCATGATCTTCGACTTGTAGATCTTCCGGGCCGGATACCGCAGGCAGGGGATACCGTTAGTGAAGCGGTTTCCGGGCACCAGCTCCGGCTGGTTCAGCTGCGCTTCTACGAAGAAACCGCGCATATTCGTCGGCATCAGGGTGTACTCGTAGAGGGGCGCATCCTCGTCGGCGGCTGCTTTCAGGTAGGCCATCCTGCCGTCGGTCACGCAGGTAAAGCCGCCGTGAACGCCGAACAGTGCGTGCTCCCGGATGGGCTTGCCCTCCCTCAGAGCCGGCAGGATCGAACGGCCGTCTGTCTCACCCATGGGCGAAGCATCCACGCCGAAGAGATCCAGCAGGGTCGGTGCGATGTCCACCGTGGCGGCCAGCACGTCGCAGCTGCTGCCCTCGGCGACGCCGGGAACATGAACAAAGAAGGGCAGGTGCACCAGCTCGTCGAAGGGCGGCGGGAAGTTCTTGCCAAGGCATTCGTGCTCACCCAGCAGGAAGCCGTGGTCGGTGTTCACGAAGAGAGCAGTATCCTTCCACATCTCGTGCTCGTCCATGAAGTCCAGCACCAGACCCAGATGCACATCGCAGAGGGTCATCAGGGCAGCGTACTCCTTGGCCGCGTTGTCAAGGTCGGCGCGGTAATCACCCGAGGGCACCCGGCCGTAACGGGGCCAGTTCAGGGTCTCTTCCTCGGGCAGGCCGTACAGCTTCCGGTATTTCTGGGGCACATAGAACGGCTCATGCGGGTCGAAACACTCGATCTGCAAGAACCAGTTGTCCCGGTCGGCGTGCTCGGCCAGAAAATCCAGCCCGGCCTGCACGGTCCGGGTGCCGGACATCTCGTCCTCGGTCTTCTGACGCAGGCGGTTGCGGTAATGCTGTTCTACCGAGAGGCCGGTCTTGTTCAGCGGATGGCGGTGTTCCGGCAGATCTGTCGGAACATCGTGGGCCACAAAGCGATCGCCCTCCTGCCCACGGAAGCCCTCCCAGCTGTCGTAGCGGTTGTGGTAGGTCGCGCCGCCGTCCTCCCAGTAGTGGGAGTGGTCGGTACACAGGTGGGTGTAGACCCCGCCCTCACGCAGGACCTCCATGCAGGAACGATCAAAGGGTTCCAGCGGGCCCCAGCTGCGGTACAGGAAATTGTATTTTCCGGTGTGCAGTTCCCGGCGGGCCGGCATACAGGGCAGACTGCCCGCGTAGAAGTTCTCGAACCGGGTGCAGTGCTCTTCCAGCCGCCGGAAATTGGGCAGCCAGGTCCAGTCGCAGCCGTAGTTCGGCAGAAACTTCCGGGTGAGGGTATCAAACATTACCATGATCGTTCGCACAAGAGCATCTCCTCGCTTTGGAAAATTGCTTATTCATAGTGGCGTGCTTTACCGACCACATAGGTCAGGACGCAAGCTGCAATCGCACCGCCAAAGTAAGAAATCAGATAGTAGAGGTACTTTCCGTCGGCTACCAACGGCAGTGCAGACATACCTGCCATACCCATTGCATTGAAAGAAACATTAAACAGACGGATCAGCGCACCGCCGACACCGGCACCGATAGAACCAGTGATAAAACCAAAACCGGAAGGCAGACATACACCGTAAATAACTGGCTCACCCACGCAGAGGAAAGAAGTAGGAATTGCACCGCGGCAGTTCTGCTTAATCTTCGGATTTTTCGTCAGCAGGAAAATGCCACATGCCGCGCCGACCATGCCAGCGTTACTCATGACCTGCACAGACAGCAGCGGAGCATATCCCAGAGAGTTCAGCATTTCCATGTGAATTGCACCCAAGCCATGATGCAGACCGGTAGAAATCAGCGTAGGGAAGCAAGCTGCCAGAACAAAGCCGCCAAAGACACCCGTCGTGTTCAGCACCCACATCAGGCCATTGACGATTGCATCCGAAAGCACACCGCAAATCGGCATCAGAATCGTAACCATCAATGCCGCTGTGATCAACACACTCAACGTCGGCACAAAAATGACCGCCACCTGATTGGGAATGATCTTCAGCATCAGTTTATAGATGTATTTCAGAACGATCACGCCAATGATAACGCCAATCAGACCGCCTTTTCCTGCGGAAACGCCAAATACCTTTAAGTCGCCCGAAAGAGTCAGACAGCCAATCAATGCACCTAGAACCGGATCAACGCTCAGCCGTTTCGCCGCTGTATAACCCACATAAATTGCAAGAAAATTGAACACACACGCATAAATAATTCCCATCAGATTGCTCAGATTCAGCAGATGGCAGTTCTGCAGCCAGACCTGTGCAGCCGTCAGCGTTTCCGTAGCGGCAATCCCATCCGCCGCAGCGCGTGTCGCTGCAACCGACTTCAGAATATTGTTGAAGCCCTGCATAATGCCGCCTGCGATCATTGCGGGCAGAACCGGTACAAAAATATCACTGACCACTTTCAGCACATTCGTCTTTTTAGGTTTTGCATCGGGAGCTGCCGCTTCCTGCACCTGTAACCCACCAATCCGCTCTTTCAGTGCCGCACACAGTTTATTGCAGACGCCGGGACCGACAACCACCTGAAGGCCATCTTTCTCGATAACGCTTAAGACGCCTTCCATCTGTTCAATTGCTGCTTTGTCCACTTTCGACATATCTTTGTATTGAATCCGGACTCGGGTGGCACAGTTTTCAACGGAAACAAAATTGCCTTCTCCGCCGGAAAGCTTTATTAAAGTTTCCGCTGCGGAATCATAGTTCTTGATTGCCATTTTTCCATCCTCCAACATTTCATTCTGTAAGGATCCCGGGCCCTGAGATCTTGGTGTGATTTCATTATACGGACAATCGTTCGCAAAATCAAGCAAAAATTGAACAATTGTCCGTATTTTGGCGTTTCTCACAAGAACATATGTCCAAATTTGGACAATATTTCAGAAAGTCCAATTTGTCCTTTGTTTTTCACTGGACGAATGTCCAAACTCAGAGTATACTATATTTGAAATGGTTATTTGAGGTGATTTCGATGCCTGTACTGGAAAATCTACGCACTATTCTTCCTGAGCTGTCAAAAAACGAACGGAAGGCAGCGGATTATATGTTAAAATATCCGCAGGACATTCAACGCCGCTCTGGTGAAGCTCTTGCTGCCGATGCCGGAACCTCCCGCAGTGCCATTATCCGTCTTTGCCAAAAGTTAGGCTATCAAGGCTTCGCAGAGTTCAAGTATGCTGTAATACACGAACCGCCTTCTAATACTGGTGTTGAACCAACCGCCCTGAATCGGTATGAATCTGCGATTCGACAACTGCGTGAAACAATAAACCCAGATACGCTTTCTGCGCTTGGAAAACGTATCGTTCAAAGCCGCCGTGTTCTTACACTTGGCAATTATCACTCTGGTATGTCCGCACAGCAGATGGCCTTTCGTCTGAACCGTTCTGGAATCGACAGTCATGCCATCACCGACCTTACACAGATGGAAAGCTATGAATTTTTTGTCAAGGAAGGCGATACCGTTCTGATTTTTTCGTTAAGCGGCGCAGAACTTTATGAAGATGTCGTTATGCAGTACCGCAAGCGTCACGCCCATGTAGTACTGTTTACGATGACGCCTCGTTCTCCATTGGTAAAGATGGTAGATGAAACCATTGCCCTGCCTTATGTCAGCCATGAGCCGTCCAGCTACCTGATGGACGACGCCATCACCTTCTTCCTGATGATTGAGCTGGTCATCGAGGCGGTCCAGAAAGAGCTGGCCGCAAAGCAGCTGGAGGGCTGACGGTCAAAATCCAGTTTACTACGTCAAAAGGCATCCGCCGTGTGATTTCACGCTGCGGATGCCTTTTGACGTTTGATTCGTTTTTGTTTCTGGCGGTGCGGCCGGGTGGTTTTACGCCCTGCGGTTTCCTGTTCGTTCCGGATTCAATTTTCGTATTGATTTTTTCTGTAAATGGCACCAGTTCCGATGCACGGATGACGTAGCCGATATGCTCTTTTCCGCCGCAGTCCGTCGCGAGCGAACCAATGCCTTCGGTAATCACATCCACAATCCTTTCATGCAGTGCGATTTTTCGACGACAAGTTTCTCCAAAATGTGCCAGATTTCAAATTCGGGGTTAACTGTGATACTTCGGTTTGCTGGCATTATTGTAAATCTTTTCCGGGAAACAAGCAAGCCCCCTCCGGCACTGCTTCCGATGAAGCTGCGCTCTGGCTCTTTGCGCAGTTTCCCAGCTGCCGGGCGAAACGAGATCCGTTACATCCTTTGCAGGACGCAGATGCAGAGCTCCAGTGCTTTTCGCAGCGAACGCTTTCCCCAATCCCGCTCCTCGTGTGCGCAGACATTCGCAAGGGAGTCGGCCGTATAGAGGATCTGCCCGAAAACAGCTCCGCGCTTTTGCGCACAGGCCGTCAAAGCGGCACACTCCATTTCGACGGTGGAACAGCCCTCGGATCTGCGATATTCCACCAGATCGCGGGTTTCCCGGAAGAACCCGTCCGTCGTCCATGTAATGCACTTCCGGAACGGAAGGTGCATGGCCAAAAAGGTCTGCTCGATGGCTTCGACCGCAGCCGGGTTCAGCGCAACAAACCGTGCAGCGGGAAGATAATGATAGGACGTTCCTTCATCCCGCATCGCCTTTGTCGGGATCAGAAATTCATTTTCCTCCAGATCGGTCAGCACACCGCAGGAGCCCGCAGAAATAATTTTCTTGCAGCCGCAGGAGATCAAAAAATCCAGAAGCTGTGCGGCTGCGGGTGCCCCCAGCGGTGCCTGACACAAGCAGAATTCCAGCCCATTCTGCCGGACGATATAAATGGGGTACGTTTTGGTAATGGTTTCAAAGTGTTCGGCAATGACCGCATCTGCTTCCCATGCGTAATCGTCCACCACATCGCCCAGAAAACCAAACACGCACTTTTCCGGAAGGCGCAGCTGCTCCGCCCCATGGTTGGGACGGAGCACTTCGACTGAGTCAAAATCGTATTCCAGAAGGGGAATTTCATGTTTCTGTATCATAGCGCATTTCCTTTTCCTGCTGTTCTTCCAGATCGTCCAGATCGTCGTAAAACAAAAAAATACCCGAACCTTTTTTCGCAAAGAATCAGGTTCGGGTACGAACGATATGGTGGAGAATTAGGAACTCGAACCCCAGACCCCCTGCGTGTGATGCATGATAGCTTTTCAGTTTTTAGGACGATGATTCGTTAAACAAGTTCGATTTGCTACAGATCTGCTATAAATGGAAGTATGAAGAGCTAAATAATCTATAAGCCTGTTTTGGACTTTTGTTTTCTACTGTATGTTTTCCTTTATGAAATCCCATTTTTTCCTATTCTGTATTTTCCTTTTGGTGCTCCCGTTTTTTTCTCTTCTTCCATTCTTTCGGATTTTGGTGCTAAATCAATAATAGATAATAAATACCAGCACGCAGTAACCGTGCTTATCAGATAGGCTCCGATAATCCAAACATAGCTGTAAAAAACGATTGCCGGAATCACTTTATCTTCCGTATTAGTTCCCATTAATACGCTTACTATAATCAAGGCAAGTCCAACCAATAAATTTTCTTTATAGCGATATTGTAATTCCTTGCTCGCTATCGTTGAATTTATTTTTTTCATCAGGGGCGTATTGCTTAACCCAATCAAAATTGACACCGACGTGAGAATAAATCCAGAGCAGGTTGTCGCACTTGTTATCATGGCATTTAATAGAAATTCAAGTCTCTCAATTTTTATATTTTCCCAGTGATAAAACAGCCAAAGCACTATTGGAAGAAGAAATGCTACTAAAAAATGTTCGATTCCTATTCTTAAAATCGGAAGAATTTCCATCTTTTTCCGCATTATTTCATCTCCTTTCTGCGCTCACACCATATTTCAATTTTCTAGGATTTTGCTTTTCAATGTAAAATACAGTCTTTCATGCGTAATTGGATTTGCCATCGAATAACTAAAAGGTATTACATATTTTGCCGCATTGCTCAATAAATCTATGGTTTCAACTTCTTTGTCATCTTCGTCTTCAATCACTACATTCAACTTGTCGGTGCCAGAATAATCATACGCTTCTTTTACAAATGCAATTGCTTGTTCAGCATCCAAGGTTGCACGTTTTCCTCTTCCAACTCTAATTTCAACATTACAATATCGTCCCCCAACCTTTTTCATCGGTGCTAAAATGTCTTTTAACAGTGATTGAGCAGATAATTCTTCTAACGGATTGGTTTCAGCTGCCATTATAACCTTTCTATATCGCACATCTGAAGTCATCCGCAAAAGACCTGTTCCTACCTCCTTGACAGCTAATATAACTATTGTACCCTCAGGTGAAAGTTCGCTCAAATACGCTTCCATATTGCGAATGCTTATTCCAAATCGATTTCTTTGCATATATAATGTATGCGTTTCGGGCGAATAAGCCAATGTTGTCGATTCCGCCGGAACTTCATTATTGCCTAATTTAATAAGATCATATTTTCCATCTCCGTGTAAAATTCCAGGAAGAACTTTTTCTCTAATACGAAGTACACGAAGCTCCCATAGCTTCTCTTCATCATGGTACTTACACACATGAAAAACATAGCTATCCCCGTTGATATTCTTTTGGGTATCCAAAGGGTCCACAGTAGCAACTCTCTTTAATAACTCTTCTAAATTGTAAGATTCACTTCCTGTCACATCGCTATAACTAGTATATGTCGGTTCCAAGTGATCAAACCTGACAGATTTCTTCTGAATTTCAGACATTTTGTGTTCCTTTCTATATCTAAGTTTTTATGTTTGGACAAAGAAAGACATCTTCAACTCGCGTTATGTCTCTTAGAACATCCAGTCAATCTGTTCTGGTTTTCTTTTCATATAGTATCATAAGAAAAGTCCAATACATTGTATTTCAGTGTTGAAAATTTTTTCTTTATCAATTCGTGTTACTTTCCATAAGAACTTTCCAACGTTTGTTATATATTTCATTCCACCTATCATTAGTATCAAATATATTTTTACTTACTTCACAAATCTGGTTTATGCCAGTCTTCTTAACTGCCTCCACCGCTGCTTCTCTCTGGCTCAAGTGCCGCTTTCCAACAGTCAGGCAGTTTGCTCCATCCAGCGTGTCATACTGCTGGAATGCTCGGTTGAAGTCCATCAGATCATGCAGACGGATAGGTTGATTCGTCTCATTGTCCACCAACAGACCCCAGTTTTCCCAATGGCGGTCGGTGTTGCCCACCAGATAATCCAGAATGTTCATCATATAGTATCCGTGAGCATCCAGTTCCAGAATTTTATCCAGCGTGTTCCAATCATGGTTTGTGCAGTAGACATCATAGGCTGCATACGTCACAAGGCTATATCGCTGCGAGGTCATAATTCTGCTGATGGAAACCGGCTCGTTCTCAAACATCCCCTGCTCATATAGAACCTGATGGCAGTCAAAGCATCGGCAGATTTTACTTGCCAGCACTTCGCGCTCGACTGCATCTTGTCCGCCATCTTTGTAAAGATAGAAGCCATCATCCTTGCGCACCCACGCTTTCGGATAGCATCCACCAGTGGACAAATCATTCGCTAAAAGATGTGCATTTGTCACAGTCATCTGATGCCCACGCAGTGCAATATCCACAAGAGCATTGCTTAAAGAGTGTGTGTAGAGATTGATATCCTCAAATCGGACAGTCTCATTTTCTCCTTTTACCCAGAACACATCCAGCAAAGATAAGCAGTGGTAAGAAAGTGCAATTTGAGCGCGCTCGCGGTCTGTAACACTCTGGGATGCGCCGATACTATTCAGAATCTCTTTCGCGTAGGTACGATCCAGCGTCAGCATACGGGATGCACACCAATAATAAAAATTGGTTACATTATTGATTCGATCATCAAAGTCATTCGATTCTTCCAGCACTAAATCGTATGGCATAAAATCTTCAAGGTAAACTTTGCATTCACCAGCCGTGCTCACCTGTGCCACGCACTTTTCCATGTGCATGACACAATAGACTGTTGCTTCACCCATTGCTTTCACCACCTTATTTGACCAATGCACGCCGTCTTTTCTACTATTGTACCGTCTTTCTACTTGTAAAACAAGCCTGTTCTGCATACTGTAATCCAAAAAATCTCACCCAGATAATATAATCGTGATCCGAAACCTCTGAGCCGAAAGACTCAGGGGCTATTTTTATGTCTGGAGGTGATTTTTCATGCTGTTCCGTATCATCGTTGTCATCATCACTATTACGGTTTCGTTCTAAGCTGCACCCGCACAGAAAGGAGATATCCCAATGAACTTTTTACCTGAACTCATTCAGAAACTTGGCACGGTTCTTGTTGAAGTCCTCGTGCTGATTGCTGAAGAAGTCGAAAAGAAAAACTAACGAGTCAAAACCACCGGCTGAGCCGGTGGCTTGAGTAAGCCCTAGAAGGGCACCTTACTGGCAAAGCCCCTTAAGGGGCCACGAGCAAGCATCTTTCATCTGCATTACCTGCCCTACCGCTCTAACGAGCTATGTTGCAAAGTGCATCTTCTAAGATGACAATTTCTCTGTCATCTCGCTTCGCTTGAATCTTATAGCTAAAGCATTTTCTACTCCACCAGCAGAGCTGGTGGTTGTCGCTCGCTCAAGCTACCCAAAACAAATCGAAAAGGAGATTCTACTATGTCCGCAAATGTTGAAACCATGTTCTCTGTCCGTGAGACCCCTTGGCACGGCCTTGGCCGTATTGTCATGGATGCCCCTGCAAGCCGTGAAGCCTTGGAGCTGGCCGGTCTGGATTGGCAGGTGGAAAGCCGCAACATCTATTCCGGCGCGGGTACTATGATCCCCGGCTATCGGGCTAACGTCCGCAGTACCGATGATGCTGTTCTGGGCGTGGTGTCTGACCGCTACCGCATTGTGCAGAACGAAGAAGCATTTCAGTTCACCGATGACCTGCTGGGTGAGGGTGTCACTTACGAAACTGCCGGTTCTTTGCAGAGCGGCAAGAAGGTCTGGATGCTGGCGAAGCTGCCGGAGAAATACATCATCGCCGGAGACGAAGTGACACCGTATCTTGTGTTCTTCAATAGTCACGATGGCAGTTCTGGTGTCAAGGTCGCCATGACCCCGGTTCGTGTGGTCTGCCAGAACACCCTGAACCTGGCTCTGGGTACGGCAAAGCGCATTTGGACTGCTCGCCACACCGAAAATGTTCTGCTCCGGGTTCAGGATGCCCGTGAAACCTTACAGCTTGCCAACAGCTACATGGGGGAGCTGGGCAAGGGCATCCATGAGCTGACCACCATCAAGCTGTCTGACCGCAAGGTGCAGGAGTTTATCAACGAGTTTTTCCCTGTGACCGAAGATCTGACTGAGGGCCAGCGGAAGAACAACCTGCGTATGCAGGAAGATTTGAAGGCTCGCTATTATAACGCACCGGATCTGGAATGGGTCGGAAAGAACGGCTGGCGGTTCGTAAACGCTGTTTCGGATTTTGCCACCCATGCAGACCCCATCCGTAAAACTCGCAACTACAACGAAAACCTATTCCTGCGCACCGCAGAGGGCAATCCCATGATCGACAAGGCTTACAAGATGGTGCTGGCAGCAGCATAAAGGAGGACGTATGAACGATGTGAGCAACCGGGCTGTCCGGGAATTTTCTGAGTTCCTGAACAGCATCGAAGCCGATTTTCCAAAGCCTACTTGCACCACGGCATACGAGATCACGATGAAAAGCACCATCGTCAGTGCCTTGATTACGCTGGACACCGAAAAGCAGATGGACGAGCGTTTCTGGAACCATCTCCGGGTGCAGCGGAATATTCTGGATTTCCTGTATACCCTGTGGCTGGATGATGACCGCACCTTGGTGGACGAGTTTTCCACTATTATGAAAGACTTGGTGGAATATGATTTCTCTATCGCAGAAGAACAGCTGAAAGAGAGGTTAAGCATTGCATGAAAAGGCTTGTATCTACATTGAATTTGTCCAAAGAAGCTTGGCTTCGCTACCGTAAGTGCGGCATTACCGGCACGGATGCCGGGGCTATCCTTGGCCTGAATCCCTATCGCTCTGCATTTCAGGTATACCATGATAAAATCAGCGATACCATTGAGAATATCGACAACGAGGCTATGCGGCAGGGCCGTGACTTGGAGGATTATGTGGCACAGCGGTTTACCGAAGCCACCGGCCTGAAGGTGCGCCGGGCAAATGCCATCTACCAGAGCGAGGAACATCCGCTGCTTCTGGCAGACTTCGACCGCCTGATCGTTGGGCAGAAAGCCGGGTTGGAGTGCAAAACGGTTTCGCCCTTTTCTGCGGACAAGTGGGCTGATGGGAAAATCCCGGCTCACTATCTGGCGCAGGTTGACCACTACTTAGCCGTCAGCGGTTTCGACTGCTGGTATGTGGCGGCTCTGATTTTCGGCAGAGAGCTGGTGATCCACAAAATCGTGACGGATAAGCAAGTGCTTTCTGATCTTATTGATAAGGAAGAGCTTTTCTGGACGAACCATGTTGTGCCCCAGATTCCCCCTGCACCCAACGGTTGCGATTGTGACACCCAGCAGATCAACCAGATGTATGAGGTAGACAACCGGGACAAGACTGCTGACCTGAGTGCTCTGCATGGACTTCTGGATAAGCGGCAGGAGCTTTCTGACCAAATCGAGCAGATGGAACAGGAGAAAACGGCCATCGAGCAGCAGGTCAAGCTGAAAATGCAGGATGCCGCCTATGGCACAGCACCGGGCTATAAGGTATCGTGGGTATCCTCCGAAAGTAAGCGTGTGGATTCCCAACGTCTGCGGAAAGAGCAGCCGGACATTTTCAACCAGTACAGCAAAAATGTAAGCAGCCGCAGGTTCACCATCGTTCATGCGGCATAAATTTTGTATCAGGTGGCAGGGAGTAAATACTCTGCCGCCTTTTTTCTTGGAGGTTATCTTATGGCCACAGAAAATCCGTTCGTAAAATTATTCGCTATCGACTTCAAAGATCATCTGGAAGTCAAAAAGTCCGGCAACACGGAACTGAAATATGTAAGCTGGGCGTATGCTTGGGCAGAGGTGAAGAAGCTGTATCCCGCTGCCAGCTACGAGGTCAAGAAATTCAACGGCCTGCCCTATGTTTATGACCCCATAACCGGCTTCATGGTGTATACCACTGTCACGATTGAGGGCGTTTCGCACGAAATGTGGCTGCCTGTACTGGATGGCGCAAACAAAGCCATGAAAGCCACGCCTTATACCTACACCACCCCGAAATGGGACTATAATCCGCAGACCCGCCGCCGTGAAAAAATCGGCATGGAAGAACGCACCGTAGAAGCCACCTCCATGTTCGATGTGAATAAGGCTATCATGCGGTGCTTGGTGAAGAACCTTGCCATGTTTGGCTTAGGTCTGTATGTCTATGCCGGAGAGGATTTGCCGGAGGATGCTGCACCGCAGCCGGATGCCGAACCACAAAGGCAGCCGAAACCGAGATCCTTTACCCCGAAGCAGGAACAGCCGCCTGTCCCCTGCATCTGCGCTCGCTGCAATCAGCCCATCAAGAGGGTCAAGTTGAAAGATGGCTCCATCATGCAGGCAGCAGAGTTTGCAGCCACCCATGAGGGGATGTGCGCAGACTGCTACAAAGCAACCAGATTGAACGTAGCATAATAAAACTGCTCTATTTCGATGTCACTTGATTCTTGTATGATTCTATATTTCATGGTACACTTATAGTAGTAAGTTCTGAAAGCTCACATCTGTGAGCAGAAAGGAGCAGTGCATGGCAGATTTGCAGTTTCCTGTTGGAATCTCGAATTTCTCAGAGATTCGCACCAAAGGATATTATTATATTGATAAGACTAATCTGATTGCAGAAATTCTGGATGGCGGCATTCCTAAAGTCAACTTGATTACTCGTCCCCGCCGCTTCGGAAAGTCTCTCGGTATGAGCACTCTTGCAAACTTTCTGGATATCACTCTGGACAGCAAGCAGTTGTTTGAGGGATTGGCGATTTCCAAAAATACGGAACTTTGCAAAAAGTGGATGAATCAGTGTCCTGTCGTGTTTTTCTCTTTCAAGGACACGGACGGTCTGACCTTTGAAAGCGCCTATGGAATGCTGTGCATGAAACTGGCATTTGCATTTCAGGATTATCAGTTTCTTTTGGATGACGCTGCTATTTCCGACGATGACAAAGGCATCTTTAAGCGGATTCTGGGACGCACTGCATCCATGGATGAAACCAAAAGCTGCTTTTTGCTGTTGACCCGGATGCTGGAAATCCATTTCAAAAAGTCGGCGGTCGTCATTCTGGATGAGTATGATGTTCCCATTGCAAAAGCCAGCAGCAACGGATATTATTCGCAGATGCTGGACGTGATGCGAGCTATGATGAGCACCACGCTCAAAGACAATACTTCGCTTGACTTTGCTGTTGTTACTGGCTGCCTGAAAATTGCAAAAGAAAGCATCTTTACCGGGACGAACAATTTTGTTTCGGATACGATTCTTTCTCCCCGGTTGAGCGAATCCTTTGGTTTTACACAGGCAGATGTAGATCAAATGCTGAAAGATGCTGGTCTTGAATCGCAGTCTGCTGAAATCAAGGCATGGTACGACGGTTATCATTTTGGCGATGCAGACATTTATTGTCCGTGGGACGTGATCAGTTATCTGCGGGATTTCCAGTATGGTGTAGCACAGAAGCCGAAAAGCTATTGGAAAAACACCAGTGATAACGCCATCATCCGTTCTTTCATCGACTATGCAGGCGACAATATCACCACAAAGCTTGAAACTCTGATGGCTGGCGGCTCCATTGTTCAGCATATTGAAGAAAACCTGACCTACGATTATCTGCACTCCTCTGAGGAAAATCTTTGGAGTGTGCTGTATCTGACAGGCTATCTGACCAAGGTGCGGGATAAAGATCTGACGGATTCGCTGCCGGATGGCTGCTCTGCGTTGATGATTCCCAATGCAGAGATTCGGGAAATTTTTGAAACCACTGTAAGCAAATGGTTTGACGACAGTGCAAAGGCATGGAACCGCAGCCCGTTGTTTGATGCAGTCTGGAGCGGAAACAGCGAAGCTCTGACAAAAGAAATGACCAAGCTGCTGCGCATGACCATCAGCTACCATGACTATCGGGAGGATTTTTACCACGCTTTCCTTGCAGGCATCTTTACTGGTGCTGGCTATGTGGTAGAATCCAACAAAGAGCATGGCGAGGGGCGCAGCGATGTTATCGTAAAGGATATCCGCAATGGCCGTGTGGCAATTTTTGAAGCCAAGTATGCCAAAACTCTGGATGCTCTGCCGGATGCCTGTGATACTGCCATTCAGCAGATCAATGACCGGATGTATGCAGCGGACTTCCGGGATGACTATGATGACATCCTCTGCTATGGCATCGCGTTCTTCAAAAAGCGTTGCATGGTAAGGAAAAAATAATTATTCACTTAGGGGAGTATCTTCGGATGCTCCCCTTTCCTTTTTCGGGGCAGTCCATGTGGAGTATCCTGCTTTTTTGTATAATGAAAAGGTACTCCGGCAAGCACCGTGTCCCCGGTAGACATTCCTACAGGTCTAGGACCCGCGCACTAATCAAAGCCCCACTGGGGCTTTGATTGCCTTCGCTGCGCTTCGGCACGTGCTTTTCGAGTCCCTAATTCTCCACACACGAACCTACAAACGAGAATGCAACAAAAAAGAGCCACCAACCAAAGTTAGTGACTCATGTTTGGTGGAGCGAAGCAACCCAAATCCGAACCATTGCCATCTGGGGCATCTTTGGCGGCGATTTCATCGAAAGTGATGGTTTTTGTGCCGTCTTTGTAGTTGAATGTAATCAAAACTTTTTCATCATAAAGATAAACAGCGTTCACGAATGTATTGATAAGCGTTTCACGGTGGCTTTTTACATTCGGGTCGAGCTTGCGGAAGTTGGTGAGCCAAAATTTCACAAATTCTGCACTGACCTTCGGCTTTGCCAGCTTTTCTTCCGCGATGCGGATCTCCAGTTCCTTCTGCTGGGCTTCCAATTTTTCCAAGCGTCCTTTGGTCGAGCTGGTCAGGATGCCCTCTTGAATCGCATTCAGAAGATTCTCGATGCCCCGCTCAATATCCTTCATCTGCTTTTCCAGCAGGGGCAGCACCGTGTTCTCCTGTTCCTGAAGAGTCATCACCGCATCCACGATAGACTGGATACAGTCATCGTCACGAATCATCTTCATGGTTTCGTTGACCACCAAATCTTCCAGCCACTCTTTGCGAACGGTCTTTTTCTTGCAGGTCTTGGTGCGCTTGGCATTGGTACACTTATAATAATGGTGGACATTCTTGTTCCGGCTTGTACCGCACTCGCCGAACATCATCGCACCGCACATTCCGCAGAACAACTTAGTCGTCAGCAAATAATCGTCCTCCGCTTTGTGCCGAGCCGGAGCGCGGCGGTTCTTGGCGATTTTGTCCTGCACACTGTCGAACAGTTCTTTCTCAATGATAACCGGGATGCTGTCCGGCATCACAATGTCCTTAAAACGGTTCTCTCCGATATAGCGGCGATTCGTCAACAAAGTTTGAATACTATTATAGGTGAACTTCTGATTGCGGTTGGTAGTAACACCGCTGTCGTTCAGCCAGTTCATCAGCTCCTTCATGGTCGCGCCGTCATTATACCGCTGAAAGGCTTCCACTACAAAGGGAGCTTTCAAAGGGTCGATCTGGAAGAACTTTTCCTCGTCTACCGTATAGCCAATGGGAATCGTGCCGCCGTTGTACTTGCCTTTCAGAACATTCTCGGTCATGCCACGCACGACCTTTTCAGAAAGTTCGGCGGAATAATACTCGGCCATGCCGGTGAGCATACTCTTGACCATGATACCCGCTGGGCCTTCCGAAATCGGCTCAGTGGCTGATACCAGCTTGACATGGTTCCGCTCCAACTGGTACTCATAGTGTGCTGAATCGTAACGATTCCGGGCAAAGCGGTCAAGTTTCCAGACCAGCACAATGTCAAACAACCGCTTTTCACTGTCCTTGATCATCTGCTGGAAATCCGGGCGGTTGTCGGTTTTAGCGGAAAGGGCACGGTCAATGTAGTGCTTGACCACGGTGATGCCGTTCTTTTCCGCATAGGCAGTGCATTCCCGAATCTGACCTTCGATGGATTCTTCGCGCTGGTTGTCGCTGGAATAACGGGCGTAGATTACGGCGGTCATGGCAGGCACCTCCATTTATACATCATTGAACGGCAATACGTTCATCAAAGCAGTAATTCGTATAATGTATATACCACATTTTGAGTGAGAATGCAAGATAAAATTTTATTATTTGCAAATTTTGGGACGCACATGGCTGCGTCCTTTTTTCTATTGGCATTGTCAGTTGCGAAGTGAAATCTACCAGATACGAACTTTCTCTTGCCGCCCCGATTTTACCGTGCTATTTTCATGCAGCTAAATGTGAAAACGATACCACAGAAAGAGAGGAAAGCTATGAAGCGGTTAAAACAACTGATCTGTTTGTGTCTGGCAGGCTCCTTTATGGCACTGACCGCATTTGCAGCACCAGCCAACGCAATCCAGACACTCCCCACCCTTGAGCCCTCATCGGATGCAGTTTCCGTTGTGGATGAGATAACAGCGGATGATTGGTTCGATGATCTCAGCACTTCCTTTGAGCAGGAGACTTCCTCCACAGAAAGCAGCTGGGATGATATCTTTGCCGATGACATCTGGTCGGACGAAGAAATTTTCGAGGATGATTCGGATATTTCGGACGATTGGGAATATGGCACCACAGACTTTGTGGAGTTCGCCGAGGAAACCGACTTGGATGATCTGCTGGATATTGACGAAGAGCAGACCTCACTGGACGAGCTGCTCTCGCAAGCTGAGTCCGATGCGTACGATCTTCTGCCGATTGATTCTGCACCTTCATCGACCATTGGCGGCAGACTGGATGGTGACTACGCCTATATTTCAGATGTAGGATTGGTCAGTGACCCCAGCACCGATTCCGGCTATGCAATCTCCACTGGAACGAGTCCGTGGGATGAAAACAGCACTACACCGGGCAACGATGCCACGGAGAACGACAATATCGTTCGCAGTTTTGACATTGTAAA
>CAKTBG010000020.1 GCA_934533135.1 uncultured Faecalibacterium sp.
GCCCGGTAGCTCAGTTGGTTAGAGCACCAGCCTGTCACGCTGGGGGTCGTCGGTTCGAGCCCGATCCGGGTCGCCACATCTGAGGCGAAAGCCTCAACCTACTTTGATTCGTCAAGGCGTTTCGCAAGAAGCGGGTGCAAGGGTAAATGCACCGAATCTGCGGCCGTAGCTCATCTGGTAGAGCGCCACCTTGCCAAGGTGGAGGTAGCGAGTTCGAGCCTCGTCGGCCGCTCCAATAGGAGTGGTAATAATCACTCCCGTTATGGTGACGTGGCCAAGTGGTAAGGCAAGGGTCTGCAAAACCCTCATCCACCAGTTCAAATCTGGTCGTCACCTCCAAAAGACTCCCGAACGTGAAAGCGTTCGGGATTTTTTGTTATCGGCAATTGCAAAGCGTCCTCACCCTCTCAGTCACCTTCGGTGACAGCTCCCCCAAAGGGGGAGCCAAGACTTGCCTCTCCCTTTGAAAGACTCCCTCCGGCCGGAGGGAGATGTCGCGTAAGCGACAGAGGGAGGACAAGGTGGCATTGCGCAGCAATGACGGAGAGGGCAAGCCCGTGAAGGGAGGCAATCCGAATGGCCGCTGCATCTCATACGACCCTGACCCCTGACACCCCCGTGCGCTATCTGAAAGGCGTCGGCCCCAAGACGGCAGAGCGGTTCGAGAAGCTGGGGATCCTCACGCTGGCAGACCTGCTCTGCCATTATCCGCGGCGGTATCTGGATTTTTCGAGGCCGTACTCCATCGCCGAAGCCCCGCTGGACACCGAGTGTGTGGTCAAGGCCGAAGTGTTCGCCAAACCTGCCGGGCGCATCCTGCCCGGCGGACGGCGGATGGAGCGGATCACCGCAGGAGACGATGTCTCCAGCCTTGAGGTGACATGGTTCAACAACCCGTATGCCGCCCAGAAGCTGGAGCTGGGGCAGGAATACTATTTTCAGGGCGTCGTGACGGGCGGGATGCTCCGCCGCCAGATGGTCAACCCGCAGGTGCGCACTGGGATGCAGATCCAGTCTGCCCCTTTTGAGGCGGTGTATCCGCAGACCGAGGGGCTGACCAGCAGTGCCATCGGCAAGTGTGTCCGGCAGCTGCTGCCCCACGCGGAGCTTCTGCCCGACCCGCTTCCGCCCGCGATGCTGCAGAAATACCGCCTGCTCCCCAAGGCCGAGGCCGTCCGCGCCATCCACTGCCCCAAGACCGAGGACGAGGCGTTTGCCGCCCGGCGGCGGCTGATCTACGAAGAACTTCTGATCCTGCAATTGGGCATCGGCCGGATGAAGAACCGGGGAGCCGCCGCCACCGGAGCCCCCATGCGCCCCCTCGACCCGGAGCCGTTCTGGGCGTCGCTCCCCTTCTCCCCCACCGGTGCGCAGCGGCGGGCTGTGGGCGAGATCCTGACGGACATGGCCGGAGACACCTCCATGAACCGGCTTTTGCAGGGCGACGTCGGCAGCGGCAAGACGCTGGTGGCTGCGGCGGCGATCTGGGCCTGCATCCGCAGCGGGTATCAGGCCGCGCTGCTGGCCCCCACGGAGATCCTTGCCTCCCAGCACGCCGAAAACCTGAACCGCCTGCTCGCCCCGTTCGGGATGCGGGTGGCTCTGCTGACCGGCGGGATGAAAGCCGCTGTCCGGCGCACCACGCTGACCGCCATCCGTGAGGATCAGGCCGACCTCGTCGTGGGCACCCACGCCATCCTCAGCGAGGGCGTAGAATTTGCCCGGCTGGGTCTGGCCGTGGTGGACGAGCAGCACCGGTTCGGCGTGCGCCAGCGCGGGATGCTGGCCGAGAAAGCCGAAAATCCGCATCTGCTGGTCATGAGCGCGACCCCCATCCCCCGGACGCTGGGGCTTTTGCTCTACGGCGATCTGGACATCTCCATCCTCGACGAGCTGCCGCCGGGACGCAAGCCGGTCAAGACCCGGTGCATCACCGGGAAAAAGCGGCGGGATCTCTACGGCTTTCTCGACCGTGAGATCGGAGCCGGGCGGCAGGTGTATATCGTCTGCCCCGCCATCGAGGACACCCCGGACGGCGGGCTGAACGCCGTCAAGACCTACTACGAGGATGTGGCCAAGGCTCTGCTGCCGGAACGCCGGGTCGGGCTGATGCACGGCAAACTCAAGCCCAAGGAGAAAGCCGCCGTGATGGAGGACTTCAAGGAGGGGCGGCTGGACGCGCTGGTCTCCACGACCGTCATCGAAGTCGGTGTGGACGTACCGAACGCCACGGTCATGGTGATCGAGAACGCAGAGCGGTACGGGCTGAGTGCGCTCCATCAGCTGCGCGGCCGGGTCGGGCGCGGTGCCGCCGAAAGCTGGTGCTTCCTTGTCAGCGACAACGCCGGGGAGAACGTCCAGAAACGGCTGAAATTCCTCTGCTCCACGAGCGACGGCTTTGCCGTGGCGCAGTATGACCTCGAGACCCGCGGCCCGGGCGATTTCTTCGGGAGCCGTCAACACGGCCTGCCGACGCTGCAGATCGCCGACCTGATGAACGACACCCGCACCCTCCACGCCGCCCAGAGCGAGGCCGCCCTCCTGCTGGCCGAGGATCCGCTCCTGACCCGGCCCGAACACGCCCTGCTTGCCCAGCAGGTGCAGCAGATGTTCGAGAAGGCCGGAGCCCTGAATTGAGCCGCACGGCGCACTCGATGCACGATAAGAAAGGAAGCCCCCTCCGACGCCTGTCGGAAGAGGCTTCCTTTTTTTGCCGTTATTTCCGCTTCCACGCGGCGTGGCGTTCGCCCATGCAGATGACATCGCAGAACACGCAGCGGCTCTTGGTGGAGAGCTGCACATCCTTGTGATAGCAGCCGAAGAACCATTTTTCATACTGCAGTTTCAGCAGGATCTTATCCAGAAAGAGGTGCAGCCGGTTGCTCTCGCCGCTGGCAAGGGCAGTAAAATCGAGGAACCTGCTTGGGGCGTCGTGGGTCAGCACATAATCTACCTGCCAGCTGCGCGCCTCCAAGTTCTGTTCGCAGGCCGCATATTCCGCGTCCGAGGGCAGCTCCTGCGGCCACCAGTTCACGCCGCATTCGCGGTCTTCCTTGTCCTGACTCTCCGCTCCGCCGAAGCAGAGATAGCTCTTGCCCTCCAGCTCCAGCACACTGCCGCGGCAGACGTGATAGACGTTGCCGCCGAGATCCTGCACCCTGCCGCCGAACATCTCCACCGTGGGATACTGCGCCAGCAGGTCGTAATTTTCGTGCGAGCCGTCCAGAAACAGCAGGGTGTAGGGGCGTTTGCGCAGCCAGTCCAGCCGTTTTTGTTCGGCACGGCTGCCATCCCAGACAAACCCGAAATCCCCCAGCACGATCACCACATCCCGCTTGCCGAGCCAGCGGAGCCTGCCGTGCTTGAAGCGATCCAATTCGCCGTGCGTGTCGCCTGTCAGATATACCATTCCGTCTCCTCCCTGCCGGGCGGCGCATTTGGTTGTGAAACAACCGCGAAACCCTTGTCACGCCCCAGCAAACCTGTTATTATAAAGTATGAGCCCCTTTTGCAGGAGGCCGTTTGTCCGCGTTTTCCGGGTCGGATGCTCCGCCCGGTCTGTTATATGATATCGCTTTTTAAAGGAATTGTCCACATGAAACGTATTTTCGCGCTCCTTCTGTCGCTTTGTGTCCTGTTCGGCTGCCTGTCGGTGACGGCCGGTGCCATGTTCGACCCCAGCCCGGTCTACGAAGTGCAGGCAAAAAGTGCCTACATCGTCAACACCGATACCAACATCATCGTCTACGAGAAAGACAGCCAGAAGCAGGTCTCGGCCGGCGGGCTGACCAAATATATGACCCTCGCGCTGGTGCTGACCCGCTACGCCGACCAGCTGGACAACACGTTCCAGATGCCGTTTGCCATTTCGGATTACGTCCACAACACCGACAACGCCGATATGCGGTCGGGCGAGACCTTCACCTACCGGGAAGCCCTCTACGCCATGCTGACCCGAAACGCCAACGAAGCCGCCATGGGTCTGGCCTACACCCTCTCGAACGGCGATCTTGCCGGGTGGGTCAGCCAGATGAACACCCTCTCCCAGCAGATCGGCACCACCGGCAGCACCTGGACCGACGCCTGCGGCCTCGACAGCGGCAACACGACCACCGCCGTGGATATGTACCTGATCCTGCGGTACCTGATGCGCTTTGACGCCTTTGTGGAGATCTCCGGTGCACCGACCTTCACGATGCCGGCCAAGGAGAAGCACGCCAAATCCTTTGTTCTGCTCAGCCAGAATGTGGCTCTGAACAAGGCCAGCGGCGGCAGATTCTACCGCAGTGCCATGCAGGGCGGGATGTGCGACGTGATGGCCTACAAAAACGACCACGGCAGCCAGAGCTATGTTTCGTGGGCAAACAAAAACGGCGCGACCTACATCTTCTGCGTGATGCAAAGCCCCGACACCTGCGACGATTACGGCTACGCCAACCGCCGCCCCGCCCTCTGCGAAACGACCAAGCTGATCGACTGGGTCTTCGACAGCTTCTCGATCCAAGCCGCACTGGACACCGACCTTGCGCTGGCCGAGATCCCGGTGAAGTATTCGTCCGACACCGACACCCTGCAGCTTTACCCCGACGACAACATGATGACCCTGCTGCCCGCTTCGGGCGATGGCTCGGTGACGCAGAAATACTTCCACCTGCCGGAGTACGTCTGCGCCCCGATCCAGCAGGGCGATGTGGTCGGCACCGTGGAGCTGAAGCTGGCCGGTGAGACCATCGGCGTGGTCAACCTGATCGCCGGGCAGGATGTCCGGCAGAACACGCTGCTGCTTACGGTGGCAAAGATCAACGACTTCTTCCACAGCCTCTACCTGAAGGTCGTGCTCGTCCTCAGTGCAATCTCCGCCGCCATCTACGGCCTGTGGCTGCTGCTCGACGCGTGGCATGGCCGCAAGACCCCCCGCAGGATCCACCGCCGCTGAAAGCCCTCCAATGCACAAAAACCGCCTGCGCGATCCGCAAAGATCGTGCAGGCGGTTTTCAGTTGCGCCAGCAGGAGTCGAACCTACGATGGGGGAGTCAAAGTCCCCTGCCTTACCGCTTGGCGATGGCGCATTACAAAAATAGCTCCAAGTCCGCTTGGAGCTATCTGGATGCCGGTGGTGGGGGTCGAACCCACACGTGTTATTCGCACAAGGGATTTTGAGTCCCCCTCGTCTGCCATTCCGACACACCGGCTCATGGGTTTGGAACAGACTTATTATACCGGATTTGCGCCACAAAATCAAGACAAAAGTTGCTTCGCCGGGAAAAATCGTTGGAATTTTCCGGTCAGGGCTCCCCTTTTGCGGCCAAACTGTGTATACTGGAAGCAGATCATTTCCCGCCGGAGACCCCGGCGGCACCGCAAAGGAGAAGCTATGAGCAACGCATTTCTTTCCGCACCCGAGACGGCGGCGCAGGCCGCGCGCGACCGTTTGCTGGGTGCTCTGGTCGGGCTAGCACGCGCGACCGTCAACGAACCCAAGACCGCAGACACCGACCGGGTGCTGGCGTCCGGCCTGCGGCTGGCCGGAGACCCCGCCGCCGCCGAGGACGCCCTCCACCGGATGCGCACCGCCGTGGAGACCGAGAAACATCGGGTGGCCCCCAACTGTGCCTTCTGCACCATGCGGTGCGGCAACACCGACGACTACGACCTCGCCCGGCTGTGGGCTGCGCCCGAAACGACCCGCACCCTCAAGCTGCGGCTGCTGAACGCACTGTTCTTCCTGGCGCAGAGCCGCCCGGACGAAACGACCATCCCCGTCGTCGATCAGGGGCTGTTCGTCCTTGCCGAGGATTGGGATGCAGAACTGCTGGAACCGGTGGTGGATCGCGCCGAACGGGTTTCCGCCCAAAAAGCGGACAAAAAACAGACTTAATTTTGCGAAAACGCTTTACAAACGTCCGGAGAAAAACTATTATATAATCAGGTTTCCCTATAACACGTTTGTTTATGGAGTCATTTCCACCGTTCCCACTTTTGAATGCGTTTATGAAAGAAGGTAGAAGTCATGTCTGAAAAGAAGCTTGCTGCTCCGGTCGAGGCGGCCGCCGACGCTCCTGCGGCCGAGCCGAAAAAGAAAGCGGCCAAGCCTGCGGCGCGCCGCGGCCGCCCGCCGCTGTCGCCTGAGGTCTACGTTGAACTTGGCGACAAGCAGTTCAACATCACCGATGTGGTCGAGCGGGCAAAGGCCGATTACCGCACCACCCACAAAGTCGGCGTCCAGTCCTGCAAGATCTACGTCAAACCCGAAGAGGGTGCCGCCTACTACGTCATCAACAAGGTCGCAGGGAAACTCGACCTGTAACGTTTCCGGAGCTTCCCGGCCGATGGTTCGGGCGTTGTTTTCCGGCGTTTTTCCCCAATGACTCCGTTTGAAAAAGAGGCTGTCCTGCCAGAAACTCCGGCGGGACAGCCTCTTTGTTTTATTTGTGCCGTTACAGCTGATACAGTGCGGTGTACTTCCGGGTCAGGTAGTCGGTGTAATAGGCGGGGTCAAAATCGCCGCAGGCGTTCCGGACCACATCCGCCGGGACCATCAGCCCGCCGTACTGGTGGATCTTCTCCCGCAGCCAAGCGGTGATGGGTCTCAGGTCGCCCTTGGCGGCGGCACCTTCCACATCCACGGTCTGCTTCATGTTGTGGAGCATCTGCGCACCGTAGGCGTTGCCCAGCGCGTAGGACGGGAAATAGCCGAACGAGCCGCCCGACCAGTGGCTGTCCTGCAGGCAGCCCTCACGGTCGGTGGGTACGTCGATGCCGAGGTACTCCCGATACAGCCGCGCCCACTCTGCGGGCACATCCTTGGCTTCCAGCGTACCGCCGATGAGCTGCTTTTCGATCTCGTACCGCACCATGATGTGGAGGCAGTAGGTCAGCTCGTCCGACTCGGTGCGGATCAGGCTGGGCTCGACCTTGTTGACGGCACGATAGAACTGCTCTGCGGAGATGCCGCCCAGCTGCTCGGGGAAGAACGCCTGCACCTTGGGATAGATGGCCTCGATAAAGGGGCGGGAGCGGCCGATGATGTTTTCAAAAAAGCGGGATTGGCTCTCATGGACGCCCATGGAGACGCCGCCGGCCAGACAGGTATACTGCAGGTCATCCCGGATGCCCAGCTCGTACAGGGCATGGCCGCCCTCGTGGAGGACGGAGAACATGGAGGAAGCCACGTTGCGGGGGTCGTAGTTTGTGGTGATCCGGACGTCCTTGTTGTTGAACTCAAGGGTGAAGGGGTGTTCGGTCTCGCCCAGACCGCAATGGCCGCGGTCCAGCCCCATGACCTCCATGAGGAAATCGGCAAAGGCCTTCTGTTTGTCCACGGGGTAGAAGTTGTGGAGGAAGCTGTCGTCGATCTGCGGCTTTTCTGCGATCTTGTGGAGCAGCGGTACGATGGTTCCGCGCAGAGCCGCAAAGAAGCCGTCCAGCATCTCCATATCCACGCCCCGCTCGTACTCGTTCAGCAGGGCGTCATAGGGCTTCTTCGATGCGTCATAATAGGCGGCAAACTTCCGGTTGTACTCCACCAGCTCCTGCAGCACCGGGCAGAACAGGGCAAAATCGTTCTGCTCCTTGGCCTTGTGCCAGACGTCGCTGGCACGGTTGGTCAGCTCGCTGTAGGCCATATACACATCGGCGGGGATGCGGGTCAGCTGGTCGCAGCTGCGGCGCAGCTCCTCCACCTCCCGGCGATGGACAAGATCCAGTGCCTCCTGCTGCCCGGCCAGCGTATCCAGCAGAGCCTTCGTCTCCGGGCAGGTCATCAGCTTCTGCCGTTCCCCGGCCAGAATGCCCAGTGCCACGCCCCGCCCCTCGGCGGTATTTTTGGGCGCAACGGTCACGGCGTCCAGATAGAGGGCGGAATCCGCACAGGTGAAGGCATAGAGTTTTTTCTGCAGCAGCTCCAGCTGCGCGAGGGCTTCTTTCAGTTCCATTTGCAACGTCTCCTTTAGGTCAAATTCGTTGGATCTTTGCCGCGGTCAGTTCCCGGTCGTAAAGGCCGGATCCCGCCAAAAAAATTTCCGCCGGGCGATCGGCTCCGGGTCGGGGATCTCGAAGAGATACCGCTCGGTCGCATTGATGACGGTGGTCTTGCCCCGTGCGCAGACCCGCGGCAGCTTGGCATCGTAGTTCAGGTGGACATGGCCGTGGATGAACCACTTGGGCTGGTATTCGTCCAGCAGGTCGTTGAAACAGGCAAAGCCCTTGTGCGCCCGGTCGTCACCGTCGTTCAGGCCGCCGGCCGGCGAATGGGTCAGCAGCAGGTCGATGCCGCCGGCCCGGTGTGCCTTGAACCAGAGCTTCCGTGCCCGGTGCCGCATCTCCCACTCGGTGTATTGGTAGGTATCTTCCTTATTGTACCGGATGGAGCCGCCCAGCCCCATGATCCGCAGCCCTTTCCAGACGTACACCGCGTCGTCCACGCAGATGCAGCCGCCCGGCTCTGCGCCTTTGTAGCTGCCGTCGTGGTTGCCGTGGACATAGAGGATGGGTGCGGCGGTAAAATTGGTCAGGTATTCCAGATATTTTTTCGGCAGATCTCCACAGGAAAGGATCAGGTCGATCCCTGCGAGGCGTTCCCGGGTGCAGTAATCCCACAACGCTTTGGAGGGGGTGTCGGAAATAGCAAGTATCTTCACGTCTGCAATGCTCCTTACTCTGCGTTTCCGCTTATTTTTCCAGACCTTTCACATTGTCCAGACCATTGATGGTCAGCAGCCGCCGGGTCTTGACGTCCAGATCTTCGTAAAGAGGCAGACCGCCCTCCACACACGCATCCAGCCAGTCCATCTCCATCAGCTCTTTCGGGGTGTAGACGCCGGTTTCCGGCGCATGGCGTTCCTGCCCCTGTGCCTCGCATTCCCGCGGGAAGATCGCAAGCGTTCCGTCGCAGATCTCCCGCTCCAGCAGGTGCAGCAGCTGCAGGGTGCCGCTGCCTGCTTCGGTCTTGTAATCCACGCTCTCCACGCCGCTCTTGATGCCCCACCAGTAGTTGATGGCACGGCCGTTGGAAATGCTGTCCCACGTACCGTCGAAGATGCAGCGGAGGATCCCGATATAAAAGTTCTCCCACTTCCAGACGGGCAGAGCCACCGGCGTCAGGGTGCCGTCCGGCTCCCGGCGGACCAGACCGTAATCCCGGTTGGTGCCCGCGGGCTCCCGCTCGTCCTTGGCGTAGAAGAGGGTCACATCCTCCCGGTCGGAAAAGTCCAGCGGATGCGCCGGGTCGGGCAGGCAGGCCCAGCGCAGCACCACTTTTGCGTGGGGGCGGACCGTCTTGAGCCCCTGTGCAAAGGCATTGATGGCGGCGGGCACCCCGTAGATGGGGTTGGCCGCCACATAGCCCACCCGGTCGGTGGGCGACTGGATGCCGGCCAGCACGCCCAGCAGATAGGTCACCTCATAGGTGCGGGGGTAATAGGTGCGCACCAGCGGATGGGGCGCGTTGAGCGAGCAGTTCAGGATGCGGGTCTTGGGATGCTGCGCCGCCACCCGCAGGCAGGCCGGATGCATCCGGGAGCTGGTGGTAAAGATCACGTCTGCCCCGGCGTGCGCCACATCCTCCAGCACCTGTTCCGCATCCACCTCCGGGTTCACGTTGTCCTTGCAGCTGACAAAGACCCGGTTGGGATACGCTTCCAGCAGGGCGGCGCGCCCCCGGTCCTGCTCCCGCACCCACGCACTGTTTTCGGCGTTGTTCTCGTGGAGGAACACCACCCGCAGCTCGGTGGGCTTGGTGCTGAAGATGTTCAGCTTGCTCAGCAGCGGTTCGGTGCTCTTTTTCGGTTCCAGCATTACCTGCACGGCGTGCGGATCGGTCAGGATGCGCACCTCATCCCAGAGTTTGGCGAGGTTTTCCCGCACCTGCGAAGGGGTGCTCTGGCAGGCGTTGGAATAGCGGTAGACCGACAGGTAGACCAGCAGTGCATCACCCGGCGTCAGATCCAGCGATGCGCCGCCCAGCGCGTAGAACTGCTGGCTGAACATGGTGTAGAGGGAGGCGAAATTCAGCCGGTCGTCGTCGCTCCAGCTTTCTCCCGACGCCTTGCAGACCAGCGTCTGCAGCTTGGCGTACCCGCCCAGCCGGGAGAAATGCACATAGTTGACCTTGGACAGCTTGTAGAAATCCAGAAATTCGTAATAGATCTTGTTTTCCAGTGTGTCGTTCCGCTCGGGGATCAGCCGGGTGACGGTGCCCGGGATCTTGACGGCCTCGTAGTATTTGAGCACCGACACCCGCTTGTTGCCCTCCTGCACATAAAATTTATTCAGGTACTCATAGGCAAGGATGGGCATCTGGATGCCCTCTTCCAGATGGGCGTCACAGAGGTTGGACCACTTGACGGCAAACTCGGTGTCGTCCTCCAGCAGCGGCATGAAGTTGGGGGCAAATGCCGTGTGCCGGCCGGCCGTCTTGGTGCCGACGATGCTCTCTGCCGGGATGTCCACGAGACCCAGCGGTTCCTGCGCCACGATGTTGACCCCAACCAGAAGGTCGTCCAGCACCGCGAGATAAGGCGACTGTCCGCGTGCCACCGCCGCGCGGTACGCGCGCTGCCCGGCACGATAAGCGTTTCGATAATCTTCCATCATAGGCAAAACTCCTTCTCAGAAATGCGAAGGCATTTTCAGTGTTGTTCGGTGTCCGGCAGGCAGATGCCCTCCGGACGCTACCAGTATAGCATGAATTTCGGATTTGTGGGAGACTTTCTCCGTTCTGGGTGTTGATTTACGCAAAATTTTCAGGTACGATAAGAGAAAACAAAAGAGTATGAGGTATTTTGTATGCAGACAGAACAGCTGCCCAAACTGGAAGCGGGCGAATATCCCGGCGGCGTATGGTATTACGAGCCGCATACCTACCAGCCGTACCGCTATGTGCTGGGGCGGGTGGGGAAGCATCCGCTGGTGTGCATCGGCATCAACCCCAGCACCGCCCAGCCCGGCGCACTGGATCCGACCCTGAAAAGCGTCGAGCGGCTGGCCAACGCCAACGGCTTTGACAGCTGGATCATGTTCAATGTCTATCCCCAGCGCGCCACCGACCCCAACGACATGGACAAGACCCCCGACCGCGCCCTCTGCGATGAAAACCTCCGCTGGCTGAACGCCGTCCTCGCCCAGACCGAGCCCACCCTGTGGGCTGCATGGGGCACCCTGATCGAAAAGCGGGATTACCTGCCTGGCCTGATGCGGGAGATGGTGGCTCTGACCCGGGAAAAGGACATCCCGTGGGTCACCTTTGGCAAGCGGAGCAAGAAGGGGCATCCCCATCACCCGCTCTATCTGCGCAAGGATTCCACCCCGGAGCCTTTCGATGTGGAACACTATCTGGACACCTGCTTTTGACAACACTGGAATGGAAGTGAACGCATGACCCCGGAACAATACCGCAAGCTCCTCGGATGGTATGAGCAGCACCCAAAGGCAAAGAAGCTGACCCTCCTGCTCAACCACTGGCTCCCGGCCATCCCCTTCGTCTGCTTTCCGCTGCTGATCGTCCTGCTGAACATCCAATGGTTCGGGCTGTTCGGCAGCGGCACCGGGCGCGACATCCTTGATTTTATGCCGCAGATCGCCCGCGCCATTCTTGTGCCGGCCGCGGTGTTCCTTTTCGGCACCCTGCTGCGTGCCAAGCTGGACCGCCCCCGCCCCTACGAGCAGCCCGGCTTTACCCCGCTGGTGGAAAAGGAGACCAGCGGCCGCTCCTTCCCTTCCCGCCATGCCCTGAGTGCGGCGGTGCTGGCGGCCGATTGGCTCTACTTCTACCCGCCGGTCGGCGTCGGGATGCTCCTCATCGCCCTTGCCATCTGCGTGCTGCGGGTGCTGGCAGGCGTACACTTCATCCGAGATGTCGCGGCCGGTGCGGTGCTGGGCTTTGTTCTGGGCTGCGCCGGGATGTGGCTGCTTTGACCGGCAGACGGCCTCCCGAAAAAAGCCGAAAAGAATTTCAGGAAATCCCTTGACAGAATGGGTGGGGTATGGTATTATACTTCTCGCAGCGTGTGCCGACACACAGCTGCCGCCATATTGGAACCCAATGGGATAACAACGTGCGCCCGTAGCTCAGGTGGATAGAGCAACTGCCTTCTAAGCAGTGGGCCGGGGGTTCGAGTCCCTTCGGGCGCATTTATATGGTGCCCATAGCGTAGTCGGTTAACGCGCCAGATTGTGGATCTGGAGACCGTGGGTTCGAGTCCCACTGGGCACCCCACCAAAACTCCGCTGCTCAGCAGCGGAGTTTTTTTGTTGCCCAGTGGGACTCGAACAGGGCGGCGGCGCGCAGCGACGCAACCAAATCCCCAGTGGGGATTTGGTTAGCCCGCGGGTCCTAGACCCGTAGGAACGTCTACCGGGGTCGCAGTGGGTGCCCAGTGGGGCTCGACGCAAAGCTCATCTTATCCAACCTCTCAGTCTCGCTATCGCTCGACAGCTCCTCTTGTAGGGGAGCCTCTGGCGAAGAGATAAAGCTTTATGCTCTGCCAAGGCCTCTCCTACTAGGAGAGGTGGCAATGCGCAGCATTGACGGAGAGGTTGTACAAAGCAGCCGTGAATCCAGAAAACATCACGATAAACGACAAAACCGTCCGGTGGTCAGCCGGACGGTTTTGTGTTTATGAAGAAAAAGCCTTGCGCTTAGAGGATATCAATGTACTCCCCGGCCAGAGCCTTGTTCATGCTGCGGACGGCGCAGAACTTGCCGCACATACTGCAGGTGTCGCTGTGGTCGTCCTCGGGCAGGCGGGCGTCGCGGATGGCCTTTGCGGTCTCCGGGTCGAGGGCACAGGCAAACTGTGCATCCCAGTCCAGCACGCGGCGGGCATCGCCCATCTTGTCGTCGATGTCGCGGGCATGGGGGATCCCCTTGGCGATGTCGGCGGCGTGGGCAGCGATCTTGGAAGCCACGATGCCCTGCTTGACGTCCTCGACATTGGGCAGAGCCAGATGCTCGGCGGGGGTGACGTAGCACAGGAAGGCTGCGCCGCTCATGGCAGCCACGGCACCGCCGATGGCCGCCGTGATGTGGTCATAGCCCGGCGCAATGTCGGTAACCAGAGGTCCAAGGACGTAGAACGGTGCGCCCATGCAGATGCTCTTCTGCACTTCCATGTTGGCGGCGACCTGATTCAGGGGCACATGACCCGGGCCTTCGACCATGACCTGCACGTTGTGCGCCCAAGCCCGCTTGGTCAGCTCACCCAGACGCACCAGCTCTTCGATCTGGCAGACGTCGGTGGCATCGGCCAGACAACCGGGGCGGCAGGCGTCGCCCAGCGAGATGGTCACATCGTGCTCCTCGCAGATGTCCAGAATTTCGTCGAAGTGCTCGTAGAAGGGGTTCTCGTTGCCGGTCATGCTCATCCACGCAAAGACCAGCGAACCGCCGCGGCTGACGATGTTCATCTTCCGCTTGTGGGTGCGGATCTGGTCGATGGTCTTGCGGGTGATGCCGCAGTGCAGGGTCACAAAATCCACGCCGTCCTCGGCATGGAGACGCACCACGTCGATGAAATCCTGCGCCGTCAGGGTCGCAAGGTCGCGCTGATAATGGATGACCGAATCGTACACCGGCACAGTGCCGATCATAACCGGGCACTCGTGGGTCAGCTTCTGGCGGAACGGCTGGGTGTTGCCGTGGCTGGACAGATCCATGATGGCCTCTGCGCCCATGTTGACCGCGCTCATCACCTTTTCCATCTCGATGCCGTAGTCCTTGCAGTCCCGGGAGACACCAAGGTTGACGTTGATCTTGGTGCGCAGCATACTGCCGATGCCCTCGGGGTTCAGGCAGGTGTGGTGCTTGTTGGCAGGGATGGCCACCTTGCCCTCCGCCACCAGCTGACGGATCTCTTCGACCGTGCGGTACTCCTTCTTGGCCACGATCTCCATCTGCGGCGTAACGATGCCCTTGCGGGCCGCGTCCATCTGTGTGGTGTAGTTCATAATCTTCAAACCTCTCTTTGCATCTATCTCAAACGGCGTCTGCACCGCGTGTGCAGGCCGTCAAAGCTTTTTAGCCCTCTCCTCCAACTTGCTCGCCCTCTCAGTCCATGCTGCGCATGGACAGCTCCGGGAGCCAAGATCAGAGCTGCTTGGTCAGCGCAAGCAGTTCCCGGCACTCCTGCTCGATGTCGTCGGCGGCAAAGATCGCGCTGACGAGGGCGACACCGGCCTCTCCGCAGCCGGCAAGGGTCAGCAGGTTCTGCCTGCTGATGCCGCCGATGGCCACCACCGGGATGGGCACCGACGCGCAGACCGCCGCCAGCGTTTCCCGGCTGCGGACCTGCACATTGGTTTTGGTGGCGGTGGCAAACATGGCTCCGCAGCCCAGATAGTCTGCACCGTCGGCGTAGGCTTTCTGCGCTTCGGCCGGGTCGTGCGCGGACACTCCGATGATCTTGGCCGGGCCGAGGATGCGGCGGGCTTCTCGGGCTCCCATATCGTCCTGCCCGACGTGGACGCCGTCGGCTCCGACGCGCAGAGCCAGCGGAACATTGTCGTTGAGGAGAAAGGGCACGCCGTAGTACCGGCAGATCTGCTGGATCTCCAACGCCTCGTTGAAAAAGTCGCCCTCATCCAGCTGCTTCTCCCGCAGCTGCACGCAGGTCGCACCGCCCTTCAAGGCTGCTTCGACCTGCTGGGGAAGGGTCTTCTGGCCGACCCATGCGCGGTCGGTGACGGCGTAGAGCCGCAGCTGTTCAGCGGTAATATTCATAGTCTGCTCCCTCCTCAAGTGCTTCCGGCGTCAGGTTGGAGACCGCGTCCATCAGATAGACCCGGAAGCTCCCGGTGCCGTCCTGCGGCTGCATCCGCCTTTCGGCGATCTCTCCGCACAGCCCCATGGCACAGACCGCGCCAAGGGCTGCCTCCAGCGGGTGCTCCGGATCGGCCCCCACAAAGGCTCCGGTCAGCACCGAGAGCATACAGCCGGTGCCGGTGACGCTGCGCATCCGCGGCGTACCGTTATGCCCGACGCAGACCGTTGTGCCGTCGGTGATGACATCCTCTTCGCCGGTCATGGCCACGACGCAGCCGAGGCTCCGGGCGGCGGCTTTTGCCAGCGCGATGTTCTGGTCTTCCTCCCGCTCCTGCGCGGTGTCGGCGTCCACGCCCCGGGCATTTTCCTCCTCGAGGATCAGGACCCGCAGCTCGGAGCAATTGCACCGGAGCACGGTGGGGCGCACTTCGGACAGAAACGCCGCTGCGATCTCCTGCCGGAACGCCGATACACCCACGCCCACCGGGTCAAACACCACCGGGATGCCCAGCGCGTTGGCCTGTTTCCCCGCCCGGCGCAGGGCTTCGGCCTTGCGGGGGTTCGGGGTGCCAAGGCTCAGCGAGACCGCCCGGCTGATGGCCGTGACTTCGGCCACCTCCTCGGGATCTTCCGCCATGATGGGCGACGCACCGCAGGCCAGCACGATGTTGGCGCAGTCGTTGGAAGCCACCTGATTGGAGATGCAGTGGACAAGCGGAGAGACCGTTTGCACCTGCTGCAAAATTTCATCGAGATGTTTGAGACGTTTCACAAAACTCCTCCGAGAATCAGCTCAGGCTCGTCTGCATCCCTTTCAGCGCACCGGAACGCTGGAGGCTGAACAGAAGCACGCCTGCGATGACGGCACCGCCGGCGGTAGAGACGAGGAAGGGAATGATGTATGCGTAGAAGGCAATGTCGCCCGCGCTCTTGCCCATCAGCAGGATGGCGACGGGATAGGCGCACAGGCCGCCCAGAATGGAGGTGCCGAACACCTCGCCCACCAGCGTCGGCAGCAGCTTCTTGGTCTTGTGGTAGACAAAGCCGCAGAGCAGTGCGCCGAACATACTGCCCGGGAACGCCATCAGGCTGCCCAGACCCAGCAGATTGCGCAGCAGCGAGGCAACGAACGCCACGCCCACGCCGTACCACGGGCCAAGCAGCACCGCGCACAGGATGTTGACCATGTGCTGGACCGGGGCGCATTTGCTGCCGAAGATCGGGAACGAGAATACGCTGCCGACCACGGCCAGCGCACAGAACATTCCGGCGAGGGCAAGTTTTTTGACCGAAAGATTTTTCATGATGGAACACTCCTTTTCGTTTCGGGGAAACGTCCGGGCACGGCTGACGACAGCACACCCCAAAAAAGACACGTCTCCCTTGGAAGCGGTCGAGGCTTGCTGGCCTCCTCTCACGCCGGAACACGGCTTCCCATCGCTGTCGATACAAAGCTCAGGGGGCTCGCCCTCAGCTTCGCCGCGGCCAGACGGTGCCGCGGAACCGTTTGTTGTGTTCCTCCCTCCAAAAGTTCAACGCAAACAAAAACAGAGGGCACCGTTTGCGGTGCCCCCTGTAAAAATTCATATCGCTATGACTTCCTACGGCGGCATTATCCGCATCAGGTTTTAGGGTCGAAGTTCGGGAACTTCCTCTCAGCCCGCCAACACGAGCTCCCCTGTCTTTGATCGTCGTTTGGTATTGTACCGCACTTGCAGGGAAAATGCAAGAAATTTTTGCAGCCGCCATTCTTGGCTCGCCCTTTGCATTCTTGGCTCTCCCTCCGGGAGAGCTGGCCGCGAAGCGGACTGAGAGGGCAAGGACGCTGACAACGATCCAGCACACCGTGATCCCATGCAGCTTTCAACGAACGATCTGATCGCTGCGTTTGCTGCTTTCCTCCGCCGGGCTCGCCCTCTCCGTCATCGCTGCCGCGATGCCACCTTGTCCTCCCTTTGTCGCTCACGCGACATCTCCCTCCGGCCGGAGGGAGTCTTTCAAAGGGAGAGGCTTTGGCAAAAAGGTTCGGTTGTACAAGAGCAATCCTTTGTGTTATACTACGCTTATCCAAAGCCGCATCTGCGGCAAGCTGTAAAACAAAGGAGATCGGACTTATGGGTTTTGTCAAAGCTGCTGTTTCTGCAGCATCCGGCGTGATGGCCGATCAGTGGAAAGAATTTTTTGCGTGCGACGCGCTCCCGGCGGAGGTCCTCGCCATCCGGGGTGAAAAGCGCACCTCGGGCCGCTCGGCCAACCGTCATGGCGGGGACAACATCATCTCCGACGGCTCGGTGATCGCCGTTGCCGAGGGGCAGTGCGCCCTCATCGTCGAGCAGGGCAAGGTGGTGGATCTCTGCGCGGAACCGGGCGCGTACACCTACAGCACCGGCACTCAGCCCTCCCTCTTTACCGGCAAGGGGCTGGCCGCCAACATCGACGAAGTGTTTGCCGAGATCGGCAAGCGGTTCACCTTCGGCGGGCAGGCCGCCGCCGACCAGCGGGTGTATTACATCAACACCAAGGAGCTGGTGGGCAGCAAATACGGCACGCCCAGCCCCATTCCCTTCCGGGTCGTGGATCCGCGCGCCGGCATCGACATTGACATCGGCGTGCGGTGCTTTGGCGAGTACAGCTACCGGATCACCAACCCCATCCTGTTTTACACCAACGTCTGCGGCAATGTGGAAAACGCCTACACCCGCGACGCACTGGACGGCCAATTGAAGACCGAGCTGATGACCGCCCTGCAGCCGGCGTTTGCCCGGATCAGCGCGATGGGCATCCGCTACTCTGCCCTGCCCGGCCACACCACCGAGCTGGCCGACGCGCTCAATCAGGAGCTTTCGGCCAAGTGGGGCAAACTGCGCGGCATCGAGATCGTCTCGCTGGGCGTTTCGGGCGTGAAAGCCAGCGAAGAGGACGAGCAGATGCTCAAGGATCTGCAGCGCAGTGCCGCTTTTCTGGATCCGACCCGCGCCGCCGCCCATCTGGTGGGGGCGCAGGCCGCCGCGATGCAGGCCGCTGCTTCCAACACCAGCGCAGGCCCGGCCATGGCCTTCATGGGGGTCCAGCAGGCTGCTGGCATGGGCGGTGCCACCCCCCAGACCCTCTACCAGATGGGTGCCCAGCCGCAGGCAGCCCAGCCTGCCGCGCAGCCCGCTTCCGGCTGGAGCTGCTCCTGCGGGCAGACCGGAAACACCGGCAAATTCTGCACCGCCTGCGGCAAGCCGAAGCCCGAAGCCCCCGGCGTGTGGGTCTGCACCTGCGGCACCAAGAACACCGGCAAGTTCTGCTCGGAGTGCGGCAGACCCAAGCCCGCCGCCAAGTGTGCAAACTGCGGCTGGGAGCCGACCGACCCGACCCAGCTGCCGAAGTTCTGCCCCGAGTGCGGCAAGCCCTTCGGTGTATAAGAGAGGCGAATGCGAATGGCAACCAAAACCACCAATTACCAGTGCCCCGCCTGCACCGGCCCGCTCCATTTTGACAGCAAGACCGGCAGGCTGACCTGCGATTACTGCGGTTCCAGCTACGACGTCAAGGAGATCGAAGCCCGGTACGCCGCACAGCAGGCTTCGGCCGACGCTGCAGCCGAAGCCGACACCCGCAAGGCTGCACAGCAGACCAAAACCGAACCCGACGCCCCGCTTTGGAGCGAGGCCGAAGCCGCCGCCCTGAACAGCTATACCTGCCCCTCCTGCGGGGCAGAGCTGGTCTGCGGCACCGAGACAGCCGCCACCAACTGCCCCTACTGCGGCAATCCCACCGTGCTGGGCGGCAAGCTGTCGGGCAAGCTGAAACCTGAGTACATCATCCCCTTCAAGCTGGACAAAAAGGCCGCCATCCAGCAGCTGACCCACTATTATAAAGGGAAAGTCCTGCTGCCGAAAGCCTTCCGCAGCCAGAACCACATCGAGGAGATCCAAGGCGTGTATGTACCCTTCTGGCTCTACGATGCGCACGCCGAGGTGCGGGGCGAATACGACGGCGAAGTGACCGAGAGCCACCGCGAGGGCGACTACATCGTGACCACCACCCAGTATTACGACATCCTCCGGCGCGGCTCCACCGATTTCGTCAAGGTACCGGTGGATGGTTCCAGCAAAATGCCGAATGCTCACATGGACGCCATCGAGCCCTTCGATTACCGCGAGGCCGTGCCCTTCTCCACGGCGTATCTGCCCGGCTTTCTGGCCGACCGGTACGACGAGGACGAATCCACCTGCTATGCCCGCGCCAAAAGCCGGATGGAGCAGTCCACAGCGGCTGCTCTGCGGGGTACCGTGACCGGCTACTCGGAGGTACACCCCCGGGTCGAGAACATCCACCTCCAGCCCGGCAAGGCGCACTACGCCCTGCTGCCGGTCTGGATGCTCCACACCAAGTGGAAGGGCAAGGACTTTCTCTTTGCGATGAACGGCCAGACCGGGCGGCTGATCGGCGACCTGCCCATCGACAAGGGGCGGCTGGCCGCATGGTTTTTCGGGATCAGCCTGCCGCTGATGGCGGTGCTGTCCTTTCTTCTGTTGTGGTAAGGGGGCGGACGATGATGAACAAACAACGCATTTCTCTCTTCGCTGCCCTGCTGCTCAGTCTGAGTCTCTGCCTCAGTGCTGCGATCTCGGCCTGCGCCGCTGTGCCGCTGGTGCGGGATGAGATCGGCCTGTTCGACGCCGACACCCTCGCCTCGCTGGAGCAGCAGGCCGAGGACGCTTCTGCCGGGCACGACTGCGACGTGTATTTTCTCGTCGTGGACAGCATCGGCAGCCAGAACCAGCGGGAGTACGCCAAGGACTATTACGTTTCCCAGAATCTCGGCTCCGGCAACGCCCGCAGCGGCATCCTGTTCCTGCTGGCTCTCGGCTCCCGCAAATACGTCACCATCACCTACGGCGGCGGCGTGACCGCCTTCACCGATTACCGCATCGAGCAGATCGAGGAGGACGTGGTGCCGAAGCTCTCGGACGGCGACTACACCGATGCCGCAGAGACATTTCTTTCCCTCTGTGCGGACACCCTTGACTTCTATGCCGAACAGGGCGAGCCTCTGGACGTGGACAACGACCCCGGCAGCAGCCTCGGCGTGTTCGGGGTCGTTCTGGTGGTCGGCATCTCCATGCTGGCCGCCGCCATCGTCTGCGGCGTCCTGTGCAGCCGGATGAAAACGGCGGTCGAAAAGACCGAGGCCAACGACTATATGCCGGACTACGGCCTCGACCTGACCGTAAAAGAGGATCGCTATCTCCGCACAGCCCGCACACAGGTCTATGACCCGCCGCCCCCGCCCCCCAGCGAATCCGGCGGCTCGTCCACCGACAGCGACGGCTTCGGCGGCTCCAGCGGAGGGTCGTTCTAAGCATCGCGTCCTTGCCCTCTCCGTCATCCCTCTTTCGGAGGGAGATGCAAGTCTTGGCTCTCCCCTCGAAAGACTCCCTCCGGTCGGAGGGAGATGTCGCATAAGCGACAGAGGGAGGACAAGCTGGCGAGCGTGAGCGAGACTGAGAGGTTGTACAGAGCAGCAGCTTTCCATGAGCCGCTTTCTGCCTGCAACTATACCACATCCCCCCCTGCTGAAACCAGCACTTCGAGGGGGAACTTTGCAAAAACTTCGCAAAAACTTCATATTGCGCTTCCTCAAATTTTGGCGAATTCCGCCCGTCGTTTTGTGAATTTGTTTCATCTTTCTTGTGAAGCAAACTGCTTGACACCGCCCCTGCAATCTGATAAACTGAGTTCACTTCGAGAACAGCGCACAAACGCGTTGACGGGGAAAAAACGATCTTCTTCTGCGTGCAGAGAGCTGCCGGGCGGTGCAAGGCAGTGCGGAGGGTTTCGGTTACTGGCCCCTGAGCGGCAGGATTGAAGCAGACAGTAGATCCTGACGGAAGCCCACCGTTACACCGGGGCAGCGATTCGCCGCCAAAAGCCGATCGTGCAGAGTGGCCGTATTGTACGGCAAAGAGAGTGGTACCACGGGCTGCCTTGTAACAGATTTTACAGGCTCTCGTCTCTCAGAGGTTTCAGCCTTTGAGAGACGGGAGCCTTTTCGTTTTTTCGGAATCACAAACGTGTAAGGATCAATGGAGGACAAACAGATGATGGACGCTACCAAGTACGCTCCGGGTTACTACCCGGTACCCGCCGGCTATGACAGCTGGGTCAAGAAGGATCACGTTGAAAAAGCCCCTGCATGGTGCAGCGTGGATCTGCGGGACGGCAATCAGGCTCTGATCGTTCCCATGAGCCTCGAGGAGAAGCTGGAGTTCTTCCAGATGCTGGTCAAAATCGGCTTCAAGGAGATCGAGGTCGGCTTCCCGGCCGCCAGCGATACCGAGTACGAGTTCCTGCGCACCCTGATCGAGCAGGACATGATCCCCGAGGACGTCACCGTGCAGGTGCTGACCCAGTGCCGCGACCACATCATCCGCCGCACCTTCGAGGCCGTCAAGGGTGCGCCCCGCGCGGTCATCCACTTCTACAATTCCACCTCGGTCGCCCAGCGCGAGCAGGTGTTCCACAAGTCGAAGGAAGAGATCCAGCAGATCGCCACCGACGGTGCCAAGCTGGTCAAGCAGCTCAGTCAGGAGTACGAGGGCAATTTCCTCTTTGAGTACAGCCCCGAGAGCTTTACCGGCACCGAAGTCGATTACGCCGTGGAGGTCTGCAACGCCGTCCTCGACATCATGCAGCCCACCCCCGACCGCCCCATGATCATCAACCTGCCGGTCACGGTCGAGATGAGTATGCCCCATGTCTACGCCAACCAGATCGAGTACTGCGACAAACACCTCAAGTACCGCGACAGCGTCATCCTCTCCACCCATCCCCACAACGACCGCGGCACCGGTGTGGCCTGTGCAGAGCTGGCAATGCTGGCCGGTGCCCAGCGCGTGGAGTGCTGTCTGTTCGGAAACGGCGAGCGCACCGGCAATGTGGACGCTGTGACCCTCGCCCTGAATCTGTACAGCCACGGCGTGGATCCCAAGCTGGATTTCTCCGATCTGCCGGAGATCTGCGCCACCTACGAGCGGGTGACCCGGATGCACATCTACGAGCGCACCCCCTACGCTGGCCAGCTGGTGTTTGCCGCCTTCTCGGGCAGCCATCAGGACGCCATCGCCAAGGGCATGGCCTACCGCAAGGAGCACGGCGAGCACCGCTGGACCTGCCCGTACATCCCCATCGACCCCCACGACATCGGCCGCACCTACGATGCAGACGTCATCCGGATCAACAGCCAGAGCGGAAAGGGCGGCATCGGTTTCGTCCTCGAGCAGAACTACGGCTACAACCTGCCGCCCAAGATGCGCGAGGCTCTGGGCTACAAGGTCAAGAGTGTTTCGGATCACAGCCACAAGGAGCTGAGCGCGGGCGAGGTGCTCCGCATCTTCGAGGAGGGCTACCTCAACAAAACCAAGCCCCTGTCGGTCGTGGAAGCGCATTTTGCGCAGGTCAACGGCATCACCGCCACCGTCACCCTCGCGCTCAACGGCCAGTGCAAAGTGGTCACCTCGGTGGGCAACGGCCGTCTGGACGCTGTGGCCAACGCCATCCAGAGCGCGACCGGCATGGACTTCCATCTCGAGAATTACTCGGAGCACAGCCTTGACGAGGGTTCCACCTCCCGCGCGGCTTCCTACGTCGGCCTGCTCTGGGGCGACGGCAGCGTGACATGGGGTGCCGGTACCCACACCGATATCATCGTGGCCGGCATTCAGGCATTGGTCAGCGCGATCAATAATAAGTAAAAGCAATCTTAGGATATAAAGGAGAGTATCACCATGGGAATGACCATGACGCAGAAGATTCTGGCCGCGCACGCAGGGCTCACCGAGGTCAAGGCAGGCCAGCTCATCAACGCCAAGCTCGACATCGTGCTGGGCAACGACATCACCACCCCCGTTGCCATCAACGAGTTTGAGCGCGCCGGGTTCCACGGCGTGTTCGACAAAGACCACATCGCCATCGTCCTCGACCACTTTGTGCCGAACAAGGACATCAAGAGCGCGACCCAGTCCAAGCAGTGCCGCGAGTTTGCCAACAAGTACGACATCCTCAACTTCTACGATGTCGGGCAGATGGGCATCGAGCACGCCCTGCTGCCGGAACAAGGCATCGTCACCGCCGGTGACTGCGTGATCGGTGCCGACAGCCACACCTGCACCTACGGTGCCATCGGTGCCTTCTCCACCGGCGTCGGCTCCACCGATATGGCCGCAGGCATGGCCACCGGCATGGCGTGGTTCAAGGTGCCCTCTGCCATGAAATTCGTCCTGACCGGCAAGCTGAACCCCCGGGTCAGCGGCAAGGATCTGATCCTCCACATCATCGGCATGATCGGCGTGGACGGTGCCCTGTACAAGTCCATGGAGTTCACCGGCCCGGGCGTGGCCTCCCTGAGCATGGACGACCGCCTGTCCATCTGCAACATGGCGATCGAGGCCGGTGCCAAAAACGGCATCTTCCCCATCGACGACGTGACCAAGGCCTATCTGAACGGCCGCAGCCAGCGTGAGCCGGTGTTCTATGAGGCCGACCCGGACGCCGTGTACGAAAAGACCATCGAGATCGACCTGTCCGCCCTCGAGCCCACCGTCAGCTACCCGCATCTGCCCGAGAACACCCACCCGGCCAGCGAGGGCAAGGACATCCGGATCGATCAGGTCGTCATCGGCAGCTGCACCAACGGCCGCCTCGAGGACATGGAGGCCGCCTACAACATCCTCAAGGGCAAGCACATTGCCAAGGGCGTGCGCGGCATCATCATCCCCGCAACGATGGCCGTCTACAAAGAGTGTATCCTCCGCGGCTGGACCACCGCCTTCATCGACGCAGGCTGCATCGTCTCCACCCCGACCTGCGGCCCCTGCCTTGGCGGGTATATGGGCATCCTCGCCGAGGGCGAACGCTGCGTCTCCACCACCAACCGCAATTTCGTGGGCCGTATGGGGCACGTCAAGAGCGAGGTCTACCTTGCTTCGCCCGCCACCGCCGCGGCCAGTGCCCTGACCGGCTGCATCACCGACCCCCGCACGGTCTAACGAAAGGAGATCTCCGCCATGAACGCAAATGGTTCTGTTTTTAAATATCCGGACAACGTCGATACCGACGTCATCATCCCCGCCCGCTACCTGAACACCCCCAACGCACAGGAGCTGGCTGCCCACTGCATGGAGGACATCGACAAAGAGTTCGTCCACAACGTCAAGGACGGTGACATCATGGTCGGCGGCTGGAACTTCGGCTGCGGCTCCTCCCGGGAGCACGCACCGCTGGCCATCAAGACCGCCGGGATCTCGGTGGTCATCGCCAAGAGCTTTGCCCGCATCTTCTACCGCAACAGCATCAACATCGGCCTGCCCATCATGGAGTGCCCGGAGGCCGTGGATGCCATCACCGCAGGCGACACCGTCTGCGTCGATTTTGACACCGGCGTGATCACCGACATCACCACCGGCCAGACGTTTCAAGCCGAGCCGTTCCCGCCGTTCATTCAGGAGATCATTGCCGACGGCGGCCTGATGAAATCGCTGACGAAGAAGTAATTGGTTTGCCCGTCCTTTGTCCAACCTCTCCGTCTCGCTATCGCTCGACAGCTCTCCTAGTAGGAGAGCCTCTGGCGAAGAGGCAAAGCCCAGCGGACTGCCAAAGCCTCTCCTACAAGGAGAGGTGGCATCCCGAAGGGATGACGGAGAGGTTGTACAAGCGCAGGCCTGCCCGTGGACAACAGGAGATTATCTTATGGAAAAAACCATTGCCGTCATCTGGGGCGACTGCTCCAGCCCGGAGATCGTCCGGCAGACGATCCGCGTCCTTGATAAAGTGGCCGAGAAGTACGGCCATACCTTCCATTATACCGACGCCGCCATGGGCGGCGAGGCCATCGACAAATACGGCGACCCCCTGCCCCAGCACGAGCTGGACAAATGCCTTGCATCCGACAGCGTGCTGCTGGGTGCGGTCGGCGGCCCCAAATGGGAGGGTCTGCCCGGTGAACAGCGGCCGGAAAAGGGTCTGCTCCGCCTGCGCGCCGGGATGGGGCTGTACGCCAACAACCGCCCGGCCAAGATCTGGCCGCAGCTGGCACCGGCCAGCCCCCTGAAACCCGAGATCGTGGCGCAGGGCATCGACTTTATCATCGTGCGGGAGCTGATCGGCGGCGTGTACTTTGGCAGCCACGAGACCCACACGCTGGAAAACGGCGAAAAGCAGGCCATCGACTCCATGCCTTACGCAGAGCACGAGATCGAGCGGATCGGCCGGATCGGGTTTGAGACCGCCCGGAAACGCCGCAAGAAGCTCTGCTGCGTCGATAAGGCCAACGTACTGGACACCAGCCGCCTCTGGCGCGCCGTCATGCACCGCCTGCAGGCCGAGTATCCGGATGTCGAATACAGCGAGATGTTCGTGGACAACTGCGCCATGCAGATCGTCAAGAACCCCAGTCAGTTTGACGTGATCGTGACCGAGAATATGTTCGGCGACATCCTCTCCGACGAGGCATCCATGATCACCGGCTCCATCGGCATGATTCCTTCCTCCTCGCTGGGCGACGGCACCCGCGGCCTGTATGAGCCGATCCACGGCTCGGCCCCCGACATTGCCGGAAAGGACATCGTCAACCCCACCGCCTGCATCCTGTCGGCTGCTATGATGCTCCGCTATTCCTTCGGCCTTGCCGAGGAAGCCGACGCCATCGAGAATGCCGTCAGCCGCGTGCTGGAGCAAGGGCTGCGCACCGCCGACAACATGAGCGACGGCTGCACCTGCCTCGGCTGCACCGCCATGGGCGATGCGATCCTTGCAGCCCTCGCAGACTGAGAGGGCTTTCCTCTTTGCTGGTCGAATCGTGAAGAAGCTTCATTTGACAAATCAAATTTGGTATCTTATACTCTTTTCTGTCGCATAAAGTGTCAAAAAACGGAAAAAAGGATAGGATAATCGTCATGCTGACTCTGGATAAGATCTACCACGCCGCCTTCGTCCTCAAGGACGTCGCCCGCAAGACCGACCTCATCGAGGCTCCACGCCTGTCGAAGGACGCCCACATCTACCTCAAGACCGAGAACCTGCAGGTCACCGGCAGTTTTAAGGTACGCGGTGCCTACTATAAGATCAGCCAGCTCTCCAAGGAAGAGAGCGACAGGGGCGTGATCGCCTGCTCTGCCGGCAACCACGCGCAGGGTGTGGCTCTGGCCGCCACCCGCCGGGGCATCAAAAGCATCGTCTGTATGCCGGACGGTGCCCCCATCATGAAGGTGGAGAACACCAAGAACCTCGGCGCAGAGGTCTGCCTTGTGCCCGGCACCTACGACGACGCCCACGACAAAGCCGTGGAGCTGCAGTCGGAGACCGGCATGACCTTCATCCACCCCTACGACGATGAGCAGGTCATCGCCGGGCAGGGCACCATCGGCCTCGAGATCCTCGACCAACTGCCCGATGTGGACGCCGTCATCGTCCCCGTGGGCGGCGGCGGCCTGATCTCCGGCGTGGCCTTCGCCATCAAGAGCCTGAAGCCCGACGTCAAAGTGTACGGTGTGCAGGCCGAGGGTGCCCCCAGTATGTACCGCTCCCTTCACGAGCACAAATACCAGACCCTCTCTGCCGCTTCCACCTTTGCTGACGGCATTCAGGTCAAGACCCCCGGCGAGCTGACCTACAAGCTCTGCGAAGAATATGTGGACGACATCGTGACCGTCTCGGAGGACGAGACCGCCGCCGCCATCCTCTCCCTGATGGAGAACCAGAAACTGGTGGCCGAAGGTGCCGGTGCGGTGCCGGTGGCTGCGGCACTCTTCCACAAGCTGCCCATCGAGGGCAAAAAGGTCGTCTGCCTGATCTCGGGCGGCAACATCGACGTGAACATCCTCAACCGTGTCATCACCCGCGGTCTGGTCATGAGCGGCCGGAAGGCCAACCTGACCATCGCACTGGAAGACAAACCCGGCCAGCTGGAAAAAGTGGCCGCCATCGTCTCCCGCTGCGGCAGCAACGTCGTCTCGGTGCTGCACGACGGCTCCGACCCCAATATGCCCATTTCCAGCTGTTTCCTCAAGCTGGCTCTCGAGACCCGCGACCACGCCCAGATCGAGCAGATCCGGCAGGAACTCGCCAAAGAGGGCTTCCAGCTGGTGGCTGAACGCGTATAAAAAACGAGAGGCTTGTGCCGGATGGCACAAGCCTCTCGTTTTCTCTTACTGCTGGACGCCGCCCTCGCATTGTTCGATGAACTGCTTGGCGACCCGGGGGCTTCTGCCGCCCGCACGGATGGCAAAGGCCTCTGCCTTGACCATCAGCTGATCCAGCGGCATCTCGATGTGGTGCTGCTTGGCCAGCTCGGTCAGGATGGCCTCAAAGCGAGCCTTTTCGGGCCGCTGGAAGGTCACGGTCAGGCCGAAACGCGCCGACAGGCTCATCAGCTCCTGCCGGGTGTCTGCTTCGTGGATGTCGTCGCCGCTCCGGTCGGAAAGGGTCTCCTTGATCAGGTGGCGGCGGTTGGAGGTAGCATAGACGGCGATGTTCTTGGCGCGGCCGCCCACGCTGCCCTCGAGGATGGCTTTCAGCGCGGCAAAGTTGTCGTCGTTGGCCGTAAAGCTCAGATCGTCGATGAAGAGGACAAACTTGAGCGGGTTTGCCGCCAGTTTGTCCATCAGGTCGGGGATCTGGTAGAGCTGGTTCTTTTTGACCTCCACCAGCCGCAGTCCCTCGGAGGCAAATTCATTGGCAATGGCCTTGACCGTGCTGGATTTGCCCGTACCGGCATCGCCATAGAGCAGGACGTTGTTGGCGGGCATCCCGGCCAGCAGTGCGCGGGTGTTGGCGAGGACTTTTTCCCGCTCTTTCTCGTACCCCGGCAGCTCGCTGAGCCGCTGGGGATCCGGATACTTGACCGGCACGAGCTGCCCGTTTTCCACCGTAAAGACATGGTGCTTGGCAAACATCCCGTAGCCCTTTCTGCCCACTTCGCTCATCCGCTGGGCGTAGGCGGCAGGCAGGTCGATCTGGCTGGTCTCCCACCGGGGCAGGAAAGCCAGCTCCGGCCGCTGCGACTGCTCCGAGTATGCCGTCTGGAACAGTTCATCCAGCGTCAGGCCGCAAAGCTCCTGCAAGAAGTGCAGCTCACCGTCCAGCGCACTCTGCAGCACCGGCGAAAGGCTGCCGGCTGCCGCCTGCCGGACACAGACGGTCTCGGCTTCCAGCACCGCTGCGGACAGGTACTCGCCAAAATTGGTGGTGTGCTCGAACAACGCCGCCTCAAACGACGCCACCGCGTCGCAGACTGGACCCATGCTCCGGCTGCCGGCTTCCATCCGGTCCGTCAGATCCACCAGCTTTGCCACTACGGGGTCATCCAGCAACGCCCGGAAGATCACAAGCCCATGCAGATGGGCATTCCATTCTCTCAGTTTCATTTTATTTCCCTCTTATTTTGATAAGCGTATCGCTCCTAAAAGTATACCGCTCTGCCTCCCCGGACGCAAGGGTATTCAATTAGATTCATCTTTGTGAAGATTCACTTTACAAATCGTCGATTGACAACAGCCCGATTTATAGTATAATAAACCCAACAAACGCAACGATGGGAAAAAGTAGCCCGCAAGTCGTACTTTTCAGAGAGCTGCCGGTGGATGCAAGGCAGTAAGTATCTTGCAGATGAAATCCTCCCGGAGCAGCCTGCTGAAGGGTCTTTGCCTGCTAAGCAGTGCCGGCAGCAGCCGTTATCCTGCAGGGGTTTGTTGGAACCCCATGAGGGGACGCGGACGATCCCGCGCCAATGAGAGTGGTACCGCAGAGAGCTTGATTTTTCAAGGTCTTTGTCTCTTGCTTGAACAGGGGACAAGGGCCTTTTCTTTTCAAAAGCACCTGCCCCGGGATCAAATGCAGAAGTGTCAAGAGTGTCAAGAAGGAAAAGGAAACAGGAGAAACTCACCATGCAGTTGAACGGTTCTCAGATTTTTGTTGAGGTTCTTTGTGAGCAGGGCGTGGATACCATCTTCGGGTATCCCGGCGGTGCAGTGCTGAATCTTTACGACGAACTGTACAAGAACGCCGACCGCATCCACCATGTCCTCACGGCGCATGAGCAGGGTGCTTCCCACGCGGCGGACGGTTACGCCCGCGCCACCGGGCGCACCGGCGTTGTACTGGCCACCAGCGGCCCGGGTGCCACCAATCTGGTCACCGGCATCGCCACGGCCTACATGGATTCGGTGCCGCTGGTCGCCTTTACCGGCAACGTCGCCACACCGGGTCTGGGCAGAGACAGCTTTCAGGAAGTGTACATCGAGGGCATCACCCAGCCCATCACCAAGCACAACTTCACGGTGCGCCGGGTCGAAGATCTGGCCGACACCATGCGGGCGGCGTTCCGGATCGCCCAGAGCGGCCGCAAAGGGCCGGTGCTGGTGGATATCCCCAAGGATGTGACCGCAAACAGCTGCGAATTCACCCCCAAGCAGCCCGAGCTGATCCGCACAGTGACCACCTTTGACCCCCAACAGATCCAGTGGGCGGCGGAGATCATCAACGCCGCCGAGCGTCCGCTGGTCTACTTCGGCGGCGGCGTCCGCTCGGCCGCCAGCTGCCAGCCGCTGCGGGATCTGCTGCACAAGGCCGAGATCCCGGCCACCTACACCCTGATGGGTGCCGGCATCGTGCCCTACGGTGACCCGATGAGCCTTGGCATGGTGGGTATGCACGGCTGCTACACCTCCAACCGCGCCATCGCCGACTGCGATGTGCTGATCGCGGTGGGCACCCGCTTCTCCGACCGTGTGGCTCTGAATCCCAAGACCTTTGCCAAGAACGCCACCATCATCCAGATCGACATCGACGCATCGGAGCTGGGCAAGAACGTGGACGTGGATCTCTCCATCGTGGGCGACGCGGCCTATGTCCTGAACGCCATGCTCCCCCAGATCAAGGAAGCGAAGCATCCCGATTGGATGAAGCTGATCCACGAGTGGCAGGCACAGGATTACCACCCGATCTCCGACCCGACCCGCCTGATGCCCCATCAGGTCATCGGCGAGGTCTGCAACCAGTGCGGTCCCGAAGCCGTGTATGTCACCGATGTGGGGCAGCACCAGATGTGGGCTGCCCAGTACATCCGCCACACCAAGAGCCGCGGCTTCATCACCAGCGGCGGTCTGGGCACCATGGGCTTTGGCTACGGTGCCGCCATCGGCGCACAGGTCGCGCTGGGGCGGGAGCAGCGGGTGGTCATGTTCACCGGCGACGGCTCCTTCCACATGAACTTGAACGAAGCCTGCACCGCCGTCAGCTATGAGCTGCCGATCATCACGGTCATCTTCAACAATCAGGTGCTCGGCATGGTCCGCCAGTGGCAGACCGCGTTCTATGAAAAGCGTTTCTCCCAGACCGACCCCCACCGCAAGACCAACTTTGTCAAGCTGGCCGAGGGCTTTGGGCTGAAAGGGTATCACTGCGAGACGCTGCCCGAGTTTCAGGCCGCTTTTGCCGATGCGCTGACCCAGAAGGGGCCGACGTGGATCGAGTGCATGATCGACAAGGACGAAAAAGTCCTGCCGATGATCCCGGGCGGCGGCGACATCAACGACATCATCATGAAATAAGGAGGACACAACGACATGGAATCCAATCAGCGCAGGGTCATCAGCCTGCTGGTGGACAACCAGAGCGGCGTTCTGGCTCGGGTGTCCAACCTGTTCTGCCGACGCGGTTTCAACATCGACAGCCTGACGGTCTCGGCCACCAACGACCCCACCGTCAGCCGCATCACGGTCACCGTTTCCGGCAGTGAGAAAGAGCTCAAGCAGCTTCTTCTGCAGACCGAACGTCTGGAAGTAACCCGTCAGGTCTTTGTGTTGAACAACGACAACGCCCTGCTGCGGGAGCTGCTGCTCCTCAAGGTCGAGGCCGACGTCCACAACCGGGCCGAGCTGCGGGAGATTGCAAGCATCTACAAAGCCAAGATCATCGACCTGTCTCCGGACAGCATGGTGTTTGAGCTGATCGGCAAGCCCGAAAAGCTGGATGCCTTCCTCCTGATGTTTCAGGACTATCACATTCTGGAGCAGTGCCGCACCGGTGTCACCGCACTGGAGCGCGGCGGAATGCACCAGCACATCCAGAAACCCCCGCAGGAGATCCGCGAGATGCAGTTTCCCCTGCCGGGCACAAAATGCCCCGCACGCTAACCCCCTCCGTCTGCTTCGCAGACAGCTCCCCGGATCGGGGAGTCCGGCATTTGCATGATTTTCCGCCGCAGGCGAAAAAATAAAGTTGATTTTTAAAAATTTTGAACGATCAGAAAGAAAAAAGGAGACTACTACCATGGCGATCAAGAAGTACTACGATTCCGACTGCAACCTCGGCGTGCTGGACGGCAAGACCGTTTCCATCATCGGCTTCGGCAGCCAGGGCCACGCCCACTCTGAGAATCTGGCCGAGAGCGGCGTCAACGTCGTCGTCGGCCTGCGCAAGGGTTCTGCACACTGGGAGAAGGCATCCGAGTTCGCTGCCACCCACGCCAACTTCAAGGTCATGGAAGTGGAAGAGGCTGCCAAGGCCGGTGACGTGGTCATGATGCTGGTGCCCGATGAGCTGTGCGCCGACGTCTACAACAAGCAGGTCGCTCCCTACATGACCGAGGGCAAGGCTCTGGCCTTTGCACACGGCTTCAACATCCACTTCAAGACCATCGTTGCCCCCAAGAACGTGGACGTCATCATGATCGCTCCCAAGGGTCCCGGCCACATCGTCCGCCGCCTGTACACCGAGGGTGAAGGCTGCCCCTCTCTGATCTGCGTGGAGCAGGACTACACCGGCAAGGCCAAGGACATCGCTCTGGCGTATGCTTCCGGCATCGGCGCAGGCCGCGCAGGTATTCTGGAGACCACCTTCCGTGAGGAGACCGAGACCGACCTGTTCGGCGAGCAGGCCGTTCTGTGCGGCGGTGTCTGCGAGCTGATCCACGCAGGCTTCGATACGCTGGTCGAGGCTGGCTATGCCCCCGAGATGGCTTACTTCGAGACCTGCCACGAGATGAAACTGATCGTGGATCTGATCAACGAGGGCGGCTTCTCCAAGATGCGTTACTCCATCTCCAACACCGCAGAGTACGGCGACTACCGCACCGGCAAGCGTCTGATCACCGCGGAGACCCGCAAGGAGATGAAGAAGGTTCTGACCGAGATCCAGGACGGCACCTTCGCTTCCGAGTTCCTGACCGAGATGAGCGACAAGGGCGGCCGCAAGGTCCACTTCCTCGCCGAGCGTCGGATGCAGGCTGAGCACCCCATCGAGAAGGTCGGTGCAGAGCTGCGCGGCATGATGAGCTGGCTGAAGAAATAATTTCACAAAAAGCGTCGGCTGCGTCGGCTTTGCCGACGGGCCGACGCTTTTTGCGTATCAGGAGGATAAAAATGAGAAGTGACAACGTGACCAAAGGCTCAGAGCGTGCGCCCAACCGGAGCCTGTTCTATGCACTGGGCTACACCCCCGAAGAGCTGGATCGCCCGCTGATCGGCGTCGTGTCCGCACACAGCGAGATCGTGCCCGGCCACATGAATCTGGACAAGATCGCCGACGCCGTCAAAGCCGGTGTCCAGATGGCTGGCGGCACGCCGATCCTGATCCCGGCCATCGGCGTCTGCGACGGCATCGCCATGGGTCATGTGGGCATGAAGTACTCGCTGGCCTCCCGCGAGCTGATCTGCGACAGCGTGGAGACCATGCTGATGGCACATCAGCTGGACGGTCTGGTGCTGGTGCCCAACTGCGACAAGATCGTGCCCGGCATGGTCATGGCCGCCGTCCGGATGGATGTGCCCGCCGTGGTCTGCTCCGGCGGCCCGATGCTGGCCGGCAGCTACGGCGGCGAGGAAGTCAGCCTGTCCAAGATGTTCGAGGCCGTCGGCGCATACAAGGCCGGCATGATCACCGACGAGCAGCTGGAAGACTGCACCTGCAACTGCTGCCCCAGCTGCGGCAGCTGCTCCGGTATGTACACCGCCAACAGCATGAACTGCCTGTGCGAGGCCATCGGCATTGCACTGCCCGGCAACGGCACCATCCCCGCCGTCTACTCCAAGCGTCTCCAGCTGGCCAAGCACGCAGGCATGGCCGTGATGGACATGGTGCGCAAGGGCATCACCGCCCGCCAGATCATCAACGAGCGTTCCATCCGGAACGCCCTGACCTGCGATATGGCACTGGGCTGCTCCACCAACACCGTCCTTCATCTGCTGGCCATCGCATACGAGGCGGGCGTGCCCATCGACCTGAAGCTCTTCAACGAGATCAGTGCCAAGACCCCGAACCTCTGCCATCTGGCACCGGCCGGCCCGACCCATATGCCCGACCTCTACGCCGCAGGCGGCATCCCCGCTGTGCAGGCAGAGCTGGCCAAGAAGGGTCTGCTGGATCTCGACGTGCCCACCGTCACCGGCAAAACACTGGGCGAGAACATTCAGGGTGCCCGCATCCTCAACAACAAGGCCATCCGCCCCATCGACGACCCCTACTCCCAGACCGGCGGCCTGCAGATCCTCTGGGGCAACATCGCACCGGACGGCTGTGTGGTCAAGCGGAGTGCCGTCGCCCCCGAGATGCAGGAGCACTCCGGCCCGGCACGCGTCTTCAACAGCGAGGAGACCGCCATTGCCGCCATCTACGCCGGACAGATCGTGCCCGGCGATGTGGTGGTCATCCGGTACGAAGGGCCCAAGGGTGGCCCCGGTATGCGCGAGATGCTCAACCCGACCTCCGCACTGGCTGGCATGAAGCTGGATAAAACGGTGGCTCTCATCACCGACGGCCGCTTCTCGGGTGCTTCCCGCGGTGCCGCCATCGGCCATGTCAGCCCCGAAGCCGCTTCCGGCGGCCCCATCGGTCTGGTCGAAGAGGGCGATATCATCCACATTGATATCCCCAACGCCAAGATCACCCTCGAGGTCTCGGACGAAGTTCTGGCCGAGCGCAAAGCCAAGTACGTCGCCCCCGAGCCCAACGTCAAGACCGGCTGGCTCAGCCGCTATGCCCGCATGGTCACCAGTGCAAATCTGGGCGCGGTGCTGAAGTAAAAGAATAACTGCTGAACCCCATGAATCGTGTAGGATTCTATCCGATGCATGGGGTTCTTTTTATCTGTACATTCTGCACAAACTGACAGTATTATTTTCAGCGAGTATGTCCCATTGACATTTTTAGCGCAGACTCGTATAATCAACATCAGAAAAGAATTATCAGTGCGTGTAACTGTTCAATCAGGCATGAGCATCAGAGGGAAAGCGAGAATTGTATCCCTTTGATTCTTGTGCCTTTTTCTTTGCCCATAAGGGCTGTGGCATGGAAGCGGAGGAGAGCGGCAATGCAGGCTGTTAAAGTATTCAACAACAATGCGGTATCGGTAATCATGCCAGATGGAAGAGAGGCCATCCTTGTCGGCAATGGTCTTGGATTTGGCCGCCGTCCGGGTGATATCGTTGACAAAGGCCGTGTTTCCAAAGTGTACTATGTGCAGAATGAGATGCAGACAAAATTCCTGAAGATGCTGGACAATGTGACCCCGCAAGTCATGCAGGCAGCTGAGCGGATCTCACTGGCTGCTGAAGAACATGGCATCCTGCTGGGAAGCCAGTGTACGATCGCGCTGGTTGACCATATCAGCTTTGCGCTGGAGCGTGCGAAAAAGGGTATCTTTCTTCCGAATCTGATGCTCTCTGAGGTTCAGATGCTCTACCCGAACGAGTACACGGTCGGACGAAAAGCGTTGGAACTTATAAAACAATTCTGCAATGTGCAATTGCCGGAAGATGAAGCCGGTTATATTGCACTGCATCTGGTAGATGGAGCGTCCGACGCAACGCTGGCTTATAACACCGTCAAATTCGTCAAGTCTGTTATGGAAATCATCCGCAGCACCTATGGCTGCACACTGAAAGAAGCGAGTCTTGAGGCTGCACGCCTGACGACCCATCTGAAATTTCTGGCCGTCCGCATCCTGCGGCATACTCCCTGGCAGGATGCAGACATGGAGGCCATGTACGACGTGCTTTTGAAGCACGACCCACGCAATAAAATCTGTCTTGAATGCATCAACGACTATCTGCGAGAGGAATTTCATTACGAGCTGAATCATCAGGAACAGGTTTATCTGCTTGTCCATTTGACGAAGATCGTCCACTAAACCCGATTCGACAGGGCGTCCGGAAGCCTTGCGGAATATAGAACGCACTTATTTGTAACTGTCTGTCAAAAGTGAGGAGTATTTACCAATGAAAGACAAAATTCTGAATGGCTTGGAAAAATTCTCCAAAGCCATGCTGTCACCGCTGTCCTATATCTCAGCAGCCGGCCTGATCTTGGTACTGGGCGCATTGCTCACCAGCACCAGCCTCAGTGCAATGCTTCCGTTCCTGCAGTGGCCCCCTATCAAAATTCTGGGTCAGCTGATCTACAACTGCATCATGGTCATCATCAACAACCTGAGCTTGATGTTCTGTGTAGGCATTGCAGCAGCTCTGGCTAAGAAGAACAAGCATCAGGCCGGTATCATCGCCCTGATGAGCTATCTGATGTATCTGACCGCTGGCAACGTCACCCTGAACCAGCTTGGAATGCTGGCCGAAGCAGACCCCATGGTCGGTCTGTACGGCACTGGCCAGTCTACGGTATTCGGCATCCAGACCGTTGATATGGGTGTCTTTGGTGGCATTATTCTTGGTCTGGTCTGCGGTTGGGTATACAACCACACCTGCGAGAAGAACTTTAAGGGAATCATCACCCAGATCTACTCTGGCACTCGCTGGTCTTTCACCTGCATGGTCGTATTCTCCATCCTGTTTGGTTTTGGTTCCTGCTTCTTCTGGCCTCCGGTGCAGAGTGCCATCACTGCTCTGACCAACCTGATTGCAACCTCCGGCAATTTTGGTCTGTTCCTGTACGGTTTTCTGGAGCGTTTCCTCATTCCAACTGGCCTGCATCACCTTATCTACACCCCGTTCCAGTTCTCGGCTTTGGGCAACAGCCTGACCGTAGGCGATACCACTTATACCGGCTCCTACATCGTTATGATGATGGAATACAGCATGGGTCTGCCCTTCTCCGATGGCATCGTCTGGATGTACACTGGATTTACCAAAACCTTTGGCTATTTTGGCATCGCCGCAGCCTTCATCTTCTGCGCTCGCAAGGAAAACCGCAAAAAGACTGCTGCTGTTCTGGTTCCGCTGGCATTTACTGCTTCGCTGGCTTCGATCACGGAACCAATTGACTTCATGTTCTGCTTTGCCGCTCCTATCCTGTGGGTGGCACACGCCTGCATTTCCGGTCTGTTCATTGTGCTGCTGCATGTATTCCACGTCACCGGATTTACCACCAACCTGCTTGGCTCTATTCTGATGAACCTTTCGTCTGGTGCTGAAAAGACAAATTATCCCACGCTTTACCTGCTGGCACTGTGTGAGATCCTTGTTTATTTCGTGGTGTTCACGGTTCTTATCAAAGCGTTCAATCTGCGCACACCAGGCCGAGAAGTTTCTGGTACCGAAAACGACAAGGAGCCTGAAAAGAAAGTCGATGTAAAGAACGCTGCAGAAGTACAGTGCATCATCGATGGTCTGGGCGGCAAGGAGAATATCGTTTCTGTTGATAATTGCTTCACCCGTCTGCGTGTGAACGTCAAAGACCCTTCCAAGTTGAATGACGAAAAAATCAACCAGCTTGCCAATAGCGGCATCGTCAAGAAAGGTACCGACATTCAGATCGTGTATGGCCTGCAAGTACCGGATATCAAACGTGCCGTGGACGCTCAACTTGAAAGACAGTGACCGGTATCTTCCCATGCACACAACATCTCGCTGCTGTGCTGGATCCCTATAAAATGACAAGAAAAGGAGAAACGCAATTATGGTCATTACTATCGCAGGTGGCGGCAGCACCTTCACTGCCGGTATCGTGAAATCCATCGCTCTGCGCCGTGAGGAACTGGAAGTTGACGAGATCCGTTTGTTCGACATCAACAAAGAACGTCAGGATAAAGTAGCGGTCGTAGTCGACTGGGTCCTCCATGAGGAACTCAAAACAAACATCCGCCTGATCACGACCACGGATGTAAAAGAGGCATACACTGGCGCATCCTTCGTATTTGCTCAGATGCGTGTAGGCGGTTATGCTATGCGTGAACAGGACGAGAAGATTCCACTCAAGCACGGCTGTGTGGGTCAGGAAACCTGTGGATGCGGTGGCATGGCTTATGGTATGCGCACCATTTTCCCTATGATCCAGCTGATCGACGACGTAGAGAAATACGCCAACAAGGATTACTGGATTTTGAATTATTCCAACCCGGCCGCTATTGTATCCGAGGCTTGCCGCAAGCTGCGCCCAAAAGCTCGTATCATCAACATCTGCGATATGCCGATTGCCATCATTGACGTCGTAGCAGCCGCTATGGGCATCCAGAACAAAAAGGAGATCGTCTACGATTACTTCGGCCTGAATCATTTCGGATGGTTCACCTCCATCCAGTATCACGGCGAAGACCTGATGCCCAAACTCCGTGCCTATATTAAAGAAAACAAGATCCTTCTGCCGGAAAGCTACCTCAAGAGTATGGGTGCGCTCACCTCTTCCAGCAACCAGAACCGCCATACCAAGGGCAGCTGGTACTATGTTTGGAAAGGCGAATATGAGATCATGGAGAACTTCCCTGAGTATCTGCCGAACACATACCTGAACTACTATCTCCAGTCTAAGGAGTTCGTGGAGCATTCCGACCCCACACATACGCGTGCGAACGAGGTCATGGAAACTCGTGAGAAGAATCTGTTTGATGGAATTGATCATTATCTCAAGACTGGCAAGGTAGATTCCAACACCTTCTATGCCGGAAGTCACGGCGACTGGATCGCTGACCTGTCTGCCGCTCTGAAGAATGATACTAAGGCTCGTTTCCTTATCATTACGGAGAACCGTGGTGCGATTCCCAATATGCCGTACGATGCTATGGTAGAGCTGCCCGCTTATATCGGAAAGAATGGCCCCGAAGTCATTGCCCGGGATAACATTCCGCTGTTCCAGCAAGGGCTGATGATGCAGCAGCTCAACAGCGAAAAGCTGCTTGTGGAAGGCTGTGTGGAAGGCAGCTATGAAAAGGTTCTGCAAGCTTTCACTCTAAATAAGACTGTGCCCAGTATGACGGTCGCCAAAGCGATTTTGGATGATATGATCGTAGCCAACAAGGGCTACTGGCCTGAACTGCATTAACCCCTGAACAAGAGAAATGCCGCATCGCTTTTGCACGATGCGGCATTTCTGTTATCCTTTTTTATTTTGAAGCAGCGCACGAGAAAATGTTACCCAAACAGCTTTTTCGTATTGTGCATATACACCGACAGCACCAGCCCGACGCAGATATACAGCATCAGCACCGAGCTGCCGCCCGCCGAGTAAAACGGCAGGGTGACGCCGATGACGGGCAGGACGCGCAGGTTCATGCCGACATTGACGGCGATCTGCGCCATCAACGCACCGCCGATGCCCGCGCAGATGAAGCTGCCCAGCAGATCTTCGCTCTTTGCGCCGGTGGCAAAGGTCTTGATGACAATGGCAACCAGCACGCCCAGCACCACACAACAGCCCACAAACCCGGTGGCGTTGCCGATCCAGCTGAAAATGAAGTCGTTGTGGGCGTTGGGAACGCTGTAATACCGGCCATCGAACAGGCCGTTGCCGAAGATCCCGCCCGAGCCCAGCGCGATCTCGCCGCGCTGCTGCTGATAGATGATGTTCTTCCAGATCGTCTCGCTGGGTGCCCAGCCGGTCTTATTTTCCGGGTCGATGACCGCAAGGATGCGGTACCACTGGTAGCCCTTGCCGATGGAATCGCTGAAGAAGGCAAACACCACGGCCACCGCTGCACCCGCTGCGGCGAACGCGCCCACGATATACTTCCAGCTGATCCCGGCCGCAAACATCATGCAGCAGGCAATGACGCCGTAAATGATGGCCGTGCCATCGTCGCCCTGCACATGGATGATGGCAATGGGAACCAGCATATGGAGCAGGAGCTTGCCCAGCTCTTTCGGTTCGTTGATCCTTCCGCGCACATTGTTCAGGTGCATCGCAAAGGTCAGGATGAAGCTGATCTTTGCCAGCTCGGTGGGCTGGAAGGTAAAGCCCGCCAGCTTGTACCATGAGTAGTTGTCGGTATCGCCCGCGTTGTAGCCGATGGTCAGCGGGCCGACCGTGACGTTCCGGATGAACAGGGTCGGCAGCACCAGCCCCCACGTCACCGCAACGTGTACCGGCCAGACCTTGACCAGACTGCGGTAGTCGATGTTCGACAGCAGCACCGCAATGGTCAGGCCGATGGCCGCCGCACCTGCCTGCACCACAGCCCGGCGGTAATCGCCCACGCCGATGATCTTGCCCGTCACTTCGTCCAGTGCAAAGCCGCTGCCCTGCTTTGCCGCCCACGACGACAATGCCACCACCGCCATCGCACTGCTGAACAGACAGAGCAGCAGATACAGTTTATCCGTTCGTTTCCAATATCGCTGAATGCTCTCCAAAGAAGCACCGCCTTTCTCAAAGGGTCGCCCCTATTATACAGCACACCGCAGATCTTCGCAACCCGGCGGAGATTTTTCACAGAGCGTTCAAAAAGCTTTTTCTCTGTACCGCATTTTCTCTTTTTCCTTGAACGCGCCTTTTATTCATGATATCATGAACATAGATTCCTTTTTTGAAAACCACAAGGTAGGTGACAGAAATGCTCGATTTCAACGCATTGGGAAAATATCGGGAGAACAATCGGATCGAAGCGAAAAAAGCACAGGGTGGTTTGCCCCACAGCATCTGGGAGACCTATTCCGCGTTTGCCAACACGGTCGGAGGCATCATTCTGCTGGGTGTCGTGGAAAATCCGGACAAAAGCTTTTCCAGCGTGCCACTTGCAAGCCCAGAGGGTCTTGTGCATGATTTCTGGAATGGCGTCAATAACCGCGCCATTGCCAGCGTGAACATTCTGTCGGAGCACAACGTCCAGATCGTGGAAAGCGGCGGCAACCGGATCGTTGTCATCGACGTTCCCCGTGCCGACCGGCAGGACAAACCCGTTTATATCGGAGCCGACCCTTTTTCCGGCTCCTACCGGCGGAACGGCGAAGGCGATTATCACTGCTCCCGCGACGAAGTGCGTGCCATGATGCGCGATCAGGCCGAGATCACGCAAGATGCCCGCGTCATGGAGAAGATGACCATGGATGTTTTTGCGCCAGACACCATCCAGCGGTACCGCCGCCGGATGGAGACGCTGCGCCCCGGTCATGTCTGGTCGGATCTCGAAAACCGGGAATTTCTGCACCGGATCGGCGCAATGGCGCGCGATGAACAGGGTGTGCTCCGCCCCACTGCCGCCGGGCTTCTGATGTTCGGTTATGAGTACGAGATCGTGCGGGAATTCCCCTATTATTTTCTGGATTATCAGGAGCACGATGGACCGGAGGACGCCCAGAACCGCTGGTCTGACCGGCTGGTTTCCAATTCCGGCGACTGGAGCGGCAACCTCTACGATTTCTTCTTTCAGGTCTATGCCCGGCTGGTGCGCAGCCTAAAAGTGCCTTTCCAGCTTTCGGGTATCGACCGGATCGACGACACCCCGCTCCATCAGGCCATCCGAGAGGCTCTGGCAAACGCGCTCATCCACGCGGATTATTATGATCGGCGCGGACTGGTCGTGCAAAAGTGGCCGAATCAGATTAAAATTGCCAACCCCGGTTCCTTCCGCATCAACCTGCAGGAAGCTTTTTCCGGCGGTGTATCCGATCCCCGCAATGCGACGCTGATCAAAATGTTCCATCTCATCAACATCGGTGAACGCGCCGGCAGCGGCCTGCCCAGCATCCGGACGGTCTGGCAAAAACAAGGCTGGCAGGATCCCGAGATCGTCGAGAGTTTCGGCCCGGATCGAACCACCCTCTCTCTGCCCGTTTCCACGGAAAAAGCAGCGATAAAAACCGGCGATATCCAAAAAGCGGCGATAAAAAACAGCGATAACAGCAAAAAGCCGTTGATAAAAACCGGCGATATCCAGAAACCGGTGATAAAAACCGGCGATAACAAAAAATCCATCCGTGAGCAACGCCAAGAGGCGATTCTCTCTTATCTGACGGACAATGTGGAAGCCACCAATCTGGAAATCGCCGCATTTCTGCACCTGAAACCTTCTCAGACACGCGACTACCTGAAACGCCTGGTTCAGGATGGTGTCGTGATCGCCACCGGTGAAAATCGCGGACGGCGGTATCGGCTCAAATCGTAATCACCACGGCAAAAGGCGGGAACCGCACCACACGGTTCCCGCCTTTCTTCTGCCTTTTTATCCAATAAACACCTGTGACCAGTTATAGCCATTTCCGTTTCGTTTGACACAGCCGATGCCGATCTGTTTGAACTCCGGGCGCAAAATATTGGCTCGATGCCCCGGCGAGTTCATCCATGCGCTCACCACTTCTGCGGGCGTGCGCTGGCCGTAGGCAATGTTCTCGCCCGCACAGTAAGACAGTGCCGATGGGAACGGAACGTTGTATTCCTTCAGCACCGTAAAGCAATCGCTTCCATCCGGGCGGGTATGCTCGAACAGCTTGTTCAATTCCTCCGCCCGCTTCATGGCGGCAGCAGTCAGGGCAGTGTTGTCCATGGTCAGCGGGGCAACGCCCGCTTTCTGCCGCTCGATGTTCACCAGCCGAAGCACTTCCTGCTGGTAAGCCGCAATGGACACCGTGCCGGAGCTGCTGCTTGCGCTGCTGGACGCGCTGGAGCTCGCCGTGGAGCTGGACGGGCTGTTTTCTTCGTTCATACCGGAGGAACTTGCCGCGCTGCCGGACGCAGAGGACGCAGGCTGAGAGCTGCTGGCCGGTGCCGAACTCGCCGCCGTGCTCGACGAAGACGCCGCTGACGAGCTGCTGGTGCTGCTCGAACCGCTGGCCGCGCTGGAACTGCTCGAGGTCGAGCTGCTGGCAAAGCTGCTGCCTGAGCTGGACGGAAACTCCGGAGCTTCCGGCATCCCCGCACAGGAGGTCAGGATCATGGCGGACATCACCGCAGCGGCTGCCGCACCGCACACTGCCCGCAAAATCGACGTTTTCAGTTTCATTTGGATGCACTTCCTTCCACACAAATCCCCATTGGTGAAACGCCTGTGTTGTTTGGTTTCAGTTTACTCCTTCCGGCATGGGTTTGTCAACGAGGAAAAGCGGCAATGGGGCATCCTCTTTCTCACCAAATTTCCTTTCCTGTGACAGCTTTGCAAAATCCGCCGGTAATGCTTGACAAAGGCAGGCGTTCTCTCTACAATGGGCTTAGAGAGAACGCGAAACAGCCTGCGGGGTTTCCGGCGGCGCGCGTTCTCCGGGAGGAACTTTTCAAACATGAATGTGAAACGCCACCGTTTTCTGTGTGCTTTCCTTGCGCTGGCCGTCTTTGTGTCGGCTTTGTTTCCGGTGTCTGTTTCTGCGCAGGAGCCGGAGCAGACCACTGCCGAGACCCTGACCGCCGAGGATGCCCAGCAGATGCAGCAGACCGACCAAGCCGTGGCTGCGCTGACCGGGAGCGATGAATACCGCGCCCTGCCGCCGGACGAGCGGCGGGCAGCCGCACTGGAACAGCTGAAAGAGCTGTCGGACGAAGGGCTGGTGCAGGCCAAGTCGATCTGCGTCGATGACGAAAACGGCATGATCGGCTTTGCCTATCCCTGCGGGGTCTGGGGCGGCATCCTGCTGCAGGATCCGGACGATGCCAACGACCTGAGCACCCTTTCCCTCTCCGGCGAAGCGCAGCAGCCACTGACCCTGACCGACCTGAAGAAGAACAAGCTTGAGGATTTCGGAACGGCGATGATCTATTACGCCTTTGACAACACCATCAACAGCTCCCGCTACCCCTACTACTCTTACATGAAAGGCTTCTGGTCGGCTCTTGGGCTGGACACCCGGCTCGACACCACCGTGACCATCTCCGACCTGAAAAAGATGGGGCAGTACGATCTGTGCATCCTCAGTGCGCACGGTGCCTATTACACCCATCGCTACGGCCTGCTCTGGAGGCGCACCACCACTGAGCCGGTCATCCTGCTCACCGAGGAGGCCACGCCCTACCGGGATCTGAAATACGGCATCGACCTGCTGAGCCACCGGATCATCAAGGTCAACGGCCTGTACGCCGTCACGCCGGATTTCTTCCGCAGTGCGTATTTCTTCTCCCCGATGGACGGCACCATCGTCCTCTCCGAGACCTGTGAGTTTGGCGGCGTGGACGGCAGCCCGGACAGTGCCATGGGCGACGCTCTGCTTTCCGCCGGTGCTTCGGTGGTGCTGGGCTACGTCAACAACGTCTACACCGTGTATTCCCGCAGCATCCTGTGGGATACCGTCAATCAGCTGATCCTGGGCTATCCCATCGAGTCGGCTCTCTCCCATGCCAAGGCCACCTACGGCGACAACGATCTGGTCTGGTACCGGGCGCAGGGCGGCCGCCGCCCCCATGCCGCCGCTGCGGTTCCGCAGCTGTATGGCGACACGCAGGCCATGCTGGATGTTCCCCATTACGTCCGCAGCAACCTGCAGGCCGCCGCATAGCCCGGTTTGGCGGTTGCACTTTTCGCCGAAGTATACTATACTAGGGGATGGCAGAATTCTGCCATCCCCGTTTTGTTTATGAGGTATTCACCGATGTCTGAATTTATCACACATTCCCGCGAAGAGACCGTGGCACTGGGGCGCAAACTGGCCTCTGTGCTTCAGCCCGGTGCTCTCATCGCGTTTACCGGCGGTCTGGGTGCAGGCAAGACCGCCTTCTGCGAAGGTCTGGCCGAGGGGCTGGGCTGCACCGATCCGGTCAGCAGCCCGACCTTTGCCATCGTCAATTATTACCGCGGCCCGCGGCCTTTTGCGCATTTCGACCTCTACCGCATCTCCACGGAGAACGACCTGTGCGCGGCCGGTTTTTACGATTACCTCGATCAGGGAGCCATCGTTGCCGCCGAGTGGAGCGAAAACTTCGCCGACCTGCTGGCACTGGAACACCCGATCCGCATCGACATCCAGCGGCTGGACGATACCACCCGCCGCATCACCATGGAGGGGGTCACGTTATGAACATTTTAGCCGTGGACACCGCCGGGAAGACCGTCGGCGTCGCCCTGATGCAGGACGACCGCCTGCTCTACGAGTGCTATCTCGACGCGGGCATGACCCACAGCGAGACCCTGATGCCGCTGATCGACATGGCCCTCAAGCTCTGCGGCCTGACCTGTGCCGACATCGACCTCTACGGCGTCAACGCCGGTCCCGGCAGTTTCACCGGCCTGCGGATCGGTCTGGCCGCGGTCAAGGGGCTGGCCTTCCCCCGGGAAACGCTCTGTGCGCCGGTCTCCACGCTGGAAGCTCTGGCCGCCGCGCATACCGGCGAGGGCACCCTCCTCTGTGCGCTGGATGCGCGCCGGGCGCAGGTATACAGTGCCGCCTTCGATCTGGCCACCCACACCCGCCTGTTGGAGGACGACGCCCGGGCGGTGGCCGATCTTGCTTCCTTTGTAGAAAATTGCAAAAAGCCCCTGTTTTTTGTTGGTGACGGCGCGTCTCTGTGCTATAATAGCTATGGCAGTCTGCCCGGCGTGCTCTGTGTGCCGCCCGCCCTGCGGGGCGGACGAGCCGGTGCCGTGGCACTGGTGGCCCGGCAGATGGCGCAGCGGGGCGAAGCCGTTCTGCCCGAGGCTCTGCTGCCGGATTACCACCGGCTGAGTCAGGCCGAGCGGGAACGCGCCGAACGTCTGGCCGCCGAAGCCGCAGCCGCCCAAACCGTTTGATCAACTCATTCATGCTACAGCGAAAGGACAAACATCATGGCAAAACCCATCGCACTTGCCGCCGACCATGGCGGATTTGAACTGAAAGAAGCCGTCAAAGCCCATCTGGACGAGAAAGGCATCGCCTACATCGACTTCGGCACCCACAGCACCGAAAGCGTCGATTATCCCGACATGGCCGTTCCTGCCTGCGACGCCGTCGTCAGCGGCCAGTGTGACAAGGCTCTGCTGTTCTGCGGCACCGGTGTCGGCATGAGCATCGCGGCCAACAAGGTCAAGGGCATCCGTGCCTGCTGCTGCTCCGACAGCTTCAGCTGCGAATACACCCGCCGCCACAACGACGCCAACGCCCTGTGCTTGGGTGGCCGTGTCGTCGGTGCCGGCCTCGCCCTCCAGCTGGTGGACCTCTTCCTTTCCACCGAATACGAGAGCGGCCGCCACGCCCGCCGTGTGGCAAAGCTGGCCGAGATCGAGAACCGCTAAATTGCAGATCACCTCTCTGCCTGTCCTGCAGCCGGAGAGGTTTTTATCAAAACAAAAGGAGCGTGTTGTTATGACCCCTATGATCGTTGAGCATCCCCTGCTGCAGCACAAAATCAGCCTGCTGCGCAACAAGCAGACTGGCACCAAGGAGTTCCGTGACCTCGTCAGTGAGATCGCGACCCTGCTGTGCTACGAGGCCACCCGTGATCTGCCTCTGGAAGAGGTCGAGATCGAGACGCCCATCACCATGGCAAAGACCAAGGTCCTCGCCGGCCGCAAGCTGGCTCTGGTTCCCATCCTCCGCGCCGGTATGGGAATGCTGGACGGTATGCTGACCCTGCTGCCCGCCGCCAAGGTCGGCTTCATCGGTCTGTACCGCGACGAGACCACCCTGCAGCCCGTCGAGTACTTCTGCAAGCTGCCTGTGGACATCGCCGAGCGCGACGTTCTGGTGCTGGATCCCATGCTGGCCACCGGCGGCAGTGCCATCGACGCCATTACCCAGATCAAGAAGCACGGTGCCAAGCGGATCAAGTTCATCGGCCTGATCGGTGCCCCGGAAGGCATCGAGGCTCTGCACAAGGCTCACCCCGATGTGGACATCTACCTCGGTGCCAAGGACGACCACCTCAACGAAAACGGCTACATCGTTCCCGGTCTGGGCGACGCCGGCGACCGTATCTACGGCACCAAGTAAGCCTTTTCACCCTGTTCACAACCTCTCGGTCATCGCTGCCGCGACGCCGCATTTCTTGGCAATTCGCAACGCTTTTCGATTTTGCCAAGGCTCCTCCTGCGAGGAGAGCTGGTACACGGAGCGAGACGGAGAGGTTTTTGTTTTGCCGCAGCTTTTTGGAAAAAGGAGCCTCTCATGCCTTACACAAAACAACACTTGAAAGCCGACCTCGCCGCTATGGGTCTGACCGGAACCGAGACCATCCTGATCCACTCCTCCATGCGTTCCATCGGCTCGGTGGAGGGCGGTGCCGACACCGTGCTTGACGCCCTGATGGAATATTTCGCCGACGGCCTGCTCCTGCTGCCCACCCACACATGGCGGTTCATCGACAGCGGCAGCCCGGTGTTTGATGTCCGGACCAGCCCCTGCTGCGTCGGCATCCTGCCCGAGCTGTTCCGCCAGCGGCCAGGCGTCGTCCGCTCCCTTCACCCGACCCACAGCCTCGCCGCCTACGGCAAAAACGCCGAAGCCTACCTTGCCGGTGAGCTGGAGACCAACACGCCCTGCGCCCCCGGCGGCTGCTACGACCGCCTGCGCACCGTCCATGGCAAGATTCTGCTGCTGGGTGTCACCCACGCCCGCAACACCTTCCTGCACAGCGTCGAAGAAGTGCTGAATGTTCCCCACCGCCTGACCGATCAGCCGCTCCAGCTGACCGTCATCGACCAGCAGGGCGAGGCGCACACCGCCTATATGCGCCGCCACTTCAACGCCGACCAGCCCCACATCTCCGAGGATTTCGTCAAGCTCACGCAGGCCTATCTCGACTGCAATGCCGCCCGGAATACCACCTTTGGCGATGCCAGCTGCATCCTCTGCGACGCGGATCGCCTGTTTCAGGTCACCCGCCATGTCCTCGCCCCCAACCCCGAGGCCTTCCTGACCGAGCCCTCCATCCCGGAGGAACGTTGGAAAGGCTTCTGCACCCAAGACTTTTAACGCACCGGCAGCCTGTAGCATATTTTCGATCCGCAGTTGCAGATGCTGCTTGTGCGTGAAACACATAAACTGCTATAAAAAAAGCAGACAGCCCGAAAGCTGCCTGCTGGAATGCTTAGTCGAATAAATCTGTGTGGGAGCCAGTGCGGAACAAAAATAAAATCAAATCCCCACCATTCACGCGGTACATCAACAGCCAATCCGGACGGATATGACACTCGCGGAAGCCGATGAAATTGCCAGTCAGTGCATGGTCGTGATTTTGGGCATCCAACGGTTGTTCCGCCGCCAGTTTATCCACAATGACTTCCAGCTCATCCAGCGGAAGTCCCCGCTTCTTTGCCCGCTTGAGATCTTTCTTGAACTGATTGGAAAGAACGACATCAAGCATCGGATAGTACCTCGTTCATGGCATCCCTGAAGGACGAATACCGCTTATACTTCTCCGGATGGACTTTCATTTCATTGTACTCATTCAAAGCTGCAATGGTTTCGGCATTGGGTTTTTCTCTGGTAACTGCAAACGGAAGGCCCTGCACGCGGAGCGACTGCTTCAAAAACAGTGTGATCGCCGTGGAAAGGTCAATGCCAAGGTCGGCAAAGAGTTCCTGACTTTCCTGCTTAAGTTGAGGATCAAGACTAATATTCGTGCTGATTCTGGCCATAATCAACGCCCTCCTTCGTGATTTTCTTATAGCCAGTATAGCTCCATTTTCCGCAGTTGTCAACACATCGTGCGCATATCACGTGCGTAAATTGCAAAAGCTTCGGTGAACTTCAAAAGATGTCCGAAACCCGTCGAGGCGCAGGCCGATGCTGCTCCAATCCACCCGCTCCCTGTGTTTGAGCGCGTTGCAAAACCAAAAGCTCCAGCAGACGATCCGCAATGTAGCTGTTTGATGCCCGCCTGCAAAGCCGCATGGAGCTGGTCAAATGTCTCGCTCAAAACACACCGCACTTTTACACCCCGCCTCGGATACACCCATCACACCACTGTTTGACCTTCTCGCCGACGTCCTGCGCAGACAGTCCATCGACGGCGAGAAAATCCACATTTGTCTTTTGTGCGAACCATGTTCGTTTCAGCGGCAGCAGCGTCTTCAGATACTGCTCAAAAAAGTTCCGGCTCCGGGTCGTGTCCTTTTCTTTGTGCCTGCGCAGCGTCTCCTCAGAAGCATCCAAAAATAAAATGCGATCCGGCAGACAGGCACGGACTGCTTCCAGCTCCGGCCGGAGGGCGTTTTTCACCTCCCAGTCTTTTCCAATGCTCATGGGGTAGTGCAGGGTATAGAACTCGATCTCTTCCGCGCCAAAATCCATAATGCTGCACGGATACTGCACCGCTTTCTGGTAGCGGACGACCTCGTTGTGCAGCCAGAGCTTTTGGATTTCCAGATAGTCCGCATACCGGGTCTTGTCCAGTTGTCTCCGCCGGACTTCTTCGATGACCGCGTGCGGGTCCTCATAGCTGATATGGAGATAAGGCGCGTTCTCTTGCAGATAGCGCACCGCCGTCGTCTTTCCAGCGGCCATACAGCCTTGCAGTGATAAAATCATAGGGTTCCTCCTGTTCTCCTCCACCCGCAGGTTATTCCATGTGCCGCCGCCCTGTTTAAATCCGCCCGCTCTATGAGTTTAACCTCGTCACAAAACAAAAACCTCAGCGTACTTGTATACGTTGAGGCTTCTTGGTGGGCGCGTTGCAAAACCAAAAGCTCCAGTGTATTTCTACACTAGAGCTTTTTTGGTGGAGCGAAGCAACCTAAATCCGAACCATTGCCCTCTGGGGCATCTTTGGCGGCGATTTCATCGAAAGTGATGGTTTTTGTGCCGTCTTTGTAGTTGAATGTAATCAAAACTTTTTCATCATAAAGATAAACGGCGTTCACGAACGTGTTGATAAGCGTCTCCCGGTGGCTTTTCACGTTCGGGTCGAGCTTGCGGAACCGGATCAGCCAGAAACGAACCTGATTTTCGCTTAACCGTGGCCGGGCGATTTTTTCTTCGGCAATCCGAACCTCAAGCTCTTTCTGCTGGGCTTCCAGCTTTTCCAAACGTAATTTGGTGGAGTTGGTCAGCACACCTGCTTGAATGGCGTTCAGCATATTTTCAATGCCGTTCTCTACCTCGCGCATCTGCTTTTCCAGCAAAGGGAGAGTGGTGTTTTCCTGATCCTGCAACTCCATGACTTCTGCAACGATGGCATCAATCACGGCATCGTCCTGAATCAGCTTCATGGT
>CAKTBG010000021.1 GCA_934533135.1 uncultured Faecalibacterium sp.
GAGGGCAAGTCCCGCATCGGGCTGGTGCTGAAACGGCTCATGGGAGATGCCGCCAGCAATGGCAGCGTCCAGAAAGTCGAGAACAACCGTTTTGCCCGCGCTGATCTGGAACGCCGTCTGTTGATGATCGACGACGACATGGACATGAACGCCCTGCCCAAAACGAATTATATCAAGACCATCGTGACCGCCGAAGCCAAGCTGGACTTGGAGCGCAAAGGTGTTCAGAGCTACCAGCGGGACATTTACGCCAGGTTTCTCTGCTTTGGCAACGGTGCGCTGACCTCGCTGTATGACCATTCGGACGGCTTCTTTCGCCGCCAGCTTATCCTGACCACCAAGGACAAGCCTGCCGACCGCACGGACGACCCCTTCCTTGTAGAGAAGATGTGCACCGAATTGGAGGGCATCCTGCTGTGGTGTCTGGAAGGGCTGCACCGGCTGGCGCAGAACGATTTCCGCTTCACGGTCAGCGAACGTGCTGCTGCCAACGTGGACATCATCAAGCGCAGCAGCAACAATGTCATTGACTTTATGGAATCCGAGGGCTACTTCCGCTTCAAGGCGGACTACTCCATCAGCTCCAAGGATTTCTACGACATTTATAAGTTGTGGTGTGAGGACAACGCCTGTCACAGCGTGTCGGCCATCCGTTTCAGCGCAGAACTGCGCCAGAACGACCGCCGCTACAACCTTGAAGCCACCAACAACATCTACCTGCCCGGTGGCCGCAGAGTGCGTGGCTTTGTGGGCATCGAGCCGCTTGTCCACCCCTGTCCGTAAAAAGTGCATTTTTTCACGGAAGAAGTTCGTACAACCTGTACGGTCTGTACTTGTACGCACTTGTACGGCAAAACAAAGTGAATTAAAACGTTGTATCGTTTATATTTTATTCATCCGTACGCCGTACAGACCGTACAGGTTATTTGAAGTCCGTACAGATTTTTTGTACACCCCAAGAAGGAGCGTGATCTATGAAAGCCCAATACGGCATTTTACGGTTCAAAAAGTACAAGGGGCCTGCCATCAGCCCCATCGAAGCCCACAACGAGCGTACCAAGGAGCAGTACGCCAGCAACCCGGATATCGACACGAGCCGGAGCCGCTACAACCTCCATCTGGTGCAGCCGCAGGGCAGGTACCGGGAAGAAGCCGACCGCATGATAGCCGCCGCCCACTGCCGTGTCCGCAAGGACAGCGTGCGGGTGGTGGAGGCACTTGTCACTGCCAGCCCGGATTTTTTCAAGGAAAAGACCAACCGGGAGATCAAGGCTTATTTCGAGTATGCCTTGGAGTTCCTGAAAGGCAAGCAGAACACCCAAACTTTTATCTCGGCTGTTGTCCACATGGACGAGAAAACGCCCCACCTGCACCTCTGCTTCGTGCCCCTGACTGCTGACGGACGGCTGAGCGCCAAGGAGATCATCGGCAACCGAAAGAACCTCGTCAAATGGCAGGACGAGTTCTGGCAGCACATGGTCAAGCAGTACCCGGAGTTGGAACGGGGCGAAAGTGCCAGCCAGACCGGGCGAGAGCACATCCCGCCCCGCATCTTCAAGGAGATGACCCAGCTGACCAAGCAGAAGGAGCAGCTGGATGCCCTGCTGGTGGGCATTACCCCCTTCAACGGCAAGAGCCGGGCGGCGGAGATCAGCAAGGTGCTGGACAGCTATATTCCCAACGTGGCACGGATGAAGGACCAGCTTCGGAAGTATAACGTAGCCTTCACCAAAACCGCCGCTGAAAACGAAAAGTTGAAAGAGAAGAACAAGACGCTCTCCGCCTCGCTGGACAAAGCGAAGGAAGGGAGCGTCTTGAAGCGTCTGGAGGATGCCAAGCTGCGGCAGGACTATGAAGCCGCCCTGAAAACGCTGGACAGCATCCCGCCGGAGGTCATTCGATTTTATGAGAACCGCACGCAGGAGCCTGCGATGCGCCACGATAAGTAAGGAGCACTGCCTATGTGTAATAAAATGTACGAGAATGTGAAATCTTTGGATTATACGAAAAAGTCCTTGCAGTCGGACTCTGATCCGGCTACAATGGAGGTGGTCACTCGAACCAATGCCGTCAAGTCTCCGACCAACAGCCCTGAGACCACAAAGCTGGTGTACACGGTGAAGGAGGTCGCACAGATGCTGGCCATCAGCCAGCGTGCCGCCTACAACCTGTGCAACAGCACCACCGAATTCCGTGTCCTGCGGGCAGGCGGAAGCATCCGCATCCCGAAAGACAGCTTCGATGCGTGGCTCTACCGGGCAGCTTGATAAGGAGGCAAATCTATGGCATATATCACGAAACGCGGCAGCTCTTACAGTGTCCGCTACACCTATCAGGACGAGCACGGCAAGAGCTGCGACAAATGGGAGAGCTTTCCCACCAAAGAGGAGGCGGTCAAACGCCAGAAGCAGATCGAACATGAACTGGCGACCGGCAATTTCCTGATCCCGTCCACGGTGACGGTGGCAGAGTTCCTGATGGACTGGCTGCCCAAGCAGTGCAGCAAGCACAAGTGGGCACCCAAGACCTACCAGTCCAATCTGGCCCTCATCCAGAACCTCATCATCCCCTATATCGGGGAGATGCAGATGCAGAAGCTGCGACCCTACCACATTGAAGCCCTGTACGACACCCTGAGCAAGACCCCCTGCGGGCAGTATGTGGGCGGCAAGCGGCGAGACCTCTCGCCCAAGCAGCAGAAGCGCACCCTCTCCGGCACTACCCTCCATGAGGTCCACCAACTGCTGCACAATTCCTTTCTGCTGGCGGTGGAGTGGGGCATCCTCATCAAAAGCCCTGTCCCGGTGGAGGCTCCCAAAAAGACCACCCAAGAGCGCAGCATCTGGGAGGTAGACGAGATGCGGGCAGCACTGGACAGCATGGAGGACCCCATCCTGCATCTGGCGGTGCACCTGACGCTGGTGGGTGCGCTGCGGGAAGGGGAGGTGGCAGGTCTGACCCCGGAGGACATCGACTTTGATGCCGCCAACGGCATGGGCACCTTCACCGTCAACCGTTCCATGCAGCGGGTGCAGAAGGACACGCTGGCACAGGTGGACAAGGGCTGCATCCTCCGCATCTTCCCGGACAAGCTGGAGGGCAGCAAGACCTCCCTCATCCTGAAGGACACCAAGACCGAAGCCTCCTGCCGCACCATCTTTATGACCGCTGCCCTGCGGGAGGAGCTGAAACAGTGGTTGGAACGGCTGAAACGGGAAGAAGCCCTCGACCCGGAGCGGTACCGCAACAGCGGGATGCTGCTGCGGCTCCCCAACGGTCTGGCGGTGGAGCCGGTGCTCATCCGCAAAAAGTTCCTGAAATGGCAGGATGCACACCCGGAGTTCCCCCGCATCGTCTTTCATGGTCTGCGGCATTCCAGTGCCACCTACCAGCTGATGATCTCCGGCGGCGACATCAAGGCGGTGCAGGGGACCACAGGTCACGCCAGTGCGGATATGCTGGTGAACACCTACGCCCATATCCAGCAGTCCTCCCGTGTGGAGCTGGGCAAGAAGTTTGAAAGCGGCTTCTATGCCAAGCCCGACACCCCCAGCCCGCAGGCTGTACCCGCCGCAGGCGAACCCACCATCTCCATGACGGCTCTTTTGGAATTGCTCAAGGATGCTGACCCGGAAATGAAGGCAAAGCTGCGCCTGGCACTGCTCACCTGATGCAAAAAAGGGCACTGATTGCAATGCAATACAGCGCCCTACATAATCGGACATGGAAAACACCGACCGTGCAAAAACCGTGCAGAAACCGTGCAGCCATGGCTTACAAAACAAAAAAGCCATGAAATCTTTCGATTTCACGGCATTTTCTGGTGCGATGGAAGGGACTCGAACCCCCGGCCTACTGATTCGTAGTCAGTCACTCTATCCAGCTGAGCTACCAACGCATACGTTCCGTTCGGAACATGATGTATTTTACCACTCAATGGCCGGTTTGTCAACAGATTTTTTGAAATATTTTCGATCTTTTTCAAAAAGAACGTCTTTTCGTCCGGTCTGCCGCGGATTTTTTCGAGCTTACGCTTCTTCCGCCAGCTGTTGGGCGATCCGGACGCCGGTGGGCGTGGCGGCAAGGCCGCCCTGTCCGGTCTCCCGGAGGTCGGGGGAGAGGAGGCTTCCGACGCGCCCCATGGCGTCGATGACTTCATCACAGGGGATGGCGTAGTCCACGCCGGAAAGAGCCATATTCGCACAGGTGACGGCGTTCACGGCACCAACAACGTTCCGCTTGATGCAGGGGATCTCCACAAGGCCGGCCACCGGGTCGCAGACAAGACCCAGCAGGTTGCCCAGAGCCATGGCTGCGGCGCAGGCACACTGCTCCGGTGCGCCGCCTTTGAGGTGGCAAAGTGCGGCGGCGGCCATGGCACTGGCTGCCCCCACCTCGGCCTGACAGCCGCCCTCCGCCCCGGCAAGGGTGGCGCGGGCAGCGATGACCTGGCCAAACCCGGCCGCCACATAGAGGGCGTCGCAGATGGCGTCCTCGTCCGCTTCGCCCCGCCGCGCCAGCGGCAGCAGCACCGCCGGGAGCACACCGCAGCTGCCTGCGGTGGGGGCGGCTACGATCCGCTTCATGCAGGCGTTGCATTCGGCAGTCTTCAAAGCCTCGGCGGTGACCGCAGAGAGGTAATCGCCCCCCAGCAGACGGCCTTCCCGGTGCGCCTGCTCCACTTTGGCGGCGTCGCCGCCGGACAATCCGCTCCGGCTCCGCTGAGCCGGGTCATACTCCCGGCTGGTCGCCTGCATCACCTGCCACAGATGGTGCATGGATTCCCGGCTCCGCGCTTCCGTCAGGCGGCTCTCGGCCAGATCGCTGCGCAGGATGGCCTCCGACAGGGAGATGTTCTGGCTGCGTGCTGCGGCCAGCATCTCTTCACAGGACAAAAATGACATACACTCACTCCTCCGCGTTTTCTTCCGGTTCGTCCACGTTCAGGCAGGTGACTTTCCGGATGCCGGGCATCTGCGCCATCTGCTGTTCCAGCACCCGGGGGATATGGGAATCGCACTCCAGCACCATGACGGCGTAGCCGCCGGATGCCGCCCGGAACACCTGCATCGACGCAATGTTGATCCGCCGCTGCGCCAGCGACATGGTGACCTCGGCGATGCAGCCGGGCGTGTCCTCATTGTGGATGATGAGGGTATTGCTGTCGCCGCCAAAGTCGGCCGGCACGCCGTCGATCTCGGTCACCCGGATCCGTCCGCCGCCGACCGAGGCAGCCTGCATGGACAGCACCCGGCCCGCTTTGCTTTTTAAGGTAAGGACCGTCGTGTTGGGATGTGCGGCACGCAGCTCCACCGGATGGATGGTGAACTTCATGCCCTGCGCCGCTGCCAGCGCAAAGCTGTCCGGCAGACGGGGGTCGTCCGGGTGGAGCCCCAGCAACCCGGCCACCAGCGCACGGTCGGTGCCATGCCCTTTGCCGGTGGTGGCAAAGCTCCCGTACAGCCCGATATCCGCCTCCACCGGAAGGTCTCCCAGCAGTTTTTGTGCCGTGTATCCGATCTTGGCCGCACCTGCGGTGTGGCTGGACGACGGGCCGATCATGACCGGCCCCAGAACGTCAAACAAACGCATTCGCCGCACATCCTTTCTTTTTTCCTGTTTTTATGGTTTTTATTATACCGCTTTTGGTCAGTTTGTGCTATAATAACTTTACTAATGTTTGAATTTGCCCTGTTCAAAGGGCTCACGGAGGGAAAACCTATGAAACTGGTAAGCGTGGAAACGCCCGAAAAGAGTGTCTGCAAAATGACCTTCAGCGCAACCGCTGAGGAACTGGAAACTGCATCCAACGCTGTATACGAGCGCACCCGCGCTTCCTACACGATCCGGGGTTTTGCCAAGGGCGAGGCCGACCGCGCCCAGATCGAGGCCGACCGCGGCGAGCACACCTTCTGGTACGATGCGATCAACGACCTGATGGATCGGGATGTTCCCGCGCTGTATGAGGCAGCCATGGCCGAGCATGGCTTCAAGGCCGTGGACGAGCCGGTGTACGATCTGGTCAGCGTCAAGAAGGACGAGGGCTTTGTGGCCACTGCCACCACCGCCCTGCAGCCCGCGCTGAACCTGACCCAGACCACCGGGTTCTCCACCGAGTGTGTCACCCCCGCCGTCACCGACAAGGAGATCGACAATGTGCTCGAACGCCGCCGTCAGGCTGCGGCCGAGCTGGTGCCCCACAAGGGTCCGGCGGTCAAGGGCAACATTGTCCACATGGACTACGAAGGCTCCATCGACGGCAAGGCGTTTGCCGGCGGTTCTGCCAAGAACCAGACCCTGCAGCTGGGCAGCGGCCGGATGATCCCGGGCTTTGAGGACGGCATCCTCGGGCACAAGGGCGGTGAGGAGTTTGAGATCACCGTGACCTTCCCGGCCAACTACCATGTCAAGGATCTGGCTGGCAAGCCCGCCGTGTTCAAGATCAAGCTGCTCGACGTCTGCGTGCGCCAGCTGCCCGCCCTGAACAGCGATTTCGCCAAGAAAGTCGGCAAGGTCGATACCATGGATGCGTTCCGCGCCCAGATCAAGCAGCAGCTTTACGACGGCAAGCACGCCAGTGCCCTGAACCGCGCCAAGGATCAGATCCTGACCCAGCTGGCCAAGGCCGCCGAGGGTGATCTGCCCAGCGTCCTGATCGAGACCACCTACCAGCAGGAGATGGAGCGGGTGCAGCAGCAGCTCCAGATGCAGCGGATGAGCCTTGACCGCTATCTGAGCCAGATCCACCAGACCCGCGAGAGCTTCACTTCCGCCGTCCATGCCGCCGCCGAGAACAACACCCGCGCACGGATGGCTCTGCTGCAGGTCGCGCAGAACGAGAATCTGCTGCCCACCGAGGACGAGATTACCAAGACCCTGCAGGAGCGTGCCGACCGGATGAAGAAGACCCTTGAAGAGATCAAGGCCAACACCAACGTCGAGGCCATGCGCCGCAACGAAGGCATCCGCCGCGCCGCCGATTACGTCATCGAGCACTCGACCATCGAGGAGAAGTAAAATCCGATTTCATTCGGGCAGGAGGGATGTTTTATGAAACGCCGTCAGTTTTTGAAAATCGCAGTTTCTACCGTTGCCGCCGCTTCGCTTTCCGGCATTCTGACCGCCTGCGGCGGTTCCAGTTCCAACGGCGGAGCCGCCAGCTCCGGCAGTTCCTCTTCTTCCGCAGAAACCAAACCGGACAGCAGCAGTTCTTCCAGCTCCAGCAGTTCTGCCAGTTCTTCTGACACCGGCAGCTCGCTGCTGGAGATCCGGAAGCGCAACAATGCCGAAGCGTATGTTTATGCCTGCCAGAAGTCTGCTTCCGGCACGGTGACGATCCCTGCTCAGTGGAATGGGCTTCCGGTCACGTCCATCCACTCCCATGCGTTTGATAATTGTTCCGGCGTTACGAAAATCATCCTTCCGGACAGCATCAAAACCATTGAGGACTATGCTTTCTTCAGCTGCGGAATGCTCGAAATTTCAATTCCCGCATCCGTATCGACGATCGGAGCAAGTGCTTTTTACGGTTGTAAAGCGTTGAAAAAGCTTGCCCTCCCGGAAGGTCTGAAAACGATCAGCCGCCAGCTGTTCTCCTACAGCGGCGTACAGGCCGTGTACATCCCTGCGTCGGTCACTTCCATCGAAGCTTATGCCTCTTACGATCATTCCGATGCAAAAACACCGCTGAAAGCGGTCTTCTACGGCGGCACGGAAGCCCAGTGGGAGACTCTGAAAAAGTCGATCGCTGCCGATGGCAATCAGGGCTTGCTTGCCCTTACACCGAAGTGCTCCGCAACCGCTGCCAATTTGATCTCTTATCCGGTCTGATTGTCACAAAAATGAACTTTTGCGCGAAGCTCTTGACTTTTTTCCGTTTTTGCATATACTAAAGGTACGAAGAAGTTTATAAAGTATCCGCACCATTCACGCAAAAAATGCCCCCCGGAGAGCTGCAACTCTCCAGGGGGCGTGTGCTTACTCGCCCTTGCTCTTGTCCGGGTCAAGCCACTTGCACAGGAAGTATCCGACAACCTGTGCTCCGACCGAGACAAAGAAGTTTATAATGCACTCCACACCATTCACCTCCCTTCCGCTGCGCGGATGGAAGAAGGGCAGCAAAGAGAGTATAACATAAAAATTGGTGTGAAGCAATCAGCAAGGTAAGAAAGAGCCTGTATTCGGGATCTCCCGCAGTACAGGCTCTTTCTGCGTTATATTGTTCAAAAATCAAGCAAGCAACTTAAATCCCATAACGACCGCGCCCATCCCGGCAAAAAAGGTCACAAGCAGGGGATACAGCATCTGCATCTCAGTGTTCTCCTTCCAAAATCGCGTCAAGGTTCCGGCTGACGATCTCGATGGCGCGAAAAAAGGCATTCCGGGTCTCCGGGTCGATGTTTTCCAGCAGCCGTTCGCCAAATTCCCGCTGCAGCTTCTGCCCCCGTGCAATGAGGGGAGCCGCCTTTTCCGTGCAGATCAGCTGGGTCTTGCGCCGGTCGCCTTCGACGGCTTCCCGGATCAGATAGCCCTCCTGCACGAGGCGGTCCACATTGACCGAGACGAGATTTGCCTTGATCTTGCGCACCTCCACGATGTCGCTGGCCGTCTTATAGGAGGGGTTGTTGGCGAGGAAGAGCAGGATATCGAATGCCGTCTGCGGGATCTTCAATTCCTGACAGAGCGGCTTGCAGACCGTACTGTACGCCACGGCGGTTTTCAGGGCAAATTCCATGCTGAGGTTGTTGTTGGGGTTCAAACATCGCACCTCCCTGTGCGCTTCAAATTTGTATTGTTCAAATTTGAAGCAATTTTAGCACAACCGCCCGCTCCTGTCAAGGCGTTTTTGTTTGTACCCTGCGCCGGAATGTGTTATACTGAGTGCAAACATCTGAGAATGAGGTAACGACCCATGAAAATTCCCGCAAACGGTTTTACGCACGCTGGCAAATTCCACGCAGACGACGTGTTTGCCACCGCGCTGCTGCAGATCCTCCGCCCGGACATCCGGATCACCCGGGGCTTTGTGGTGCCGGACGACTTTGACGGCATCGTATACGACATCGGCTTTGGAATGTTCGATCACCATCAGGAGCCCCGCGAATACCGCGCCAACGGTGTGCCTTACGCCGCTTTCGGCCTGCTCTGGCGGGTGCTTGGCCCCGGTCTGGTGGGCGAGCGGCAGGCTCGGCTCATCGACGAAAACTTCATCCAGCCGCTGGATCTGAACGACAACACCGGCGAGCAGAACAGCCTGTGCGATGCCATCGGCTTCTTCAACCCGGTCTGGGACTCGAAGGAAGACCCGGACGCCTGCTTCTTCAAGGCGGTCGCCGTCGCAAAACAGATCCTCGAGCATCAGATCGACAGTGCCAACGCCGTCAACCGCGCCGACGAAAAAGTGCAGCAGGCATACAAAAATTCCCGAGACGGCATCGTGGTGCTGCCCTGCTATCTGCCGTGGAAGAACGGCCTGTACAAGACCGACGCGCTCTTTGTGGTCTATCCCAGTCAGCGGGGCGGCTGGAGTGCCCAGTGCGTGACCGACCACAAGACCAAAAAGCCCAAGCTGCCGTTTCCGCAGTCGTGGGCCGGCCAGCCGCAGAACGTCATCGAGCAGAAGAGCGGCATCGAGGGGATCAGCTTCTGCCACGCAAGCCGGTTTCTGATCACGGCCAAAGACAAGGAGACCGCCCTTGCCGCCTGCCGTCAGGTACTGAAGAACAACGGGAGGCTGTGACCATGCCGGAAGAAGAAGGCGTCCGACCCGAAGCACCGGCGTTTGTCTATATGGTGCGCTGCACCGGCGGCCAGCTCTACACCGGCTGGACCAACGACCCGGCTGCCCGGCTCCACGCGCACAAAACCGGCAAAGGAGCCAAATACACCCGGGCACTGGGAGCCCGACAGCTGGCCTATCTCGAACCCTGTGCCGACCGATCCGCGGCTCTGCGCCGGGAAGCTGCCCTGAAAAAACTGCCGAAAGCGCAGAAAGAAGCCCTTTGCAGCGCATGGCGTGCCAAAAATCTGCCCCGCCTGTCCGTTGCGACCAAGGCCGACGCCGCCGACATTCTGGAGATCTACAACTGGTATGTGCTGCATCATACCGCGACGTTTCAGATCACGCCGTCCACTCTGGAAGCGTATGAAACCTGGGTCGAGGACACCCGGAAAGTCGCCCCACTGCTTCTTGCGCGGAACGCCGACGGCAAGCTGCTGGGCTACGCCTGCGCCCATCGCTGGCACGAGCGGGAAGCCTTTGACTGGGATGTGGAAAGCACGCTTTACTGCGCCCACGACGCCCGCGGGCTGGGCGTGGGGGATCTGCTCTACAATGCCCTGCTGGAACTTCTGGAACAGATGGGCTTCTGGAACGTCTACGCCCTGATCGCTGACCCCAACCCCGCCAGTGAACACCTCCACGAAAAGCACGGCTTTTCCTGCGTAGGCCGCACGCCCCATACCGGCTACAAACAGGGCTGGCTGGGTCTCTCCACTTGGTGGCTCGCCCTCCGCAAGGGCAGCGAACCGCCCGAACCCGTCCGAACCCTGACCGAGGAGGAAGTACAGGCCGTCCTGCGAAAGTACGGGAACCTTTGATCCTATATCGCAAAAAGCTGCCGCGCGAACTGCGTTCTGCAGATCGCGCGGCGGCTTTTCGTTACAATTCGTTCTTTTGCAGCTTTTCCTGCACCTCATACAGGCTCTTGCAGACGGTGGTGCAGAGGCGGCGCACCCAGACGCTTCATGCTGGCCGACGAGGACGCATGGCGATTGTTTTCTCGCTATCTGACAGAGGAGGAATGAGAAATGAAAAACGATAACCGTTGCTATGAGATCGACGATCTGGCTGCACAAGCAGGCGGCTATTTTGCCCTGCCGTCCAGCGATGATCTCGCTTATACCGAGCTGCTGTTTGATATCTGCAAGCAGTTCGGGATCCGTTATTATTCTGCAATGCCGAAGGAACGTGCCTTTGTCGAAGAGGTCACCCGCGTCACGTGGGAAAAACAGCAAGAGGCCAAGACCGGCATCGCGCAGAAGATCCGTCCGGCTTTTTCCGCCTGAGTGTTCCGAAAACAGCAAACCGCCGCTGTATGTTTTTTTCTTCCATACAGCGGCGGCTTTTCGTTACAATTCGTTCTTTTTCAGCTTTTCCTGCACCTCATACAGGCTTTTGCAGACAGTGGTGCAGAGGCGGCGCATTTCGTCGTCGGGCGGCATGAGATCCGGCACCATGACGGTCACAAAGCCGCCGGCGGCTCCGGCACGGACCCCATTGTAGCTGTCCTCCAGCACCAGACAGTGTGCCGGATCCACCCCCAGCTTTTCGGCTGCGAGAAGGAAGATCTCCGGGTCGGGCTTGGAGCGGGTGACGTGCTGGCCGGAGACGATGGCCTGAAAGTAATGGGTCATGTTCCAGTTGTCGAGGTGGTGGCGAATGGCAAACTCCCGGCTGGACGAAGCGACCGCCATCGGGATATGCTGCTGCTCCAGCCATGCCAGCAGCTCGTCGATGCCCGGCTTTTTCGGCACCGGCGGCTCAAAGGCCTTGTCCGCGACCTTGTGCAGGTTGTCGATGATTGCATTGGCGTCGCAGTCCTCGCCGTAAAAGCTGCGCACCACCTTCCGGGTGGTCTCCCCGGCCGTACCGCGGGCGGCTTCGGCCAGACCCTCCTTGTAGGGCAGACCCAGCTCTGCCAATGCCGGCTCCCAGAAAGTCGCCCACATCTTCTCGGTGTCGAACATCAGGCCATCCATATCAAAAATCACACCGTTTATCATAAGTTATCCTTTCCGGCTTTTCACCGTTGGTCAGGTTTTTGCTTCGTCCAACCTCTCCGTCGAGCTGCGCTCGCCAGCTCTCCTAGCAGGAGAGCCTTTGGCAATCCCCATTCCGCTTTCACCCGGCTGCCAAGGGCTCTCCCTTTGAAAGACTCCCTCCGGCCGGAGGGAGATGTCGCGTCAGCGACAGAGGGAGGACAAGCTGGCAATGCCGACAGGCATTGACTGAGAGGGCTATTGCTTTCATTCTATCACAATTTGCGACAACTTACACCCCGTATAGATGAAAGATTTTTCGGTTGCTTGCAAAATCCGCTCATCCCATTATAATAGATATCAACATTCGGCATTGGGAATGCGGGCTTGTGCCCCCATGCGTTCCGCCTGTGTGAGATCAGAAAAGAGGGAAAATACATCATGTTGGATATCAAGATCACTCGTACCACTTCTCCCAAGGAGAAACCGCAGGACGAGACCAAGCTGGGCTTCGGCAAGAAGTTCACCGACCATATGTTCGTCATGGACTACACCGAGGGCAAGGGCTGGTATAACCCCCGCGTCGTTCCCTATGCTCCGTTCGAGCTGGATCCTGCGACCGTCGTTTTCCACTACGCACAGGAAATTTTCGAGGGCATGAAGGCTTACCGCACCGCGGACGACACCATCCAGCTCTTCCGCCCCGACTGCAACGCCAAGCGGATGCAGGATTCTGCCGACCGTCTGTGCATCCCGAAGATCCCGGTGGAGGATTACATTCAGGCCGTTGAGACGCTGGTGGATGTGGACCGCGACTGGGTCCCCCATGCAGACGGTGCTTCCCTGTACATCCGCCCCTTCATCTTTGCAAACGACGTGGGTCTGGGCGTCCACGCTTCCAAGAACTACATCTTCTGCATCATCTGCGCTCCGTCGGGTGCTTACTATGCCGAGGGCATCAACCCCGTCCGCATCTACGTGGAGGACGATTACATCCGTGCTGCCCCCGGCCTGACCGGTTTCACCAAGTGCGGCGGCAACTACGCCGCTTCCATCAAGGCCGGCGAGCTGGCTGAGGAGCAGGGCTACGCACAGGTGCTGTGGCTGGACGGCGTCGAAAAGAAGTACGTCGAGGAAGTCGGCAGCATGAACATCATGTTCAAGATCGACGGCAAGGTGTACACCGCCGCCACCGTCGGCACCGTCCTGCCCGGCGTCACCCGCCGCAGCTGCATCGAGCTGCTGAAGGATTGGGGCTATGAGGTCGTCGAGGGCAAGATTGCCATCGCCGACATCATGCAGGCCGCCCGCGAAGGCAAACTGGAAGAGGTCTTCGGCACCGGCACTGCCGCTGTCGTTTCTCCGGTCAAGGAGCTGGTCTGGAAGGGCGAGCACGCTTACATCGGCGACGGCAAGATCGGCTCTGTCACCCAGAAGCTGTATGACACCATGACCGGGATGCAGTGGGGCAAGCTCCCCGATACCAAGGGCTGGATCGTTCCCGTCGAGAAGAAGAACTGATCCTTCGCCGTTTTTCCTGTTTTATCGCAAGGCAGGCCGTCAATGCAGCCGGAAAGTAGCATCTTTGCGCCATGCATTCGATGCCGCTGCCGCTGCATGAAAACGTCGAATTGCTAAAACTTCTGCAAACGCCGCCGGGTCCAGCACCGGGCGGCGTTTGCTGTCTCCGGGCAGCGGCTCTGCAGTGCCGGGATTGCATTTGATACTTTACGGTGTTAAACTAAGCTTGCAGGAGGGCTCCCGCTTTCGGGGAGCCGGACAGGAAACGAGAGGGATTTGCAGTATGATTGAAAAATGGACCATCAATTATCCGGCTGTGGGCGGCATGGAAGCGCGCAGGGCATACGTCTATCTGCCCACGATGTATGAGCGGGAACCCGACCGCCGGTTCCCGGTGCTGTATATGTTCGACGGCCAGAACGTCTTTCTGGATGAGGACGCCACCTTCGGCAAGAGCTGGGGGATGGCGGATTATCTGGACTACACGGACACCCCGGTGATCGTGGCGGCTGTGGAGTGCAACGCTGGTGCCAACAACGAGCGTCTGGTGGAGTATTCGCCCTACCGGTTCGACGACAAGCAATACGGCCATTTTGACGGCAAGGGCAAGGACACCCTGAACTGGTATGTCCACGAATTCAAGCCCTTCATCGACGCAAACTTCCGCACTCTGCCGGATCGCGTCCACACCTTCATCGGCGGCAGCTCCATGGGCGGCCTGATGAGCTTGTACGCCCTGCTGCAGTACAACGATGTGTTCGGCCGCGCCGCCGCGCTGTCGCCGTCTCTCTGGGTCGCTCCCGAGGCTCTGATGCAGCTGACCGCCCGCACCAAGCTGGCCCCCGGCACCGTCCTCTACATGGACTACGGCTCCCGGGAGATGGGCAATCACGAGGGGATGCGCAAGGGCTTCGGCGAGATGTGCAACAAGATCTTTGCCCGGGGCATCAATCTGACGGCCCGAGTGGTACCCGGCGGCACCCACAGCGAAGCCAGCTGGGAAAAGCAGCTGCCCTTCGTGTTCCATACCCTGCTGTATGGGCTGGAAGAGCACTGAGCCGCGTTCTGTTTTGAGGAGGGAAAGCTATGGAAATGCAGTATTTTAAAGATTACAGCCCGGCTCTTGGCCGGGAGATGGAATGTAAGGTGTACGGCCACGCCGGTCGGCCCATGCTGTTCATCCCCTGTCAGGACGGCCGCTTCTTCGACTTTGAGGACTTCCACATGGCCGACACGCTGGCCCCGTGGATCGAGTCCGGCCAGCTGATGGTGCTCTCCATCGACACGCTGGACAAGGAAACATGGTCGGACACCCACGGTGACCCGTACTGGCGGATCCGCCGCTACGAGCAGTGGCTGCGGTACATCACCGATGAAGCCGTGCCCAAGATCCAGCACATCGCCTGCGAGCGGAACGGCTGGGACCGCAACCCGGGCGTCATTGCCTTCGGCTGCAGCCTCGGCGCGACCCACGCAGTCAACCTGTATCTCCGCCACCCCGATATGTTCGATGGCTGTCTTGCCCTGAGCGGCATCTACACCACCCGCTACGGCTTCGGCGACTACATGGACAATGTGGTCTATATGAACTCGCCGGTGGACTATATGCCCAACCTGCCCGCCGACCACCCCTATCTGGATCTCTACCGCCAGAAAAAGGCGGTCATCTGCTGCGGCCGCGGCCCGTGGGAGCAGCCTGAGACCACCGAGCGGCTCAAACAGATCTTTGCCGAGAAGGACATCCCCATCTGGGTCGATCTCTGGGGCACCGACGTGGCTCATGACTGGAACTGGTGGTATCAGCAGGTCACGTATTTTATGCCTTATCTTATGGGGTAATATCGTTTGCCAATGGCTCCCCTACTAGGAAGGACTCCCCCGGCCGGGGGAGATGGCACGCAAGTGCCAGAAGGGGAACAGCTGTCGAGCGACAGCGAGACTGAGAGGTTGGACAAGCTGCAGCTTTGTTCAAACCTCTGCTCCGTACAACCTCTCCGTCAATGCTGACGCATTGCCACCTCTCCTAGTAGGAGAGGCCTTGGCATTCCGGAAACATTCCAAAATCATACTGAGTGAGTTGAAAGACAAGGAATCATTTTATGCAGAATTTTATTTTTATCTCCCCCAATTTCCCGACCAACTACTGGCAGTTCTGCCATGAGCTGAAGAACAATGGCATGAACGTCCTTGGCATCGGCGACCAGCCCTACGACGAGCTGAAGCCCGAGCTGAAGGCCAGCCTGAACGAATACTACAAAGTCGGCAGTCTCGAAAATTACGACGAAGTCTACCGCGCCGTGGCGTTCTTTGCCTTCAAGTACGGCCGCATCGACTGGCTGGAATCCAACAACGAGTACTGGCTGGAGCGGGATGCCGCCCTGCGCACCGATTTCCACATCACCTCCGGCTTCCAGACCGAGGATATGCCCCGCATCAAGTACAAGAGCAAGATGAAGGAGTATTACCAGAAAGCCGGCATCGCCACCGCCCGGTACCACATGGTGGACGATCTCGAGGGCTGCCGGAAATTCATCCAGTCGGTGGGCTACCCGGTCGTGGTCAAGCCCGACAACGGCGTGGGTGCCTCCGATACCCACAAGCTGGCCAACGAGGAAGAGCTGAAGGCCTTCCTGACCTACAAGGCTCTGAACCACCCCGACGTGCTTTACATCATGGAAGAGTTTGTCCATGCCGAGGTCAACAGCTACGACGCCATCATCGACGCCCATGGCAACCCCATCTTTGAGGCTGGCAATGTCAGCCCCGTCTCCATCATGGACATCGTGAACAACGACGACAACTCCATCTACTACATCATCAAGGATCTGCCCGAGGATACCCGCGCAGCCGGCCGTGCGGCCGTCAAGAGCTTTGGCGTCAAGAGCCGGTTCATCCACTTCGAGTTCTTCCGGATGACCAAGGATCAGGCCAGCATGGGCAAAAAGGGGCAGCTCGTGGCTCTTGAGGTCAATATGCGGCCCTGCGGCGGCTTCACCCCGGATATGATCAACTTTGCCCGCTCCACCAACGTCTACAAGATCTGGGCCGATATGATCGCATTCGGCGGCACCGACCTGCCTGTGGGCGAGCACTACTACTGCGCCTTTGCCGGCCGTCGGGATGGCAAGCACTTCCTGTACAGCCACGAGCAGCTGATGCAGAAGTACCAGACCAATATGAAGATGGTAGACCGCATCCCGGACGCCCTGTCCGGTGCCATGGGCAACCAGATGTATGTTGCCAACTTCCCCACCCGCGAGGAGATGGAGCAGTTCTACGCCGACACGCTGGCCGTCACCGACGAAAACAACGACGACGCCCAGAAGCAGCTGGCCGAAGTGCTGGCTCTGGGAGAACCGGACACCAAGGCCGTCACCCTCAAGCCGAACCTGACGCCGGCCGTCAAGCCTACCACCGCCGTCACCAAGACCTGCTCCCGCAGCAAGCGCAGATAAGCGCAGGGGAGACCCGATGTTCCTGATTTTATAGAGCACACAAGCCCGCACCCCGGAATCCTCCGGGGTGCGGGCTTGTTGGTTTTTATTGATGATACTGCGCACAAAGTGTTTCCAGCAGTTCAAAGTCATTGCAGCGTTTTGCCAGCGGCGTCGAGTCTCCCTTCACCAGCTTGTGCTTGTACACCGAAGCCGCATTTTTCCGGATTTTCTCCTGCATGGCATGGATGATCCGATATTCTGCCAGCAGCAGCGAGCGATACCTCCGGTCTGAGATCCGGGAGAAATCGACATACGAACACTCCGATGCCGGAACCGGGAACATACAATTCAGATTGATGACCGCATAATGGTCGATCTTCAAAAAATCGAGTGTTTCCTTCATCTGATTGTGTTTGGGTTTAAACGAGGACAGTGGTGCAAAGTAGTCGAGCCCATGGATGGTCAGTACGATGCCAATATACTTTCTCTCGTTCGTCTGTCCCGGTTTTTTGTTATGGAATAACAGCGGCGCATGCGGAACCAGATAGTCCACATACGCTGCGTTGATCTCGTAAATTTTGATATCCGCCATCGTTTTCTCCATATAAAACAAAAAGGGCAAGCAACGCTCACCCTTCTGTTAAGTTCGCATTTATAGAGCTGCGAAACACTCACTTTTAAATGTCTTACTTATAGAGCCAAGAGAAGCTCACTTTATAAATGTCTCATTCCGGGCTGAGATACACCACTGTTAGAACCTTCCGGTTCAATTATAGTATACGCAAAGACGTAAAATTTGTCAAGACAATTTCCGATTTTTCCATTTTGATCCCACACAAGATCGTGCGGTTTTTACAGTGCCATTGCGATCAGGCGGATCACAAAGGCGCAGAGCCATGCCACGACGCACTGGTTGACGACCATGATCGTCGCCCACTTGCCGCCCAGCTCCCGTTTGACCGAAGCGACGGCCGCGATGCAGGGCGTATACAGCAGGCAGAACACCAGCAGGGGAGCTGCTGCCGCCGGGGTCAGGGCGGCGGCAAACGCTGCCGACGAGCCGTACAGGATGGTCAGGGTCGAGACGACGCTCTCCTTGGCCATAAAGCCGGTGATGAGGGCGGTGGAGATCCGCCAGTCTGCAAAGCCCAGCGGCGCAAAGAGGGGCGCAACGCCGCCCGCAAAGTAGGCCAGAATGCTGTCCTGCGGGTCTGCGGTCAGGCTGAGCTGCAGATCAAAGCTCTGGAGGAACCAGATGAAGATGGTGGCAATGAAAATGACGGTGAAGGCTCGCTCGAGGAAATCGCGGGCCTTTTCCCAAAGCAGCTGCGCCACATTCTTCAGCCCCGGCAGGCGGTAGTTCGGCAGCTCCATCACAAAGGGCACTGCCTCGCCTTTAAAGACCGTTCCCTTGAGCAGAAACGCCATCCCGACGCCTACAAGGATGCCGAGGAAGTAGAGGCCGACCATCACGAATGCGGCGTGATCGGGGAAGAAGGAGACCGCAAACAGGCTGTAGATCGGCAGCTTGGCCGAGCAGCTCATAAACGGCGTCAGCAGAATGGTCATTTTTCGATCCCGCTCCGAGGGCAAGGTGCGGCTTGCCATAACGCCCGGCACGGTGCAGCCAAAACCGATGAGCATGGGCACGATGCTGCGCCCGGACAGCCCGATGCGGCGGAGCAGTTTATCCATCACAAAGGCGACACGTGCCATGTATCCGGTATCTTCCAGCAGCGAGAGGAAGAAAAAGAGGGTCACGATGATCGGCAGGAAGCTCAGCACGCTTCCCACGCCGGTAAAGATGCCGTCGATGATGAGGGAATGGATGGCCTCATTGATGTTCCAGCGCGTCAGGGCGTTGTCCACCAGAACGGTCAGCGCGTCGATGCCCGCCGCCATCAGATCCTGCAGCCCCGCGCCGATGACGCCGAACGTCAGGTAAAAGACCAGTGCCATGATCCCGATGAAGGCCGGGATCGCCGTGTATTTGCCGGTCAGGAAGGTGTCGATCCGGCTGCTGCGGAGCTGCTCCTTGCTCTGGTGCGGTTTGACGACGCTCTCCTCCACCAGCTGATGAATGAAGTGGAACCGCATATCGGCAATGGCGGCTGCGCGGTCCAGCCCGCGTTCCTGCTCCATCTGGAGAATGATGTGCTCGATCATCTCTTTTTCGTTCTGATCCAGTTTCAGAGCCTCTTCAATGCGGGGATCCCCCTCTACCAGCTTGGTGGCTGCAAAGCGCACCGGGATGCCGGCAGCTTTGGCGTGATCCTCGATCAGGTGGATGATGCCATGGATGCAGCGGTGGACGGCACCGCCGTGATCGTCCTCCCCGCAGAAATCCATCCGCCCCGGACGCTCCTGATACTTGGCCACATGGAGGGCATGGTCGATCAGCTCATCCACGCCCTCGTTCTTTGCCGCAGAGATGGGAACCACCGGGATGCCCAGCATGGCTTCCATCCGATTGATCCGCACCGTGCCGCCGTTGCCGCACATCTCGTCCATCATGTTCAGAGCCAGCACCATGGGGGTATCCAGCTCCATCAGCTGCATCGTCAGATAGAGGTTGCGCTCGATGTTGGTCGCATCCACGATGTTGATGATGCCGGTGGGTTTTTCCCCGATGATGAACTGGCGGGTCACGATTTCCTCGCTGGAATAGGGCGACATGGAGTAGATGCCGGGCAGATCCGTCACCTCCGTGTCCGGATGCCCTTTGATCATGCCGCTCTTCCGATCCACCGTGACGCCCGGAAAGTTGCCGACGTGCTGGTTGGAACCGGTAAGCTGATTGAACAGGGTGGTCTTGCCGCAGTTCTGGTTGCCCGCCAGCGCAAAGGTCAGGGTCGTGCCCTCCGGCACCGGGTGCTCGCCCTGTTTGGTGTGATAGCGTCCGCCCTCGCCGAGGCCGGGGTGCTCCACCGGCTTCTCGTTCCGGCGCAGCGGGGCTTTGCCCGCTTGCTGCGGCGCAGGGGCAATGTTGATCTTCCCGGCGTCGTCCAGACGAAGCGTCAGCTCATAGCCGTGGATCTGCAGCTCCATGGGGTCGCCCATCGGAGCAAATTTCACCAGCGTCACCCGCTCCCCCGGGATCAGACCCATATCCAGAAAATGCTGGCGAAGTGCCCCTTCGCCGCCTACGGTTTCGATCACGGCACTTTCGCCGATGTTCAGTTCTTTCAACGTCATTGTTCTGACCGCCTTTCTTGGCAGATTGTTAACCCGTATTAACAATGGTGGTATAGGCTAACTCTCCGACATTGTCAAGACAAAAACCGACAAAAAATCTCCCATCCGTACCAGAGTACAGACGGGAGATTTGCGTTCCGGGATATTCGCTGTTGAATCCGTGTTTTTTCGCCGTGCAACAAATGGTTTCAGGCGATGGCCTGTTTATCTCTCATAAATCAGTTATGTTCGTTTACTTCATAGCCATCCGGAATCCGAATCAGATTATCATTCGACGTTGCGGAAATTTGGTCGACTCTCACCAATGCGCGGTTGTGGTTGCGGTCATTTCCAGAGACAAACTCTACCCATTTCAAGGCGTCGTCAGTGTAGAAACAAGTTACCTGACCGGTCACTTTCTTGCCTGCCGAATCAATTGTCCGGGTAAAGGTTTCCGTGTCATACACCGTTTCGCCTGTGACTTTGCGTTTTCCTACGGCAAAGTCTGCTGGTTTGGTCGTTCCGATAAGATCTTTCAGATATCCGACCATCAAAACTTTATTTCCTACTACCTTAAATTCACCAGTCGTGAATGTTTCCATAGAGATTCCATCACAAGTTTTATACTCCGGAATAATGAGGTAGACTCTGTTATCCAAAAGTAACATTTCTCCTTCGCCTGATTCCGGCGTTATGATTTTATAATAACTCTTATTTCCATTTTTGGTGTAATAAGAGTCCATTGCCGTTTCGGTCTGATACCACAGGTCTCGGACAGACCAATGTGTTTTCAATTCAACCTTTTCGCCATTGAGAAGCAGGCCATATTTATAGGACTTGCTCTTCGCCCAAGTCGGTTCGGCAGTTGCGTCCGACGAGCTGGAATTACTATTTGAATTTGAGTTGCTATTCGAGTTTGCGTTAGAGCTGGAGCTTGCACCCGAATTGCTATTGCTTCCACTGTCCGGCTTGGTCGAGGTACTGCTGGATGTGCTGGAGCTACTGCTCCCCGAGTTCGGTTTTGTTCCAGAGCCTGCACAGCCTACCAGCAACGATATGGACATCACGGCGGCCAGTGCGCACGCTGTAATACGTTTTGACAGTCTCATAATTTTCCTCCCGTCTAAGGCCTATAAAGCTCATTTCATAAAATCTGCGATTTTACAGCCTTATCGTACCCCCCCGACATATTCTGTCAAGGCATTTTCTCTTTTTCAGCGTTTTAGCAGAATTTGCGAGAAATCTTTCAGCGGTTTGACGGAAGGTGCATTTTCCGCCAGACGCAAAACGAGCCTGCGCTGTGGAAAAATCCAGAGCGCAGGCTCGTTTTTATATTGCAAATTCTTTCAGCATTGGCAACGTCGACGCTGATATTTTATCCATGGATCACTGTGCCGTATGGTAGCCGTCCGGGTTCTTGCTCTGCCAGTTCCAGCTGTCGGCGCACATTTGCTCGATGCCGTACTCGGCCACCCAGCCCAGCTCGCGCTTTGCCTTGGAAGGATCGGCGTAGCACTCGGCGATGTCACCGGGGCGGCGCGGGTCGATGACGTAGGGGATCTCCTTGCCGCAGGCCTTTTCGAAGGCGTGGATGACCTCCAGCACGCTGTAGCCGTGGCCGGTGCCGAGGTTGCAGATGAAGAGGCCGCAGTTGGTCTCCAGCTTCCGAATGGCGCAGACATGGCCGCGTGCCAGATCGACGACATGGATATAATCGCGGACGCCGGTGCCGTCCGGAGTGGGGTAATCGTTGCCAAAGACATGGACTTTTTCCAGCTTGCCGACAGCGACCTTGGCAATGTAGGGCATCAGGTTGTTGGGGATGCCGTTGGGATCCTCTCCGATCAGGCCGGACTCGTGCGCACCGATGGGGTTGAAGTAGCGCAGCAGGGCGACGTTCAGGGTCGGGTCGGCCTTGCAGACGTCGGTCAGGATCCGCTCGGTGAAGGCCTTGGTGGTGCCGTAGGGGTTGGTGGTGGCACCCACCGGGAAATCCTCCGTGATGGGCACACTGGCCGGGTCGCCGTAGACGGTAGCGGAAGAGCTGAACACGAAGTTCTTGCAGTTGTGGCGGCGCATCACATCCAGAATGACCAGCGTGCAGTTCAGGTTGTTGTAGTAGTACTCGATGGGCTTGGAGACGCTCTCGCCGACGGCCTTGTATGCCGCAAACTGGATGACGGCGGTGATGTCCGGGCACTCGGTGAAGATCTTCTCCACATCCTCGTGCTTAGTCATGTCCGCGTTGTAGAAGCGGAAATCCTTGCCGGTGATCTGCTTGACCCGGTCCAGAACCACGGGAGAAGCGTTGTAATAATTATCCGCCACCACGACGTCGTAGCCAGCGTTCAGAAGCTCAATGCAGGTGTGGCTGCCAATATAACCTGCACCGCCGGAAACCAGAATTGCCATGTCCAGTACCTCTTTCTTCCCCAATGTTGTGAATGTTGTTTCTTTGTCGCAGGGCATTGCCCCGACTGCCTAAAGAATACCGCTTTTGCCTTGGAGAATCAAGTACCAGTATTTTTATATAAATGTATTTTTGTTGTATATTTTCGATTCAACAAATGATTTGCCGGGTTTTTTCGTCATTTTGGCATGGATAGAATTTTCGTTTTGTGCAAATGGGAGAAACACCCCGCAAAACAAAACCTCTCCTTTGCAGGAGAGGCAAAGCCCCCGATCGGAGCGGTGGGATCTCACAGGCTGCCGCACTGCTTGCCGGTGAAGAAGCGCAGCGTCGTGTTGGCCCGGAAGACTTTTCCGGCCCGGAGCATGGTGGTGGGGAACTCGGGGTGGGAGGGGCTGCAGGGGAAATGCTGCGTTTCCAGCGCAAAACCGCCGTATTTTTGCAGCGGAACGCCGCCCTTGCCCGGGGTGGGGCAGTCCTGCAGGAAATTGCCGGTGTAGAGCTGCACGCCCGGCTGGGTGGTATACATCTTCATGCTGATGCCGCTCTTGTCACTGGACGCCCATGCGCAGAGGCTCTGGCTGGAACCGCGATCCCGGTCGATGACGAAGCAGTGGTCAAATCCGCCGCCCACCATCGTCGTCTGGGGGAAACCGGTGTCGATCTCCCGCCCCAGCGGTTTGCCGGTGCGGAAATCCATGGGCGTACCGGCCACCGGCAGGATCTGCCCAGTGGGGCAGCAGTCGTTCCGGCTCTCGAGGTAGCGGGACGCATAGAGCCGGAGCTTCTGGTGCAGCACATCGCCGCCGCCATCCAGATTGAAGTATGTATGGTTGGTCAGGTTGACGATGGTATCTGCATCGGACGACACCCGGTAGTCCATCCGCAGGGCGTTGTCGCCCGACAGGATGTACCGCACCGAGATCTTGAGTTTCCCGGGGAAACCGTCCTCTCCGTCGGGGCTTTCGGCCTCCATCAGCAGGGTGTCGCCGAACATCTTGACGTCGTAGACCTTGCGCGGAAACGTTCCGTGCAGGTGGTTCGGGCCGTTGTTCGGCTCCAGATGGTAGGCGCGGCCGCCCACGCTGAACACAGCGTTCTCGATCCGGTTGGCGTACCGCCCCACAAACGCGCCGCAGCAGGTACTGCCCGCCGAATCAAAGTCGCCCTCATAATCTGCCAGCGTATCATGCCCGATCACAACGTCTACCGGGCCGTTTTTGGTGGGGACCAGAATGTTTTTGATCACACAGCCGTAGTTCAGCACACTGACCTCAAGTCCGCCGGGATTGAAAATCGTATATTCGTTGACCTTTTCGCCGTTTTTGGTTACGCCAAACGGCATGGAACGAAACTGTGCCACAGGGCTCGCCTCCTTCGTGTTTTTTGTCGGAACACACGCTCATGTATGTTCCATTTTATTATGATTATATCACAGTTTTCGTTCGTTGTGCGCGGTTCGTTTTAGAATGATACGCCAAATTTTCGAGATATTTTTTGTCCATTCTGCGAAGAACCCGGCGAAGCGTGCGCACCACAAAAAAGCCGCCGCAGGTTTTGTCCTCTGCGGCGGCTCGTGTGCTCAATCCTGAATCGTCTTAAAACCTTCGTACGACGAAAATCCTAACAGATAGATCGCCATTGCAAATGACAGATTCTCTTCTTCGAGCTTATTTTTCTTTGCAAGCATCTGAAGTTCTTCAAAAACCGTATCCCTCGGAACAAGTTTGTCGCCCTCGCTTGCAACAATATCTTGTATTACACTTGGCAAGACCATACACACTTGGAAGAACGCATCCGGTTCTCCCGTCACGAGAGCATAAAATTGGTCGATGCTTACTCTCCGGATCAGTTTATGCCCTACCTTTGCACCATCTACTGTCGTTTCCCACTTTATATTCTGGGATCTCTTTGCAATCGCTTCCACCAGAAAGCACGCACAATCATCATCTTTCAACAGCTGATTCTGCATCTTGATAAATGTTTTTCCTGCGGATGCCGAATTCATCGTATTGTGTTTGTTTTTCATTTCAACATAAACCGAGTGAACGATGGAACCATCCGGAAGTCTAATTCCATCCGGATTCCTATAAATGACATCCCAGCCGCCTTCTTTTCCGTTGTCCGGCACATGGCAATTCTTTATATAACTAAAGATGCGCTGATGAAAATACCCGATATCATTGTTGTTGGATTTATCTCTTTGCCGAAAAATTTCATTGCCGATTGTTTCTTCCCAGCTGGAACGGTATACCGTTTTGTCAAAGATCAATTTGATTGGGTCAACAATGTTTTTGTTGAACCGCTCCAAATCAAACGATTCCAGCTTGTCACCATATTTCTGAATGGTTGCTCAAACATGATTTTTAAATTCTTCTTCGCTGATAAAGTCCAACGTCCAATTCATATCTGTTCCAAAGCCTCCCTGATTTTCAATCCAACTTCATAGGCCAAATTCACGGGAACTGCATTTCCGACCTGTCGATATTGCGCTCCAACGCTTCCGCAGAACTTCCAATCGTCCGGAAATGTCTGACAACGCGCATTTTCCCGAATGGTAAACGGTCTTGCCTCCAAAGGATGGCAACGATCTGTTTGTTTCTGGCTGGGAGATGTCAACACGGTAAGCGACGGCTCATCCAAGCTCATTCTTCTCAGGATGCCCGTCCGACCGCCTTCCATATTCCAACAGCTCTTCATATACCCTTTGGCGATCACAGGATCAATATCTCTCCAATATCCACCCGGAGGCACCAATTCAAAGATCTTCGTCTTGTATTCCGAGTACCGCGTTCCTTCACTTTTCGGACAATCCAGCAGCACATCTCTCAAAACAGGTTTATAATCATGCGGTTCCGGAAAGTCAAAATGAATCTTATGGATCAAATCATTCCGGATTCCAACGGTAATCAGCCGTTCTCTTTTCTGCGGAACGCCATAATCCCACGCATTCAGAACACGTTTTTGGATCGTATAACCGGCTTCTTCAAAAATAGCCGTCATGACCTTATAGGTCTTTCCGCCATCGTGTGACAACAATCCTCTCACATTTTCAAAAAGGAACATTTTGGGCTGCAATTTTTCCAAAAACATCGCATAATGGTAAAAAAGTGTTCCTCTGGCATCCTCCAATCCCAGTCTTTTTCCCGCATAGGAAAACGCCTGACACGGAGCACCACCCGAAAGCAGATCCAATTCACCTTTTTTTAAAGAGAAGAATTCCTCCAAATCCAAGCATGAAATTTTAGAAATATCTCCCTCAATGACTCTCCAATTGGGTCTATTAAATCGCAATGTAGCGCAGGCATCCGCATCTATTTCATTTACCGCCAATGTATGGAATCCCGCCTTCTCAATTCCCAAAGCAAGTCCACCCGCACCTGCAAAAAGCTCTATCGTCGTCAACATTTTTGTCTTTGGATCGCTCCTTTCTCAATTCCTAGAACAGTTTAGTATAACATATTTTTCAAAACAACACAACTTCATGTTTTCAAAAAAAGCCGCCGCAAATGGTAAAACCTGCGGCGGCTCGTGTGCTTGGATGGGGGTTATGCCTGCGGCTGGGCGTTGGATGCGGCGAGGAACTCGGCGGCATCGTCGGGGATGTCGTCAAAGTGTGCCTCGTCGCCGATGTCCACGTTGAGCGGCGGCTTCTTGAAGAGGATGTCGTACATGATGGGAACGATGTACAGGGTCATCAGGGTCGCATAGGACAGACCGCAGATGATGACGATGGCCATGCCGCCCATCAGCTGGCTGGCCATATCGTCGCTGAAGACCATCTGGAGCATGGCCAGAACCGTGGTCAGGGTGGTCATCAGGATGGGGCGCATACGGGTCTTGCCGGTGGCGATCAGAGCCGCGCGGCGATCCATGCCGCCCAGACGCAGCTGGTTTGCGTAGTCCACAAAGACGATGCCGTTGTTGACGACGGTGCCCATCAGGACGATGAAGCCCATCAGGGAGATCATGGTCAGCTGCTGGCCGGTCGCCAGCAGACCCAGCAGGCCGCCGGTGAAGGCCAGCGGCACCGTGAACAGGACGATGAAGGGAGACAGCAGGCTCTGGAACTGCGCCACCATGACGAGGTAGACAAAGGGCAGTGCCAATGCCATCCACTGCACCATCTCGTTGACCATGTAGTTGACGGTATCGGACTCGCCGCCCATGGAGAAGGAGCAGCCTTCCGGCATCTCGCCCGACTGGGCGAAGGCCTCCAGCTTCTTCTGCAGCTCACGAGACTGGACGGTGGTGTTGTAGCCCTCCAGCGTGTCGGCTGTGACGGTGATGAACTGGGTCTGGTTCTCGCTGGTGATGGAGTCGGGGGCTGTGCCCTCCACCCACGTTGCCATATCCGCCAGCGTGCAGGTGCCGGTGGCGGTGGTGCCGTCTGCCGACATCACGCTGGTCGTGAAGGTCAGCTCCATCATGTTTTCTTTCGTCACGGGATCCAGATTATCGCTGATCTGGACATTCATGCTGGTGCCGTCAATGACGACCGGCGTCTGCGCCGTGGTGGTGGTGGTCAGCTTGGCGGCGATCTGCTGATAGACCTGCGCAACTGTCAGCCCGTAGGAGCGGACTTTATCCCGGTCAATGTGCAGATTGATGGTGGAATCGCCGTTGCCGAGACCGGTGGTCGCATTGGCAAAGCCCTCGGTCTCGTTGACCATCTCCACGACCTTTTCCCCAAGCTGGCTCAGGGTCTCTGCGTCGGCTCCATAGACCTTGACGCTCAGGCCGCTGGCCAGCTGGCTGGTCAGCTCCTGCATTCCGCTGATCTCAACGGAAGCCGTGCAATGCTCGATGCTGCTGGTGGCGTCCACAAGAGCCTGCCGTGCGGCCTCGATCTCGGAGGAAGACAGATCCTCCTTGAGCATGACGTTGAGCTGATAGCTGCCGTAGCTGTTGGCAGCGTTCAGCAGGTCGGTAATGGTGCTGGGCAGACCCAGCTGGCTGATGTCCAGACCCGCCACGCTGGTGTCGGTGGTGATGCCGACTTCTTCGACATTCTCCACCCCCATGACGGCCTCGACCACCTGACCGGCCACCGCATAGGAATCCTCCTTGCTCAGGCTGTCGTCGGTGGAGAGGGTGATGGAGGCCTCGTTGCTGGTGATGGTCGGCAACAGGACAACGCCCATGGAGGCCACCCGCCAGACGCAGAACACCAGCAGCACAACGGCCGCCACCAGCGGCAGGGCGCGGTGCTGCAGGCACCATGCAAGGCTCTTGCCGTAACCATTCTGGATCTTTTCAAACCACGCCAGCTTCTTCGGCTCCGCCTTTTTCAGGACAGTTGCCGACGCTGCCGGAACAACGGTCATGGCCACGATCAGGGAAGCGGCCAGACAGTAGCCGATGCACAGAGACATGGGCTGCAGCAGGCTGCGGACGATACTGGAAGAGAAGATGACCGGCAGGAATACGCAGACCGAGGTCAGGGTAGAAGCCACGATGGACATTCCGACCTGCCGGGTGCCCATCACGGCGGCGCGGGCGGCCGGGATGCCGCGGCTGCGCAGGCGGTAGACGTTTTCGATGACGACGACCGAGTTGTCCACCAGCATACCAATGCCAAGGGAGAGGCCGGCCAGCGTCATGACGTTCATGTCCAAGCCAGTAAAGTACATCAAAGCGACGGCAAAGATGACGGAGAGCGGGATGCTGATGCCGACAACGAGGGTCGGCTTGATGTCCTTGAGGAAGATGGCCAGCACGATGATGGCCAGTGCCGCACCGATGGCCATGCTGCTCAGGATGCTCTTGACGATGATGGTGATGTAGTTGCCCTGATTGGACAGAACCACCACGTGGAGGCCGTCGTACTGGGCTTCCAGCTCGCGGAACGCCTCAAGGCAGTTGTCCGAAACGGTGCTGGCACTGGAAGAAGTGCTTTTGAAGATCTTCAGCACGGCGGCGCGCTCCCCGTTCAAGCGGGTGTAGCTTTCTTCTGCGTTGTCGATGATCTCCACATCGGCCACGTCGGAGAGGCGGACATCGCCGAAGCCGTCCACATGGAGCAGCAGCGCGCCCTCGATATCCTCCACGCTGTTGTACTCTTCGCCGACCTTCAGCAGCCACGAGTTGCCGTCCTTGTCGTCCACATAACCGGCGGGCATCGAGAAGTTCTGGGCGTAGATCAGCTGTGCCAGCGTATCAATGTCCAGCATCTTGGACACGTCCGCACTGGCGAGAGCCTTCTGCTTAGCGTCCTCGTACTGCTGCTGGGCTTCCTTGAACTGGGTCTCATAGGTGTTCAGCATATCGCGGGCTTCGCTGAACTGCATATAGGCATTCAGCTGCTGGTAGGAATAGCTGCCCAATGCCTGCGAGAAGGAATTCATCAGGTCGGGCACATTGTCCATGGCCTTGATGGTGCTTTCCAGCGTGTTGTAAATGGTGCTCAGGCTCTGCTGCACCTGCAGGTCGTCGGCCAGATCGGTGGCGGTGCTGCCCTCGGTGCCGGTCTCCACATTCAGGCGGGCCTGCAGCTGCTGCAGGGCCGTGGTCAGCTTATCGGTGATGGTGCGCAGCTCGGCCACGATCTCGATCAGGGAGTCGATATCCCGCATCCCGGTCTCGTTGAACTGATCCATCACGTGCTGCAAGCCGTCGCGGACCTCGATGAGGGCCTGCTGGATCTCCGGCTCCTGCACCACGCCGATCAGCTGGTTGACGCTTTCCAGCAGAGCCTGCGCCTGATCCCGGACGATGGTGACGGCATCCGCCACCTGCGTGCCCATCTGGGACATGACCTGATCGGAGACGGTGTTGCCGAAGTTCTTCAGCTGCTTTTCATATTCTTTGCGGCCTGCGTTGATCTGCGCCTCGGCATCGTCCAGCTGCGCCTTGGCTTCTGCCAGCTGGACGTCAATGACCTCCAGCAGTCTTTCGTTGATGACGTCGATCTTGGACTGGTTCAGCTGCACCTGCACCAGTTTTTCGATCAGACCGTTGGTGGAAACGCTGGACACACCGCCCTTGCGCTCGACGTAGGGCACCAGCGTGTCGCTGACAAAATCGGACAGCCCGTACACATCGCTTCCCTCGCGGCTGACGGCCACGGTCATGAACGCGTTCATGTTCAGATTATACTCGATGATCGACGGCGTCAGGCAGCTGCTGGGCAGGCTGGCTGTGGTCTGGTCGATCTTGTTGGACACCTTGACCAGCGCACTGTTCATATCGGTGCCCTCGTTGAACTGCATCAGCAGAAGGTTGTAGTTTTCTGCCGAAGTTGCCGTAATGGTCTCAACGCCCGATACCGTGCCCAGCGCGTTTTCCATGACGTCGGAGACTTCGCTCTCCACGCGCTCCGGGCTTGCACCGGGATAGACCGTGACCACCATCAGATACGGTGTGCTGACGTCCGGCAGGAGGTTCGTCTGCATTTTGGTCAGAGCCACAAAGCCCAGCATCAGAACCATGATGACCGCAACCAACACCGTAAACGGCTTTTTTACACTGAATTTTTCCATCTTTCTACCGTTTCCTTGTCCGTCGTGTTCCTCCACGACCCGCTTTTTTTCCGCCTTTGTCTGACTCCGCAGCGGAATTCCGAGTTGCTTTAACATTCCTATTATACACGAGAACGCAGGGGGCGCAATAGAGAAAAACCGTTTCTTTAACAAAACTTTTTTATTCTTCTGGTTTTCTTAAGGTTTTCCGGCTATATGGTTTTAATTTTTGAGGGAGTTTTGCTTTAAATTCTTCTTTGGTCATGGAAAAGTGGTGCTGATTATGGTATACTGAATTTCAAGATGGAATATCAGGCCCATTTGCGGCCTGTCCCCGATACAGCGGTTTGCAGAAAGCGCAGAGAGACGTTCTTTGCGTTCTGCATCCAGATGAGGAATGCTATGAAAAAAGTGATCTCCGTCCGTTTCAAGGAAAACGGAAAAAGTTATTATTTCGATCCCGCCGACGCCGTGATCCAGACCGGCGATTATGTCATCGTCGAGACCGCCCGCGGCATCGAGTGCGGCGAGGTGGTGCAGGGCGTGAAAGAGCTGGCCGACGCCGCCGTGCCCAAAGCCCTGAAGCCCATCACCCGGATGGCCGACAGTGTGGACATCCGCCGGATGCGTCAGAACCGGGAGGACGAAAAGCGTGCCTACCGCACCTGTCAGGACTGCATCGCCCGCCACGGCCTTGAGATGAAGCTGGTGGAAGCCGAGTACACCCTTGACCGCTCCAAGATCATGTTCTACTTCACCGCCGACGGCCGCGTGGACTTCCGCGAGCTGGTCAAGGATCTGGCCGGCATCTTCCACACCCGCATCGAGCTGCGGCAGATCGGCGTGCGCGACGAGAGCAAGATGATCGGCGGCCTCGGCATCTGCGGCCAGCCCTTCTGCTGCTCCCGCTTTCTGAAGGATTTTCAGCCCGTGTCCATCAAGATGGCCAAAGAGCAGGGGCTCTCCCTGAACCCCACCAAGATCAGCGGAGCCTGCGGCCGCCTGATGTGCTGCCTCGCCTATGAGGAAAGCGCGTACGAGTATCTGAACAGCATCATGCCCATGGTGGGCAGCACCGTGCGCACGCCGGACGGCCTTGGCACCGTGCTGGAAGTCAACCCGGTGTCGGGCTACCTGCGGGTGCGCTGCGGCACCGAGGCTCTGACCCCCCGCTACTACAAGGTGGGCGTCTGCGAATACATCAGCGGCGGCAAGCGCGCCCCCCGCCGCCCCGACCCGGACGACGATTATTCCGGCGTGCGCAACCCCGCCCCGGTGGTGGCCTCGGCCAACGCCGACGGCAGTGCCGATGCCGCCTGCCCGAACTGCGCCCGGAAGGAAAAGCCGAGTAAATAACTATGAAATAAATTTCCGGAGAATTTCTCAGGTTAGTCTGCTAAAACTAACTTTTCTTCGTGATTTTTGCCAAAAAACTCCTTCAATTTTCCCCAGAAGTTAGCCCATGCTTTTGTGCAACCCCACAAAAAATGAAAAAAAGCTTTCTGCGGGGTACGGTTAGTCTTGCCTTTTCATTTTTGCTTTGTTAGAATGCAGTCAAGGATAGATTTCCGGGGATATCTGCTGGAATCGTGCAGTGGCAGGCATCCACCTAAAAAAGACGCACGAGAGATAAAGGAGAGTTTTATTATGGCACACAAGGTTTCTGACGCATGTGTTGGCTGCGGTGCTTGCGAGGGTGCTTGCCCCGTTGGTGCTGTTACCGTTGAGAACGGTGTCGCAGTTGTGAACGCTGATAGCTGCATCGATTGCGGTGCTTGCGAGGGTGCTTGCCCCACTGGTGCAATCACTGCTGAATAATCAGCTGTTTCTTCACAGAAATATGCACATCAAAGCAGCAGACCTGTCAAAAGCGGGTCTGCTGCTTTTCTTTCATGCACAAATTTTGACAAATTCCACGCCCAATATTTTATAAAAGGATTCGCAGCTCGGATATGGAACATTCAACGGAGATTTTGTATAATAAAACAGAAGTCTATTGCTCTGCTGTCCACCGGTTTGGGTCGGATGCGCTGCTGCTGGCCCGGTTTTCGGAGCCGAAGCGGGCGCAGAAGGCCGCAGACCTGTGTTCGGGTTGCGGCATCGTTTCGCTGGAATGGCACGACCGGGGACACCGCGGCCCCTGTGCCGCCGTGGAGCTGCAGCCGGAAGCCAGCACCCTGCTGGCCGAGGCCGTCGCCGCCCAGCAGCTGGAGCACATCACGCCCTTCTGCGCCGACCTGCGCACCTTCCGGGAAGGGGAAGGGCAGTTTGATCTCTGCGCCTGCAACCCGCCCTATTTCATCGCCGGGCCGCAGAGCAGCACAGCAGCCCGCGCCACCGCCCGCCACGAGACCGACTGCACCCTTGCGGACGTCTGCGCCTGTGCCTTCCGTCTGCTGAAGGACGGCGGGCGGCTCTCGCTCTGCCACCGCCCGGAGCGGCTGGCCGAGGTGCTGGCCGTGCTGCGGGCACACCGGCTGGAACCCAAGCGGCTGGCCTTTGTGAAGAACACCCCCGCCGCTGCCCCATGGCTTTTTCTGGTGGAAGCGCAGAAGAACCGGAAAACGGGTCTGAACGTGGAGCCGGATGTGTTGATTTCGGCAGGAAGCGCACTCTACGGCGAACCGAAACCGTAAATCGCATTGCCAAGGCTGCATCTTGCACAACCTCTCAGTCTGCTTCGCAGACAGCTGTTCCCCTTCTGGCACTCGCGTGCCATCTCCCCCGATCGGGGGAGTCCTTCCTTGTAGGGGAGCCTTTGGCAGTTTAGAATAAGGAGACATTTTATGGCCGGAACTCTCTATATCGTCGCCACGCCCATCGGCAACCTTGAAGATATGCCGCCCCGTGTGGCGGCGACCTTCGGCGCGGCGGATTTCATCGCCGCCGAGGACACCCGTGTGACGATGAAGCTGCTGAATTTCCTCGGCCTGAAAAAGCCGATGGTCAGCTATTACGAGCACGCCCTGCAAAAGGGCGAGGGCATCCTGCGCCGGATCGAAGCCGGGGAGAACTGCGCCCTCTGCTCCGACGCGGGGATGCCCTGCGTCTCTGACCCCGGCGAGGTGATCGTCCGGGATGCACTGGCGCGGGGCATCAAGGTGGTGCCCGTGCCTGCGGCGTCGGCCTGCGTAACGGCTCTGGCCGTCTCCGGGCAGGACACCTCCCGCTGGGTGTTCGAGGGCTTTCTGCCCGTGAACAAAAAGCAGAAGCGGGAGCGGCTGGCCGAGCTGCTGGGCGAGAAGCGCACCGTCATCTTCTACGAGGCTCCTCACAAGCTGCGCACCACGCTGGACGACCTGACCGGTGCCTTCGGCGGGGAGCGGAGCATCACCCTCTGCCGGGAGCTGACCAAGCTCCACGAGGAGATCTGGAAGACCACCCTCGGCGAGGCCGTGGCGCATTACAAAGAAACCGAACCCCGCGGCGAATATGTCCTTGTGATGGCCGGCGCACCTGCTGACGCGGACGCCGGTGCGGAGCTGACGCTGGAGCAGGCGGCACAGCGTGCGCTGGAGCTGACAAATGAGGGGTTTGGCCCGTCGGCCGCAGCCAAGGCCGCCGCGCAGGGCACGGCCTATTCCAAGAGCGAAGTTTACAAGCAGCTGCTGCTCTTGCAGCAGGAAGTTTAATCATATTTGAGGAGGACCCTTTTCGTGACCAGACTATTGATCCTGAGTGACAGCCACAACAACCGGGATGCGGTGGAGCGCATCCTGAACGCCGAGGCCGCCGGCATCGACGCCCTGATCTTTCTGGGCGACGGTCTGCGGGATCTGGAGCTTGCGCTGACCCGCTACCCGAAGCTGCGTGCCTATGCGGTGGCCGGCAACTGCGACTACGGCGCACTGGAACCCTTGGACGGGCTGGCGGCGTTTGACAAATGCGTGATTTTTTACACGCACGGTCATATGTACGGGGTAAAATACGATCTGGACACGCTGACCGAGGCGGCTTCGGCACGGGGTGCCGACATCGCGCTGTTCGGCCACACCCATGTACCGCTGGCGCAGCAGCGGGAGAAGGTCTTCCTCTTCAATCCCGGCTCCTGCGGGCGGTGTTACACCGGCCCCAACACCTACGGCATCCTGACACTGGACAACGGCAAGGTGACCGGCTATGAGCACAAAGAGGTACCAAGCTTATGAGCATCAATGAGGTGCGCTATCTGTCCGAATGCGGCAGCACCAACGCCTATGTGAAAGAGCATTTTGAGGAGTTCGGCCCGGTGGGGGCGGTCTACACCACCAACCAGACCGCCGGGCGGGGGCGGCTGGGGCGCAGCTGGGTCAACGCAGAGGGCAAAGCCTTGTATTACACGGTCGCCATCCGGGAGCCGCTGGCGCAGCCTGCGACCCTGCCGCTGCTGGCAAGTCTGGCCGTCAAACAACAGCTGGCACTCCGCTACGGCGTGGAGTGCCAGATCAAATGGCCCAACGATCTGCTGCTGAACGGCAAAAAGATCGTCGGCATCCTCTGCGAAAGCGTCAGCTACGGCTACGAGCAACAGGGGCGGGGCATCCTCTGCGGCATCGGCATCAATCTTGCCCAGCCCCAGAGCTATTTTGACGCCGCCGATCTGCCCCACGGCACCTCGCTGGTGCTGCAGGGTGCCAAGGTCGATCTGGACGCCGACCCCCAGTGGCTGGCCGAGGGTCTGACCGATTTCGGCTTCGATCGGCCCCTGTACGTCTTTGCCCGGGATGGCTTTGCCCCCTACCGGGAGGAATACAAAGCCGCCTGCGTCAATCTGGGCCGCCGGGTCACCTTTGATCTGCCCAACGGGGAAAAAGGCGCAGGCGAGGCCATCGACGTAGACGACGAGGGACGTCTGGTCGTCCGCACCGATGCAGGCGAGCAGCACGTCTTTACCGGCGAAGTCTCCGTCCACGGCATCTACGGCGCCGTATAAAAAACCCTCTCCGTCCTTGCTTCGCAATGCCACCGTCCACCCTTTGTCGCTAACGCGACATCTCCCTCCGGCCGGAGGGAGTCTTTCCCGAAGTGGGAGGCAAGTCTTGGCTCTCCCTTTGGGAGAGCTGGACGCGAAGCGGCCTGAGAGGGCAAATAAAACCAAAATCCCCCTCCGACGCTTGCGGTACATCGGAGGGGGATCTTGTTTGGGGTATTGCTTTGGTGTGAGGAGGAATCATGTGCAAGGGAAGCGGTTGCGGCCCCGCCGCCCTTGTGATTTATAGTATACCCGATTTTGCGGAAAAAGTCATTACTTTCTTGTGAAAATTGTGTTAATTGGCGTTATAATTTTTTTCACTCGCTTTTCACAGCTTCCGCATAATGACGCCCATGGGAAACATAGCCCTCGGCGTTGCGGAGGTTGCGGGCGATCTGCTCGGGGGTGACTGGCTTGATGACCCGGGCCGGGATCCCCACCGCGACCATGCCGTCCGGGATGACCATCCCCTCCGGCACCAGCGCACCGGCCCCGATGATGCAGTTTTTGCCGATGACACAGTGGTTCAGCAGCGTCGCGTGCATTCCGATCAGCGCACCGTCGCCGACCGTGCAGCCGTGGACGATGGCACTGTGCCCCACGGTGACGTTTTTGCCGATGTCCACCCGGCCGCCCACATCGCAGTGCAGCACGGCGTTGTCCTGCACGTTGCTGCCCTCGCCCACCGTCAGGGTTCCGTCGTCGCCCCGCAGGACCGCGCCGTACCAGATCGTCGCGCCGGGCTTGAGCACCACGTCGCCGATCAGGGTCGCATTGGGCGCAACAAAGGCTGCGCCTTCATCCCGGGGCATTTTTCCACCAAAGGGTACGATCATTGTGAAAAACCACCTTTCTCTTTTCGCGCTTTTATGGTATTCTTTTAGTAAGGCTCCTGTTTCAGGAGAATCTGTCGCCGCCGTGCTGCGGAGACCGATGGAGGTTACGATACCATGCAAACAAACTCTTTCTTCTGCCGCGGGGTCGCGCTGGTGCTGACCCTCCTTCTGGCCGTGACCGCCGCTCTGCCGGGTCTGGCCGTGTACGAGATGCCCATCCAGACGGTCCGTGAGACCGAGTCGGTCTATCTGTTCAATCTGGATACCGGCAAGCCCATCCTCGCGCAGAACGCGGAACAGCCCCGCTACATTGCCAGCCTGACCAAGATGATGACCGCCCTGCTCTTCCTCGAAAGCGGGAAAGACCTCAACGCCGAGATCACCATCCCGGCCAGCCTGACGCAGGAGTTCAAGGACATCCAGAACGCCAACGGCAGCACCATGAACCTCCGGATCGGGGAGACCGTCCGCCGGATCGACCTGCTGTACGGTCTGCTGGTGGCCAGTGCCAACGATGCGGCCAGCGTCATCGCCATGGATGTGGCCGGTGACCTGCCCGCCTTCGTCACCCAGATGAACGCCCGCGCCAAGGAGCTGGGCTGCACCAGCACCGCCTTTACCTGCGTCCACGGCCTGTACGATTACGGCAATGTTTCCTCGGCCGAAGATCTGGCCAAGATCGCCGCCGCCTGCCACGCCAACGAGACCTATATGCAGGTGGCCAACACCCCGTCCTACACCCTGCCGGCCACCAATCTGCACCAGCAGGAGCGGCAGATCACCTCCACCAACCTGATGCTGAACCCGGAGTATGCGTACTACCGCGATTACATCCGCGGCATGAAGACCGGCTTTACCACGCTGGCGGGGCGGTGTTATGTGACCTTTGCGGAGAAGGACGGCCACACCTATGGTCTGGTGGTGCTGGGCTCGGATCTCGACAACATCTACCGGGAGGCTTCCGAGATCCTCGACTGGGCGTTTGCCAGCTTTTCGGATCGGCAGCTGGTGGACACCGATACGGTGCTGACCACCGTGCCGCTGACCAAATGCCGCTCGGAAGACGCGGTGGAGCTTTATGCCGCCGCACCGGTCTCCGGCTACGGCCACGCCGACGACGCGGTGACCTTTGCCTTCAGTGTGCCGGAACGCATCCCTGCCACCGTGAAGCCGAATGCCGTGGTGGGGCAGGCGACGGTCTATCTGGACGGCTATGAAGTCGGCACCGTGGATCTCGTCACCCACCGGGAGTATGTCTCCGACTTTCGCACCGACAGCAAAGCGACGCTGCTTCTTCTGGCGGCTCTGGTGGGGATCCTGCTCGTTCTGGGCTTTGTCACCCTGGTCATCGGCGGCGGCTCCCTCAACCTTGGGCGGAGACGGCGTTCGGTGAGAAGAAGATAACCATTCCCGAAAGACTTCCTCGAAAGAGGAAGTCTTTCTTTTTTATAGATCGCTCTTGTACCGCCGCTGCTTCAGATGCTTCTCATTCTTGCCGCGAGGACGGCCAGCGTGATCTTGGGGTTGACCTGTGCGGTCAGATGCTGGATGGCCGTATCCGCCAGAGAAAGGGCCTTCTGCGCCGCTTCCCCTTGGAGTGGGGAATGGGGGCTGCCCTGCAGCCCGGACGCGGCTACGGCCCGGAAATCGGTCAACAGGGCGATGGCTCCGGCTTTGTCTTTTTCGTAGGCCGAAAGCAACACACCGGCGGCATAGCTGTCCCGGTTGGCGGCGGCTTTGGCAAGGGCAAGAGCCCGATCCACCTGTGCACGGCGTGCCTCGTCCTGCGCCACGGCCAATACTGTGCCGATGTGCCCATCGAACAGCTCGCTGTACAGAGCCGCGTCTTTTTTCTCCACCCCCTGCGCAGCGCAGTAGCGGGCACACTGTGCCGGGGAGACCGGAGCCACCGCAAAGCTGACGCAGCGGCTCCGGATGGTGGGCAGAACGCTGGCCAGCGAATCTGCCGTCAGGAGGAAAAGCACCCCTTCCGGCGGTTCCTCCATGACCTTCAGCAGGGCGTTGGCCGACTCTTCGTTCATCCGTTCCACATGATAAAGCAGGACGGCGCGGCCCTCGGTCGAGAGGCTGGTGTTGAAGATCTCGCTCCGCATGGCCTTGACCTGACTGACCAGATACCGGCCATTGGAACCCATGCCCGTCACCGAGATGGCTTCCCGGACGACGCCGGTCTCCACCCGGCCGCTGCCGCGGTCACCGGCCTTGCCCACGGCGCGGCAGCACTCGCCCCGGAGCAGAGCTTCGGCAGGTGCGCCTCCGGCCGGATACAGGTAGTCCGCCGCCATGCACCGGGCGGCAAACCCGGCACCGAGCCCCTCTTCGCCCACCAGCAGCACACTGTGGGTCAGGCGGCGGCTCTCCAGCATCAGGCGCACGCTGGCTTTCAGCTCCGCGTTGCCCTCGAGACGGTCGATCATCATAGAAATTTCCCTCTTATCTCCGGTTTTTGCGCTTCCACTGCTCCCGGCGCACCCAAGCGCGGATGCTCCGGCCTGCCTGCGGGCCAAAGAACACAAGGAAGTTGAGCATACAGAGCAGGTAGTAGACCTTTCCCGTCAGGCTGGTGGTCAAAAAGCTGAAGGCCCAGAGCACAGCGGCAAACAGACCAAAATATTTGACCCGCACCGGGATGAGGAAAAAGAGCAGCACCTGCACCTCGGGGTAGAGCATGGCAAAGGCCAGCAGCAGCGACAGCGACAGGCAGTAGGTGTCGGCGGTGATACCGGTGACAAGGCAGGCAAGGATCGTGCCGACCATGCCCAGCAGGAAGTAGACGTTGAACTTGAAGTCGCCCCACTCCCGTTCCAACGCCGTGCCGATGAACCATGTAAAGTAGATGCCAAGGATCACACTCAGGGGGCCGCCGCCCGAGAAGGGGATGAACACAAAGGTGATGAGCCGCCAGATCTCGCCGCTGAAGAGCAGAAAACGGTTCAGGCCGAGATAGACCGTGATAAATTGGTTCACGAACAGCTCAATGGCGTAGACCAGAATCTGCCCCGCCACAAGGATCGTGGTGAGGTTCGGGATGCAAAATCTCCCATATTTACGTTCCAGATCAGACAACCAATTCATAGGCAGGTGCCTCCATACAAAAAATTTTGCGGCTCATCTTCCGGGAGCCATTTCTGTGTTTCATTGTATCATGTTTCCTGCCGCCATTCAAGAAATTCCCTGTGAACAACAAAAGGCCGGTTTCGGGCGAAAGGGGTCAAAATCGGAGGTTGTTGTCCTCTCCGGAATGATCTTTTCACTTTTTCCACCGGGTTTTCCACTGGATTTGTGAAAAAGAGGCCGGGTTTTCCGCAATGTTTTCCACTTTTTCCACCGAGTTTTCAACAGCTGCTGGGGTCGATTTTTATACTTGCCGTATTTCTCCGGTCGAATCCGGTAGATTCAACGGGTAAAATGGGGTGTTCTCGCCTTTTTTCTGAAAGAAAGCAGGCGGTCTGAATTTATTTTTTATGGGTCTGGCTGAGAGGTCGTTTTTGCACTCTCCAAGTTGGAATCGGCCGGAGCGAAGTTTTCCACATTCCGGGTGCCCGAAATCCACGGTGTGGAAAACCGTGGAAAACGCCCCTTTTTCCACAAAAAAAGACCCCCATCGACGATGGGAGCCTCGCAGGAAAAAATCACATCATATTGTGGAAAACCAGCATTGCGATCTGGAAATAGAGGATCAGGCTGCACGCGTCCACAATGGTGGTGATAAACGGCGTTGCCATGATCGCCGGGTCTGCGCCCAGCTTTTTGGCGGCCAGCGGGAGCATTCCGCCCACCAGCTTGGCCAGAATGACGCTGAGGAAGAGCGATACGCTGACGACGATGGCATAGCCCAGCACATTCTCATACTGACCGGCGTAGATAAAATTGTACATCAGATAGATGCGCAGGCCGTTGACGATGCCCAGCACCGCACCCACGATGCAGGAGACCCGCAGCTCTTTTCCGAGGACTTTCAGGAAATCGGACGGCTCCACCTCACCCAGCGCAAGGCCGCGCACCATCAGAGTACTGATCTGGTTGCCGCAGTTGCCGGCGGTGTCCATCAGCATGGGCATGAAGGAGACCAGCAGCGGCAGGCTGACAAAGGCCTCCTCATAATGGGTGGTGACCATGCCGGTAAAGGTGGCCGACAGCATCAGGATCAGCAGCCATGGAATGCGCTGCTTGGCGTGGGTCCAGACACTGGTGCCAAAATAGGTGGTGGCTTCGTCGGCGGGCAGAATGGCCGCCATCTTCTGCATATCTTCGGTGGATTCGTCGGTCAGAACGTCGATTGCATCGTCGATGGTGATGATGCCGACGAACATTCCCTCGTTGTCCACGACCGGCATGGCGGTGAAATCGTAACGCTGCATCTCACGGGCCACAAACTCCTGATCGTCCGTGACCTTCACGGTGACCACGTTGTCGTCCATGACGTCGGTGATGGGGGTATGGGGCTCGGCCAGCAGAAGGTCGCGCGCCGATACGACGCCCAGCAGACGGTTCCGCTCCACGACATAACAGGTGTACACCGTCTCGGCGTTTTCGCCCTGCGTCCGGATGGCCGCAAACGCATCGCTGACCTTCATATCCTTTCGCAGGCGAACGTATTCGGGGGTCATCAGGCTGCCCGCCGAGCTTTCGGGGTAATTCAGCAGCTTGTTCAGACTCTCGCGGGTCTGCCGGGAGGATTTTTCCAGCACGCGCTTGACCACGCCCGCCGGCATATCCTCCAGCAGGTCGGCAGCGTCGTCAAGGCTCATCTCCTCGATGGCACTCACCAGCTCCACATCCGAAAAGGCGTTGACCAGATCGTCGCGGGCCTCATCCGACATATAGGCAAAGGCTTCCGTCGCCACATCCTTTTTCAGCAGGCGGAATACCACCAGACGGTTGTTCTCATCCAGCTCTTCCAGCAGCTCGGCAAGATCCGCAGGCTGCTCTTCTTCGGTGACTTCCCGCAGCTTGACGTACTGTTTTTTCACCAGCAGTTTGAGCAGGCGACTCTTGGTCAGCATTTCGGGGTCGGCCTTGATCTCTTCGTCCTTGGCTTCCTCCGCCTCGGCCTCGCGGATGTCCTGCTTGAGATCCTCGGTGGCCTCTTCGTTCAGGTCCTCGGCCAGCTTCTGGCGCACCTCTGCCGGGATATCGGCCGGCAGCTCCTGCACAGGGAGGGCGGCTTCCGTCTCCGGCCGGGTCTGTTTTTGTTTTTCTTCTTCCATTGTTGCTCCTCCTTTTCCGTGGGAGGACGCAGCAAACCGCGATCCAAAAGATCAGCGTGCAAAAAGGGCGAACGCAGCCGTTTTGCGCATCCGGTCTGCTGCATCATTCCATCGTCTTCGACTATGATCCGGGTCCATGAGCCTGCGTTCACCTCCTAAATTTCTTAACTCTTTTTTTATTATATCGCCGCCCAAAACACCGGTCAAGCCCAAAGCGTGTTTTTGCCCAAAAACGCAGAACGCCCTCTCCGGTCTTGCGGCTTACCGGAAAGGGCGTTCTGTTTGGATATTGCCTTGGTGTGAGGAGGAATCATGTACAAGGAATCGGTTGCGGCCCCGGTTCCTTATGTCAGCAGTATACCAGCTTTCACAATGGATTTCATGAAAAAGCTATGAAGAAACTGTAAAAGGACATCTGAAAAAAAGTGAAAATTTCTCTCGCCGTTTTATCTCGTCTTTTGTAATGATATTTCTTGCTTTTTTCATTACAGAATCGTATAATAGAAGGGAAAAGGGGGCGTAGTTATGTCAAACGCAGTCAATGTGAATTTTCGGATGGATTCTGACTTAAAAAAGAGTATGGAAGAAGTCTGCTCCGAAATGGGGCTTTCGATGACAACCGCTTTCACAATTTTTGCCAAAACGGTGTCGCGGGAACGCAGGATCCCGTTTGAGGTCTCCGCAGATCCATTTTATTCTGAATCCAACATGAAGCATCTCCGGCAGGTCATCCATGATATCGACAGCGGAAAGGCAAAACTGACCGAGCATGATCTGATCGAGGTAGACTGAATGCGGCTATTGTGGGAAGAGGAAGCATGGGAAGATTACTGTCTTTGGCAGACACGCGACAAAAAGCTGCTGAAGCGGATCAACCAGTTATTAAAGGACATCCAGCGAAACTCCTATGAGGGCATCGGAAAACCCGAGCCTCTGAAAGGTGATTTGAGCGGATGGTGGAGTCGGCGAATCGACGACACCCATCGCATCGTCTACAAAGAGCAGGATGGCAATATCATCATTGCCTCCTGTTTCGGACATTACAGCGACACTTAAAAAGACACTTAAAAAGGGCGGACAGTCGGAACGATTCGGCTGTCCGTCCTTTTTTGCACAAAAAACCGCCCCGGACACGGTTTTCCGTGAGCGGGGCGGCAAAAACAGGATTCTGTTTTTCACTGGGGCAAGATCCCTGCCATGCAGGTCTTATGCCTCAGGCGGAGCAAGGTATCTGCAACCAGACCTTATGCTCCTGACACACGCGAGATGTGCTCTCAAGGACCCTCACGGGTGCTTTGGTATTTCGATCCACGCCTTTGTGCTGTCGCGAACAGGACACCGGCATGGGATGGAAATCATGGATGCGAAAAACCGTTCGGTGTACGGGATCTCAGCCTGCTTTTCGGCGGGGGAATCCACAGTTTCGCACTGCTGCGTTGCGCAGTAACCGCCAGTGCGGAGCAGCTGCCTTGCGGCTCGGTGCCGCTGCAGAGCCCACCCGCTGCAAATCAGGGATCGAGATTACTTGTACAGCTCGACCAGACGAGTCAGATGCTCGTAACGGTCGTTTGCAACCTGCTGGTTGCGCTCGAACAGGGTCTTTGCACGCTCGGGGAATGCACGAGTCAGACGGCTGTAACGGGTCTCGTTGGCCAGCAGAGCCTGATACTTCTCGTTGTCCACAGCCTTGGAGGTCAGGGTGAACGGATTCTTGCCCTGAGCCTTGTTTGCCGGGTTGAAGGTGAACAGGTTCCAGTAACCAGCCTCGACAGCCTTCTTCATCTCGTTCTGGCAGTTGGTCATGCCGCCCTTGACGCCGTGCAGCTCGCAGGGTGCATAGCCAATGATCAGAGACGGGCCGGGATAAGCCTCAGCCTCAGCGATCGCCTTGACAGCCTGGTTCATGTTTGCGCCCAGAGCGATCTGAGCAACATAGATGTAACCGTAGGTCATTGCGATCTCGGACAGGCTCTTCTTGCTGATCTCCTTACCAGCAGCAGCGAACTGGCAGACTTCACCGATGTTGGAAGCCTTGGATGCCTGTCCACCGGTGTTGGAGTACATCTCGGTATCGAAGACCATGACATTGACATCCTCGCCGGAAGCCAGAACGTGATCCAGACCGCCGAAGCCGATGTCGTATGCCCAGCCGTCGCCGCCGAAGATCCAGACGGACTTCTTGGCGATGAACTCTTTGCTCTTCAGGATCTCAGCAGACTTCTCGCAGCCGGCGGCAGCAGCCTTCTCCAGCTCTGCGATCAGAGCCTTTGCGGGCTCGTCGTTTGCCTTGGTGTTGTTCTTGGTCTCCATGAACTTCTCGTAAGCTGCCTTCAGCTCAGCGGAAGCCTTCTCGGAGGTAGCGACCTCGGTGATCTCCTTGATCAGGTTCTCACGGACGGTCTTCTGGCCCAGATACAGGCCCAGACCATGCTCAGCGTTGTCCTCGAACAGGGAGTTGCACCATGCAGGACCATGGCCGCTGTCCTTGTTGACGGTGTACGGAGAGATGGAAGCGGTGCCGCCCCAGATGGAGGAGCAGCCGGTAGCGTTGGAGATGTACATCTTCTCGCCGAACAGCTGGGTGATCAGACGTGCATAGGAAGTCTCAGCGCAGCCTGCGCAGGAGCCGGAGAACTCGAGCAGCGGCTGGTTGAACTGAGAACCGATGACGGTATCATCCGCAAACTTGCTGGGCTTCTTGGAGATGTTGGCGACGCAGTAGTCGAAGACTGCCTGCTGGTCGGCCTGGCTGTCCTGCGGGACCATGGCGATTGCCTTGGTCGGGCAGACGGTGACGCACTCGCCGCAGCCCATGCAGTCCAGAGGAGACACAGCCATAACGAACTTGTACTCGTTGGCAGGCTTGTTGTCGCGGCTCTTGGTCTGTGCGGGAGCAGCTGCCAGCTCGTCAGCGGTCAGCTGGAAGGGACGGATGGTTGCATGAGAGCACACGAATGCGCACTGGTTGCAGCCAACGCACTTGGAAGCATCCCACTCCGGAACGTTCACAGCGGTGCCGCGCTTCTCGTATGCAGAAGCACCCTGCTCCCACTCGCCGTTTGCATTGGCGGTGAAGGCAGAAACAGGCAGGCTGTCGCCGTCCATACGAGCGATGGGCTCCATGACGTCGCGGATCTGCTTGACCAGCTCCGGACGGCCGGTGAGAGCCTTGGGAGCGGGATCTGCTTCGGGGTTGGACCAGGATGCGGGGACATCGACCTTGTGGATCGCGTCAACACCAGCGTCGATGGCCTTCCAGTTCATCTCGACAACGTCCTGACCCTTCTTGCCGTAGCTCTTCTGAGCTGCCTGCTTCATGAAGTTGACAGCGTCCTCGATGGGCATAACGTCTGCCAGCTTGAAGAAAGCAGACTGCAGGATGGTATTGGTGCGCTTGCCCATACCGATCTCGATGGCCTTGTCGATGGCGTTGATGGTGTACAGCTGGATGTTGTTGTCTGCGATGTACTTCTTGGCCTCAGCGTTCAGGTGCTGGCCCAGCTCCTCATCGCTCCACTGGCAGTTGATCATGAACACGCCGCCGGGCTTGACATCCTGAACCATCTTCATGCCCATGTGGATGTAAGCGGGGTTGTGGCAGGCCACGAAGTCAGCCTGGTTGATGTAGTAGGGGCTGCGGATGGGCTTGTCGCCGAAACGCAGGTGGCTGATGGTCACGCCGCCGGTCTTCTTGGAGTCATACTGGAAGTATGCCTGAACATACTTATCAGTATGGTCGCCGATGATCTTGACGGAGTTCTTGTTTGCGCCGACAGTACCGTCGCCGCCCAGACCCCAGAACTTGCACTCCTTGGTGCCAGCAGCTGCGGTGATGGGAGCGGGCTTGACTTCCGGCAGAGACAGGAAGGTGACGTCATCGGTGATGCCCAGGGTGAAACGCTCCTTGGGCTGATCCTTCTCCAGCTCCTTGAACAGAGCGAAGATGGAGGACGGCGGGGTATCCTTGCTGCCCAGACCGTAGCGGCCGCCGGTCAGAACGACATCGTTCAGGCCAGCCTCACGCAGGGTAGCGGCAACATCCAGATACAGGGGCTCGCCCAGAGAGCCGGGCTCCTTGGTGCGGTCCAGCACAGCCACCTTCTTGGCGGTCTTGGGCAGGACCTTCAGCAGAGCGGAGGACACCCAGGGACGGTACAGGCGGACCTTGACGATACCGACCTTCTCGCCCTTGGCGTTCAGGTAGTCGATGACCTCGTCAGCAACGTCGCAGATGGAGCCCATAGCCACGATCACACGGTCAGCATCGGCTGCGCCGTAGTAGTTGAACAGATCGTAGTTGGTGCCCAGCTTCTCGTTGATCTTGGCCATGTACTTCTCAACAACAGCCGGCAGAGCGTCGTAAACGCTGTTGCAGGCCTCGCGGTGCTGGAAGAACACGTCGCCGTTCTCGTGGGAACCGCGCATCTTGGGGCTCTCGGGGTTCAGAGCCTTCTTGCGGAACTCCTCAACAGCCTCCATGTTGCACATTTCCTTCAGATCAGCGTAGTCCCACTTCTCGATCTTCTGGTACTCGTGAGAAGTACGGAAGCCATCGAAGAAGTTCAGGAAGGGAACCTTGCCCTCGATGGCGCACAGATGTGCGACAGGGGACAGATCCATGACTTCCTGCACGCTGCTCTCGACCAGCATGGCAAAACCGGTCTGACGGCAGGCCATAACGTCGCTGTGATCACCGAAGATGTTCAGAGACTGGGTAGCAACGGTACGAGCCGAAACGTCGAAGACGCAGGGCAGCTGCTCCGCAGCGATCTTGTACATATTGGGGATCATCAGCAGCAGGCCCTGCGATGCGGTGAAGGTGGTGGTAACAGCACCTGCACCCAGAGAGCCGTGAACTGCACCGGCTGCACCGGCTTCAGACTCCATCTCGACGACCTTGACCTGATTGCCGAAGATGTTCTTCTGACCGGCTGCAGACCACTGGTCCACAGAGTCGGCCATCGGAGAAGACGGGGTAATGGGGTAGATGGCAGCTACGTCCGTGTAGGCATACGCTACATGGGCGGCAGCGGTATTGCCATCCATGGTTTGCTTTGCTCTAGGCATTTTTCTTCCTCCATTGTTCAGAATTTGGTACCTTTTGCGCGGGGCAATAGCTCCCGCGGGGCCGGAGATCCCCTAAAAGGCACTATTGCTCATATAATATGATAACAAATTCCGTCCGGGTTGTAAATGCAAACCCCCTAGCAAAACGCAACAAAATTTGCCAAATTTTTTTGGCGGTTTTTTACGCTTGTGTATTTTGTAAAATTTTTCTCTGCTGTTTGGGCGGTATGGAACGTTTTCCCCTGTTTTTTCTTAATTTATCCTTAATTTAGAATTGACATTTGTACACAGAATGCCGTAAACTGAAGCTATGCCGATCAACCGGATGGAAAGGACGAAAACGACCATGGATGCAGCTGTACATTACGAAAAAACTCTGACCAGCGAGGTGCTGTTTGAGGGGCGTGTCATTACCCTGACCAAGGACACCGCCCTGCTGGAAAACGGCAAGACCGCCACCCGCGAGGTGGTGCATCACCACGGCGGTGCCTGCATCCTGCCCTACTTTGAGGACGGCACCATCTGTATGGTGCGGCAGTTCCGCTATGCCATGCAGCAGGAATTGTGGGAGCTGCCTGCGGGCAAGCTGGAAAAAGGCGAAGACCCCTTTGAAGCCGCCAAGCGGGAGCTGGAAGAGGAGTGCGGCCTGACCGCCGACGCCTACACCTCGCTGGGCGAGTTCTACCCGACCGTGGGCTATGATACCGAGGTGATCTACACCTGGGTCGCCACCGGCCTGCACGAGACCCGGATGCACCTTGACGCCGACGAATTCCTGACGCCCGACCGGGTGCCGCTGGACAAGGCGTATGCCATGGTCATGAGCGGCGAGATCAAGGACGGCAAGACCATCGCCGGGATCCTGAAGCTCAAGGCTCTGATCGCCGAGGGCAAGCTGTGATCGTATACGAAGACGAAGCCCTCGTCGTCCTGAACAAACCGGCCGGTCTGTCCAGCGAGGGGGAACTCCCGGCCAGACTGCGGGAGCTCTGGGGAGATCCGGACGCTTATGTGGGGGTGATTCACCGGCTGGACACCGGCGTTTCGGGTCTGATGGTCTGCGCCAAAACGCCTGCGGCCGCTGCGGAGCTGAGCCGGCAGGTGACCCAGAGCCAGCAGGCGTATGCGGTGCTGGACGGCCGGGCGGAACCGGACGGAACGGCTGCCCCAAGCCCGGTTTTTGTCAAGAGATACCGGGCTGTGATCGCCGGTGTGCCGGATGAGGATCTTCCGGCTGCGGGCGTCCTGCGGGATCTTCTCTTCAAGGACAGCCGGAAAGGGCGGGTATTCCCGGTGCGCCGCCCCCGGAAAGGGGTGCGGGAAGCGGTGCTGGAATACCGCATTGCCGCCCTCTCCGCCGACCAGACCCGGAGCCTTGCCGAGATCACGCTGCACACCGGGCGGACGCATCAGATCCGGGTGCAGTTTGCTTCCCGGAAGCATCCGCTGCTGGGCGACGGCAAATACGGCAGCCGGGTGAAGGGCAGCATCGCACTGCAAAGCTGCGGGCTTGCGTTCCGGCATCCGGTGAGCGGGGAGAGGATGGAGTTTGAAGCAGCGATTCCGGAAGGGGATTTCTGGCACTTTTAGCATCCTTGCCCTCTCAGTCTCGCATTCGCTCGACAGCTCCCCCAAAGGGCAACGGCGACGACCGCCGCCTGCGGCGGAAACAGGGAGGAGCTGTTGGGGCCGCGGCCAGCAAGACACAAGTGCCGCCCAAGGCACGCAGTGGATGCTGGGTGCCGCAACCCGTTGAGCCATTGGCATATCGGGAAAGTCCAAGCAGACTGCACAAAGCTCAATCGGGCATCCAATGCCGGGCCTTGCTGTTTCGGCCAACATGATATCAGGGAAAGAACTATGGAGAATCAATACAAAACCGATGCGGAGATCTATGCGGTGCTGGAGCGGGAGATCATTGATCTGACGCTGCGCCCCGGTGCGCTGCTGAGCGAAAATCCGCTTTGCACCCGGTTCGGTGCGCCGCGCTCCATGATCCGGGTTGTCTTGCAGCGTTTGCAGGAGAACGGGCTGGTGAAGATTGTGCCCTACAAGGGAACGACCATCACCCGGCTGAACCGTGACATCGTGGATGAGCTGATCTACGAGCGGACGGCGGTGGAAGCGAAGATCCTGCGGGATTTTGCGCCCCGCTGCACCCCGGAGCAGCGGGCACAGATCCACCAGCGGGCCGAGGCTTACGATGCGCTGGCGCACGCCGAAACCCCCGATTTCAACAAGCTTTACGAGGCCGACCGCCTGCTTCACGAAACATGGTTTGCCGCGATGGACAAGATGTATCTCTGGCGGACGCTTCAAAATGCCCACGCCGATTACAGCCGTTTCCGGATGCTGGACACCATCACCAGCGGCGGTCTGGCCGAGGTCATTGCCGACCACCACAACCTGATCGACGCCATCGAGCGGTGCGATCTGGCCGCCTTTGAGCCGCTGGTCGAGCGGCATCTCTACGGCGGCATCCGGCGGCTTGGCTCCAAGCTGACCGGGGAATACGCCGATTACTTTACCGAATGAGCAGTCAAAACCACCGGCTGAGCCGGTGGCTTGAGTAAGCCCTAGAAGGGCATAATACTAGCAAAGCCCCTTAAGGGG